>JAIQZU010000025.1 GCA_021776915.1 Candidatus Scalindua sp. | reverse complement strand
GCCAGTACGGATTCTCTAACCATTGCAATACAACCTCCTCATCGCTCAAGTTGTACGTATGCTTTATATAATGGAGACCAACCATTAAACGTGTTGGTTTACCTGGCCGGCCCTTACCCTCACTGTATAAGGGACCAAAGGTTTTATCAAACTCATGCCACTTTATTTTATCTCCTAAAATGCATAAAGCATGACTCCGCTTTATTATCTTCTTAAGGGGTGTTTTGAATAATTCCATCTGTGCTGACTTGGGTTTTGCTTGCATGAAATCCTCCAGTTTTTGAGTAATTTAAAGCAATTTCTTGCAATTTTAACATACTCAAAAAACGCTGTCACCCTTATTTTATAAGGCATGGATTGTTATTTCAGGGACGACTACATTAAAGTAATTTCTAAATTGACCTGTACCAGTATTTAAAATCAAATTCCTACTATCAGGGACACCACTTAATTGCAATAAAGCGCGAAATGTCTTTAAGTGCAGAAGGATTGATGGCAAGAATTGAATATGTGACGAATACAAGTTCTCATGAAGTGTTTTTCTAAAGTGAGAATAATCTGTCTGATAGACATTTAAAGGAGCTTTTGGCAATAGATCATTTACGCCTAAATATATAACATATACATCAGAGTCAAAGTCGATTATACGCATTGATAAATCAAGCAAATTATCAAGAGAGGTATACCCCATAATTCCTTCGTTCAATACTTCAATGTTCTTATTCTGTAAGTCTTCAGATAGAAATTTTCCAACAAGATATGGCCATATTTCCTTATCATCATTAACTCCCATGGTTGTGCTACCGCCTAATGTTGCTATACGCAGCGTATTCGGAGGCTTGGAGACATTCTGTATGTCGTAATCTAAAGTACTGCGAAATCCATGTTTGTTAATTGTGAATTTGTGCTTTCCGAAAGCATTCATTGTAAAAAAGCTATTTGGTTTAAAAACGTACAGCAGATGTGGATGAGGCTTAAACCAAGCCTTTTCAAGAACTTCTTTAGCTGGTAGCACAGTCACTACATCACTTCCTGTGAGATTTAGTAATATTCTAAATCCTATTTCAATAATAGGTATGCAAAACAATACTGTTACTATTACAAAAAGAACTTTTCGTCGTAATTTCATTCTTTCCTCCATCTAACGCTGAAGTGATCTGCTTGTAGTGCGAGCGGTGCGAGTACTACAGACAGATCAACTTCCTTGTTAGGCATTTGGAGCATAGTGGAGCATAGAGTAGGCATAGGGGTCACCCATTAGTAGAAAAGCAAAGCATAGGGTCAAATCTCCCCTTGACCGCATTGTCCCTTTAGCATTGTATATTGCTTTTTTATCTTTCTGCTATTCCTCATTCTCTCTTTCAATCGAAAATTACTTGAAGCTACAGTTTTGTATGATTTAATCTTATATCTTTCTGCGATCTGAGGGGAAGTCAATCCTGATAATTCACGTGATAACGATATCGCAAATAATCGAGGTATATTTTCATTACCTCTCCTTGTTTGAAATAGTATACTTTCTGCTATATTAAATGTATTGCATATTGCTTTATTGATATCTTTTACTTTTCCTTCACCGAGAATTACTCTTTTTTCCTTTATTTCCAAAGTAGACTCTTTGTCATTCTTTACAAATTTTCCTTTAATCATTTCAACAAACCCACTATCACCAAATATCGAGCATTGAGCCTTTTTGGAATAAAACCTCATTACTTCGTCCTCTAATCCAATATCCATAAACTCCTTATACATAATTATTGCTTCCTTCTTCCTGCTTGAAAAATAAGCAAGCAAACTATTGATATCCAGCCAATCACTATCTGATTTGCCTTTAAGATAGAATGAATGACTGCTCCATTTATAATTATTCAAATTATTTGTTATTTTTGCCTTTAATGGATTGCAATGAACGTATTTTACTACCTGAGTCAGATACTCCTCCGCCTGAATAAGTATGGCTTTATATCGTCCCCTGAACAATGTACCATCTCTTTTATATTTTCTGTTATATCGTTGAGTGTAAACTCCGTTTACATGTCTCATAAATCTGGACAGATTCCCTTCCGGGGTATGAACAACAATATGATAGTGGTTACTCATGAGACAATAAGCTGAAACGTATACATTGAAAAGAGTGCATGCCTCATTAAGCACATTTATGAAAAGCTCGTAATCATCATTTTTGGAAAAAATCCGATTACGATTTGCTCCGCGATTCATAACATGATACCATGCGCCCGGATATTCAATTCGTAAAGGTCTTGCCATGAATGAGATTCTAAGGCATCAGGGCAATGCAGTCAAGGGGAGATTTGACCCCTTGACGAGACCCCTTGACGCTGATTGACTGACCCTTGGCCCCTTTGGGATAGGGAGGTTTTAATTACTTGACAGGGGGCCTACTAATGGGTGACCCCTTTCTTCTGCGCAACAAGGACAAGAACAAAAATTAGAACTCGCGTTGCTTCCGACGCTTGACGAAAAAGGAAGTATGCCAACACCCCAAGGGTGAGGATGATCAGCGCAAGAATGCCCAGTGGACTAGAGGCAGCAGCACCTATGATCTCACTTGCGTACTTAAAGAATTGTTCCATTCGTTACCCTCCCTTAGGTTATTGGCAACCTAACGACCAAGCTCACCGGCGGCAATGGAGCGCCTCGGAACGCCAGTCAGGTGGACGCGAATGTTATATGTTTTATGCTTAAAACTTTGATAGCAATTCTTAAATAGTCCCTGCTTTTGCGTTTTCTGCAAATGCAGGACACAAAATAAATAACCAAGTCCCATTTTTTACGACAAGCAATAAATGGGGCGGCGATAAACAGTAAACTCTAATGTAGCCAAGAGTTGATCCCTTTTTTGCAGTGTTGAGTTATAAACAATTTTAAATATTAATTGGGCTGTTCTTGATTACTCCGCTGAAAGGTGTCCAATTAGTGACATGCTGCATGTATTCAATTGGCCGTATAAGGGCAATAATATCATCCTCAATGATGGGAGAAAGTTTATATACGTCACTTGGTTGGGTGGCTTTTTCAACAGCAGCTAATTGATCTAAGGTGCCTGGATCTTCTATGGCAACGATGTTCTCATCCAAGCCTCTATGATTATCGCAAAGGCGTCTTCTCTCGTCTCTGTCGGTTAATCTGTAAAGCTCATTTACGAAGAACCTGAGAGCATCATCATTGGCAGCAATATAATTAATCACGGCATCAGGTGCATAATCATATTGATTTTCTGTCCAAGCAGATCGTATCCTTGTTAAGTCCTTAAGTATATCGGTAAGAACTGGGTCATAATTCACTGGCATAACACCTCCTTTCTATTAAATATAACGACCAAGCTCACCGGGCGGCAATTCCGCTGCGCTCCATTGCCGCCCGGTGCAGCGCCTTGTTGGACAGGAAAACTTACCTCAATGAAATTTCACTCTCTACCACGAATTGGTGTCTAGACAGTCTTAATCTCAATATCGAATTTACATTCTGGCTCACCAGCTATGCAACCACAAACAGCGTATACGATCATTCCACGCCGAAGGGGAAGGCCGGTAGCCGTTGGGAATCCAGGCGAGGGTATTGGTCCAGCTCCGAGATCCTGAACTGGACCTGGCGCTGCTTGGAGAACCGGAAAGTCTCTGCCTCGCGTCCTGGCAAAGATGTTCACCGGACAAGCACCCTTGTTTTGCACGTTGATCAGAATGTTTCTCGGACCATCAAGCCAGCTCAGTATCTGCCATTTCAATTGGCCATCGCAGTCTAGCTTTTCAATGGAGCGGTTATATAAGATTACGGATTCTGAGAGCACCGGTGGGCGAAAGAATATCCACCAGAGTAATAGAAGGATAAGCAGAAAAAGTAACAATAGGATCCATGCAAGCGGGTCTGTCAAAATTGAGTTTTCATTCATTTTTCGTTACCTCGCATAGTATGTGTTTGCAATATTAGTCTATCCAACTCTTTACTCTTGTGCGATAATGCACGATTATAACAGTATATTGTAATATCATGTAAAATCGCAGTATAGTAATACTAGATACTTCTATTCATTTTCCAGTTCCAACAAAGGACTTTTCAGGCCACTGAAATCCTTATTCATTACATGAGTATAAACTTCTGTTGTAGTAACATCTTTGTGGCCAAGCAACTCTTGAAGGACACGAATTCTGTTCGGATAGCATAATGATGATACCTGAGGACTTCGTGCACTTGATCCATTAATTTGACCGATTTCGGTACGTACTTTGAATTCACTTTTGCGCGTTTATAAGGCATTTTGCACTCAGATCTATTTTTTCAATTTAAATTAATGCTATGGCTTAAATATTATGTCTCTGGAATTACTTCTACTTTATTTAAAAAGATATTATGATTTGTGAACGACTATATTTGGCAAGAAAGTTCATGATTCTACATCCTTGTAAATAAGAACTTTAAGATAACTTATTATACTGGTAAAACAGAGTGAGTTGAAATGGCATGATAAAGCTATACGTTATTGAAGTCAAGGGAAAATGTTGGCCAAATACAAAGTATGAGGTGATCTAAAGTCCTTATTGTTGTTGACATTTAATCTCAATAACATATAATTGCAACTTCATATCTACCAATGGCTTCTGTATAGTCAGCTAAATAATTATTTTGCATAAGTTAGGTAGCTATCACGATGAAAGACTATCCTTCGACTCTGCTCAGGATGACGTCACACCGAGTGGTGCCGAAGTGTTATCAATAATTAAATTCCTATGCATCAAGATATTCATATATTTTGATAGAAAAGTGAGTTTTTATGACAAATACTTGTGTTATCGGATTGCAATGGGGAGACGAAGGCAAAGGGAAGATAATAGATATCCTGGCGAAGGATTATGACATTATTGTGAGGTATCAGGGTGGTGGTAATGCCGGCCATACACTTATCATTGATGACGAAAAGTTTGTTTTTCATTTAATACCGTCAGGGATATTACATCAGGATAAGAAATGTGTAATAGGAAACGGGATTGTTTTTGATCCAGGTCTGTTTCTGGATGAAGTTGAGGGGTTAACAAAGAGAAACATTAAGGTGAACGGGAATTTATTTGTCAGTGATCGCGCACATGTCGTCTTTCCGTATCATAAAAAACTGGATTTACTCATAGAAAAGCAGAAGGGCAATTCAATGATTGGCACAACAGGCCGTGGTATAGGGCCATGTTATACTGATAAGATAGCGCGAGAAGGTATTCGGGTTGTTGAATTATTGCATAAAGAGTATTTTAAGGAGAAGCTGAAGAGAACGGTAGAAGAGAAGAACCGGTTATTCGTTAATTTGTATAATGACGAACCTGTTTCATGGGAAGAAATTTATGAAGAGTATTGCGTTTATGCAGACAAGATATCTCCCTTTGTATGTGATACCGTTGAATTGATGGCCGTAGCTATAGAGGACAAAAAAAAGATTCTCTTCGAAGGCGCCCAGGGGGCATTACTGGATGTAGATTTTGGGACTTATCCTTTTACTACTTCCTCTAATGCTTCGGCAGGAGGTGTGTCGTCAGGTATAGGGGTTTCTCCCAAACAGATTCACAATATAATCGGGATAACGAAGGCGTATGCAACCAGGGTTGGCAGCGGTCCTTTTCCAACAGAGATTGATGATGAACAGGGAGAGCATATTCGTAAGAAAGGCGGTGAATTCGGGTCTACTACCGGCAGGCCAAGGAGGTGCGGCTGGTTTGACGCTGTGGCTATAAAGCATTCTGTAAGGATCAGCGGCGTAGACTCGCTAATAATGACAAAGCTGGATGTGCTTGATGACCGGGAAACAATAAGAATCTGTACGGGATATAAAAGTGACAAAGAAGTTTATCATAATTTTCCCGCTGATTTGGATATATTGGAAAATTGTGAGCCGGTTTATGAAGAGGTTGCCGGCTGGCTGGAAGATACTTCTAAAATCAAGAATGTAAAAGAGCTTCCCGGAAAGGCAATGAATTATATAAGAAGAATTGAGGAAATTATCGGACTGAAAGTAAAGATGGTATCCGTTGGTCCCGAACGTTCACAGATTATCAGTATTTAAATAATGACTAAGAAAAAGCAATTACCAAATCATATAGCAATCATTATGGATGGAAACGGGCGTTGGGCAAGGCGAAAGGGTTTTCTCAGAGTCAGAGGACATGAAGAAGGCGTTAATTCTGTAAGGGAAATAACAACTGAATGTGCCAGGAAACATATAGGGCAATTAACGCTATATGCATTCTCAAATGAGAATTGGAAACGTTCGAAGACGGAAGTAAAATTTTTGATGAGAATGTTGAAGAAGTTTTTAATCGCAGAGAGACCAACCATAAGAGATAATGATATCATCCTCAAAACAATTGGGCGGACAGAGGCCCTGCCGGAGGATGTTCAAAAGGAACTATTTATCAGCATGGATGAAAGTAAGAATAATACAGGGATGATATTGTGCCTTGCGCTTAACTATGGTGGAAGGACTGAAATAGTAGATGCTGCAAATGGACTGTCAAGGGACGTGAAGAAAGGTGTAGTTAAACTTCAAGATATAGATGAAGATGTTTTTAAGGGTTACATGTATACCTCAGATATGACTGATCCGGATTTGCTTATCAGGACAGGTGGTGAAATGCGTGTGAGTAATTTCCTGCTCTGGGAAGTCTCCTATGCCGAGTTGTGGTTTACGTCTGTCTATTGGCCGGAATTCAGGAAGAAACACCTGGAAGAGGCCTTGAGTGATTATGCTAAAAGAGAAAGAAGGTACGGCGGGTTAATAGAATGAGTGTGCTTAAGACAAGAATCATACTTGGCGCCGCCATGCTGCTTGGGTTTTGCGGTATAGTCTTTTTTGATTATTCTTTTGATTCTGATATTGGTCTTGGCCTTGTGGGTCTTCTTGCCGGTGGGTTGTGTTTATTTGAATTTTATAATATAATAGAAAAAAAAGGCTTTGCACCATTCAAGGCGTCGGGAATAGTTGGAGGTGTGGTTGTCTTCCTGGGACTCTGGTTATCGGTGTATGAAGAGGGTTTGAAACCGATATGCGCCTGCATATTTTTCCCTGTAATTTTCTGGCTATTTTGTGTTCAGGCTTTTAAGCGAGGTATTGATGATACGATTAAGAATGTTTCAGTTACATTTTTCGGAATAATTTATATATATTTCTTTCTTTCGTTTATAATGTCGATTCGGTATATGCCCAATGGGTTAAGTTTGATTCTTTTTGTGTTGCTGATTACCAAGGGCGGTGACATAGGTGGATATCTTTTTGGCAGAAAGTTCGGCAGGCATAAGTTAACATCTTTTAGTCCAAATAAGACTATTGAAGGCGCAGCGTTCGCTTTGTTCAGCAGTCTGTTGATAGCCATTGGACTGAACACCATACCGGGGATGAAGATTCTGCCTTTTTACGTAATAATACCGTTTGGGCTGATAGTTGGTGCTTCAGGAATATGTGGAGATTTAATAGAATCTATTATAAAAAGAGATATGGAGGTCAAGGACTCAAGCAGCACTATTCCGGCATTCGGCGGTTTACTTGACATATTAGATTCATTACTCATAAGTATACCTGTCGCATATTATTTCTTAGTAATCATTAGATATTGATCCACGTTATAACATGAGTAAAGTATCAGAAAACAGTACAATTGTTGAGGATAAGATACAACTAGAAAACAACCAGGAAGCTTCTATCTTGTTTGGCAACCATGATAAGAACCTCAGAATCATGAGGGATGTCTTTGGTGTAAAGATTGTTGCCAGAAATGGGGTGTTAAAATATGAAGGTGAGTTTGACAGAGTTAAAAAGCTGACTGACGTTGTTAACAGCCTGTTAAAAATAATAAGAAGAACCGGCAAGCTGGATGAAGACGACATTGATATTGCTATCGCTGGCATAGACAGGGAGATAGATCATTCAATACCAGAACGGTCGGTTGAGGTTTTTATAAAAGGGCAACCGGTAGCGCCCAGGACTGAGGGTCAGGCCAGATATATCAATGCGATAAGAAATAATGATTTGGTCTTTTGTATTGGTCCTGCAGGGACAGGAAAGACATATTTAGCAGTATCCCTGGCTCTTTCTACAATGAAAAGCGGTTATCTGAAGAAAATTATACTGGCTCGCCCGGCTGTAGAGGCGGGCGAGAGATTGGGCTTCCTGCCCGGTGATATTCAGGCAAAGGTAAATCCATACTTACGACCGCTGTATGATGCCCTGGCTGACATGATTGAGATTGGACAGGTAAAGAAATATATTGAGAATGAATTAATAGAAATACTGCCTCTGGCTTTTATGAGGGGCAGAACACTTAATGATTCTTTTATAATACTGGATGAGGCACAGAATTGTACCGTAAAGCAAATGAAGACTTTCTTGACACGTTTTGGGATAAGGACTAAAGTTGTAGTTACGGGTGATATAACCCAGGTTGATTTGCCGACCGGAGAGAAATCAGGACTAATAGACGTCCAGGAGAGGTTAAAGGGTGTACCAGGGGTTGATTTTGTATACCTTACACGCAGGGACATTGTACGGCACCGGCTTGTCAGGGATATTGTCGATGCATACGATAATTAAAAAGTGATTATAGAGATAGCTAACTTACAAAAGCATTATGAGATTAAGAGTAGTAAGATTAAGCGTGCGGTTAAGAAGGTATTAAGCAAAGAGGGAAAGTCCTCTGCGCTATTTGTCCGGGGAAAGGATGCCAGGCTGAGTATTGCCCTTGTTGACAATAGCAGGATTAAAGAGCTTAATAAACAGTATTTTAACTCTGATAAAGTTACAGACGTGATATCTTTTCCATTAAGCAATAATAAAAATTTGTTAAGTGGAGAAATTATTGTTTCAGTAGAAACTGCAGTAGATACAGCAGGCAAAAAAAATATAACCATTGAAGGTGAAATTGTTTTATATATTATACATGGTATATTACACTTATTGGGATATGATGACTGCAACGAAGAAGATGCCAGTGTGATGCACGAAGAGGAATCGAAAATACTGAAGACCCTGGGTTATAATGTACCAAGAGTAGAAGATGGATTTCTGTAAAACAGATGCTATTACTTTAAGAAGGACGGATTATAAAGATTCCAGTCAGATATTAACATTCTACACGCGTGATTTCGGCAAGATTCAGGCATTGGCCAAGGGATTAAAGCGTTCTGTAAAGGGCGTAAGCGGAGGTATAGACTTGTTGACGCTTAACCAGATAGTGTTTATTCAAAGAGCGAGTTCTTCTTTGAATATTTTAACCGAATGGGCGCTGCGTGATAATTTCCATTTACTGAGGAATAATTCAAGAAAATACTATTCGGCTCTTTATATTCTTGAACTAGTGAGAGAGTTTACTGAAGAAAATGATAAGAACGAGCCACTCTTTGATTTGTTTAAAAATACGCTCTGCGAGATAGCTAATAAAGGTGATCCTACTGTAAATACCATTGCATTCGAGATGCAATTGCTTGCTTTACTTGGATACCTCCCTGAAATGAGTTGTTGTGCCAGCTGTAAGGCGAAGGTGGATGCAAAACGACTTTCTTCTTTCAGCGCATCAGAAGGGGGTGTGCTTTGTACTGATTGCAGCAGGAGAATTAGAGAAAAAGTAAAGATATCTGGCGGTTCTGTTGCAACCATTAATTATTTGGCTGGAAAGAAGGTTCAGGATACAGGGCGTTTATCTATACAGCCGTCACTTCAAGCCGAGATCAGAAAATTATTAATTTATTATTTGTCGTTTATCTTAAATAAAAAACTTAAGATGTGGAGATATATATGAAAAGACAAATACTTGTGTTCTTTATTCTTGCCGCTTTTGTTTTTATTATTGGCGCAAAGGTGTCATATGCAAAATGGGTATGGAGCAGTGAGACAAGTTGGGCTGACCCTGAACAACTACCAAGAGAAACTACCGACCAACGATTCAGGTATGCGGTTGCACTATTGATTAACCGAGAGTATATAAGTGCTATCGGTATTTTTAAGGATATTATCAAAAATAATCCCGGATCAGAACTTGCAGATGAATCTCAGTTGAACATAGGTAAGGCATATTATCTGGTAGGTGATTATAAGAATGCCTTCAAAGCGTATGAGCATATGATAGAACAGGATCCCGGCAGCCGCAGGTTACATGAGATATTGGAGAAGGAGTTCCGTGTTGGCATTGCTCAGATGGAACAAGATGAAAACGGAGCTATCAAGGTCTTTGAGAGTGTTATCGAGCGAAATCCTCTCGGGTTTATAGCCGCTGATTCACAGGTGAAAATTGCGGATTGTTATTATCAATTACGTCAATTTGAAGAGGCGCAAGCCAGCTATCTTAGTGTTATGGAAAATTATCCAAATAGTGAATGGGTTTCGTACGCTCAGTTCAGAATTCCGTATTGCAAATTGAGTAGTATCCGTGTTCAAGAGAGAAACTATGACTTGCTTTCCGGATCTCGCGAGGGTTTTGAAATATACCTTGCCAATAATCCACAAGGTGTTTTGGCTGATACCACAAAGGAAATAATCGTGGAAATAGATATTGCAATGGCAGAAAGGGATTATAAGGTAGGCGAATTCTATTTGCGCAGAAAAAGACCGGAAGCCAGCCTCATATATTTTGAGTCGGTGATCAAAGATTATCCAAACTCTGAATGGGCAGCCAGAGCGGAAGAAAAGATTAAAATGCTTAAAACAGTTGGAGCGATAAGGTAACAGGATAAATATTATGAAAAAAACAAAAACAAAAGAACAGGCCGCCAGAAACTATCTCAATAAATGCAGATTAAGTTGGATTGTATTAAATCAAACAGCATGTCTCATACTGATATTTGCATTAATATCAGGATGTGGATATTCAACGAAATCATTAATCAGTCGTAAGATTAATAGTATTTATATCCCTGTCTTTGACAATAGCACGTTCAGGAGAGGTCTGGAATTTGAACTTACAAAAGCAGTAAAGGATGAGATTATGTCCAAAACAAACTTAAGAATTGTTGAGAAGGATAGTGCAGACACTATTTTATACGGAACAATTACGAGTGTTACTGAAGGTATACTCACACAAAACATTACAGATAATATAGTTGAAAGCAGAGTGACAATAAATGTTGATATAAAACTTGAAGACAGGAGAACCGGAAGGGTATTAATAAGTGAGAGTGACCTTAAGAATTCAGCAGAGTTTGTTGTAGGACGTGGAGAGACCATAGACTCTGCCACTGAAGAAGGACTGGTGGAGCTTGCGAAAGAAATAGTTTATCATTTAGAGGAGAAGTGGTAAGGGTTTTTGAATACAAGACACGATAAGAGTTGTCTGGAAACAGACAGAAAAACACTTGTTGCAGGCATTTTGAATGTAACACCAGACTCGTTTCACGATGGAGGAAGATATAATGACTTAGAAAGTGCATTAACTCGTGCGAGAAGAATGATCGATGATGGCGCTGACATAATAGATATTGGAGGCGAATCTACAAGGCCAGATTCAGGTTGTGTTTCTGCCGATGAAGAAATGCAGCGAGTTGTGCCAGTTATAAAAGAATTAAGTAAAGAAACACATATACCAATATCCATAGATACCTATAAAGCTGAGGTTGCTGAAGAAGCGATAAAGGCTGGGGCCCAAATCATCAACGATATTAGCGGATTACAGGCAGATGATGAAATGGCCAGAGTTGCAGCTGGAAATAACACGCCCATAATTATCATGCATATTAAGGGCCACCCACATGATTTTCCAAAAGACCCGGTTTATGATAATCTGCTTCCAGAAATTATTTCGTTTTTTGAAAGCAGGATTGAGTATGCTGTTAAATCAGGTATAGCACAAAACAACATAATAATTGACCCAGGGATAGGCTTTGGCAAGAGACCTGAGCATAACATTGCAATTCTTAGACAATTGAATGACTTTAAATGTCTAAATCTCCCAATTATGGTAGGTACTTCCCATAAATCTTTTATCAGTAAAGTGCTCGAACTTTCGGAAGAGCAAAACATTCAAAAATCTGGTTCTAAACTTGCCGGAACATTAGTAACGATGATTATTGCCGTAATTAATGGTGCAAATATTGTCAGGGTGCATGACGTCAGGGAGACTGTTCAGGCTATCAAGATGTACAGAGCTATCGAATCAGCAGACTGTAAGGAGAAAACCTGATGGATAAGTTTCTTGGATTTTTTGAAAATTTACATAGCATTGTTCATCCATACTGGTGCAATGGAGCGATGTTAATAAAGTCATGTGTGGAAGTATTTATAATATTTATACTATTATATATAATCTTAAGGATAATGCAGGGCACACGAGGGGCAGGTATACTCCGTGGCCTGGCTTTTACGTTGGTTATAGTTTCTATAGTAATACTGTTTTTTATTAAAAAGCTGGAACTTTATACTGTTAATTGGCTTATTGCAGAATTTTTGCCGGTTTTTATTATTCCAATAATAATTCTTTTCCAACCAGAATTCAGGCGCGCACTTATAAAATTAGGACATAGTCCATTCTTCAGAATGTTTGTAAAGTCAGAGATACAGGTTAACAAAGAGATTGTAGTAGCTGTAACAGCCTTGTCTGAAAATAAAATAGGGGGCTTGATAACAATTGAACGTGAGGATGGGCTGGATAATTACATAGAAGGTGGCATAAAGATAAACTCTAATATTTCAAGTGATCTTATAAGTACTATCTTCTGGCCTGGCACACCACTTCATGATGGTGCAGTTATTATACAAGAACTTAAGATAGCCGCTGCGGGATGCTTGTTTCCGCTAACAGAGAATGATAACATTCCAAAATCCTGTGGTACGCGTCACAGAGCTGGTATTGGTATTACAGAAGACACCGATGCAATCTCAATAATTGTTTCTGAAGAGACTGGATTGGTATCCCTGGCAGTCGGAGGAAACCTTAAGGAAGATGTTACTCAAGAAGAATTAAGAAGAGTATTAGAAGAGATGTCAACGACGGCAGTTAAAGGTATTCGGAGTAGTTAAACTTGCTGAAAAAACTATTATTTGGTAATTTGAGAGCGAAGAGCATGGCCATGGTAATGGCCATGGCACTCTGGTTTTATGCCATTAATAAACATACTGCTGATATTCAAGAAGATATTCAGTTGACAATTAACGCCCCTCAGGGACTGACTATTCTGGATACCAGTAGTAATATGGTAACTGTTGGTTTGAGTGGCGCTCAAAATACTATTGATAGAATTTCTGATATGATTAAGGACAATAAGATTACGGCAAGATTTGACATACCTGGTATAAGTGATGTAGACGAAGACAATTTTAAAAGGACTATTCGTTTAACAAAGAGAAATTTTAATTTACCGCGAGAAGTGAGGTTGAATTCGATAGTTCCCAACGAAATTGATATTACGCTTGGTAGATTAGAGAGTAAATACATTAGTGTTCAGTTACAAAAAAAGGGAGCTCCTGCTTCTGGATATGAAATAGCCAGTGAATTCTTCTATCCCGGCAGGGTTCTTGTAACAGGGCCTGTAAACATACTCAAGGAAGCTGATACAATTAATACAAGTCCTATAGATATTAGCGGGATAACCAGTGATCAAAACAGGACATTTCCATGGACCGTAGACCTGGAGAATTTTATGTCTGTCACAAGGGATGGCAAATATGTTCCTATATCCGTTCAGTGTGATGAAAAAATAAATGTGTGGTTCCAGGTATCAGAACAAGTGGATATTAAGGTATTTGAAAAAGTTAAGGTAAATGTATTTCATCCAGTTGAATATGATTTTAAGGTAAAGCTTAAGGAAGAATATATTAATTTGAGCCTTAAAGGTCCAAGGTTAATGCTGGACACATTGAGCCCGAAAGATATTATGGCATATATTGACGTTAGTTCACTGAGCCCTCCCGGGCCATACAATCAATCGGTTATTTGCAAGATTCCCGAAGGGCTGAAAATTGATGGGGCTCCACCTGTGGCTCATATTGATATAGTAGAACCGATTATAGAAACAAAATGATATTTCTGAAAAACAATTATTCTAATAATAAATCATGATTAAATTAGGAGTTAACGTTGACCATGTTGCTACATTAAGGCAGGCAAGGATGACATATGAACCTGATCCGGTAACTGCTGCGGGGCTTGCGGAGCTTGGAGGGGCCGACATCATAACAATACATCTCAGGGAGGATAGAAGACATATTCAGGATAGAGACCTTGATTTGTTACGTCAAACGGTTTTTACTAAACTCAATCTGGAGGTGGCAACCTCTCGAGAAATTATTGACATTGCCATCAGGATAAAACCTGAGCAAATAACCCTTGTACCTGAAAAAAGACAGGAGGTTACTACAGAAGGGGGGCTGTCCGTCACTTCACAAAAAGAGGCGCTTACTGATATTATTAAAAAATTCAAAGACAACGATATATATGTAAGCCTTTTTGTAGATCCTGATAGAGATCAGATAATTGCATCTGGCGAAGTTGGAGCACAAGCAGTTGAACTTCACACTGGAAATTATGCCAATGCAAAGAATGAAAAGCAATGTACTGAAATGCTGGAAGTATTAAAAGAAGGTGTAAAGATTGCACAGGATGCCGGCTTAATGGTGAATGCCGGTCATGGTTTGACATACAAAAATACCGGTCCTATAGTTCGGAGTATGGATGTGGAGGAGCTTCATATTGGACACAGCATCGTTTCAAGAGCAATATTTGTCGGAATTAAAAGGGCAGTAAAAGAGATGAAGGATCTTATATACAAGCATTATCTTATAAAACAAGCTTCTGAGCATCTTCCATAACTGAAATTAAATAGAAAGGGAGGAGTTTAAATTTATGTTTACCGGATCGATAGTTGCGTTGGTTACGCCATTCAAGGATGGGTTGGTAGATTATGATAAGCTTGGGGAACTGGTAGAATATCAGATAGAAAATGGTACAAATGGCATAATACCATGTGGGACGACAGGTGAATCTCCTACTTTGACACACAAGGAACATGGAGAAGTTGTCGGAAAAGTAATTGAGAAAGCAAATGGCCGAATACCTGTTATAGCGGGAACAGGTTCTAATAATACGAATGAGGCTTTAAGCCTGACCAGACATGCTAAAGAAATGGGCGCCGATGGTTCATTGATGATTACGCCGTATTATAATAAGCCTACACAGGAAGGTCTTTATGAGCATTATAAGGTTATAGCGGAAGAGGTGGATATTCCTATAATAATTTATAATGTGCCATCAAGAACTGCCGTTTCAATAGCTCCTGAAACAGTAGCCAGACTTTATGAGATAGAAAATATTGTGGCTATTAAAGAAGCAAGTGGCAGTATTGACCAGACAAGTCATATACTGAGCCTGTGCGATATTACGGTATTATCCGGAGATGATTCCTTGACTCTTCCCATAATGTCTGTTGGTGGTAAGGGGGTTGTTTCTGTTGTAGCAAACATTCTTCCTCAAGAGGTTTCTGAAATGGTTTCAAGCTTTCTTAATGGTGAGATTGAAAAATCCAGGCAAATGCATAATAAACTCTTTCCAATATGCAGAGCTATGTTTATAGAGACTAATCCGATTTCAGTAAAAACCGCTATGAAATTACTTGGCAGGATAAACGGTGAGATGAGATTACCCCTTTGTAAGATGAGTGATGGACATGAGGAAGAACTGAAGAGGACATTAGAAGTCTATGGTCTGATTTGATTATTGACAACAAATATTACTGGTATATAGTAAATTAATCGTGAGGATTTTTAATTTTTAATGTAGATTGTGTGTAATGGATAAAAAAAAGATAATGAAGGCTGTTAAATTGTTTTTAGAGGGAATAGGTGAAGACCCAAAACGTGGAGGCATCAGGGATACCCCTAAACGTGTTGCCGAGATGTGCGAAGAGATATTCGCCGGTATTGGTGTAGATGCCGGGAAACAGATTAAAGTCCTGAAATCTGAAGACCATGATGAAATAGTTTTATTAAAGGATATTCCTTTTTTTTCTGTTTGTGAGCATCATTTGCTGCCTTTTATAGGAAAAGCTCATGTTGCATATATACCCAATGGTTCCAGGGTGACAGGTTTAAGTAAGCTTGCAAGGGTAGTAGAGATCGAGGCGAAGAGATTGCAGATGCAGGAGCGCCTTACCACTGCGATAGCTGAAGCGCTGATGAAGACACTCAGGCCAAAGGGCGTAATGGTAATTGTTGAAGCCGAACATCTTTGTATGGCCATGAGGGGAATTAAGAAAACCGGCAGCATTGCCCAGACATCAGTGGTAAGAGGGATATTCAGGAAGAATCCGGCTACAAGGGCCGAGGCGATGTCCCTCATTAAGGGAAGATAAACGATATGTTTTGTAAACCTAAATACATAATAATTACAATTTTAGTTTTGAATATAATAATATATTCAAAGACATATGTGGAAGCGGGGAATGCCTATATTGATGCTCTAAGAGAGATACTGGATGTAACTC
Source organism: Candidatus Scalindua sp. (assembly GCA_021776915.1). Classification (GTDB taxonomy): domain Bacteria; phylum Planctomycetota; class Brocadiia; order Brocadiales; family Scalinduaceae; genus Scalindua. Next base: position 73,146 of record JAIQZU010000025.1, on the reverse strand, counting down.
CTACAGACAAAATTGAGGCAATAGAAGACTATACAGAGGAGGAAAATCCTGACGTAGAATTTTCAAAAGATATGAAATTTCTTAACATTACGCTGAAGGATAGTCTTGTATTGGCATTACATAATAACTATGACATAAAGATTGCAAAGATAGATCCAATTCTTAAAGAAAAGGATATTACTGTTGCAAAATCCGAATTTGATCCAACTCTGAAAATTACTGGAGAAACCGAGGATTCTGAATTACCTTCCAACAGCCAGTTACAGCTGGGATTTGGAGGCCAATTAACAGATTTCAGGCAAGATAGAAATACTATAAATGCCACAACAGAAAAACTTCTAGAAACAGGAGCGACCTTTACATTAGATTTTAACCTTGAACAACAGTTTCAAGATCCATCTCCTTTTGCATTTTTCAATCCATTCGCTACATCATCTATTGAGGCTAAGATAACCCAGCCCATTTTAAAGAATGCCGGGATTTTTTATAATAGAAGTGATATTTATATAGCAAGGAATGACAAGAAGAGGTCTTTGCTAGAACTCAAGGCAACGGCAATAGAGGTAATCAACTCCGCGCAAAAGGCCTATTGGGAGCTTGTAAAGGCAATAGAAGAATTAAGAGTGAGAAAGAAATCTTTGGAAAGGGCTGAGGATTTGCTGAAGAAGAACAAGATTCAAGTCGATGTTGGAACTTTGGCCCCTATAGAGTTGCTGGTTGCAGAAGAAGGTGTTGCCAGCCAGTTAGAAGGAGTAGTGGTTGCTGAAAATGATATAAAAGACAGGGAAGACGATCTGAAACAGGTTGTGAATTTAAGGAACGATTCTGTTTTGTCAGATGCTGCAATCATACCGTTGGATAAGGCTTCATTTGAAATTAAGGATGTTTCACTTGATGAATCAATTAAGATTGCGCTTGAAAACAGACCGGAATTGTTTGGACAAGGCATGGATATGGAAAATGCCAGGATTAAGGTGAAGCAGGAAAAGAACCAATTACTTCCTAAATTGGATTTTGAAGCCGGGATTCGTTATAATGGGCTTGCTGCAAACAAAGGAAATGCACTTGACTCTGCCTTTTCTCAGGATTTCCAAAGTGAGTTTTTCGGAGTGACGTTGGAGGTGCCTTTAGGTAACCGAGAGGCGAGGAGTAATTATTCTAAGGCCAAACTCGAAGAAAAACAAACTATATTCAATACAAGGAAGGTAGAGCAGGAGATTGTTGTCGAAGTCAGGAAGGCCGTTCGTCAGGTAAAGACGAATGTTGAGAGGATTAAGGCGTCTAAAAAGGCAGAGGAACTGTCACTGGCAAGATTGGAAGCGGAGGAAAAGAAATTTAATGTTGGAAGGTCAACAAGCCTGGAGGTAATACGAGCCCAGGCGGATCTGGCAGTTTCAGAAGGAAAAGCCACAAATGCATTGGTTGATTACCAGATATCTTTGGGCGATCTGGATGCAGTACTTGGTACTATTCTGGAAAACAACAATATTATAATAGAAGATACAGGTATTTAGCAAATCAAACAGATTGGTAATTATTAATAAAGAAAGAGAAAGGTATGTAGAATGTCAGAATTTACCGATGAACAGATCAATAGATATTCGAGGCACATAATTCTGCCTGAAGTGGGGGGGAAGGGACAGAAAAAACTGCTGGAATCTAAGGTCTTCCTGGTTGGTGCAGGAGGGCTGGGTTCTCCCGCAGCATTTTATCTTGCTGCAGCAGGTATTGGCAAGATTGGAATTGCTGACAATGATAACGTTGATTTCTCTAATCTTCAGAGGCAAATATTACACTCAACCAAAGATGTCGGTTATCCCAAGGCCCAGTCTGCAAAGGAGACGATTGAGGATTTAAATCCGGATGTTGAAGTGGTGCCTTATACAGACCGCCTTAATTCAGAAAATATCATTGATATTATCAAAGATTATGATGTTATTCTTGATGGTTCGGACAACTTTCCAACCAGATACCTGGTGAACGATGCATGTGTTATGCTCGATAAGCCTTTATCACATGGCGCTGTTTTCAGGTTTGATGGCCAGGCAACTACAATTATACCGGGTAAAGGGCCTTGCTATCGTTGTCTTTATGAGACACCGCCTCCACCTGATCTGGTCCCTTCCTGCCAGGAGGCCGGAGTACTTGGAGTGATTACCGGAACTATAGGAGTCATTCAGGCAACAGAGGTTATCAAGTTAATCCTGGGCAAAGGAGAGGTTCTTAATGGCAAACTTCTTCTATATGATTCACTTGGAATGGATTTTAAAAAGTTGAAGATACAACGCAATCCTGATTGCCCGATTTGTGGTGAAAATCCTACAATAAAAGAACTGATAGACTACGAAGAATTTTGTAAGGTCAATTCTTAATAAATTGTAAAGTCTGAGTAAGCAGAAAACAGTCATTTCATAAATTACCCCATTAATTCAATGTATACGCGTCCCATGATAAAGAATATCCTGAAAAGCCGTTGGGTAAGATATGCAATACCATTTATTCTGTTTTCATGTGTTCTTGGAATTCGCGTTGGAGCTATAGGAAAGGAGGGTTGTGTAATGAACCTGGATATTAAGAGTACGGCCTTTGTAGATGGTGAGTTAATACCAAAAAAATATACATGTGATGGGGCTGATGTCTCACCGCAATTGTCTTGGACGCAACCTCCGGAAGGAACAAAGAGCATGGTATTAATCTGTGATGATCCCGATGCGCCTATGGGGACGTGGGTTCACTGGGTTCTATACGGGCTATCACCGGATACTTTAGAATTATCTGAAAATATACCTGATGACAAGGAAGTATTAAGCGGGGCAAAACATGGAATCAATGATTTTCGCAGGTATGGCTATGGCGGGCCTTGCCCGCCTGGTGGTACACACCGTTATTTCTTCAAGTTATATGCAGTGGATACAGAGGTTGACTTGAACCCAGGTGCAACAAAGGGTGAAGTTCTTGGTACAATTAAAGGGCATGTCCTGGCAGAAGGACGTCTTATGGGTAGATACAGTAGATAAGCACAAAATATTTATTTAATCTTACTTATTAAGATGAGATTAAGAGGAATTGATTAGTATAGTAGGTTGGGTGAAGCGCACACAACAAAACAATAACGATGGGTTCACTGCGTTCCCGCCCGGATGATACGGTCCGACGGGTAGCCCATCCTACACCTGAAGATTCTTTTACTAATACTTCAAACAGATTCATTCCTTATCTTCTATTACATAATATCTGAGAATATCTTTCCACGTGACAATCCCTTCTACTTCATCTTCAAGTGATACGACGGGAAGGCATGATATATTATTATCCATCATAATGGTTCCAGCGACTTGTATACTCGTATCTTTGTATACTGTTATTGGTTTATGATTCATGATTTGATGTGCCTTCTTATTTAAAGTAACTAAATCATGGTTGTGTTCAGAGAGTGTACCAATAAAAGGGCTGATGGCCTTAAGGACATCACGATCAGATATAACACCGTAGAGTTTGTTCTTTTCCACAACTAAAAGATGATGGAAATTAACAGTATCTAAAAACTTACGAATTACTCCTACCGTATCATCCATTTTCACCTTAAATACTTTTTTGGTCATAATTAATTCAACGCTCATTATTATCATTCCTTAAAATTGTTTAACGCAAGTTACTTGTAATTGACATAATCTACTGTCTATTATTTAGATTGTAAAGAGGAAATGTAGTTGTAATTCTGGTATTATAGTCTTTATGAAGAACACGGCACTTCTTGATACATCAAATATTATTTTTATGGGAGGTTATCTACAAGAGACTGCACGTGAAATGTTGATTAGTAGAAAAGAATAATGTATATTTCAAAGAAAAAAATCAATTTAATCTTTCAGAAAAGAACTTATTACAAAGCTCAGGGGGTGTTTGATATCTGCTTTTCTTATTGTCGCCTCTGTTCCGAAGTTTTTTACAGAATTCATGTCAGGTAATATTCCTGGATTTTCAACATGGGCCTTTTATAGCCTGTTTTTTCCGACGTTTCTGGTCTTTATTCGCCAATGATGATGAGGAATAAAATATTAAACGTTCAGCATAGAAAAAGCATAGACTCACACAAAGGCACGGAGGCACAAAGAAAGGCAAAAAACAAAATGAACGAAAATGAAATAAAGAAAATTGTTGTAGATGCAGCATTGCCATTACACAAAGAACTTGGGCCGGGTTTGCTTGAAATTGTCTATGAAGTATTGATGACACATGAGCTTCAGGTCAGAGGCCTGACTATTAAACGGCAGGTTCCTGTCCCAATTGAATACAAAAGAATCAAATTTGATGAAGGATTCAGGGCGGACATTATAGTCAACGATAAAGTGATTCTAGAATTAAAGTCTGTAGAAAACGTGACAAAAGCGCATAAGAAACAGGTTTTAACTTATCTCAAGATGACAGATTGTAAACTTGGATATTTGTTAAACTTCGGCGATGAATTGATGAAAGATGGAATATTTAGAATAATCAACGGTGATATAAAATAAAACCCCTTTGTGCCTCCGTGTGATGAAAAAGTTCTATCTTTTTATTTCTTTTTTGTATTTTTTTTAGCGAACTCAACGACTTCTTGTCCTCGGCGCCATTTGTCCGGGGAGCGTGAGAACTAATAATTAAATGATTGAAATATATAAAAAACTACCGGGAACTAATTGTGGTGAATGTGGTGAATTCACGTGCATGGCGTTTGCATTGAAGGTGAATAATGCACAGCGTAAGATGTCTGAATGTCCTTATATTAAATGTATAGATGAGAAGATTTTAACTCAAGAGCCTATAGTTACAATGGAGAATAATTACAAGCGTGTAAGCAATGAATTGGAAGAAGAGGTTAAGCGCGTTGACTTAAAAGAGGCTGCTGATGCCATAGGCGGGAATTATGAGGACAGGTCTCCTGAGGCGACCCTGTTAGCTGGCTCTGGATCCGACTCAGTCGGGAATGGCGGGGGAGTTATCAGGCTCAAAATGATGAATAAAGAGTATGAGGTACGTAACGAAGGCTTGTTCAAAGACAATCAACATTGTCAGGACTCATGGTCAAAGATCATAATTTATGATTATGTTCGCAGGAAAGGAAATATCCCTTTAACGGGAGATTGGGTCTCACTGGGACATTTTCCAAACACGGCTTCTCATTCAAAGGCGTTTCAAAAAAAGGCGGAGACCAGGATTGCAGAGAAATTTGATAGCAATATGAGCGGCCTGAAGGAGCGTTGTAAGGAACTTGAAGGAGTAGAAGTTCATGGCAAAATCAAGGCAGACTATATTTGCGGATTCAAGCTTTTACCACGTGTGCCCATGTATTTATGCTTTTGGGAGGCCGATGAAGAATTCCCGGCAAGTTGTAAATTGCATGTAGACAGCAGTGCAGAAGCATACATCGATATAGAATATCTTGCATATCTTCTTGAATGGTTTGTCAAAGTATTTGTTGAATAAATAGTATTTTTAATGCTGGTATTAAGCTTGGATTCTGCTTTTATCACAAATCTCAGTAAGTTGGCAATCGTTAATTTCCTTAAACTTCACTCCAATACCGGGAATGCTCATTTTACTGCCCCAATCAACCTTCCATTTTACCTGCCCGCGTATGGGTGTCTGGTCTGTTAATTCCTTAATTGTAAACCACGCATCATTATTTACTTCCCAGTCATCAATTGAAAAGATAAAACATCCGCCTCGTGAGATATTTATTGTTACTGTTCTCTCACTATTCTCATCACTTATATTTATACTTTTGGACAAAATAACGTTAAATACTACATCTCTTCTAAGGTCAGAACGAATTATTCTTGCAGTAAAAGAACGACATTGTTGGGCTAAAAAATCATCTAACGTTCCACTACCTGCAATCTGGTTAGAGTAAAACACAGACAATTGTCCTGATTTGTTATTTAAAGTAAGACGTGCTACAGGATATTGTTTAAGTATACTATCAACCATTTCTTTGTCTTTCCTAAGTGTTACTACTTTTGTTGGCATATCAATCAAGATTCCATTATAGGGAATCTTGGTTATTGCCTTGTAAAGACCTTCGAATGATGAAGCAACATCAATCCTGGCATCTTGCCCTTTGCAAGCATCTAAATAATTTTGTAAGGATGACCCTTCTCTGCAAACAAGTAATATTATGATACTCATTATGGCTGCCTTTCTTTATAAATAAAGTTTTAATCTGTGCCTGCCAGAACAGAGTTACACTTCACAGGTTTCGTTCCGGTAGTGGACGGCCAGCCATATAGTCTCTTCATTGGCATCAGTCCACTCTACTCTATGTTTCTGGTGAGCAGGTATGTTGATATAGTCACCAGGTTTCAAAACAATTTCTTCGTTATTGCTTTTAAATAGCAAGCCGGCACGTCCCTTTAGCAGGATCACCCATTCGTTCTTGTCCTGATCATACCACTCTCCTTCAGTGGTAGCACGGCCTCGTGAAATAATTCTCTCAATTTTGAATTGATGCGTTTGTAAGATCGTCTCTAAAATTTCACCCGGAGCCTGTTTCTGTAAGTCTGAGAATATGTTCTTTATATCCACTGCCATTTATCAATACTGTGCCAACTCTAATAAGATTCCATCCGGTCCCCAAAAGTAGACCAGCCGCTTACCCGTCTTGGGATAAGCATGGATTGTGCTGATGAATTTAATGCCTTTATCTTTCAAGTCCTGGACTACCTCATCTATATTTTCTACCTCAAACGCAATATGGCGGAATCCCATCTGGTTTGCTTTATCTATATTAGGGTCTCGTTCAGAAGGTGGATTGAAATATTCAATTAATTCCAGATTTGTCTCTGTGCCTTGTAACTTCAATGTTGCGTATCGTGCCCTGGCATTCGGCAGGGCAACTATAGAAGATATCCATTCTCCTGACAGTTCGGACTCATCTCCTATTGTAAAACCAAGCTGTATAAAAAAAGACTTTGCTTCATCAATATTACTGACAACCACATTAATATGATCAATCTTATTTAACATTTAATTTCTTGAATGGATTCCCTACGAAAGTAGGGGATTATACTTCCTCCATTTCTGGAGGATTCCAGTGTTGAATTCCTCAATTCCTATGATTTATTTTCAAATCCTTGTATTTCCTTTCCTATAGAAAATGCCTTTCCAAGTGTTTTTCCTATTCCGTGATATGTGCGGGTTCCAGGAGCGTAAAGAATTGGCGACGCATTATTTATATCAAGATGTCCTTCTTCGTCAAGTACAGATTCTTCAGCCTTAATATCCATTATTTCGCCGATAAATAGAGTATGTAATCCAATTTCAACCTTGTGGGTCATTTGGCATTCCAATACTAATGGAAATTCATTCACGTAAGGAGCATCAACAAGTTCACTCCTTACAGGAGTGAGGCCTGTAACTGCAAATTTATCTGTCTTCCTGCCTGTGGCAATCCCGAAATAATCGGCCTCCTTGACGTGTTTATCAGAAGGGATACTAACAGTAAATGCCTTACGCTCAATAATACTATCATAGGTATATGTTTCTTTTCTCAGAGATACATTGATACACACGGGTTTCGAACAGCAAATTCCTCCCCAGGCCACTGTCATTACATTTGGCTTTCCCTCTTTATCGTATGTTCCTACTAACCAGACAGGCGTGGGGAAGGCCAGTGGTTTTTTTCCTAATGATTTCTTCATGAATTATTCTCCTTTTTGTTTGAGTATTGTTGATGCTCATTGAATTTATAAACCAGATCTATGCCAGCTTCCCTGAACATTTTCTCTGAATCTTCTCCCTGGTGGTATTTTCGCTCACAAACGACTCTTTTGATACCGCAATTGATAAGAAGCATCGCACACGTCCTGCACGGAGTCATTCTGGTGTAGAGAGTAGCTCCTGATATTGAAACCCCTATTCTTGCCGCCTGGCAAATAGCATTCTGTTCGGCATGGACGGTACGCATGCAGTGTTCTGTAACCTCTCCGTATTCATGAGTTACCTTCTTGATCTGGTGTCCGGCTTCATCACAATGCTGAAAACCGGTTGGAGACCCTACATATCCTGAGACGATGAGCTGCCTGTCTTTTGCAATTACGCAGCCGCTTTTTCCGCGATCACAAGTTGCTCTCTTGGAAATGGCATTTGCTACCTCCATAAAGTAATCATCCCAGGATGGTCGTGTGTTATTATTATCTTGATTAATCATATGAGGAATTCCAATGTTTTGGTAGGAGCCAACTCCCGTTGGCGATCGCCGTCAGGAGGCGGCTCCTACCATGTCAAAAGTCGCCGAAGGCCTAAAGTAGGCGGGTAAGAAACCCGCCCTACAAAAATATTATTTTTTATACGTAGGTCGGGTTTCTTACCCGACATTTGTTATCGGACAGACGAATACATAAAAATGTTGCCGAATATCTAACTCAGGTCGATTTGATGGACAGCTATAATATTGTCTAGCTGTTTCAGTTCTTCTTGTACCATTTCATCTGCCGGTTGATCAATATTAATAAAGGATACGGCTTCCTGAAGGCATGATGTATCCGATCCCGGTTGATTGGAATTCTCCAGGGTTAATTGCATACGGGAAATATTTATTTTATGATTTCCCAGGATCGAAGTGGCTTTCCCTATCACTCCCGGCCTGTCATAATTATGAAGAACCAGGAGATAGCCATCCGGTATGACCTCCAGGTAAAAGTCGTTAAATCTCACAAATCGATAATTTCTTTTTCCAAACACAGTGCCTGCAATCAGGTTTGTCTGCTTTTCATCAGTAACGGAAAGGGTAATCTTATTGGCAAACTCCTGTACGTGATGCACCATGTTTTCTTCAACCACGATACCCCTGGATTCAGCCAGACTCAGTGCATTCACAAAATTTACAGATGCATCCAGAATGGTATTTAAAAATCCACGTACCAGAGTAGATGTCAGTACTCCTGTGTCATAGTCGGTAACAGAACCTGAATAACTGATAGTTAATTTCCTGACTTCCGCCTGATTTTCGCGGTAAATTTGTCCTTGAAAAGAGCCTAATTTATCACAGAGTTTCAAGTATGGATTAAGTACCTTAATCATTTCGGAACTGATAGATGGACAATTCACCCCGTTTCGTATTTCTCCGGTTTGAAGATAATCTCGAATCTGCTCTGCAACCTGAATAGCAACGTTGACCTGCGCTTCTGCGGTAGAAGCTCCTAAGTGTGGCGTGCATATAACACTGTCATGTTTTAAAAGTGGATTGTCTTTTTGAGGCGGCTCCTCTTCGAATACATCAATAGCAGCGCCCGCAACCTTTCCGGAGTTCAATCCATCAAGAAGATCAGATTCATTGACAATCCCTCCACGGGCGCAATTGATAATGCGAACTCCGTTTTTCATTGTCTGAATGGTTTTCCGGTCAATCAGGTTGTGGGTAGTATCATTAAATGGAACGTGGACTGAAATATAATCGGATCGTCCAAAAAGTGCAGCTTTGGAAACCAGCTCAACTCCATGTTTTGCGGCAATTTGTTCATTCAGGAATGGATCACATACCAGGACTCTCATTCTGAGACCCTGAGCGCGGTCGGCAACAATCTTGCCAATATTGCCGAACCCGAATATTCCAAGGACTTTTCCAGTAATCTCCGTTCCGGTAAATTTCGATTTTTCCCATGCGCCCAGATGCATGCTTTTGTCAGCCTGAGGAATATGACGTGACAGAGACATGAGCATGGCAATAGTGTGCTCGGCTGTAGTGGTAGCGTTTCCGCTGGGTGTATTAATAACGACAACTCCACGTTCAGTAGCGGCGTCACAATCAATATTATCGACTCCGATACCGGCCCTTCCGATAATCTTCAGTTTCTCTGCGTCTGCAATGACCTCCCTGGTAACCTGGGTTGAAGAACGCACGATGAGCGCCTCAACATCTTTGAGTTCTTTCTTTAAATCCTCCGGTTTAAGATTAGTTTTGTAAATTACTTGTATTCCCTCAACAGCATCAAGGATATCAATGCCTTCTTGAGACAATTTATCAGATATAAGGACCTTCAATAATTTCTCCTTTAAATAGAAAGTTAAAAGAGCCTAAAGTTAGGAAATAGACTCAGTTTGAATCGTTCAAGCCGTTTAAACTGTTTAAACCGTTATTTTTCCCAAGCTTTAGGCACTTTAGTTCACTTAAGGCACTTCAAACTTATTTGCTCCATAAGTTTTCCAGGTATTGTTCTCTGCCTGATCCGGACTTATACATCTTATACTTTAGAGGGCATTTCTCGTAATATTTCTGATGGTAATCTTCGGCCTTGTAAAATGTAGAGGCCGGAGTGATCTCGGTAACGACCGGGTCATTGTAAATGCCAGACCGTTCCATTTTTTCTTTTGACGATTCGGCTGATTGCTTCTGTTCCTCGTTATGATAGAAAATGGCCGTTCTATATTGCGTTCCGCTGTCGGCAAATTGTCTGTTGAGTGTAGTAGGATCGATATTCTTCCAGAAAATATTGAGCAATTCTGCATAAGTAATTTGTGAGGGATCATAAAATACTTCGATGGCTTCAGCATGTCCTGTGTTACCGGCACACACATCTTCATAGGTAGGGTTTTCCACGTGGCCTCCGGTATAACCAACGGCGGTTGACACAACTCCCTTTAATTCGTCGTAGGGGTTTTGCATGCACCAGAAGCATCCTCCCGCAAAAACAGCTTTCTCTATTATTTTGTTATCCATGTTTGAACCCTTACTTTCATTATCAGCATACACCATATAAGTTTGAGTTAAAGTGATAAGACTTAGGATGATAAAGATATATTTCATTAGATTGTGTTACAATTTTCACATTCAAGAGTTCGGAAAAAATCTGGAAGTAATGAGAATAAATAGAAAGGTATTATAATCACCGACAAAGAGATTAAAGCTTTCGTTCTGTCTCTGAGAACGGTGTGGTTTCCTTATTTCCATATAGCGTGTTTATAGTTTTTGCGAATTGATTCATCCTTCGTAGCAATCTTTGTTGAATGTATACTCGCCTGTGCCACGATAATCCGATCAAAGGGGTCACGTGTCCACTTTTGTTTTATTGCATCTTCAATTACGTCATTAAATGGGTGTTCGCAAGTTTTAAGCCCAATTCTTTTTCCAAGATCAAATAAGACATCTGTTGATTTTTTTGAGACTCGTCCAACTTCAAATAGATATTGAAGCTCTAATGCAACAATAGGTGATATTAAAAGTTCATCACTGGAAATTATTCTCTGGACATAGCTTGGGATGAGATCAATTCTGCCTGCATATAGCCACGCGACAACATGTGTATCAAGGTAAATCATGAGGTTTCCACTCTTTTGACCAATCTAAATGAACAATTTCATCAGGAGTACCTTTTAAATATGGTCTTTTTATTAGATTGTCCAGTTTGTTTACCGGTTCCTCCGGTAATATTTTTAACTTGTGGCCATTACGATCGATTTCTACAGGTATACCTGTTCTAGCGATCTCATCCAGAATACGGTAAATATTCTCTCTTAATTTAGATGCTGTTATGACCTTATTCTTTTTTTTCATGCTGCAAAGATAACATTAATACGTACGTATGTCAATATAATAACGTACGTAAGTTTAAGAGATTTTATCCATAAGATTTCATCAAATAAGGCATTGTTGAATTAATCATGTATATTTTTCTTAAGATACTTGAACCGTTGTGTCAACCTGCCGTTTTGAGTAACTACGGCGTTACGTATTACATCAGGCAGTGCGTGGTGGTTGGTAACGTCAGTAATTCCATGTGCTGCAATTTGATACACAAAGTCGCGGACTTGACCGGCAAATTCTATTGAGGATTCTTTAGGAAATTCACATGGTAGATTATCAATGGCCATAACGGCAATCCCGCTATCGGACAAATCATTGCTGATTTCCCTTGAAACAGGGTCATAAATAAAAGCGGCTTCTGATGACGATGTTGCTCTTTTCGTAATCTCTATTGTTCCCTTAATATCACAGGATAGATCACCAATTACTGATAAACGAAAGCCAGGATTTGTACCATAAAGTCTGCGAATCATTTTTTCAGGTAACAGTCTTGGATAACGGTTGTCCCAGTAACTGGCATTTACGAGTATATTCAGGAATGGAAGAGGTTTGTCCAGATTTGATTCAAATCGGTCAGGATGTTTAAGGTATTCTTCAAAATAAAAGTTGTTCCCCTTTTTAGATCTGAGTTTTTCTTCACGTTGAAAGACCAGCTTGTAAATTGTCTTTTTATGGGAGGTACGGCTTCTGGCCAGAATATCTATATCTCTGGGATGTATATCAACTGCCCCCAGATGTTCAAGCACTTCCTGTGCGCCTCTTGAGACATTCCCATGTCCCAGAATTCCTATCACAAAAGGAGTAATATTTTTATCAAACCCTTTTCTTAGTATTTTACCTACCACTTGATCAAGAGCTTTTCTGGCAGAACTATAACTGCCGTATTGAACTGCGCTCTTTAAATCAGAGAATGGATTGGGGATTCCCTGAAGTATTGCCTTCCGTCCAAACACGTGCAGTGTATCAATCATTCCGCATATACCTGCATATCTCCCAAAATACACAAGTCTCTGTCCTGGAGAGCCGGTTATATGTTCATAATCAATGAGTGTAATCTTCTTTTTCAGGAATGCAGTAAGAAGATTCCGGTTGTATTCCTGTCCCTTGGTGGTGTGAGAGAATACCATATAAACACTGTCAGGTATCAGTGTGTCGATAGGGGGTTCTTTTATGCCGATTAGGAGATTTGCTTTTTGAAACTTTGAAACAATTTTAGCTCCGGAGCGTGCGTATTGAGAGTCCTTATAGATACGGAGTGGACTGGATGCAACTTCTACCGGAATCTTCCTCTTCACCAGCCACGCAACGTCCTTTGGCGTTAGTGGAGTTCTGCGCTCCCACTCGTTTTTCGATTCAGGTAAAATACCAACTACAAGATTATTTCTCATAACAAATAACAAGTGTCAGGTTTTGATATGACACTATATTCCATTAGTCTTTTTATTTACAGCTTGTGCATGACGATGGCTGCTTTTTATACCTTTTCATCACTCTCAATAATTCCATCACGTAGTCGAATGATACGATTGGTCTGTTTAGCAATATATTCTTCATGAGTTACCAAAATAATTGTGTTGCCCTGCTCGTATAGTCTCTGCATGATTTCTATGATCTCTTCACCGGTCTTACTGTCAAGATTTCCGGTAGGTTCATCGGCCAGAATCAAGGATGGTTTGTTAATCAGAGCTCTGGCAATGGCAACTCTTTGACGCTCCCCTCCGGATAACTCATTTGATTTGTGCATCATGCGGTCATTCAGGCCAACACGTTCTAATACATCCATTGCTAATTGTTTTCTCTTGAAGGAAGGCATACCGGAATAGATCAATGGCAGTTCGACATTATGCAGTGCAGATGAACGAGGCAGCAGGTTAAATGTCTGAAAAACAAATCCGATTCTTGTATTCCTGATATCAGATAATTGATTGTCGTTTAAACTGCCAACATCTTTCCTGGCAAGATAATATGTGCCCGTGGTCGGTGTATCCAAACATCCCAAAATGTTCATCAATGTTGATTTTCCTGAACCGGACGGCCCCATGATTGCCACATATTCGTTGTCTTCAATATTCAAGCTTATAGCATGCAGTGCAGGGACTTTTACCTCTCCCAATAGATACGTCTTGAATACATTATTCATTTCTATAAGCATTGCTTTTATGTTTTCAGGTTATTAAACGGTTATTTTCCTAATATTAAAGATTCAGTTGTCCTATTCATATCGGAGGGCGTCGATAACATTCTTATTGGCAGCTTGAACAGCAGGATACAGACCTGCGATACTACCGATTCCGGAACAGATGATAAAACTATAACCGACCCAGTCTAATGGAATGTTCAGGCCGTTACCTGTAATGAAATAATTAAAGCCCATGCATCCGGCTATTCCCAATATACCACCAATAATTCCAAGAATCACTGCTTCAACAAGAAATTGAGTAAGAATATGAAACTTTTTTGCCCCAATTGCTCTCCTGATACCAATCTCGCGAGTGCGCTCAGTAACAGTTACTAACATCACGTTGGCAACGCCTATGCCACCGACTATAAGAGACACGAGTGCAATAATAATGACAAAGTTAGCTATTTCCAAGTTGGTTTCCCGAACTGTTGAAAGATATAAATCCTGTCTCCGAACACGGAAATCATTGTCCTCATCAGAACGTAAGCGGTGGTTACGTCTCAGGATCGTTTCGATATCAAAAAGCGATTCGTCATAGTCTTCAGCAGAACGCATTTGTGCAAGGATGCTTGAAAGGTAGTCTACTCCATACAGTCGTTCTTGTGCAGTGGTAAGGGGAATAAAAACCTGGTTATCCGGATTATGCCAACTTTCCCCTTTTGAACCCAGCAATCCAATTACTGTGAATCTCTTTGAGTTGATTAAGATTGATTCATCTATAGGAGAAAGATTTCCAAACAGCTTCTCGTGTACCGTGGCACCCAGCAGACAGACACGCGCTCTTCTATCAAGCTCGTCTTCAGAAAAAAACCTTCCTTCAATGGGGTGATCGTTATTTACTGTTTCATATTCCGGAGTTGTTCCTGTTACGCTGGTACTCCAATTCTGGTCTTTGAATTCAGCTACCCCCTGTCCTGTATATGTTGGTACGGTAGCAGTTATAACATCCGAGGTCGTTTTAATCTCTTTTGCCTCATCCCATTTCAGGTTGATAACACTTGCAGCGGTGCGAACGCCCCTCATACGGGAATAGGCGGGACGTATTAACAAGACGTTTGATCCTAATGATTCCAACCGTTCATTGATCCTTTGTTGAGTAATTTCCCCGAGAATAACGACGTAGAGTACCGCACCAATTCCCACTGCAATGCCTGTGAGTGTTAATACTGATCGCAGGGGATTCGTCCTGAGGCTTTGCAATGCCATTCGAATATTCTCAAGAATGATCATGATTAATCCGGATTAGGTATAACAAGCATTATAACAAGTAACAAGTGTCAGGTCTTGACATGATACATAAAAAAATACAATCAGATCTTGACAATATTCTTGTTTTGCATATTCACGAATTTAAACTATTTATTTGTATGTATCATGTCAAGACCTGACACTATATTTACTATATTTATTACACCATAAAAGGCTATCTCTCTATTTCGATGAGGATGAAGGTTTTTTAGATCCAAAACTGCGACTGCTTCTTATACGCTTTATACGTTCCTCAAGTCGTTCACTTTCATCTTTCAACCGTGATGCCATTGGTACGCCCAGAATACTGCCTTCTTCAACACCGGCTAATATGATCACTTGCTTAAAATTGTAAAGTCCGATTTCTACCATCTGCGGTATAAACTTATCTCCCTGTTTTAATAGAACCGTTCGTACGTTAGTATCTCTTTTCTGGTAGTCTCCCAAATCTTCAGCATCAGGAATTTGCATGGTAATGGCAGGGGCTAAAAGTACGTTTTCTTTCTTAACGATTTCGATTTCTACGCTGGTATTCATACCAGACTTTAGTTTACCATCATTATTCTTCACTTCCACTACCAGGTCGAAAAGAGTAACATTCTGTTCAATCCTGGCTTCCGGAGCAATACGCACAATTTTTCCGTTAAATTCGAGATCTGGATAGGCGTCTGCAATCACCGTAGCAAATTGTCCAATTTGAACTTTACCAATATCAATTTCATCAATTCCGGTTTCTATGTATACGGAACTCATATTTGCTATATCGACAATGGGAGTTCCGCCGCTAACGTTGCTCACGCCGGAAGCAATAATCTGTCCTTTTTCAACGTATTTCTGCAGAATGATCCCATCGATTGGGGCGCGAACTACTGCTTCACTTAGTCTCTCTTGCGCGCGTTCCAGGGTAGTAGACGTTCGAATAATCTTTCCTTTTGCTACTGCTAAATCAAGTACGATTTGACCTTGCTCTTCCTCTGAAATGAGGTTGTCCTGGAACAACTTATTACGGCGTTCGAACGTACTCTGAGCTTGTTTGAGTTCTGCCTTTGCTATATCAAAATCTGCCTGAGCCTGAGCTACCTCAGCACGCTCATCTTTCTGGTCCAGTCGTGCGATTAAATCTCCCCGACTAATAAAATCACCTTCTTCTACAGGTAACTCTACCATTTCTCCGCTTGCTTTTGATTTGATTTCAATTCGATCGATAGACTTTACCACGCCGTTGGCCATAACAATAATCTGAAAGGTGCCTCTCTCAACAATTACTTCTTTAATTTTTTCTTTATTCATTCCGGAATCACTCCCTTTACTATTTAAAAAGAAAACAGTGATTCCCGCAATTACGGAGACCAAAATTATGCCGGTAATTAATATACCTTTAAAATTACGCATTATTAACCTTTTAGTGCCTTTCTCACAAAACCGTTATGTTTCTCAAGTTTTTTACCGGCTTCTTCATATCCGGTTTGTAGTTTATGCATAACGATGGCTGTTTTTACGTTGCCGTTTGCATTCGTCAAAAGTTTGTCGGCAGAGTCTCTGTCAAGGTCTGTAAGGATCATTATGATCCTCTCTGCACGGTCTTTAAGCTTTACGTTCTTTACCTGAAGGTCAATCATGAGGTTTTCATATACCTTCCCCATCTTTATCATAGATGCAGTTGTGAGCGTATTCAGTATGAGCTTGGTTGCAGTGCCAGCCTTCATGCGTGTAGAACCAGTTATTACCTCCGGCCCGGTTATGGGTCTGATGATGACATCAACCTCCTCGGCAGGGTCAGTATCAGGATTACAACACAGGAATATAGTGGTGGCGCCGATACTGTTTGCCTGGGCTAAAGCGCCGTGAACAAATGGTGTAGTGCCTCCTGTTGCAATACCGACCACAGTATCTTCAGGTTTTATCCCGTATTCTTTAATAGCCTGCTCTCCATCCTCATGTCTGTCCTCTGCCCCTTCTATTGATCTTGTAAGTGCATCATTTCCTCCGGCAATTATGCCTTTAACCAATTCAGGGTCGGTGCCGAAAGTAGGGGGGCATTCAGAGGCGTCGAGCACACCCAACCTTCCGCTTGTACCGGCCCCTACATAAAACAGGCGTCCACCTGTTTGGAAGGTTGCAACAATTAAGTCTACGGCCTTTGTGATACTCTGGCGTTCCTTTTTAATGGCATCGATTACGATTGAATCCTCGGTATTGATTATATCTACAATTTCTGATGTTGATTTAGTATCAATGTCGAGTGTCTTTGGATTCCTCTGTTCTGTGATGAGTTTTGACCGATCTTTCATTGTTTATAGTCCAGACTACTGGATATACAAGGATTAGTTAGTGAAGAAATAGATTTGAGCCTTGTGGATTATAAACAAATTATTCATCAAAATGAATAAAAATCATGTATATCCTGTTACACCTGTCTAAAGAATTAAAACTGATTTGTAGTTATACTAAAACCGATTTGGTTTCTGGTTTTCTCTAAAACCAAATCTTGGTTGCAGTTATCCCCGAACAAAAGGCGCCGAGGACTTTCCCCGGACTGAAAAACGCCGAGGACTTTGCTCGCCTGTCTGCCGGTAGGCAGAGGCACAATAGTTTTCGGTTTTTCTGAAAACTATTTTGTGATGTGTATGGAAAGTATTCTGGTATTATTTAGTACGTTTAAATTACATAGTTACGTCTTGTATAGTCTCGAAATATAGAAATGATAAAGATCGAAAACAAGAAGCTATTAAAGAAGCTGGATATTGTTCCAACAGGCACGGGTGTGTACATGATGAAGGATTCTAAGAAGGAGGTTATTTATGTCGGCAAGGCAAAGAACCTTAAAAACCGTGTCCGAAGCTACTTTCAGAGTTCAGGTGATGAAAGGTTGTTTATTAAATTCCTTGTAAACAGGATTGCAGACATTGACTTTGTTTTGACGGATACAGAGAAAGAGGCTCTCATTCTTGAAAACAACCTGATCAAACAATTCAAACCTAGATTCAACATTAATCTGCGTGACGACAAAACATTTGTATCCATCAAGCTGGATATGAACCAGAAGTTTCCTTTCCCGGTTACTGTCAGGCAGGTTGAGCCGTCAACCGGTAAAGCTAAAGGATCAAAAAAGAGAAATGGCATTCTTTACTTCGGGCCTTATTCTTCTGCAAGGGCAGTGCGCGATACTTTGAGGTATGTAAACAGTATATTTCCTATCAGGAAATGTTCAAACAGTGTGTTTAAAAGCAGGGTGAGGCCGTGCCTGTATTATCAGATAGGAAAATGCGTGGCGCCGTGTTGTGATATGATCGATGAGAAAGCGTATAAGGGATTAATAGATGAGATTGTCCTGGTTCTCAAAGGTAAAAACGTGGAGTTATTGAAGGTGTTGAGAAAAAAAATGGATGAGGCATCAAAGGTGATGAAATATGAAAAAGCGGCAAGGTCCAGGGACCGCATAATGGCAATAGAGAAGACCGTGGAGAAACAGAAGATTAGTACGATGAAATCTGTGGACAGGGATTTTTTTGGGTATTTCGGAGAGGGGAATCGTATACAGATTCAGGCAATGTTTATAAGAAACGGTAATCTTGAGGATATAGCATCGTACAGATTTTCAACCATGAATAATACGTTAAACAACGTCTTCCGCTCCTTTATTAATCAGTTTTACGGTTATACAAGATTTATTCCGGATGAGGTAGTGATGCCTGTTGAAAGTGAAGATAAGGGTATATTAGAAGAACTTCTGAGTGAGAAAAAAGGGCATAAGATAAAGGTGCTATGTCCAAAGAGAGGAGAGAAGCTTAAGTTACTGGAGATGGCGACAAAGAATGCGGAAAATGCATTTAAAATTCACCAGGGAACTGATGACGATATTGAATCTGTTTTGGCTTCTTTAAAGAAACACCTGGTACTGACAAACATACCGAAGAGGATGGAGTGTTTTGATATTTCCAATATCAGGGGAAAGCAGGCTGCCGGCTCAATGGTTACTTTCGAAAACGGCGAGCCTGTAAAGAGGAGATACAAGAGGTACAAGATTAGGACGGTTTCTGAGTCCGATGATTACGCAATGATGTACGAAGTTTTAATGAGGAGGTATTCAAGGGCATTCAGGGAAGATGATTTTCCTGATCTTGCGGTAATTGACGGCGGGAAGGGACACTTGCGTATAGCCAGGAGGGTGTTTGATGAGCTTGGTGTTGACAGGGTAGATGTTATAGCACTTGCAAAAGGTAAGACGAAGGATGTCGGAAATGATGGTTCTAAGGAGAAACTGGATGAACGTGTTTTTATATGTGGCAGGGCCGATCCAATTATCTTAAATCAGCAATCTCCCGGGCTAAGGCTCATGGTGAATATTCGTGATGAGGCTCATCGTTTTGCACTGGCGTATCATAAGAAACTGAGAAAGAAACAGTATTACGAATCGCCACTTGATAAGGTTACTGGAATCGGGAAGGTTAAGAAGAAGAACCTGTTAAAACATTTTGGAGACACGCAGAAGGTGAGGGATGCTTCATTAAACGAGTTGAATAAGGTGAAAAGTATTACTATTAAAGACGCAAATAAAATATACAATTATTTTCATTGTAAAAGTTAGGAGATAATTTATGTCTAATAGGGCGACAGGAGTTGGTTTTATTGGTATTGCCGCTTTCGTATTTGCAATACCCTATTTTACTACGGCGATTTGGGTTTCAGGGGTAGGGGTTTCATTGCAGGTCTTTAATGAACTGTTTCTTGGAATATGCGTTGTGCCATTGATTGTCAGTGTATTTATGCTGGGAGGTGGAATATTCTATCTTATCAGGGCAGAAAAGGCAGATGCGTAACTCATTCATGGTTTAACATTACATCGTCCGGCAAAAACAACCCCTTTTTCTACAACCAATGTTTTTGCTTGTAGATCCCCAAAAAGATGTGCTTCTTGCTTAAGCACTACTTTGCCAGAGGCGGTAACATTCCCATCCAACCGGCCCTCAATAATGGCGCTTTTTGTATTAATGGCCGCATTGACAGTGGCTGCTTTACCAATGAAAAGTTCACCGTTGTCGGTTATTATTTTTCCATCAACCTTTCCATCAATCCTCATTTGCCCGTCAAATTTGATTGTACCTGTAATCTTACAGTCAGGTGTTATATATGCCACTTTTGCATTCTTTCCGAATTTATTCTCTCCTCTGAATCCGCCCTGGTTGTCATTTGATGATTTAGGAGTTTCCCTGCTGTCAGGGACAGAATGATCTGTTTTTAAAACTTTCTTTTTTCCAAACATGATTTAGTCTATTAAAAATCTAATCTTAGTATAGGTGTTGCATAGTAGCATCCATTATTAAATATTTCAATATAATACCGGAAAGATTTCTTTTTTATATCGGAAATGTGTCTTTTTCGGTTACTTATAGATTTCCTAGAAAAAAATGAGTAAGATGAAGTATCAATATGAACCTTGTATGCACAATTATTTTAATTGAATTCAATGCTATCTGCAGTAAAATGTATAAATTGCCAATGGCAGATAAATAAACTTTAATATACTTAACAAAAGCCGAAAGGAGCTATTAATGAAAATTTCAATTGAAAGTGAAGCGAGGATCAAGTTGATCCCGGAATCCAAACATGAGAAAGAAAGCCTTGATGCATTGTGGAAGCTTGTTATACGTTGCGATAAGGATAGTAAGGTGTTGTGCCCTATAGGTTCCTACTTACCGGCAACAGATGACGGCGCCAACTTTGTTATACAGGATCAGTGATTGGAGAATGGAGTGTTCAAGCGTCTCGTGAGTCTCGGAAAACCTCTAAAATATTGAATTATCAGCAAAACTTATTATCCTGACTTTGTAGACATAACCCGCCAACTGACATATTGCAAAGACTATTCATAACAATTAATATGTGGGTACATGACTCTGTCTTACCTGACCCATTGATTTTAATATGAAAGGAATCTGGAAATGAAAAAGAATTTTTGGTGGTTGATGGTTGTAATTGTACTTATTGCCGGTTTACTGGTTTCAAATATGTTAGTGCAAGCGAAAGAGAAAATTGCTGAAGTACAATGGGAGTATAAAACCGTTAATACAAAATTTAAAGACTCTATAAAACAGCAACTCAAACTAGACCTGTCAATGCTTAATGAACATGGCAAAGATGGATGGGAGCTTTGTGGTGTTAATAATACTGTTTTTTATTTTAAAAGAGACATTAAAGAATAATACAAAATTTCAAAATTACTTCCTTCTTGACAATACAGTTTATTGTAGTATAAAAGTGTCATTATACTTTAATTGTAATGGATTTGATACTGAAGTGTTATGAAACATATACTTGTGACAACTGATTTTTCAGAAGAGGCCGAAGCTGCATTTGATTACGCAAAGGAGCAAGTCCAGCTTATCGGGAAAGAGAAGAGCAAAATTACTCTTTTAAAAGTGATCGATATTGGAATACCGACAAACAACGAGTTTGACTATGGCTTGGATGTTACTGACAAAATGGGTATAATTGAGAGACTACGGGAACAGGCCTTAAAGAGAATTAAAATGATAGCACAAAAGCATTTCACCGGTTTTCCTATAGATACATTAGTATATACACCTTCAAAAGATGTAGATAAGGGAATAGTTGAATTTGCAGAAACGAATGATGTTGACCTTATAGTAATGTCATCTCATGGAAGAACCGGCATGGGACGCCTTTTCCTGGGAAGTATAGCAGAACGTGTAATCCGCCACTCACCATGTCCTGTAATGGTTGTTCCGGCAAGAGTCGCTAAAAAAGAGACTCCATAACTAACAGGGATATCTATTTTCAGTTATTATTATAAACCTCAGAATTTCAACAATCTTCAATATTACCATATCATAAAACATTTAACTCATCAAGTAATTGGTGAGTAAATTAAATAAACCTCCGTGATTTGTCGCAGATTAACACAGATTTGCATTGAAGTAAATTGTCCGAAGCTCTTGTCGGAGTAATTTCAAGAACCGACTCCTGACTGATTTGGATCTGTGTGTTGATTTCAGAATCTATCTGTGCGACGGTCTGAAAAGCGTTCGCGTCCACCTATGTATTTTATCGGGTCTGCCAACGTGTTTTTTGACAGGAGACTGGATGGCTTTAATATTATATATCAAAGATTTCACACCAAGATTCTTTAATTCTTTATATTATTTTAGTATATCTGGAACCTTTTTCAGGGAGGAAAAAAATGAGTAGCGAATTTCTGGCAGTTATATTAATGATAGCTATTTTAGGTGTTGTAACAATCGCATGGCGTATTCGGGCTGAAAGTGACAAAAGCAACGAAGGACCAGAGAGAAAGCCTGAACTCTCAGAAGCAGCCAGAAGAAAACAGATGCAAGCCTCTATAGAAAGGCTCGAAAGAAAACAAACTGAGATATCAAGGAAACTTGATCAGGTTTTAGCAGCCAGATCAAAAGATGTGAAAAAGACAGTTCAAAAAACAACAAAGACCAGGAAGACTGCCACTAAACCAAAAACTAAGATAACATAGCAAGGATTGCAGCCATGAAATTCTTGATTTCAAAATAAAGAATTAATTCAGAAGCCTAAGCTACCTGCATATTCAGGCAAGAGGAATATAACCAGAGTCAAGAATAAATAGTGATTTCCAGACGGTTTGTCTGGCGTGTTTACCAGACGTATTATCTGGAGATATGTACCTGTGTAATGCAGCTAAATGGGCGTGATTCCTTTCTCTCATTCACTTAAATATAAAAATGATAAGTTTGTTTTTGCTCCCGACCGGATGAAACGGTTGCCAGTACCCGTCCGACCAAGTCATCCGGGCGGGCGACAAGCATCCCGCCAAGAGACCTGTCGGGCAAGCTGGCTGGGATGGGTAACCCACCTGCCTGTAATTCTGTAAGTTTTTCACAATAGAAAATTATAACTTTTTACCTGGATAACAGCTTCACTCCTTAGCTGCCTTAATACTTTACAAATTATTTTGCGTTCTGGAGACTTAGACATGGAGGAAACTCACAAGAGGTTTAATTTGCGTGTAACGAAAGATAGAGCAGCAGTCTTGCTGGACTGTGATGTAACTGATGATGAATTTGACGCTCTAGTGATTGCCATAGGTAAAGAACTTGAAGCTCTTGGTATTAAGGATCCGCCGGATCAGAACCAATTGAAGGAGCAACTCCATCATGCCACTGAGGAAAACCCTCATCTAGAGAACTTTGTTCTAATTAAGAGCGAGCCTCCTGTACCACCTCAGGATGCAAAGGTTGATTGGGCGGGTGATTTGTTCGGAACAGGTTTGGCGGTGGACAAGTATACGGGCAAGATAAACTATCGAAAAAAAGCGGCTACTGAATCCGTTACAAAGGGTACGCTGCTGGGTAATCAGATTCCTGCCTGTGAGGGAAAAGACGGTCTGAATGTCTTCGGGGAACCAATCCCTGCCGGAGAAAAACCGGTAACGAAATACCCGGAGGCCGGAGATAATGTGCGTCTTGACACTAATAAAAATGCTTACTACGCTGAGATAAACGGGCGCGTTCGGCTGATTAACGATATTCTTTCTGTAGATGAGGTGTACATAGTTCAGGAAGATGTAGATATTACAACAGGGAATATTTCACATATGGGTGCGGTTGTAGTCAACAGGGACGTACTCAATGGCGCTAAAATTGAAGCTGCCGGTAGTATTGAAGTCCGTGGTATCATTGAAAACGCAGAGATACGGACAAAGGGTGATCTTACTGTTCATGGCGGCATAAGACAATCGGAGGACTACAAGATTGTGGTTGAGGGTGGTATTCAGGCAAAGTTTATAGATGGCGGAGATATCCAGGCAAAGGAAGACATTGTAGTTGAGAAAGAGATCATTAATTCCAATATTAAGACACTTGGAGCAGTAATAATACCCAGAGGTCATATAGTAGGTGGAGAAATAGTTGCCCTCAGGGGCATATATGCCGGGCATACGGGAAGCAAGGCTTATACACCCACAGTGCTTGTTGCGGGTGAAGACTTCAATGTCAGGAACAAATTATCTTTCAGAAAGAAGAAAATAGAGAGGGCCGAAATGGAGCTGGAGCAGCTTAGAAACTATGCAGATTCTCAAATGTCCAGCCAAAAAACGGCCTTCACTTCCAGCCAGGACGAACTCGCAAAGACACTGCTTAAGATCTCTAAGTTGGAGAAGGAACTGCATGACGTGGTTGATGAAGTGAAGAACATCGAGGCACAAACCCAGGGCAGCGCCAGAAAGCTTGTAAACGTGGGAGTTGCACTTTTTCCGAAGACAGTCATTTGTCTTGGCAATGAAGAGTTAACATTGGAGGAAGAGTACGCAGGACCGATTCAGGCTGAGATCATTGACGGAGAAATACAGCTTAATAAAGGGGAGAGGTCTCCTGATGTATAAGGATGGTAACACAAAGCGCCGAGGACAAGGCCACGGAAAATCACCGAAGTGCACAGAGGCAATGATGAAATATTAGATGTCCACCAGAGGCGGGTCCTCATAACCAAAGTAATGAAAAGTAGACTATTGTTTGTAATATAATGTCTATCACTGTATACTTTTCAAAACTATCATTTAATGACAAAAATCATTTTTGCTTGCCATGCTAAGTGTACCTATTGCTTACCATATGAAATGACTCGCCTATTTTGCTGTGGCCAATTGTCAACCTGGAAAAAAACTAGTCGCGCAAGCTACCTGCCTACCTGTTTTGTTTCAGTCTCTCTTTCCCTTTCTTGCCTCTACATCAGTGCTAATCTGTAGTTAATTATATTATGCACTTCAAACCTGCCATAGCCCTTTAAAGAATCTTAAACATAGAAAGATATATTGAGTAGGGTTTTTTGAATCTTGAAGTGGTATAATATGCTAACGAAAAAAACCGCAAGAATGTAACTATAACTTTTTTATGGGGAGCGGAAGAATGAATGATACCGACATGGAGAAACTTGAATTTCTTGTTGACGAATATTTTGTACCTGAAGTGGTCGCCAGTATAAGCAGAATTTGCCGATTAAAAGCAGATGATTTAAGGGGGACAGATAGAGAAGCTGCCGGCAAATTTGAAATGTATTCAGACTTTTTAAATAAAGCACGAGCGGAAATGGATACTGTTTCTTAGGGGCGGTTCCGGATGCTGGAATCCGACTATCTTACGTTTCCATTCCTGATTATGTATATATGGCAGAGTACGTGTAGATTTTACGAGTGACGAAGGAAGAGAGACAAAAGACGAAATAAGCGTCCATCGTCCTAGCCATGAAGCGGCGGCCGTCCTCAACCTTTCGTATACTGCCACTTGCTTATATATCCGTGATAATTTACTCCAATCAGCGTCCCAATTTATATATTCTTCAGGGTTTTATTATTTCGATATTTCCGCCGCAGTATACGTTATTTGCAATAGCGGCCTCTATAGCCAGTCTGGCTATTTCCTCTGCACCCTTTTTCTGGTTATACAGAACATGCATTGCTCCAATTGCGTAATCACGACCAACACCGATAGCGTAATACTTCTGAAACTCTGTTACACACATGTCAGATGAAACAAAAAAGATACGCTTTTTATTAGCTATCATAAATGCTGAATCCAACTCACCAAATGGTGAATTGCTGTCATCACATTGATTATTAACAAATGAGTATTTTTCATGTAAAACCGGCCACAACTTCTTGAAAAACAGAAAAACTTCCTGCTTCGTTGATAATCTTACCGATTTCTTGGTTTTCAAATAATCGTCAAGGATATTGTCATACAGGCCCCAGCCTGTACTTGCAAGTATAGCGGATCCAATACGTCTCAGCTTTGATTCATTCAGGTTATCGCTGGCTGCCATATTAGTGTCAAAGCTCTGTAATGTGTCAGCACCGATAACTACTCTGTTATCTTTCTTAACTACTACTGCAATGGACATTGTCTTCTCCTGGATTACTTGATACTAAAGTTGTTATCAGTCATTCGTTATTTGCCATCGAGCTTAGCTCGACAAAACCAGGCTGGTCCTGGTCATTAGTCCTTCGACATTTTATAAGCATTTCTTATTACTCCTAACTTGCCGCTCAGACCTAATTAAGCAAACATCTGATTTTTCCTTTGCGATGAGTATTCTAACAGCCTATCCACTCGCCATACTCCTTGAGCGAAACTCTCTGGCCGCTTTTAAGTAGAGAGCATGACCCAAAGTCACTCATTTTTCCAAGCGCCTGTGAGTCAAACACCGGGCCGTCCTTGCACACCATCTGTCCGTCGCAGACACATTGCCCGCATATGCCTATGCCGCATTTCATGTATCTCTCCAATGACGCCTCGCATTGTATATTATATTTCCTGCAGAATTCGTATACCTTATACATCATTATCTCAGGGCCGCAGGTATATATAATGTTGTATTTGTGTTTTTTGTGCAGGTCTTCCAGGATATCTGTGGGATATCCGTTTCTTCCTTCACTTCCATCGTCAGTAAAGAGAGTAATATCCTTGTACCGGTTTTTAAATAACAGCTTTGTCTTTGTGGTTGCTCCGATGAGTATTGTAGTATTGTAATCTTGCAATTTCTCAATAAGCACGGTCAATGATGCCATTCCACAGCCGCCTCCGATTATGCATGCGCTACCGGTGCCATCTTTAATACTATCTGGAATACTGAATCCGTGACCAAACGGTCCTCTTATACCGATCTGTTCTCCCTGTTTCATGTTATGCAGGAGTTTTGTAAAGTTGCCTCTGGCAAGTACTGTGAACCCGAAGAAATCTTCGCCGAAAGATGAGATTGCAAAAGGTTTTTCATCTATACCGGGTAACCAGACCATTATGAATTGTCCGGGATTATAATCAAGATTGTGCCTGAACATGAATGACTTTGTGTCATCAGATTCATCGATGATCTTGTCAATCTTCATCATTACCGGTTGCTCAAAACCCTCATTCATGGGCTATTCCTATTAATTCTTCAATACTATTAAAATTGTTTTCAGACATCCATATTTCCATTTCCCGGCATATTTTCCGGAATATGTCTATGCCCCTCTGATATATTCCTGTACCAACCCCGATTGCCGTTGCCCCCGCCATAATCATCTCTATGGCGTGGCGGCCTGTAGATATTCCACCTGTGCCGATTATAGGTATTTTAACGGCTTCGTATATATCATATACACATCTGGTGGCAATCGGTCTCAGGGCCTGTCCTGAGACCCCTCCAACCTTGTAGGAGAGTACTGGTTTGCGTGCCTCTATGTTTATTATCATTCCCGGGCCAAGCGTGTTTACTGCCGTTATGGCATTAGCGCCTGCATCCTCTGCAGACTTTGCTAAGTTCCATATTTCAGGTATGTTAGGTGATAATTTTACAAAAATTGGCAGTTTAGTGGCCTTCCTGACGGCAGAGACAATGTCCTTCGTGCTCTCCGGCGTACCCTGTCCGGCCAGCAGGCCGAATCCGGGTGTGTGAGGGCATGAGAGCGGGAGTTCTATAGCTGAAAACTGCGTTTCTGACAGTTTATCCACAACGCGTACGAAGTCTCCTGCCTCTGTGCCTATAATGCTTGCTATTACTGGTATTGAGACGTCTTCTATGTTTGCGAATTCCCTGGCTGTTTCTTCCGCACCGGGGTTAGAGTACCCGACTGCATTCAGCATGCCTGCCTCAAAGGGAATTACGGTTGGGTTCTTGTGTCCTTCTCTTGCTTCAAAACTGACCGACTTTATGGTAGCCGCACCGGCACCATTATCAGCAACCCGTTTCAGCAGAGATTTGGAGGTACCGAGGAAACCGGATGGCAGAACGGTCGGGTTTGATAATTTAATCCCGCACAGGTCAATGGTGAGATTTGGTGTAGTCATAAATTTTAGACAAGATTTACAGGATAAGATAAAAAATAACAAATCTTGTAAACAAGGTTTTTGGAATATACCAGAAAGAGATGGTTTATTGAAGGCATATTTTTGATTGTTCTTAAAATATTGACTTTTGATGAAAAATGTGTTTTTTATTGAATGATAATAAAGATAAGATTACAGTTTTCAAATAGAACCTAACGTGACTTTTACAAATAAGCAAGTGGCCACAGCCTTTTTCATGATTGAGCAGATCGACGTCTGCACCGGTGGCCTTTGCCCCCAATGGAGTATAATATGACAACGTTTTTATGGTACCTGTTACTTATATTTGCAATTTCCACTATTGGTGGTCTGCTCCCATTGGTAAAAAGCTGGTCAAAGAATAGTTTCAGGTTAATAATCAGCTTTGGCGCAGGAGTCTTGTTTGGCACTTGCTTTTTTCACATGCTGCCGGCAATTACACCGTCTCTGGGCAGTAATGTTGGTATACCCATAATAATTGGGTTTTTTATTATTTACATAATGGAAAAATTCATAATGGTGCATTCCTGTGAAGAGGATGTTTGTGACTTTCATACAATAGGGTTATCAGCTTTTCTGGGAATATCATTTCACAGTTTAATAGATGGTCTCTCAATGGGAGCCGGTTTCATACTAAAAGATATTGGTTTAATGATATTTCTGGCGATTATAGTTCACAAGTTTCCTTCTGCACTTTCCCTTACCGGCATTCTTATTCAGGGGGGGTATAAAAGAGCGAAGATTATCAAGCTTGTCACAATCTTTGCGTTGACCACACCTGTAGGAGCGGTTATTGCTTTTTTTGTTTTAAAAAATCTGCATGAAAACACTCTGGCCTGGGCAATTGGGATATCAGCAGGGACTTTTTTATATATTGCTATCAGTGATCTCCTGCCATTTGTCCATCAACACAACCCCAGAAAATATTATAACCTGTCCAGTCTGTTGTTGGGCTTGCTTTTGATGTGTGCCGGGAAATATTTATTTTAAGAATGTGGTTTTTTTGTTTACTATTATTATGCGAGTTTTAGGAATAGATCCAGGTACGGTAGTAACAGGTTATGGCGTTGTTGATGATGTCAATAGCAAGTTGTCTCACGTCGCTCATGGTACGATCGAGGCCAGGAAAAAGGATTCCTTCCCGGATAAACTTAAATTGATTTTCGATGGATTAAATAAAGTTATAGAAGAATATAAACCTGACTATATCGCATTAGAGGAAGCGTTTTATGGGAAAAACGTAAAATCGGCGATTAAGATTGGTGAGGCCAGAGGCATAGCTATCCTGTGCGCAGCTTCCGCAAATATCCAGTTGGCCGAATATGCACCTACCGTAGTAAAGAGGGCGGTTGTTGGCGTGGGTAGTGCTCAAAAGGTGCAGGTAAGTGAAATGGTGAAAATAGTTCTGGCCTTATCCGAGGTGCCAGAGAAGTTTGATTCTTCTGATGCTCTTGCAATCGCTATATGTCATTGTCATAGAAGCAAGGTAGAGTCTATGATTTAACCTTGACAGATATACGCTAAAAGCTATAATTTTTGTTTTGAGATTATCAGTATACAGTTTGTTGTAATTTATTATTGTTAAAGCCATTAAGAGAAATATGAGTTTGCAGGTAACAAGCAAAATTTCTAAGAACAGCAAGATTTCAGATATTCTGTATGAGGGTATTTATCCATCTGAAGTTGATGCTGGAAAATTGAAAAGAGGATACACGAAGGACATCTCAATGGAAGAGGCAATACGTAAATCCAGGGCATTAATAGAGGCATTACCGTATATACAATCATTCAAGGATAAAATTGTTGTCGTAAAGTTTGGTGGTAGTGCTATGGTCAATATAAAAACCTTTCAAAGTATACTTCAGGATGTGGTTTTTATGAAGACTATTGGTATGATGCCTGTAATTGTATATGGCGGCGGCCCTCATATAAGCAGTGAGATGGAAAAGAGGGGGAAAAAGCCTCTTTTTATACATGGGTATCGTGTAACAGACGAAGAGACGCTGAAGATCGCTATTGATGTACTCATAAACCAGATTGGCAAATTAATTGTAAGTCAAATAAACGAAATGGGAGCAAAAGGCGTATGTGTGTGGGACAGAGAAAAGAGTCCGCTCAAGGCCAGAAAGTTTGTTTGTGAAGGCGAGGACAAGACAGCGGCAAATGATCTAGGTTATGTGGGAGAACTTACGGGGATAGAGCATGAAAGATTTAATAATTTATGTGAAGGTGATAATATTCCAATTGTACCGCCAATTGCGGAAGGAGCTGGTAATGAGAATTTTAATGTAAATGCGGATAATGTCGCCTCCTTTATAGCAAGTTCATTAAAGGCAGAGAAATTAGTATTTATTTCTAATACTCATGGAATATCAACTGACCCTTCCGATCCGGAGTCATTTACGTCTACATTACACGAGGACGAGGTAAATAAGTTGATAGAAAGTGAGATAATAAGAGGCGGTATGCTGCCGAAGGCAAAAGCTTGTATAGCAGCATTGAGTAAGGGAGTTAAGAAAGCTCATATTATAGACGGCAATATACCCCATTCCCTGTTGCTGGAAATATTTACTGACAAGGGGATAGGGACCCAGATCATAGTTTAAGTCATGATTTAATGCTTAAGTGTCCCCGCCTGACCGGTCAGTTCGCCAGCCCGATACGCATTCTGGCGGAAGTAGGATTGTGGCTAACAGGTTGTTTCGGCAGCTTAATCTTTAGGTGTTTTAAGAGTTGGTCTTTTTGGTATTTACCCACTTCAAAAAGAGCACACAAAATTAAACCCTTCCATTTTTTCTGTTTCCTCACATCGCAGGAAATTCACATATGGGAATTTAGATATGAAGAAAAGTAAAATAATTGAAGATTATGATAATTACGTAATCCCAAATTACGCTCGTAACCCCATTGTACTTGTTAAGGGTGAAGGGGTGTATGTATGGGACGAAGACGGAAAACGATATCTGGACCTTTTCTCCGGATGGGCAGTCAGTTCGCTGGGACATTGTCATCCTAATGTGACGAAGGCGACACAGGATCAGGCGGCAACCCTGGTGCACGTGCCTAATATTTTCTATTCTGAGCCACAGGGACGTCTTGCAAAGTATATTTCCGAAAACTCATTTAACGGTCAATGTTTTTTTTGTAACAGCGGAGCGGAAGCGAATGAGGCAGCCATAAAACTGGCAAGGATTCACAGTTTTCCGAAAGGGAAATATAAGATTATTACGATGAAGGATTCCTTTCATGGAAGAACCATGGCGACCGTCACGGCTACAGCACAACCAAAGTATCATAGAGGTTTTGCTCCACTTGTCGAAGGCTTTTCGTATGTTTCATTTAATAATCTTGGTGAGGCGGAAGATGCCGTGGACGACAAGACCTGCGGTATAATGCTTGAAACTGTTCAGGGAGAGGGCGGAATTAATGTAGCCGACAAAGATTACATGACAGGGTTGAGGAAAATTTGTGATGACAATGACATTCTCCTGATTCTTGATGAAGTGCAGTGCGGGATGGGAAGGACAGGTAAGTATTTTGCATATCAACATTACGATATAACGCCAGATATTATGACGCTTGCTAAAGCACTGGGAAATGGTACAGCAGTGGGTGCTATGGAAACTACTAAAGAAATCGCTAAAAGTCTTGTGCCGGGCAGTCATGCTTCTACATTCGGAGGTAATCCCCTTGCATGTGCCACATCGGCTGCTGTATTTGAAACAATCGAGGCAGAGGGTTTGTTGGACAAAGCGGCGAAGATGGGTGATTATATTTTTGATCAATTGGGAAATATGGCTAAAGAACTTGATGTTATCAAAGAAGTAAGAGGCATAGGATTGATGATAGGCATAGAACTTAAGATCCCTGCAGCCGAGACTGTAAAAAAGTGTTCGGATGCCGGGCTGCTGTTGAACTGTACTCATGATACAGTGATAAGGATCATGCCTCAACTGAATGTGAAGCAGGAACATATTGATGAGGGTTTGGGAATCTTAAAGGATATCTTGAAATCCGTTTAATTAATAACTAAGTAATACAGAAAAAATTATGCAGTGTGAAAATCTGGTTTCAATCTCTGACCTGAATCTTGAAGACATTAATGATCTGTTTACCTTGACGGCAGAGTTGAAGGCTTCTCTACAAAAAGGTGAAGCTGATCATTGTCTTGCAGGTAGGACTTTGGCTATGATCTTTGAGAAGAGTTCGATGCGGACAAGGGTTTCCTTTGAAGTTGCGATGACGCAGATGGGTGGGCATGCAATATATCTGACCAAGCATGATATAAACCTTGGTGAGCGCGAATCTATAAAAGACGTTGCTAAAGTTTTATCCAGATATGTAGATTGTATTACCATTAGAACTTATGACCATAAAACGGTTGTTGAGCTTGCTGATTGCTCCTCCGTGCCTGTAGTCAATGCACTCTCTGACTATACACACCCATGTCAGGCCCTTACGGATTTATTCACCATAAGGGAGAAGAAAGGGAGTTTTGACAATATTAAAATAGCATATATTGGTGATGGAAATAATGTTGCCAGGTCATTGGCTTTTTTATGTGCAAAACTCAAGGTTTCATATACGGCCGCATCACCTGAAAACTATGAATTGACAGCAGAGTTTTTGAAAGAAGTTGCTGAGACAACAAAAGATAGCAATATATGCATTGAACAGATTAGAGACCCAAAAGAAGCGGTTAAAGATGCAGATGTTATCTATACCGATACGTGGGTCAGTATGGGAGAAGAAGACGAAGCCGAGACAAGACGAAATCATTTTAAAGGTTTTCAGGTTAATGGTGAATTGATGGCCCATGCAAAGAGTGACGCTCTTGTGATGCATTGCCTACCGGCTCATCGTGGTGAGGAAATTACAGATGATGTTATTGATAGTCAGAATTCCATAGTTTACGATCAGGCTGAAAACAGGCTGCACGTCCAGAAGGCGCTGTTGAAGATTCTTATTTGTAAGTAGAAATAATGAGGTTTTGTATAGAGGTAAATAATGCGAAAAGACGGAAGAAAACCGGATGAAATGCGACCGGTCTTAATAGAAAGAAATTATACGAAATTTGCACATGGTTCTGTGCTTATACAAGTCGGTAATACCAGGGTGATATGTACGGCTTCAGTAGACGAAGGTGTGCCGCCTCATAAAAGAAATACAGGACAGGGATGGGTTACGGCGGAATACTCCTTATTGCCCGGTTCCACGCCTAAAAGAGTTTCAAGGGAATCCTCACGTGGTAAGGTTGGTGGCCGTACGCATGAAATCCAAAGGCTGATAGGACGCTCGATGCGTGCCATAGTGGATTTGTCTGCAATAGGAGAAAGGACAATATGGATAGATTGTGATGTGATTCAGGCTGACGGTGGTACGCGAGTGGCATCTATTACGGGCGCATACGTTGCATTTGTTGATGCTATTAACCGGTTAAGAAACAATGATGAGCTTACTGGAGAACCGCTTCTGGGCAGCGTGGCGGCTATAAGTGTTGGTGTAGTAGATGGTGTGCCTATGCTGGATCTGTGCTATGAAGAGGATGTTTCGGCAAGTGTTGATATGAACATAGTATTAACTGGTGATGGTGAGTATATAGAATTACAGGGTACAGCGGAAAAACAGACTTTCTCAGGGGAAGAGCTTGCCCAGATGATCGGACAGGCAAAGAAGGGCATAAACGAATTAACTCTGATACAACAGGAAGTATTGGGAAAATAGCGTAACAAAATATGCTGAAATTGAAGGAAATTGTAATAGGAACTTATAATAGTAATAAGAAATCAGAGATAAGGGAGATTCTAAACGGAATACCAGTAAGGTTGCTGGATTTGGATGATTTTGAGAATCCTCCTGACATTATTGAAGATGGTAATGCCTTTGAAGACAATGCGATAAAGAAGGCGCTGGAACTGGCCGGATTTTGTCAAATGTGTGTTATGGCGGATGATTCGGGATTAGAGATTGATGCACTGGATAAACGCCCCGGTGTTTTATCATCCCGTTATTGTGGCGAAGATACCGGTTATGAAGAAAAATGCTTAAGACTGCTTGAAGAATTAAAAGGAGTTCCATTTAAAAAGAGGACGGCAAGGTTTCGTTGTGCAATAGCCCTTGCAGAACCTGGCAGGTTGCAATTTGTTGTAAAAGCAAGTTGTGAAGGCATTATTAGTGCTGAGCCTAGAGGGGATAAGGGATTTGGATATGACCCTGTATTTTATGTGCCTGAATACGAACTCACTATGGCAGAATTAGGATCTGAGGTCAAGAACCGAATCAGCCATAGGGCGTTGGCCCTGGAACTTTTCAAGACAAATTTGATGGAATTGGTTTAATGAGTACTGTACGCTTAAATGTACGGATTTCGTTTTTTATAATTTAATTTATTTAGAATAGGAGAAGCACATTGAGAAGCAAGGCAATAATATGTTTTATATTTTCAGGTCTGGTCTTTTGTTCAACTCTTTCAAACACTTTTGCTGATGATATCGACACTGCTGAAATATATACAGAAAAGTGTGCATTGTGCCATGGTGAAGATGGTAAAGGAACACCGACGGGCATTGATTTTGGAGTTAAAGATTTCACCGATGCAAAGTGGCAGGATTCACGTACTGATGATGATTTCGTAAACTCAATCACAAATGGTAATCCTGAAAACTCTAACTACTTACCATTTGGTGATATATTGTCAGAAGAAGAGATTAAGGCGATGGTCCCTTGTGTCAGGGCATTTGCCCAGTAACCATTTTAGGAATTTCGCACAGGATTTAATACCATGTGCGAAGAAATGGCAGTTTTCTGGTTTTATCATTCCTATGTTTCCGAGCAAGGCATCCTACTAGACAAATAACAGTTAACCGGAAGTATTAGAGGTTTCATTTGAATATCAAGCAGATACGTAACTTTTGTATAATAGCGCATATCGATCATGGCAAGTCTACGCTTGCCGACTGCCTGCTGAAAAAGGCAAAGGCGGTCAGTCCCAGGAAATTCCGTGACCAGATGCTGGACAACATGGATCTGGAAAGAGAGCGTGGCATTACAATAAAGGCCAGCGCAGTCACTTTGGATTATGTTAAGGATGGAGAGACCTACTCATTGAATTTAATAGACACACCCGGGCATGTAGATTTTAGTTATGAGGTGTCACGGAGTCTCAGTGCCTGTGAGGGAGCCTTGCTTCTGGTGGATGCGGCGCAGGGAATAGAGGCGCAAACATTAACTAACATGTATATGGCAATGGAGAAGGATCTTGAGATCATACCGGTTCTCAGCAAAATAGATATTAAATCTGCCAGGCCGGAAGAGGTAAGCGAAGAGATAGTTCACATTCTTGGTGTAAAGGACGAAGAGGTTCTAAGTGTGAGCGCAAAGACCGGCCAGGGGATAGAAGATATCTTCGATGCTATAATAAAGAAAATGCCGGCGCCTGAGGGTGATACTGACGCTCCGTTACGGGCACTGATTTTTGATTCAGTTTATGATGACTATCGTGGTGTGATTGTCTATATAAGGGTTTTTGATGGTTCAGTCAAGGTAGGTGATAGTATTTTTATGATGAAGACAGGCAGATCGTTTGAGGTTACTGAGTTGGGAGTGTTCAGGCCTGATATGACCCGTGTAAACGAATTAAGTGCGGGAAGTGTTGGTTATTGCACATCTAGTATCAAATCTATACATGATGTCCACATTGGTGATACTATAACACTATCGAAAAAGAGGTCTACGGTCGCTTTGCCAGGGTACCGCAAACCTCTTCCTATGGTTTTCTGCGGACTCTATCCTACAGACAATACTGGCTTCATGCCTTTGAGAGATGCGATTGAAAGGTTATGGATCAATGATTCATCTTTTTCGTTCGAACCTGAAACATCGCAGGCGCTTGGGTTTGGCTTCAGATGCGGATTCCTCGGTCTTTTACATATGGAAATTGTTCAGGAACGTTTAGAGAGAGAGAGTAAGGTTGGTCTAGTGCAAACTGCACCAACCGTGACATACGAAATATTGACTCACGATGGCAGGGTAATAAATATTGACAATCCTGAAAAATTACCTTCCGTGGGCACAATAAAGGAATTTCGCGAGCCGGTAGTAGAAGCCAAGATCATCCTTCCCTCAGAGTACATCGGGGCAATTATGCAATTGGTTGATGATAGAAGGGCTACATACAAGAGTACAGAATATCTGAGTGATAAGAGAGCTATACTTACGTATGAAATTCCTTTGGGAGAAATTATTTTTGATTTTTATGATAAATTGAAATCCATGACGAGAGGGTTTGGCACGCTGGACTATGAGTTTGTTGCATACAAACCATCGGATCTGGTGAAATTGGATATATTGGTTGCAGGGAAGAAAGTAGATGCTCTTTCATGTATTGTTCACAAAAAGAAGGCAGAGGTTAAGGGCAGAAAACTGGTACAAAATCTGAAGAAAGATATTTCCCGTCATATGTTTGAGATTCCTATACAGGCAGCTATAGGGGGCAGGGTTATTGCAAGAGAAACAATCCGTCAGATGTCAAAAAATGTTACAGCGAAATGTTATGGTGGTGATGTAACCAGAAAACGAAAGCTTCTTGAGAAGCAGAAAGAAGGAAAAAAGAGAATGAAGAATGTCGGAAGTGTCGAGATTCCTCAAAGTGCATTCTTATCCGTATTGTCAACAGATAAATAAAGAATAATGCAGATGCTGGTTTTAAATATTGTTATGGTATTATAGAAATCTAATAGGCTGACAAATTGTTAATTAACTGAGCTAATATGGGTAAGGCAGACCAAAAAGATAGTAAAAAAACAAAGAAACACAAAAAGAAAAAAGGATTTGTTCGTGAAAATCTCGAATCTATTATTATTGCTGTAGCATTGGCATTTGTGTTAAGGATTTTTGTGGTAGAGGCGTTTAAGATTCCAACTGGCTCAATGGCGCCAACATTGTTGGGACAGCACAAGTCTGTTAAGTGTCCTAACTGTGCCTGGAAGTTCAAAACCAACTACAGCTTAAATCATGTGAAATGCTCGAATTGTTTCTATAAGATACGCATATCTGATTACAGAAAAAGGGGGGGGAACAGGATTCTCGTAAATAAGTTTGTTTACGATTTTGGCAAACCCAAAAGATGGGATGTTGCAGTATTCAAATATCCGTTTAATGATGTTGCTTGTTTGTCTTGCGGTTTCTCTTCAAGCCAATCAATGTTGTGCGAGAAATGCTCTAATGTCGCAAAGAAGGAAAATTACTTTAAGTCTAAGATTAATAATATAAAAGGCTTTTTAGGTGTTACGCAATATCATAAGGTTGTATGCAATTCATGTGATACAGTAGATGCTATTACTTGTAAATCATGTGGGTCTACAAATGTTCATGTTGTTCGGAAGAATTATATAAAACGCCTGGTTGGCCTGCCGGATGAAAAACTTCAGATTCTAAATGGTGACATTTATATTAACGACAAAATAGAGAGAAAGCCGGAAATGGTTCAAGAGGCGCTATGGGTGCCGGTTTTTAATAGTAATTATCCGGCAAAACAGGAAATAGTTCAAAACTGGGAGGTGAAAGATAAATTCTGGGATGTCAGTGCAAAGCAGTTACAACTAAGATTATCAGAGGGAGCAGAACAAAAATCGTATATATCGTTTAAAAGAAAAATTACAGACTTCAATGTTTATAACAACGAGATTAATGATGCAATAAATGGTGATGTTATGATAAATTTTGATGTTTCTATCTCTGTGAACAATGGAGGTGTTTCTATTATACTGCAGGAGAATGAAAAAACAATTGAGGCATATGTAGCTTCCGGAGCAGGGAAGAATAAAACGCATTTAAAAGTATCAGGTTCGATTGTTAAAAGTGATCCTGAAGTCTTTATGGAGCCAGGAAAAGGATATAAGATAGGATTCGCAAATGTTGATAATAAAATTATCTTGAAACTCAATGATTCCGTAGTTTTCTCATATGCATATGATACTGATTTGTCATCGTTTAATGATTATACTAAATTCAGTGAGTTGAAGTTAGGAGGGGAAAATACCGCTGCAGTATTTAAGAATATTTCAATTTTTCGAGATATTTACTATACAGATGCCGGAGAATGGGGAACACTTAAACCGCTTGAGATAGGTAATAATGAATATTTCTTTCTAGGTGATAATAGTAGAAATAGCAACGATAGCAGGTTCTGGAAAATCGTTCCTGAGAGTAATATGGTGGGAAAGGCTTTTATGGTATTCTGGCCACCAAGTACAATTAAATATGTCAGGTAGAAGATACATGGCTGAAAAATGAAACTCATACAGGCCGTTGAAATAACTAAGAATTATGGTAAAAAAGCTGCAGTAGATCGTGTCAGTTTCGAGGTGCATTCCGGAGAAATTGCAGGTCTTCTTGGGCAAAATGGCGCTGGGAAAAGTACGGCTTTTTCAATGGTGATCGGCATGATCAGGCCGGATCATGGGAAAGTCTTCTTTCGTGGTGAAGATATTACAGACATGCCAATATACATGCGTGCAAGGTTGGGAATGGGATACCTTTCTCAGGAACCATCAATATTTCAACGTTTAACTGTTGAAGAAAATGTTTTAGCAGTGTTAGAGACAATTAAATTTAATTATAGAGAGAGAATTAGAAAACTGAACCAGGTTTTAGGGGAATTAGGGTTGACACATTTATCAAAGAAGATGGCGTTTACACTCTCAGGCGGTGAAAGGAGACGACTTGAGATTGCAAGAGCAATGTCAACTTCACCATCGTTAATTCTTCTGGATGAACCATTTTCATTTATTGATCCAATAGCTGTTGCAGAGATTCAGGATATAGTCTTAGGCCTGAAAGAAAAGGGTATTGGGATATTATTAACAGATCATAATGTGAGAGAGGCGTTAAGTATAACAGATCATTCTTATATTATTAGTGCCGGAAATATTATAACCAGCGGGACGACACAAAAGTTGATTAATGACCCACTGGCAAGAAAATCATATTTTGGAGAAAAATTTCTGAGTAGTGATATAAGATCCAAGGATTCCTTTAGTGCCTACGTAGGTAATGGGAAAGAGAAGGACAGTGCAGATAAGAAAAAAGGAAGTCTGAAGAAAAGCTTGAATAAGTCTTGAGATATTATAATGGCAGGCGATATTGGGAAGATAATTGTTTTTATTGGTCTCTTGCTGGTAGTAATTGGATTTGTTTTCATGCTGGGAAACAAGTTGCCATTTATTGGTAAACTACCTGGCGACTTATCATTTAAGAGGGAGAATTACAGTTTCTATTTTCCCGTTACAACATGTATTATTATCAGTATACTATTGTCCTTTATTTTATGGTTATTTAATAAAAGATAAATAAATCTACAAGTGTTACAATCATTAGTATCATACTTATAATGCCATTTACTGTAAAGAAGGCCAGGCTTATCTTTGACAGATCATGTGGTTTTATCAGTGAATGTTCGTAAATCAGCATTATACCAACAAAACAAACCCCTCCAAAGTAAACAAAAGTGAGTTTCGTAAAACACATAAAAAGAAATAAAACGATTACCATAAAAAAATGCAGTACTGAAGATAGTATAAGAGAGTTCTTAATACCCATTTTCCTGGGGATAGAATATAGACCGGTATTTATGTCATGCTGTAAATCCTGACACGCATAAATAATGTCGAATCCTGCAGTCCACAGTAGTACGGCAAGTGCAAGTATAAAAGGGGCAATTTCAATTTTTCCTGTGATACCTATCCAGGCGCCTATTGGAGACAAAGCAAGTGATAGTCCCAGAACAAGATGTGACAAATTGGTAAATCTCTTGGTGTATGAGTATCCAAAAATTATCAGGAGGGCTAACGGAGATATGAGCAAACACAGGCGATTTAACATTCCAGCAAAGACAACAAACAATAGTGTACAGGAGATTGTGAAAAACCAGAGATTTGACTTTCCTATAAAACTCTGTAGTTGAATACGGTAATTGGTTCTGGGGTTGTGAATATCATATCTGGCATCCACAAGCCTGTTAAAAGACATTGCACAACTGCGTGCCATTACCAATGCACATAGTATTAATAAAAGTTGTCTTATATCAGGCATGCCATCTGCGGCAACAAATGCGCTCATCACGGCAAATGGTAATGAGAAAATAGTATGTGAGAATTTTATTAGTTTCAGGATGGAAACAAAACGCGCGAGTATGCTTTGTTCAGATTGTATTATGTTCATATTATCATTTTGCTACCAGTAATGTAGCCATGTATATTGCAATAAGATAGCTGTTCGAAAACAAAATCATGAGTATAATAACATTTGTGGAAGTATTTACAAATATTTTTGCTTCCTTTATATGCTTTTCTCAAACTGAACACATGAAAGTAAAGTGGCAGTGTTGATTATATTGCCGCATGTCAATAATAGACATTAATTATATATTAAGGTGTAATTGTTTTATTGTGTTTTAACGTAAATAATATTGAGAAATTACCTAAAAGAGGAAATTGTTAACTGAAAAGAGATATGCGGTTAAGCCTTTAAATTACCTGTTTTAACTGTTTTTAATTACTTGACTTCCGTATATTTGTTATATAAAATGTCGGCACTCTTTAAAAAAATATCTAGTGCCGCAATTATGCGCAAGTATTTCGCATTATTTGATACAACCATTTCTGCGATTGTCTTATAAAGTATAAAATGTGGTACTAGTCTAAGTAGGTATATAGATTGATCTTATACGAAAGAAGATTGAGTATGCAAAATCCTTGTATGTCAACAGGGAGCAGTGTTTCATTGGTTCTTAATTAATTCCATTAAGATTAAAAGTTTTAAATCATTTAGCCTGGTCTGTTGATTAAATTTTTGTCTTGAATGTTTTCTTATAAAAAAAGAAACTTTTATCACATGTTGGGTAAGTTAGTAAATTATAGTGTAAAGCTGACCCTCATATTCAGACTTATATAGTTTTTTTTTATAGGCAGAACCAATTCAATGGGATTTTAAGGCCATTTCAAGTCGAAATACTTTCGATAAAGCATAAGAGACGAAAATAAATAGTCAGAATTTATTTTCGTCCGAACCTCAATCCTCTTAATCTTCAAGTTTTTAGAATTTCTTTGTTAATCCACTTAAATTTTTTAATTTTTTAAATAAAAAAGGCGGTGATGACCAATTCATATTTTCGCTGAACTACCTGAACTACCAAAGTTGTTTTATGTATTTGTATTACCGGTTTGTATAGTTTTCGGTTTTCTAATATGCTATCTTTTTTTTAAATTACGTCAAGTTAGCAGGGAGAGAACTTCCAGGAACGTGATTAAGGAGGCAAAATTAGAGGCAGAGAGAATATTAAAAGGCGCTGATATTACAGCCAGGGAAGATTTGTACAAAAGAAAAGAGCGCCTTGAGAAAGAGACACAAGAAACGAGACATGAATTACGTCAGCTGGAAAAACGTTTGAGTAAGAGAGAAGATAATCTAGAGAGGAAGATAGATATACTTACAAAAAAGGAGAAGTACATTGAAAGTATGGCTTCAAACCTGTCAAACAAGGAAGACGAGCTGAATAAGAAAAATTTGCAGCTTGAAGAATTGATTCAGGAAGAGAAAAATAACCTTTATAAAGTTTCAGGTTTAACCGGAGAAGAGGCTGAAAAGCTGTTGTTAAGCCGCCTGGAAAAAGAACTTGATAAGGAATGTGCCAACATAATAGAAAAGCATACAAAAAAGGCTAAAGAAGAAGCTGAAAAGGTTGCCGCTTCAATAGTGTGTACTGCAATACAGAGGTGTGCTTCAGATAATGCAGTTGATAATGTTGTAAGTTCGATTGAGCTGCCGGGAGATGAGATGAAAGGTCGAATTATTGGCCGCGAAGGTAGAAATATTCGTGCCTTTGAAAAGGCAACAGGTATAGATGTAATTGTTGATGATACCCCGGGGATTATAGTTCTTTCGGGCTTTGACGGTGTCCGCAGGGAGGTTGCCAGGTTGGCAATGAAGAAATTAATTCTGGATGGCAGAATTCACCCTGCACGTATTGAAGAAGTAGTGCAGGAGACAGAAAAAGATATTCAACAGATTATACAGGAAACTGGCAAACAGACATGTTTCGAGCTGGGGATACATGATTTACATTCAGAAATCATCAATTTAATAGGGCGTTTAAGGTATCGCACAAGCTATGGACAGAATCAGCTT
Organism: Candidatus Scalindua sp.; assembly: GCA_021776915.1. Taxonomy (GTDB): domain Bacteria; phylum Planctomycetota; class Brocadiia; order Brocadiales; family Scalinduaceae; genus Scalindua. The sequence continues at coordinate 31,121 of JAIQZU010000025.1, read as the reverse complement.
CAGCACTCTATAGAGGTGTCAAATTTGACAGGAATACTGGCCGGTGAACTGAAACTTGATGCCCAAATGGCAAGAAGATGTGGCCTCCTGCACGATATTGGTAAAGCTATCAGTTCAGAGGTTGAAGGTACTCACGCTATTGTAGGGGCGGATATTGCTAAAAGGTTTGATGAAAAACCTGAGGTTGTAAATGCAATTGCTTCACATCATGAAGAGGTGCCTTCCGAAACAGTCTATTCTGTGTTAGTAAATGCAGCAGATGCAATTTCTGCCAGCAGACCAGGGGCCAGGAGGGAAACTCTTGAGAAATATGTTAAACGTCTGGAGAAACTTGAAAGTGTTGCAATGTCTTACGGTGGTGTTGAAAGTGCATACGCAATTCAGGCTGGTAGAGAAGTAAGGGTGATCGTCCATCCAGATAATGTCAACGACAAATCAGCATCAAAGATCTGCTATGATATAGCAAAAGAAATAGAAGCAGAACTTGAATATCCTGGAGAAGTGACGGTCACAGTGATTAGAGAAAAACGTATAGTACAAAAGGCAAAATGATGCACATTAGTTATGACATAATTGTAGTAGGAGGTGGCCATGCCGGATGTGAGGCTGCATTAGCTTCCGCAAGGATGGGCATGCATACAGCTCTGCTGACAATGAATCTTGATACTATTGCTCAAATGTCATGCAACCCTGCAATTGGTGGGCTTGCAAAAGGCCAGTTAGTACGTGAAGTAGACGCCCTTGGTGGTGAAATGGGAAAAGTAATTGATGAGACCGGCATTCAGTTCAAACTTCTCAATGCAAGCAAGGGACACGCAGTACGGTCACCACGTGCACAGGCGGATAAAAAACTGTATCAGTTTACGATGAAAAGGAGATTGGAAGAACAGGCCAACCTTTCATTGAGACATGATTGCGTTGAAGATATTGCAGTTCATGATAATAAAGCGTTGGTATTAGCTGCTAAAAGCGGGACAGAGTACCGTGCCAAGGCCGTAATTATCACAACAGGTACTTTCCTGAATGGATTAATTCATATTGGCAAATCTCAGTCAAAGGGTGGCAGGTCAAGCGAACCTTCGGCTGATAAATTGTCGAATTGCTTACAGAATCTAGGTCTTGAACTGGACAGGCTTAAGACGGGCACACCACCACGCCTTAACGGCAACAGTATTACTTATGACTTTTTGCAGGAGCAAGAGGGTGATGAACAGCCCACGGCATTTTCCTTCTCCACTAAAAAGATACAAAGACCTCAAATCAAATGCTATATAACTTATACGAACAGCTTGACACACGAAATTATCAGGTCAAACCTGGATCGTGCTCCAGCTTTCACCGGGCAGATTAAGGCTGTAGGGCCAAGATATTGTCCTTCCATTGAAGACAAGATAACCAGGTTTCCAGATAGGGACCATCATCAAATATTTCTTGAACCTGAAGGGCTGGATACCACAGAGGTATATTGCAATGGTATATCTACCAGTGTTCCTTATGATGTACAGGAAGAAATGATTCGTTCGATAAAGGGATTAGAAAATGCAGAAATTACACGTTATGGATATGCAATAGAATATGATTATGTGCCACCGACCCAAATCAAACCTTCACTTGAGACAAAGAATGTTGAAAATGTTTTCCTGGCTGGTCAGATTAACGGTACTTCAGGTTATGAAGAGGCTGCCGCGCAGGGAATAATGGCGGGAATAAATGCAGTACTGAAAATCAAGGGAAGTGAACCATTTGTCCTTGACCGTTCTGAAGCTTATATCGGTGTTTTGATTGATGATTTGGTTACAAAAGGTACCAGAGAACCATATAGAATGTTTACTTCGAGAGCGGAGTATAGACTTGTTCTGCGACATGATAATGCCGATAGAAGACTAATGAAATACGGCTATCAGTATGGTTTAGTTAGTAAGAAGCAATTGAATGAGTTGCTGGAAAAAGAGAAAATTATTACTGAAACCAGCGAATACATTGAGCACAATAAAAACGGGGAAGATTCATTGCTGAAGCTCTTGAGGCGACCTAAAATGGGTTTTAACGACTTACTGCAAATCGATGAAAATTTGAGAGAAAGAAATATTTCTGCTTCCGTGCAGGAACAGGTAGAAATTCAGGCAAAATATGAAGGATACATTAATAGACAAAGACAACAAATTGAAAAGTTCAAAAAGATGGAAAACCTTTCGCTTCCTTCACATTTCCACTATGACAGCATACCGGGATTAAGAAAAGAAGCTCAACAGAAATTAGACGTATTTCGCCCTGTTTCACTCGGGCAGGCTTCTCGAATCTCCGGTGTATCACCTGCAGATATTTCAATACTGATGGTATATTTAATGAGTAAGAGTAAGGAAAATACTCAATCGGTAGTTACTTGAGAAGGGCAAACAAGCAGAAACCAAAAAGCTTTGTTTGAACCGATCTGGGTGAGGGCGTTAAATTATACTCATCTCAAAATTGTTTTCGTAAAAATCTAAAAACAATTTTGCCAGAGTATAGTCCTCGGCGTTTTTCAGTCCGGGGAAAGTCCTCGGCGCCTTTTGTTCGGGGATAACTGCCCGCCTGAACGACATGTCGGGCAGGCAACCAGGATTTAGTTTCTTCCCGCCCGGCCATCAGGCCATTCTGACGGGGAAAAGCCAAAAACCAAATCAGTTTTAGTATAACTATCTTTTCATGTTCATACTCATCAAAAATTCGGCGTTAGTTTGAGTCTTAGATAGTCTGCTGGAGAGTAATTCTAAAACCTCTGTTGGATTCATTTCGTTCAGAACCCTTCGCAGTACCCATACTCTTTTTAACTCCTCAGGGTCAAGAAGTAACTCTTCCTTCCTCGTTCCGGATCTGTTTATGTCTATTGCAGGGAACAGCCTTTTATCTGCTAATCTCCTGTCTAAATGTAGTTCCATGTTGCCTGTACCCTTAAACTCTTCGAAGATAACCTCGTCCATCCTGCTGCCTGTGTCTACAAGGGCTGTAGCGATAATTGTTAGACTTCCTCCTTCTTCTATATTTCTTGCAGCACCAAAGAAACGTTTTGGTTTTTGCAGCGCATTTGCATCAACACCACCGGAGAGTATCTTTCCGCTATGAGGGATTTCAGTATTATATGCCCTTGCCAGTCGTGTGATTGAGTCAAGCAATATAACTACATCTTTCTTGTACTCTACCATGCGCTTGGCCTTTTCGACTACCATTTCAGCGACCTGAACGTGACGACTTGCCGGTTCATCAAATGTTGATCCAATTACTTCTGCCTCAACTGCTCTGGACATCTCCGTCACCTCTTCAGGACGTTCATCTATTAAAAGTATTATCAGGTAGACTTCGGGATGATTCTTTGTAATGCTGTTTGCAATTTCCTGTATGAGAACGGTTTTCCCGGTGCGGGGAGGAGCAACGATCAAGCCGCGTTGTCCTTTTCCTATTGGAGTAACCAGATCCATTATTCGCATCTCTATCTCATCTTTCTTGACTTCCAGCATAAGACGCTCATCAGGGTGAAGTGGTGTCAGATCATCAAACACAGTCATTTCATTCAAACGGTCCGGATTCTCATAGTTTATGGCCTCCACTCTGAGGAGGGCAAAATATCTTTCATTCTCCTTGGGAGGGCGTATCTGTCCGGAAACTGTTGCTCCGGTTCTTATCCCAAAACGCCTTATTTGTGACGGTGATATATATATATCATCAGGGCATGGTAAGTAGTTATAGTCTGGAGAACGTAAAAAGCCGAACCCTTCAGGTAATACCTCTACTACACCTTCACCATACATGAGTCCATTTTGGTTTACACGTTCCTTAAGAATTTTAAATATCAATTCCTGTTTTTTGAGGCCGGAACACTCTTGTATGCCTTCTTTTTTAGCTGTATCCTGTAGCCCCTTTATTGTCATTTTCTGTAATGCGGTGATATGCATATCACCCTTTTTAATTTCTTCATACTTTTCATTAGTATCCTCAGTCGCCTTGGTACTTTTAGGGCTCTTAGTAACCTTCGCTGCCGGTGTGACACTAGTTTTTTTACTAGTTTTAGTTGAAACCATGTTTTTCTCCAAATTGCTTTTTAGTTATAAATTGATGCCAAAAGTTTTCTACTTGTTTTAATGTATCTGCTGGTGAAAGGTTGTTGGAAATAACGATGTCCGCAATTTCCCGTTTCCCACTTAATGAACCTTGGAATTTCTCTCTTTTGGTTATTTCGCCTGAAGGCCACTTTCTACTATTCTTCACTCTTGCCTTGCATGTGTTCTTCCTGGCGTCAACAAATAGTGTTATATCACAAATGTCTGTTAAATTTGATTCCACTAATAGAGCGGCATCTAGTACTATAGCTACTGTTGTTGCCTTATTCCTGAGTTTAGCAATGCGGTCTTTAATTTGTTTTATTGCCTCAGGATGAATCATTTTATTCAGTGCAGACAGCTCCTTCTTGTCTGCGAATACGATTTCGCCAAGTTTATGTCTTTCGATTCTGCCGTGCTTGTCTAGTATATGATCTCCCCATCTATTGATGATTTCTTGTGACATAGACTTAGTATTAATTAGCCGGTGACAGATTCTGTCTGCATTAATAACGCATGCCCCCAATGATCCCAGCATCTTTGCTATAGTGCTCTTCCCACTTGCGATGCCACCAGTGATACCAATTACCTTGATCCTTTGCTTCATTCAATTGTTATCGTGATTTTCAGCAAGGAATGAATTAAAGCCGTAGTTGGTGAATAATTCATTAAGTTTGATATTGTTGAAATTCGTCAAACGGCAAGCTTCGAGATTAAAATCCAACGGAACATCTGTGTCTATGGTTGCCAGGCGTTTTGACAGTCTGGCCAATTCTGCATATTTTAATAAGTTTTCCTGTTTTTTCTTACCTTTAATTTTATCAACATTTGATATTACATTTTCCAATGATTTCCATTCTCTAATGAGAGTTAAAGCAGTCTTGTAGCCAATACCGGGGATGCCGGGGATATTATCACTGGCGTCTCCCCCAAGAGCCAGGATGTCAATAACATTTTCAGGCTCAATTCCTTTTTCTTCACGGAACTTTTCTATATCCTTAATCTCTTTCTTTCTGGGATTAAAAATCTTTACGTGTTTGTCGATCAATTGCTCCATATCTTTGTCTGTTGTTATAATTGTACATTCAATATTCTCTTTAGACAATTTTTTGGTAATGGTGCCAATTATGTCATCGGCTTCGAAGCCCTGAATAGTATATAATGGAATATTGTATGCATTTACCACATCATACATCAGTGGTATTTGAGAGATCAGGTCATCTGGTGTAGGTTTTCTGTGACTTTTGTATTCTTTATATTCCTTGTGTCTGAATGTAGGCCCCTTGGCATCAAAAGCTATTACCATGTAACAGGGCTTATCCTCTTTTATGATTTTGCGTAGCATTCTCGTAAAACCATACACTGCATTAATTGGCTGTCCTGAGGGTGTGGTTAACCCAGTGATTGCATAGTAAGCCTGGTATAATTGTGAATGTCCATCTATAATAAAGAAATTCTGTGACACTTATGGGTATATGAGATTTGAATATTTCGATACTGGTTATTAATCGTTCTTTGTGTATTTGGAGATAAGCAATTAGTTGAGTGGTTTTCTGCCAGAAAAGGTTTATAGGTGATCCTGCTTATGCTTTATATTATCATTTGTTCTAATATGCAGATTATTACTGTCTTCTATGTTTCCAGAGTTCACTTTGTTTCGGAAACTTTCACCAAGTATGTTAATTTTACTTGGTATTGTTGGAAACAGATATTTTGCCAAATACGAAGTCAAGGAATGTATTATTCTTTGAAGGATATTGAGGTAGATGACTTAGTATATGTTAGTTGCGTTACTTGAATTTGTCAAGTACTTTTATTATTAATCTTTGGAGCCTTGCAGAAGTCCTTTTTTATAATTTTCAGTAGTTCTCCAAATATATTTACAATTTCAGATTATGTGGATTTGATAGAAACCTGATTAAGTATAAAATCCATCAGTGTTGCCTGCTTATTCCAATCTTTTTGTAGTTATATTTGATTTGAATGAAAGATTTGATAAAACATAAAAGGTTCCGCCAAATGCCGTGAGAATGATTTTTTCGTCAACCCTTTTTTAAGGTGGGTGCTCTTTGTTAACCATTCTCCACTCTAGGCAAAGATAAAGGCCAGCAAAAAAAAGCTCCCTGTTGGACGCTTGTAGGTTTTAAAAAAATTTTCACTTCTTTCACGTACACAGCAGAACCTTTTACAGCCATCTTATATCAAATGAAATAATCTAATTCAAGCATAATTTTATATTAATTTATTGGTTAACGCTATAGATTCTCTTGACAGAATTATTTAGTGAAAGTACTATTCCTTTGTTTAATCAGTAGTGAAAATCTGCCCGACAAACAGGCCGCCGGTAATAAAGTTTTCCGATACGGCGCCAGTGTAATTTTGATCATGGGATAAAAGGAGTTTGTTGTAATGAAATTAGGTGCTAGTTATTTTGGTAACAGGACATTAAAACATGTCAGAGCTGACATGGAGAAAATGGTTGATGATGGTTGTAATCAAGTAATTCATACGATGAGTGAACACGATATTACGTACCATTCTCAAACCATGGTTGATATTGTCAAGGTGAGTAGGGAGCTTGGACTGGAGGTATTTCTCGATCCATGGGGGATCGGCAGGGTTTTTGGCGGTGAATCATTCTCTACATTTGTAAAATTGTTTCCGGAGGCAAGGCAGAAGCTGAGCTTTGCTGAAGGTGAAATTAATGTCAACAAGGCATGCCTAAATTCAAAAGCCTTTAGAGACAATATGTTTGAGTGGATAGAGCACGCTGCAAGTACCGGCGCTGAGGGAGTTTTCTGGGATGAACCTCATCTGTTTTATGGAGAATTTACTGAGTTGTTTGCTAACACAAAAATAATATGGGGTTGTACATGCCCTACGTGTAAAGATATCTTCAAAAACAGTTACGGATATGATATGTCTATGGAATTTACTGATGATGTAAAGGAGTTCAGACAGGAAACTATCCTGAATTTTTTAGAATACTTGTCAGATACTGCTTCACAAAAAGGATTAAAAAATGCGGTTTGTGTGTTTCCAATCAGCGAGGCTAAATATGGTATATTTCAGTGGGATAAACTGGTTAAGCTGGATAACATTGATATATTTGGAAGCGATCCATACTGGTTCTCTTATAAAGAGAGTGTGAGTGGTTTTGTAGAGAAAGTATCCAGAGAGGTAGTTCGTCTGTGTGAAAAATATAATAAAGAGCCTCAGATATGGATACAGGGATTCAGGGTTCCGGAGGGGAGAGAAGAAGAGGTGTCTACCGCTATTAAAGTAGCTTTTGATTCGGGTGTGAGGAATATTGCCGCCTGGTGTTTTGAAGGAGGAGCATGTATGACATATATCAGCTCTGACCGCCCCGAGATTGTCTGGGAGAATATTAGTAAAGGATACAAGGAATTACGTAAACTAAAGTAAGTACAAATATGAATACAAAGATACAAAAGATAGCAAACAGAGTAATAGAAGGAGAAGGAATATCCTATGAAGAAGCCCATTTTCTGATGAAGATAAGCGGGAATGAAATATACGACCTGCTTTATTGGGCAAATAGTATACGATACAATTCATTTAAGAACGTTATAAGTTTGTGTTCTATAACTAGCGCCAGGCAGGGCAGCTGTACAGAAGATTGCAGGTTCTGCTCTCAATCCAGCCGTTATCAAACTGAAATAGCAAATTTTCCATTAGTTGAAAAAGAGGCGATTTCGGGGGCAGTAGAAAGAGGTAAGGAGTATAAATCAAATTGTGTCGGTGTAGTGACGAGTGGTTATAGTCTGGATGGCAGTGAGGATTTTGACAGGATATGTGAAGATGCATCTGAGTTATCTAAGGATGACGGCATTCCTATCCATACATCAATAGGTACAATTACAAGTGAAATGGCTAATAAGCTTGTTTCAAGCGGGGTAGAGATGATTAACCACAATCTTGAAACTTCAGAGTCATATTATCCAAACATTTGTACAACACATTCATATGACGACAGAGTAGAGACTATAAAGATTGCAAAAGAAGCAGGTTTGAAGATTTGCAGCGGGGGAGTCTTTGGCGTTGGTGAGAGCATTGAAGACAGGTTAGACCTGGCTTTCAGGTTGAAAGAGCTTGATGTAGACGCTATTCCACTGAACTTCCTCAGCCCCGTAAAAGGCACTCCATCCTCTATAGAAAAGCCCCTGGAACCGATGGAGATTTTGAAAATCATAGCCGTTTTTCGTCATATTTTTCCTGATAAAGAGTTGAAGGTTGCCGGTGGTAGAGAAAGGAATCTGCGGGACGTGCAGGGTTGGATGTTTTACGCCGGGGCTAACAGCACAATGATAGGCGATTATCTTACCACCAGCGGCAAATCGCCTGATGATGATTTGCAGATGATAAGAGATTTGGGGCTTACATACGAAGAAAGAAATGGGTATAAACATTGAATTTTGATGTCGTTGGTTTAGGGCAATGCTGTGTTGATTATCTTGGAGTTGTTGGACAATATCCGGATATCAACGAAAAAGCAGAAGTCAGAAATCTCACTGTTCAGGGCGGAGGGCCGGTGGCAACGGCAATGGTTACGCTGGCAAGGCTGGGAGCCAGGGCCGCATTTGCAGGGAAGATATCAGACGATCATTTTGGTGATCTTATAAAAGAGAGTTTAACAGGCGAATTTGTCAACATAGATAATATTATTGTTGAAAAGGGCAAAAGGTCTCAATTCGCTTTTATCGCAATAGAAAAGGAAACCGGTAAGAGGACTATATTCTGGTCGAATGCAACAGTTACGCCATTAAGACCTGACGAGGTAAACAAGAATCTGATAAGTACCACAAAGGTATTGCTTCTGGATGGGCTTATGAAAGAAGCTTCCATGGAGGCTGCTAAATACGCCAGGGATGCGGGAGTAGCTGTTGTCGTGGATGCCGGCAGTATGAGAGAGGGGTCTCTGGAGCTTGTAAAGATGTCCGATTACTTTATAGCGTCTGAAGATTTTGCCAGGCAATATTATACTGGTAACGACCCAAAAGCAGCGGCAATGGATTTGTTAGAATTGGGCGCTGAGACCGTAATAATAACACTGGGTGAAAAGGGGAGCATAAGTGTTTCCGGGAAAAGCTATCTTTACCAACCGGCATTTAAGGTTAAAGCTGAAGATACAACCGGGTGCGGAGACGTGTTTCATGGTGCATTCATATTCGGGATACTGCAAAGATGGGATCTAAATAAAATAATGAGGTTTGCTTCTGCTACGGCGGCGCTTAAGTGCCGGAAGATTGGTGGTAGAACAGCAATCCCCGACCTCAGGGAAGTTGAAGAGTTTCTTGAGGAAGATAACCCGGCGTAGCCGGGCCGGCTATAGTGGTAAAAAAAATGCCTGATATCACAAAAAAACAAATAGCGAAATTGTCGAAGAGATATTCTTTACAGAAACATATATTAGCCGTTAACGGCATAATAGTAGCGCTGATATATCTGGTGTTCATGTGCCTGTTTGGCTCAAACATCCTTAAGGATCTTATCTCACAGATTACGGTCAATCAATACCTCTTGATAGCGCTTTATATTTTAGTCTTTGTTGTAGTCATTGACATAATCACTATTCCATTAAGTTTTTATGGAGGATTTGTTTTAGAACATATTTTCAAATTATCAAATCAGAAATTTCTTGGATGGGTTAAGGATGAAATAAAGAAGTTCCTGTTATCACTGGTGCTTCTAATAATTATGGTTGAGATAATATACATGTTTCTCAGAAATTTTCCAAACTCCTGGTGGATATTTGTTACTATTATCTGGATTTTCTTTTCTATTATTATGGCAAAACTGGCTCCGGTTCTCATATTTCCACTGTTTTATAAAAGTGTGCCCATAGAGAATGAGGATATTAAGAAGGGGCTGGAATCGCTTGCAGAAGGCACAGGAGTCAATATTCAGGGGGTTTACAAGATTAATTTAAGTAAAGACACAAAGAAGGCCAATGCCGCACTTGCCGGCATGGGAAGTACCAGGAGGGTTCTTCTGAGTGATACACTCCTGGATTCCTATTCGCTGGCTGAGATAAAGTCAGTATTTGCTCACGAGTTGGGGCACCACGTTTATCACCATATATGGAAAATGCTAGTGATTGGCACAATCACAGGTGGTTTAGGATTTGCATTATGTCATTATGTCCTGTCAAAGATGGTAGAAACTCTTGGATTTCAAAATATACATGACATCGCTGCATTTCCTGTTATATGTATGGTATTGGTCGCTATAGGCTCTATACTGATGCCGATTCAGAATGCAATCAGCCGAAGGTTTGAAAGGGAGTGTGATAGATATGCAATTGATAAGACCAACGATCCTGAAGCCTTTATCTCTGCAATGGACAAACTTGCAGAGCAGAATCTTGCAGACAGAACACCCAATAGGCTTGTAGAATTTCTCTTTTACAGCCATCCACCCATTTCCAAACGGATCGAGATGGCAAAGCAAACTACACAGGCGCTGCCTTAAAACCGGTTTCGTAACTACTTTATGTCTAAATATTACACACCAAAACGAAGCAGAAATATTTTTAATCCAAATGACGAGAAGCCTTTTAAACTCAGCCGCTCAAAGATTGACCTTTTCTCTGAATGTCCGCGTTGTTTTTATATAGACCGTCGGCTTGGAGTTGGCCGTGTGCCGGGCTTCCCGTTCAATTTAAACAGCGCGGTTGATACCCTGCTGAAAAAAGAATTTGACTACTATCGAGCCGGCAATCAAAACCACCCTCTTTTGGAAAAATATGGTATTGACGCACGACCGGCATCTCATAGAGAACTGGACAAATGGAGAGAAAACTTTACCGGTATTCAATACCTGCATGAACCTACCGGTCTTATCATCTTTGGCGCTATTGATGACTTATGGATAAATTCTAAAGATGAGTATATCATAGTCGATTATAAGTCTACATCAAAGAAAGAGAGGATTACAAACGTAAACCTGGATTGGCAAATAGGCTACAGGAGGCAGATGGAGATCTATCAGTGGTTGTTGAGGAGGAATGGTTATTCAGTCTCCAACACCGGTTATTTCCTCTATTGCAACGGACAGACTGATAGAGAGATGTTCAATGAGAGACTGGAGTTTGATATTACACTAATCCCTTATGAAGGGAATGATTCATGGATAGAAGAAACAGTAAGAAAAATTCATTCATGTCTTATCAGCAACAAGATTCCTGATGCAAATGACGGTTGTGATTTTTGTGCGTATCGCACTGCAGTAGAAGATGTTTTGTAAAAACAGGTTGACAGGAATAAAGAAGCTTGAACTCAGCCGGAAATATAATCATCTTAAGAAGCTTGTGTAGAATATGGATAGAATCGGCTATTGACAAGTGCTGTAATCTATTAAAATATTTAAGCAGTATACCGTTGCAAACCACATTATAGGGAGATAAACATATGATAGAAAATAATACAGATACGAAATCAGAAAGGCGCAGTGGGCCGGATCTCTGGGCTAAGACACTTAGATGGCTTGGTATTTTCGGCTGGTTTGTAATGATTTTGGCTCTATTTATCATTGACAGGGCAAAACCTGAGCAAGAGAACATGTTCACCAAAGCTGCAAACTTTAGTGTGCGGTCAACATGGGACCAGGAACTCATTTATTACCTTTTCTACTTAATGATTTTCGGGCTAGGTATAAGTGTCATTGGAATTGTTATCAATTCCAGAAGGCATCATCGTAAAGATGACAGGTTCAAGTATATCCTGATAATACTGGGAGCAATATCGTTCTTCGGCATAATCAAATACATTTACAAGTTCTAATGACAGATGTTGATGTGGTAGGGGGGGAGAATAAGTATTCAATAAGTATTCAATAAATCTTTAATTCCTCAATCTTGGCTCTTGCCTTTTGTCTTGCAAAACACGCTCACTCCTTTATAATAAGTAAGCTTGCAACACATTGCACACCACGGAATCATCATATACTAAAACTTCCGTCGCTGATGAATACAGGTTTTAAAATTTAAACAAATTACTTATTTAACGAAAAGAGAATGTAATGCTAAAGACACATGATTTAAGTTTACGATACGGGAAACGGATACTATTTGAAGATGTAACTACAAAGTTCAGTCCGGGCAACTGCTATGGAGTCATTGGCGCCAATGGCTCAGGCAAATCAACGCTACTTAAAGTTTTGTCAGGGGAGATTGAGCCGTCTTCCGGGAACGTAAGTGTTTCTCCGGGCAAAAGAATTGCGGTTTTAAAACAGAACCAGTACGAGTTTGACGAATTTGTAGTACGTGAAACTGTGTTAATGGGGCATAAAAGGCTTTTTAAGATTATGGTTGAAAAGGATGCCATTTACGCAAAGAGCGATTTTAGCAATGAAGATGGAATGAAAGTTTCCGACCTTGAAGATGAGTTTGCTGAACTTAATGGATGGGAGGCTGAAAGTGATGTGTCTACTCTTTTAAGTGGGCTCGGTATAGCAAACGAACTGCATGAAAAGAAAATGGCTGAACTTTCAGGTAATGAAAAGGTAAAAGTCCTGTTGGCTCAGGCTCTTTTCGGCAATCCGGACATTATGCTGCTTGATGAACCCACAAACCATCTTGATATTCAATCCATTGACTGGCTTGAAGAGTTTCTGATAAATTTTAAGAACACAGTAATTGTCGTTTCACATGACAGACATTTTCTTAATAACGTATGTACTCATATAGCAGACATAGATTACGGGAAGGTTGCCGTCTACACCGGCAATTACGATTTCTGGCTTGAGTCCAGTCAGCTTGCTTTGCAGCAGGCAAGAGACTCGAACAAAAAGACAGAGGCTAAACGAAAAGAGCTTGAGACATTTGTCGCCCGGTTCAGTGCAAATGCATCCAAATCAAAGCAGGCCACTTCCAGGAAAAAAACGCTTGAGAAAATGGTCATTGAGGAGATTAAGCCTTCATCAAGAAAGATGCCTTTTATACGCTTTACGCCCGAGAGACCAATAGGAAACAATGTGCTCACAATAAAAAATATTTCAAAAAAAGTGGATGGGGAAGTAGCCCTTAATGATTTAACATTAACTATTCACAATGATGACAAGATAGCTTTTGTTGGCACACATAATATGGCAACAACCGCACTCTTTGAAATATTGATGGATGAGGATAAAGCAGATAGTGGTGATTACGCCTGGGGTTCAACAGTAATTCGGTCATTCCTGCCAAAAGATAATTCTGAATACTTTAATGACAATGTCACCTTGATTGACTGGCTTCGTCAATATTCCAAGGAGAAGGACGACCAGTTTATAAGAGGCTTTCTGGGTAGAATGCTTTTCAGTGGCGAAGAATCATTAAAAATGGCTGATATACTATCCGGTGGCGAAAAAGTACGTATTATGCAGGCAAAGATGATGCTAAGCGGCGCCAATGTACTGCTTTTAGACGAACCCACTAATCATCTGGACCTCGAAGCAATCACTTCGTTAAACAACGGGTTGATCGAATTTAAGGGTGTTGTTATGTTTGTCTCTCACGATCACCAGTTTATCCAGACAATAGCTAATAGAATAATTGAGATAACGCCCTATGGTGTTATAGATAAAAAGATGAGCTTTGACGAATACATGGGAAGCCCTGCCATTAAAAAACTGCGTGAAGAGATGTATGAGAAAATGTGCAAACAGGGGGACACTATACCTATTTAACACCGATTCCCACATTTGCAAACAAGTAAGTCAGGCGGAATTCCCGGAAATCAGTAAGAGGAGGCAAAAACATGACAGTACTGATTGAAGAATTTAAGAGAGAGCATTCGGAAATAGTTGCCATACTCAAAGAAGTTGAGGAACTTGGTATTCTTTCTAAAGAAGGCCAGGCCAAACTCATGTCCATAAAGGCGAGCTTGCTTGAACATCTCTGGAATGAGAACGAGCGACTTTACCCTGTTCTCTGGAAAGAAGCAGAGCATAATAAGGATTTAAAGGAATTATTAGATTTATTTGCTATAGAGATGGAAGATGTATCAAAAGTCGTAGAACAATTCTTTGATAAATATCATGGAGGAGTTATGGATGAAGATTTTCCGGAAGAGTTTGAAAGACTTTTCACTGCTATCAGCAAAAGAATCACGAACGAAGAAGATATTCTCTATGGTGCGTATGAAGAATTGAATCTACAATAATCTGCTGACAGCATTGGGGTCTCTCCGTCTCTTGTCTCTGTCCTTTGCGTGAGTTAGTCTTTTCAATTCCTGAATTCCTTAATCCCTCAATTGTCAATATTCTTGTCTCTTTTCTCTGCGTTCTCAGCGTCTCATTGTCCTCGGCGCTTTTTGTCCGGGGAGCGGTGAATCTTGTCTTTTGTCTTGCAAATCAACCCTAATTGTTCAGCACAATGAACTTTGATGTCTTTTTCAGGCTTCACCAAGTTTACAGTAATAATCCCCCTGCGTTGATCTTCTTCATAGCCTTAAATTCATTGGCCATATTGACAGCTATATTTCCATCCATGGGATTCCTCCTGAAAACCAAAACATATTCCTCTTCTATAGAACCAGCTACTAATAAACACGCAACAAAGACTATCTAACCAGCCAAATATGGGGCCACATAAACACGAACCATCTCCAAAGTGCTAACTATAGTATGTAGACTAATAATCATCAATAAATATAATCTGAAGCTATGAAGAAAGCAATACTGGTTAAATTCGGGAAGAGGATACGTGAGGTCAGGGTTAAGAGAGGATTGTCGCAGGAAGCACTAGCTGATATTGCAAATGTACATAGAACTTACATTGGAATGGTTGAAAGGGCAGAAAAAAATATAACATTATTAAATATTCAGAAATTAGCGAAAGCGTTGAAAATAGATATTAAAGATCTATTTGATGGAATCTGATTTTAGATGTAAAAGTTTCACACTTTTACATTCGTCGGTGTTGTCTTAATTATGAAAAATCATTCACAGAGAATATTTTGACAAAGCATGACTCGGCCTGATCCTTTTCTTTAAATCAATTAAACAGATATCATGTCCTACGATTCTGTGTCAAAAATTCTTTGCCTAGCCATGCTTCTGTTATCTTTTATGAGTAAAATATGAACTTTGAAGAAGCAAAAGACATCGTTTTTAACTACATTGATCTTCATCATAAAACATTAAGCCAACATCCAGAACGTAATGCCATTCTTACACATTGGGTTTTGAACCAAGGCACTTGCCCACCTGTAATGTCTGCCAATGTATTTAAGAAATGTTGTAAGATTTTTTCTCAACTTGACTCTTCAGTGGAATACGGACGTTCTGGTATCAGAGAGGATGGGCAGCCGTATCAAACTTCATTCAATTTTGTTTTTGATGATTTACCTTATCCACCACCGAAAAAAACTGAATTTACCTTTATTGACCTTTTTGCAGGTATTGGTGGATTTCGTATAGCATTCCAGAGTGTCGGTGGTCGTTGCGTTTTCTCAAGTGAATGGGATAAATATGCAAAAAAAACTTATGAAGCAAACTTTGGAGAAGTTCCTTACGGTGATATAAGAAAAATTAAAAAAAATTCAATTCCCGATCACGATGTTCTGCTTGCCGGTTTTCCATGCCAGCCATTTTCCCTTGCAGGAATATCCAAGAAAAAGTCTCTGGGAAGAAAACATGGTTTTGAAGATGAAACCCAGGGAACACTTTTTCTTGAAATCGAGGAAATACTCAGACAGAAACAGCCAAAAGCATTTATGCTGGAAAATGTAAAAAACCTGTTAAGCCATGACAATAAACGCACTTTTGAAATAATAAGACATACTCTGGAAGATGTTCTCGGATATGTTGTTAGCTGGAAGATAGTTGACGGGGCAAACTGGGTACCGCAACATCGAGAGAGAATATTCATTGTCGGATATCATCCTGATAAAATAAATATTACCAGAGATGAAATCATCATCCCTGAAAAGCCCTGCAGGAAATACAATCGTCCTGAGCTGAATGATGTTATCCTTAAAAAGGTTGATGATAAATATACATTGGGCCCGGGGACATGGTCCACTCTTAAAAGACACAAAGCACATCATGCTGCAGCAGGCAACGGATTCGGTTACGGGCTACACACTATTCCGATACCTGACGGATCAATAGCTCGAACAATTTCTGCAAGATATCACAAAGATGGAGGAGAGGTGCTTATCGAGCAGAAGGGTGGTCGTCCAAGAAAATTAACTAAAGAAGAGGCTATGCGGCTTCAGGGATTTGATCCTGAAAGATTCAGGTTTCCTGTTTCAGACACACAAATGTACAAACAGATAGGAAACAGTGTTGTTGTTCCTGCTGTTTCTGAGACTGCCAGAGAAATGGCAAAAGTAATTAAGAACAAAATGATTGCATGACAATCCAGTAACTGCAATAAAATAGATGGATTTGCTTACAAAGGAAAAACGAAGCTGGAATATGTCCCGTATCAAGGGGAAAGATACCAAACCGGAGAAAACAGTTCGGTCAATCTTACACAAAAATGGTTTTCGTTTTCGTCTGAACAGAAAAGATTTACCAGGTAAGCCAGATATTGTTTTGCCCAAATATAAATCTGTTATTCTGGTTCACGGCTGCTTCTGGCACAGACATCCACGGTGTAAGTTTGCTTATAATCCAAAGAGCAGGGTAAGGTTCTGGCAAAAGAAATTCAGAGAAAACGTCGAACGTGATAATCTTGTAAGAAAAAAGCTTCGAAAAGAGGGATGGAAAGTAATTGTTGTATGGGAATGTGAAATAAAAAACATGGAAAAATTAAAGAATGTTCTCTTAAAGAAAATAAATGGTGTCTGTCTTTAATTATTAGAGTATAGAGAAGTAGTTGGGATCTAATAGCATGTCTGAAAAGATCGAAGGATCTGGCAGCGGTGAGAACGAATTTCCTGAATTTACATCGTTGAGCAGAATTTCTGAAGCCATGCAGGGTAATGGCGTAACTCGCCTGTATGTCAAAAAATTAGCACCTAATGATAATTCCAAAAACCAAGTTTATCTAGGTGGAAGTTTTGATGTTCTGAATATTATTCCCTTTGGGGATATTACAGTTGATATAAATCGCAGAATAAGCAAGCGCGACCGTTTTAAGTCCAATATGAAGCTATGCTGGATTAATAGCGAAGGCCGCGTATCTGTAGCCCCACATGCACAGCTCATACTATATCCGAAATATCCGGAAGTTAGAATGTCCGGTTTTCTCAAAGGGTGTGATGATGCTCCTTCAGAGGTTATGACAAATCGCTATGAAAACAGACTTCTCTTTCTTGGAATCAAACCTGATGGGACAATGCTGGCTCATGCCACTCTTCCGAGTAACCCAGTTTATAAAGAAATTGAAGAAACAGTATTAGAAGAACGTGGAGTGTTTCTGGATATTCCTCTTGGCATTGACAATATAACCAAGAGTAACAGACAACTGCTTATAGATATTCTGAAAAGTATTCATGATCGCGGTTGGCTGGATTCTGTTAGGCTTAATGCAAATGGTGAATTTATACCCTGTCATGCCATGCAATGTGGTGGCTATACATTGGAAGCATTGCTGGGTATAACACCCAATGGTTACGCTGAACCTGATTTCATGGGCTGGGAGATCAAGCAACATGGTGTCAAAAACTTTGAAAAACCTTTGAGTGGCGGCCCTATTACCATTATGACTCCAGAGCCTACAGGCGGTTTGTACAAGGATGGAGGAGCTAACAAATTCATCAGGACTTATGGTTATAAAGATAGAAGAGGGATTCCGGATCGTCTGAATTTTGGCGGTATCTACAAAGTAGGGAAAACAACAGAAATAACCGGCCTTAAGACCTCTCTGATCGGATTTGACCTCGAAACAGGTAAATTCGACAAAATAGACGGCGGACTGCACCTAATAGGACCAAATGATGAGTCTGTTGCTATGTGGTCATTCGCCGCTCTGTTAGAATTGTGGAATCGCAAACACGCGAAAGCAGTTTATATTCCTTCAAAATTACGCCTCGAACCAAAAAGACAATATTGCTACGGACATTTAATTGAGCTGGGCGAGGGTACCAATTTTGAGAGATTTATAACAGCAATGGCACATGGCTACATATATCTTGATCCGGCATTGAAGATGGAAAATGCTTCATCATCAAAGCCTAAAATCAAAAAGCGAAATCAATTCAGGATTAAACCAAAGCAGCTTTCAAGGTTATATAAATCATTTGAACAAGTAAATCTATCTGAAATCAGATAATATTGTCATGACAATTGACAAATTATTCAATTCATCTTTTCTATCTTTGTTACTTTTCTTTCAAACAAAAGGTGTTAAATGACAATTGATCTGGTACGTGACGCATTACTGTGGTGTTTCATAATAAATATAGGAATATTGCTGTGGTGGTTTCTGTTTTTCTCCTTGGCACATGATTGGGTCTATCAATTTCATGGGAAATGGTTCAAGCTGTCAGTAGAAAGGTTTGATACGATCCACTATGCGGGCATGGCATTCTTCAAGATATGCATATTCATGTTCAATATTGTTCCGTATCTTGCTTTATGTATTGTTGGATGAATTAATTAATATGATAGTAGCAATAAGAAAGAAAAAAACATAATCATGCATTCTGGGAAATGCGAGAGTTGAGATCACTCAGTTAAAGGAACAAATAGAGCAGATGGGGTCAAATCCCAGTTAAATATTCTATGAATTTAACGGGATAAACCTAATCTATTGACAAACAATTCAATCCCCGGCCAAGACCAAGTCTTCGCTTCTTTGTTGCTTGTTTTTCAAACAGTGCCTATCTTTGATAGGCCAACACTTCAACATTTGTTATTTCGAATCGGCTCTGGAAAAGATGAAACAAAATTCGTCGTTTTAAACAAGTTAGGTCGCTATCGCGACAAAAGACTCTCCTTCAACTCCGCTCAGGATGACGTCACACTGAGCGAAGTCGAAGTGTTATCAACATTGAATTTCCTATGCATTAAATTAGATAATAGAGTAGCAACCAGTGAATCCTGTCCTATATAATACGCCTGTCAATCAATACCGCAAATAATAGCAAGGAATACTTCCGAAGGATTTGGACATAAAGCGTCCGGGAAATAATGAACAAGCCGGAAAAAAGGTTATATTTAAACATACTATTCGTGTTAGACTGTAGCCGTTTATATCGGATTGCGTAGACGCAGTCTGTTTAACCGTTAGCTTCCGGTACAGTGAAGGTACGCAAAGCGAGAACCCATAACGCAGAGGCGCCCAACACGTCGAGAAGGTAGCTGACAAAAGGAAAGGAGCAAACAATGGGAGACAAGGGTGGCAAGAAAGATAAGGACAAGAGTAAGAAACAGATAACTAAGAAACATGAAAAAAAGATCAAGAAAGCTCAAGATAAGCAAACAAAATAAACCCCGTAACAGTTTGAAAGAATCATTTGAGAAAGAACGTCAAGGAAAGATAGGAGCAAGATATCACTTCTTGCTCCTATCTTTTCTTAGTGAGGAAGAAATTAAAGCTAATCTATCGACAAACGATTCAATCCCCGGCCAAGATCAGGTCCTCGCTTGGGCAGGCCGGGGCGGGCCATCATGCTTATCTTTGGGACAACAAACAAGGAGCAAGAAGCTACTTTATTAGTTCGGAGTGGAAAAGTTCGGAGTTCGGAGTATGAGAGAAGCAAGATATACAGTACCCGCCCAGCAACTCCTCCCAGCAAACTGGCGGACAGGCTGGCGGACAGGCCCGCCATACAATCTAGTCATTTGTTGTTAGTTATTCGCTGTTCTCCCTGGATCAAGCTACAGATACCTTCAATTTCAATTCCTCTTTTCTTATTGTATCTTGAAATGACAATTGAACCCAGAAAGCAATAGGCTCCTTTAGCTTTTTGGCAATTTTAGCAGCTCGTCCAGGTGATGGAATACGCCTGCTTTTTTCCAGGTCGCAAAGGCTTTGAGGGGTTATACCCAAAAATCTTGCAAACTCTTTTTGTGACATTCCCTTGCCTAGTCTGAAACTTCCAAGTGCGTTTCCGAATGTAAGAGGGCCAAATTCATTTTCCAACTCTTTAATGCCGTAGTCTTTAGTATTCATGCTTGTTTATCTCCTCAATTGAAATTGTATTAATTCCTTCATATCTGTATTCTGTATAAAAAGCCCTATATGCTTTGGACAGCCTAATTGACCTTTGCCCTTTACGTTTTCCCTTCAATAGCTCGTCATGATATCCAGGGATTTTTCTTACTTCGTTCATACCAAGCATTTCTACTTGCATTGCCCAACGTTGAAGGTTTCTTAAGATATGAGCAGGTAGTACCTTTAGTGTTTTTCTTACCTTTATAAAACTGACTTTGTCCACGAAGGCAGTATACGTCATATTGACGTACATAGCAACGTCTAATTAAAAAAAACTGGAGAAACTGGGGTCACCTATTGAGATAATAGTCAAGTGTAAAAACAGTAGGCAGTAGGCAACAAACAATGAAGCAAGGATTATGATTCCCGCCTGATAGCTCCGCCCAGCAAACTGGCGGACAGGCCCGCCATACAATCTAGTCATTTGTTGTTAGTTATTCGCTGTTCTCCCTGGATCAAGCTACAGATACTTTCAATTTCAATTCCTCTTTTCTTATTGTATCTTGAAATGACAATTGAACCCAGAAAGCAATCGCAGGTGGGGGTCGAATCTTTCAAAATGACAAATTATTCAATCCCTGGCCGAGACCCTGGCCCAGACCGCACCTCGGCCAGAAACAAGCCTTCGCTTGGGCAGGTCAGGGCGAGCCATCATGCCTATCTTTGATACAGCAAACAAGGAGCAAGAATTATGATTGAGGAATTAAGGAATTTAGGAATTGAAGGATTTACGAATATCAAACAACAAATGACTAAATTAGACGCGGATATCCCCGCCTGCCCGCCAGTTTGGCGGGGACAGAAGGCGCCGAGGACTTAACTATTAAATAATGTTATCGTCTCTGCTATAATACACACTTCAAAGTAGTTCTCGGAGAAAATCCTGAAATAATATTTATATGGAGATTATTCATGGCATTGTTGAGCCTGCAGGAAGTAAGCGTCCGTTTTGGAGGACTGTTTATCCTTGATCAAGTAAGTTTACAGATAGAGCGTGGTGAAAGAGCCTGCCTCCTTGGTAGAAACGGTGCAGGGAAGTCAACGTTACTTAAACTGATCAATGGGGAGTTGATGCCGGATTCTGGAGATGTCGTTCGGCAAAAAGGACTCCGTACCGCGTATCTTTCGCAGGAGATTCCAGGTGACTTACACGGTACCGTATTTGATATTGTACTTGATGGGCTGAGAGGTCCGGATCGGAGTAAGCCTCAGGATGGAGTTGATCACGATTGGGAAAAACATCATCAGGCAGAAAAGGCGATTTCGCTGATACAATTGGATGCGGATTCAGAATTCCAGACACTATCCTCAGGCCTGAAACGCAGGGTACTGCTTGCCAGGGGCCTGGTCTGCCAACCTGAGATTCTGCTTCTCGATGAGCCCACAAACCATTTGGATATTGCATCGATTGATTGGCTGGAAAAGTTTCTCTTGCGTTATAAAGGGACAATATTATTTGTAACCCATGACCGTATGTTTTTACAGAGAATAGCCAACCGCATCATAGAGCTTGATCGCGGCAAGCTTTTCGATTGGGCGTGTGACTATCAATCATTTCTGTTACGTAAGCAGGCAGTATTGGATGCTGAGGATAAACAACGGGCAGTCTTTGATAAGAAACTGGCCCGGGAAGAGGTATGGCTGCGGCAGGGGGTTAAGGCCCGGCGCACACGAAATGAGGGGCGGGTACGGGCCCTGGAGAAGATGCGTGCAGTCCGGAGGGAACGACGCATGGTAACCGGCACGGTGCGGATGACGACCCACGAGACTGAACGATCCGGCGCAAAGATCATACAGGTGAAAGGCCTGGGTTACGGGTATAATGGTTCGGCTGTTGTTAAAGATTTTTCTACAACTATCATGAAGGGGGATAAGGTTGGTATTATCGGCCCGAATGGTTCGGGTAAAACCACACTCTTACGTCTTCTTCTCGGTGAACTGAGTCCCCGGAATGGAACAGTACATCATGGCACCAATCTCCAGATTTCTTATTTCGATCAGCTCCGTGCACAACTGGAAGAGGATAAGTCAGTCTATGACAATGTCGGTGAGGGGAATGACTTTATTACCTTGAATGGTAAAAACAGGCATGTTATGGGTTATCTTCAGGATTTCCTCTTTTCGCCTGACCGTGCACGTATTTCTGCCAGTGTTCTTTCAGGTGGTGAACGTAACCGTCTTCTTCTCGCGCGGCTCTTTACCAGGCCTTCAAACGTCCTCGTAATGGATGAGCCAACAAATGATCTTGATATTGAAACTCTGGAACTTCTGGAAGAGTTGTTGGTGGACTACACTGGAACACTTCTACTGGTTAGTCATGATCGCGCTTTCCTTAACAATGTTGTGACCAGCACCATAGTGTTTGAAGGAGAAGGGGAAGTGAATGAATATGACGGGGGGTATGACGATTGGCTCCAACAGAGAAAGCAGGTTGAGAATGTCTCAATCAAGCGTACTGATGGTAAGCCGGAACAGCCGGGAAAAGAAGGTGAACGACCGCGTAAGCTTAGTTATAAAGAGAAACGAGAACTTGCAGCTTTACCAGGGCGGATAGAAGAACTTGAAGCAGAACAAGACCGGTTACATCAAACTATGAGCGATCCATTATTTTATCAGATACATAAGGATGAGATCGTGAGCATAAAGGCCAGATTATCAACCGTGGACACAGAACTGGTAGCTGCTTATCAACTATGGGAAACATTGGAAAAACTGCAGGATTAAATTTAAAGACGGTATTCACCGCTCCCCGCGCGCCTGCCGGCAGGCGCGCCAAAAAGCACGTCGGGCAGGGAGGAATTAAGGGATTTAAGATATGAATGATATGGATGATTTCATTTTCTCTAATTATTTAGTTAACTATACTAAAAAGCAAAATCTTGAAGATCTGTTTTATGCGTACCAATCTCCCGCACATAGAAACACTCATGTAAATGATCATAGCGTGGCAGCGTTATATATGATTACCAGGGGTAGGTCTATTATGGGTGTAATGAAAGAAATAATCAGACAGCATCCGGATGTTTTTCATAATGTTGAGTCTGTCGTTGATTTTGGCGGTGGGCCGGGGATATTTCTTTTTGCTCTCAGTAAATTTAAAACACTAAATAAATATACTAATGTAGAGCGGAGTGATGCGTTTATTGCCGTTATGAATGTTCTGGTCGAGGAGTTTCTTTCTTCGTCTACTCCTCACACCTATGTAGACTCGATTAGTGGTAACTATTTAGAGCTGGAATCTCAATATCTCCCGGCAAATGATCTTTGTGTGTTTTCCTATACTCTTTGTGAATGTGACAATTCGCTGGTTAGTTTACCGGGTTTAGTTGAAAACTCGAAAATGGTTTTAATAATAGAGCCGGGCACGCCATCAGGATTTAATAATATTATTCAAGCGAGAGACAAATTAATTGAAGAAGGGTTTAGCGCTATTGCTCCGTGCACGGCATCAAATGGTTTTTGTCCTTTGAGAGATTCTGAGTCTGATTGGTGCCATTTTGTCGTGAGGTTAGACAGGTCTCGTATCCAGAAACATTTAATAAAAGGAGAGTTAGGTTACGAGGATGAAAAATATTCGTATTTACTAATGTCTAAATATCCAATCCATTCGCCTGCCAGACCCGTCCGAACGGCATTGCCGGGCGGGCTGCATCGTTCGGGCGGAGATGGTAAGCGAATAATATCAAGACCAGAAAAAACTAAATATAGTGTATCGTTCGATATTTGTTCAGAAAAGAATGGTCATATCGTTGTAAAAAAAAGAGAGAACAAAGGTAAATTTAAAATCATGAAGAAAAGCATTAGAGGTGATTTGTACTCTCTTTAAAATAGTTTTCTGGTATAATCCAAATACACACTTAATGTAGAAGATAAAACATAATCATGTATTCTGAAAAATGCGAGAGTTGTGGTCACTCAGTTAAAGCAAAACAATCCAGGAAAAAGTATATACTTCCCTTGTTCTTCCTTTTCTCAGGACTATTGATGCTTGCGTATGAACGTGATCTTGACAATCCGAATATAATCATGACTATTCTGGGAGGTCTGTCGGCAACTGCCGGTTTTGCCTGGCTGGTCGTGACAGGGTTTCGTTCTAGCAGAAATTTATAGCGGCTAAGAAAGAGGACAAGAAAAGGTTGCAGGTGTGGTATATAATACATTGAAATAGTATGACAATTATACAAATGAGGAGATTAATATTATGTTTTTATATTCTATATATTTTGCTAATTGCATATTTTTCACTCATACCAACAGAACATGAAATATCTAAAGGTATAGATGACAAATGGTCACATTTTGTTGCTTATTTGATTTTATTTATAATTGCAAAGAAAGTACATACAAAGTCAAACTATTTGACATGTGCAATAGCATGCTTTGTTTACTCATTTATTATTGAGTGTATTCAATACTTTATACCTGATAGATATTTTGAAGGCCTGGATTTAATTGCAAATTCATCGGGTATATTCCTGGGAGTAGTTATTTATGGATTATTAATAGAAAAATATTTTGAAATAAAACGAAAAACTATCTAACATTCTCCAAAATCAGTTTACAGATACAAAAAGATGAGATCGTGAGCATGAATACCCGATTATTGACGTGGATACAGAATTGGTTGCTACTTATCAACTACGTGAAACATTGAAAAAACTGCAATTGTATAATTAATCTGTACAGTAAACCACCAGCTATGCTGGTGTGACTAAATAAGGCTATGCCGTGGAAGGCGAGAAAACGTTTACTCGTGCAAATTAAAGGATTCTTACTATTGGATTCTTAGTTTCTGACAGGCCTCTCTTTCGAGAGGATTCCAGTATTGGATTCCTCTCGAAAGAGAGGAGCATGTTTATGTTTTCACTTGCCTGAACTACTTCGAATCGGCAAGGAAACCAAAAAGCGGAATCCTTCTTCAGACTCAGATATTCAAAAGAATAAAATGGTTAGAAAGAAAATTAAACAAATACCCCTTTTAGGGGGTTTCCTCAAGTCCCCGGCTATGCCGGTGTCATTGACTTTTTATTTTCAAAGATTATCATAAGATATGGATGGTTTTTTTAAAAGATTACAGTCTGTAAGATTGGATAATATATTTAATCCATGGTTTTGCAGCGACGAGGAAAACGATAGTGTTTCAGATTCACCAGCTATAAGGTTATCACAGCTTAAGCAATACCTGTCAGAAAGAATAAATGCGAAATATCTTCTGGTAGGGGAGGCGCTAGGGTATCAGGGCGGACACTTCACCGGAATTCCGATGACGTCTGAACGTATTCTGCTGGGGAAGATGAGACACAAATCGATTACTCCCGGGCACGTATTCTCAGGCATAGAGCCTCGGCGTACAAGCAAGCCTTCTGTTAAGAAGGATGGTTTTACTGAGCCCACAGCAACGATTGTATGGGAGAGATTAATAACGTCAGGATTTGATATGAGAGACTTTGTTTTATGGAATGCTTTCCCCTGGCATCCGTACAAACCTGAGAAAGGGATTTTGTCCAACAGAACACCTTCTGATAAGGAATTCGAAAAAGGCAGACCGGTAATGTTAGAATTACTTAAATCAGTTAATGTTACAAAGATCATTGCAGTTGGTGAAAAGTCAAAAATTCAGTTGGGTGAAATGGGTATTGATGCTTCAATAGTAAGACATCCGGCAAACGGTGGAGCGCCAAAATTCAGAGAGCAGATCATACATGTGATTAATAATATAAGATAGTGAATTCATTCCTCACCGGAAGATGATTTCTCGGGGGATAATGTTAATTATGAAAAAAGCAATAATTGTTTTTGTAATGATAGTATTCTCTACTGCTGTATACGCCGAATCGAGCGTCTGGAAATTAGATACTGATAACAGTGTTTTTTATCTGGCAGGTTCATGCCATGTCTTGAGGAAGTCTGATTATCCTCTTCCGGAGGAATTTGAAACGGCTTATGATGATGCTGACCAGATTATCTTTGAAACAGATATTGACGCGCTAAGGAGTCAGGACATTCAACTTCTGCTGATAAGCAAAGGGATGTATACCGGAGGTGATACTCTTGAGAGAAAGTTATCAGGGAATGCCTACGAAACTTTAGTTAAGTTTTGCAGGAACAGGTCCATGTCAATCGCTTTGTTTCAGAACTTTAAACCATGGATGGTTACCATGACTTTGCTGGCTCTTGAGTTGGAAAAGAATGGGATAACATCTGCGGATGGGTTAGACATGTATTTCAGTAATAAGGCAAAGAAGGATGGGAAACAAACAGGAGGGCTTGAAGACGTTTACAAGCATGTCGAATTAGTTTCTTCACTTGATGACGAGTTTGACGAATCAATCATAGAAAGTTTTATTCGAGAAGTAGAGGAATTACAAGTTGTCATGGAAGACCTGATCAAATCATGGAGGACAGGGGATGACGCCGGGATAGATAAGCATTTGTCAGAGTCAATGTGTAAGGAATACCCGGGATTATTTAAAAGGTTCATCATTGACAGGAACAGAGACTGGATTCCTCATCTTGAAACATTGATAGGTTCCGGCAAGAGAACACTTGTAATCGTTGGTGTTGGGCATCTGGTTGGTGAATACAGCATTATCAATCTATTAAAATCCAGAGGCTACAAAGTAAAAAAAATGTAAGAGTCAATCAACATTTAGCAGGAGAAAGACTATGAGTAACGATGTGCCGGATGACTACATGACACCGGACTATCTCAAAAAAGCGTTTAAGACATTCAGGAAGCGACTCAGACTGACACGGCTTGACGCCGAGTCAACACTGGGCAGCGCTCTCAGTAGTGGCCGAAAGTCAGGCATTGTCGCTATAAGCCCACCAAATAATTTCCCTCAGGAGGTGTGGGACAAACTCGTGGAAATGGGTAAGCTCCGTTATGAAGGAAGGGGGCTATACGAACTGGTCGAGGATCTTAATCCTAAAAAGAAGGGGTCAAACGAAATTTATGACAAATAATTCAATCCATGCTTGAAAAATATTTAGAAGTTGTTGAGAAGGCAGGAAATGGGCTGTAGTAAGGTAATACAAATGAAACCTGATTCTCCTGCCATAAATTCGCTGGAGGAGTTACTTATTAATAAAGAAGTACTGCATCATCTGTATTAAACATGATTCATACTTTTAAGTAGCCTCTGTTGCGAAAACGCAGCTCTTTTAAATGATGAATTCTTTACCGTTACAGGAGCGGCATATTGCATATCTCGATGTAGTCTGACGGCCTGTGAAGGTTTGCGATTTGGAGCAGCTTTTACAGTTTCTGCTAACTTACCGTAACGGAAACTAAGTAAATACTTATCAATGGCAGAAATAATTCCTATGCTGAACACGACGGTTATCAACCCGCACAGAGGAGCGATAATTATGACAAAGTACTTATCAAAGGAGGCTATAATCCCCGTGGCAATAACTACCGTCATTAGTCCATATAGAGATGTTATAATCACGAAGAACCAGGATAATCTTTTGAACATTCGAAAACTCCTTTTAATACGGAAGTCTATGTAAAACAGCAGAAACAGATTAACTATTAACATGAACAATTTTCGATATTATTTATATTATCGACATGTCTACGATAATTATTAGCCAGAAAATCAGAAATAGGAAATAAAAGGTTCCTTTTATATGCTGTGTAGTATCTTAAATTAAATCACTAAAAGCTGGAAAGAGATAAATTTGTACTTATAAAAAAATGGATGAGAGGGTAAAGCTTAAATTATAATGCGAGTGGTAGTAAAAGGAGGATTGTGAAATTAGTAGAAAATCTTTTATTTGCGTTCTTATAGTAGCTGCGTTTTTAATATTATGGCGCTATTACCCACCGCTTAAAAATAGTATCATCAATTTTGAAGATTATCTTGCAGGACTATGGCATATGCTCACTGATTAGGTAACTATTTTGGTATAATATATTAAAAACATGGCCAACCCTTCATAATT
Source organism: Candidatus Scalindua sp. (assembly GCA_021776915.1). Lineage (GTDB taxonomy): Bacteria > Planctomycetota > Brocadiia > Brocadiales > Scalinduaceae > Scalindua. The sequence goes on along the minus strand of JAIQZU010000025.1, from coordinate 2,987 downwards.
CTATTGTCGGCAAATAGGGATAATATTCTACTTTGGCAAGGCATTAACTTGACTCAAAAATATTTTATTATTACGAAAGAATAAACAAGTATTAGAATTTGCTTGCCCTTTCCAGTCCGTCCCACAAAACAGTTCTGGCATCAAGGAAATCCATTGCGCCGAATCTCAGCAACTCCTGATGATCTTCCGACTGTGCAAATGGGAGTAAAGAATCTTTTATTCCCTCTGCATGTTCCACATCCAACTCAATGTGCGCCGAAAAGAAAAGCACATCATCCTCGCTCAAGCCGGCGCCCCTGCATCCCTCACGTACAAGCGTATACATCTGCGGTACGATGTATTCAGTTCCAGGGCCCATACCTCCAAATGCCTCTATATAATTGAGAAACCTTATATTCAGATACTTGTCTACGAAAAGCTTTGTCTCTGGCAACGGCTTGATTGCATTCAGCGCCTCTGGTGAAGTGTCAATACCCACAGACCTTAAAAATCCACGGAATATTGCAGGATGTGTTCGTTCTGCATCCATATCCTGTTTCTCCTCCTGACGTCCGCCATATTCTTCATGAAGATTCTTAATTAACGGAGCCCTTGAAGCTTCGTCCGGTGTAATTGCTACCAGGGCTGCCAGGTATCTGGAGAAATGACGTGAAAAGCAATAATACTGCTCAGCAAACAACTTAATATGATCCTTATTCAACTCCCTGTTTTCAAACCTCTTTAAATACGAATGTTTCATTGCCGGATGTTCCAGGCAATCCTTCTGCAACTGATCTACAAAAGCTTCTGCTGTCACTGTCATAACTAATCCCTCCTGAAAAAGTTGAAAATGCTAATGTCAATGTCTGATCGCAAAGCATATACCATTACAAAATATTTTCACTAGATTAAATATATAGTACGTCATAACTAATGGAACTTGAATGCCTTGTATATTGCAGGCAAAGTTTGTAAAAGTTTTATTGTTGCAGTGGATGGCTATAAATGCGCATAATATGCGTATTTGTTATGCCTGAGATCTAGTGATAGCGAATTATATGCGCTGTGGTTTAGTGTGAATACCCGTAGGCGGTTACTTGCTTGCGTATTTAAACAACAGAAATGATGTTCAAACCGTTTAAATCAGCTTTTATTTGCCAAAAGCTGCAAATTGTCTGTGTGTGAGTGAATTGAGGGGTAATAAAAACGGAGCAATATTATAATTTTTTATTAGTTCTTTTATTTATTGGCACATAACTTTGTTTAGTTGGACCTATGTATATTTGCCTGGGCCGCGCAATCTGCAATCTGTTATTATCAGTTGCTTCTTTCCAATGTGCAATCCATCCTGGTAATCTGCCAATAGCGAAGAATACCGGAAACATATTCTTTGGTACACCAATAGCTCGGTAGATAAGTCCGCTGTAGAAATCTACATTGGGGTACAATTTACGTTTTATAAAATAAGGATCATTCAATGCAATTTCTTCCAGTTCAAGCGCTATATCTAACAAAGGGTCTTTATGTTTTAACACACTAAAAACATTTTTAGATAATTTCTTTAAAATCTGTGCCCTTGGATCATAATTTTTGTAAACTCTATGTCCAAAACCCATCAGGCGAAAGCTACTATCTTTATCTTTGGCCATTTTTACATATTGTTTCAGATCCATGTTGCCGGAATGAATTTCTTCCAGCATTTCGATCGCAGCCTGATTGGCTCCACCGTGCAGGTGTCCCCAGAGAGCAGCTATGCCAGCGGATATGGAAGCGAAAAGATTGGCGCCGGAAGAAGCAACCATGCGTACTGTTGATGTACTGCAATTTTGTTCGTGATCTGCATGTAATATCAAGATTAAATCTACTGCACGCTTTACTTCCGGGTGAACTTCATAAGGCTCATGCGGCAAAGAAAACATCATATGCAACAGGTTTTCTGCATAACTGAATTCTGGCCTGGGGTAGATGAACGGTTCACCGCGAGACATCTTGTAAGAAAAAGCCGTGATGGTGCGAATCTTACTGATCAATATTGCCGCCGCTTTTTCAATTTCCCTGGAGCTATGAGGCAGGGCTAATACCGGATGATAACAACTCAACGCATTAACCATTGCCGAAAGCATTGCCATTGGGTGTGAATCGAACGGGAAACCTTCAAAATGGTGTTTCAGACCCTCGTGCAGAAGAGCATTATTGGTTAACAAATCGGTGAATCTTTTTCTCATCGCTTTGGTAGGCAGGCTTCCCCATATTAACAGGTCTGCGACTTCGATAAAATCGCTTTTTTGTGCAAGTTCTTCTATGGGGATACCGCGATAGCGCAGAATACCCTTTTCTCCATTGGTATAGGTAATACTACTTTCGCATGAACCCGTATTGTTGTAACCAGGATCAAGAGTTATATAACCGGTTTCAGCACGTAATTTAGATATGTCTATTCCTTTTTCTTTTTCAGTGCCAATAACCACAGGGAGCTTGATCTCTTTTTTTTCTACTTTTAGTGTAACGTTTTTCATTCTTTAATTTCTTCAGTTAAAATGTTGGCTTTAAGAACAAATAATTTTAATCTGTTATAGTATAGTAATCCTTGTGTGAATAGATTTGTACTCCCTGTTATGAAAAGGCCCTAAGCTTTGGATTAATCATATACAGAATGGAGTGCCGCAACGCTTGCATATTGCGGTATCAAATATATCAAAATACAGTAATTTCTTCAATCAGAAAACTTGAAGTTCCTTTGACCTCAGAACCATTAATTTAATGCACAGGAATTTCAATAATATTGATCACACTTCGACTCCGCTCAGTGTGACGTCATCCTGAGCGGAGTCGAAGGATAGTCTTTTGTCGCGATAGCGACCTAACTCGGTGTATAGGAATTTCAAAGTCGGCGGGTAACCTGCCCGACTTCGCTATTCAGGCGGGGAAACCCGCCCTACAAAAATATTAAATTATTACGCGTAGGTCGGGTTTCTTACCCGACACTTGTTATCAGAAAGAATGAAGAC
>JAIQZU010000024.1 GCA_021776915.1 Candidatus Scalindua sp. | reverse complement strand
GTGGCCGGCCTTGTTTAAACGATAACCCAGCTCGACGTCTTCGATTTTGTCAACCCGTTTTTCATCAAGACCGCCTACCTCGAAGAAAATCTCCCGCCTGATCGCGCCACAGCCGCTCCAGAAAGTAGAGGCGTCTTCCTTACCAGCCTGGTGAACGTGATGGTGCAGTAAATTCCGGTACTGCGAAAGAAAATTGGGTTTGCCGGGCAGGTCGTCGTAAGAGCCAAACAGCGCGGCCAATCCCGGAACGGCAGTGAAAGCAGCCAGCACCTTTTGAATCGTATCTGGCTGGATGGCGACGTCGGCGTCGAAAAAGAAAAGGATATCGCCGGTGGCTTGCTGCGCGCCGACATTGCGCGCCCGGGCCGGGCCGCTGCGTTTCGGGGTCTCAATAATTTTTGCCGCCAGAGACGGATCCGGATACGGCGTTCCGGCCATGCCGCCGTCCGCAACGATGATGATTTCATCCGGCTGACAGCTTGTGGCAGCCAGCGCTGTCAGACAGTTGCGAAAATCCTCGCCGCCTCTGTGCACCGGGATAATGACAGATAGTGTCAATAGAGAGATTGCACGCCTTTTCGTTTAAAAGAAACCGATATTGTTTCGCCCTGCAAACTATACACACACTTGCCCCAAACTGCAGCCATTTTACCCAAGGGTTCGTGTGTTCTATCTTCTCTGCCGTATCCCAATATTTCACATTTCTCGCTTTGGATCTAAAGTGATTTTAACTGCAAAGTGACGGACTGCGGCATCACAAAACCCTGGCAGCGCGAGGGAATCTTCGAGGGAGTGGATAGCTCAAATGTGACCGTGTCACTATCTTGACATCTGAGCAAATTGCCTGGGGATGGATATGCGAGAAATCATAAAAAACCAGCACCTGGGTCTTTCTAAATAGCAAGTGCCGGACACTGTACAAGTGCCCGGCACCCGGACATCATGGGTCATTTGATACTATTTCATCAGCATGAGCTTTTTGGTGGCCACAAAATCGCCTGCCTGGATACGGTAGATGTAGGTACCTGTCGCAACCTGTGCGCCACGCTGGTCTCTGCCGTCCCAGATGCGGCTATGGCGCCCGGCGTTCAGCGGAGCTGAAACCAATGTCCGTACCAATTGGCCACGGATGTTGTAAATCGTCAGCTTGACTTCGCTATCCTTCGGAAGCGCAAAGCCGATGGTCGTTGTCGGGTTGAAAGGATTGGGATAATTGGCACCCAACTCAAACTCAACCGGGAGAAGCTGGTCATCGTCGAACGTCAACGTCAGCTTTGGTTCACCTGTCTTGTCATCATCCGGTTTCACGTTTTGCGGGTTGATGCTTGCGTTGTGATGCAGGAAGGTGCAGCCACTACGCGAAATGATCTGGTTGGCGCAAACGGCGCCTCGGAAACTGACGTTCTTTGAGAATGATACTTGCGCGTTGGGCGCAAGTATTGTCCCTGAAAATTTTACGCTGCTACCGAACGTCATCTTTTTGCCCAGATAGTTCACCGTCACTTTCTCCGAGTTGTTTTTACCGCCCGGCAAAAGGATCATCTCACTGCGGCTGCGGAACTTGAACAAAGAAACCACATTGAGGGTCACCGGACCGTTGCTCACATCGATTTCCAGCGTGCAACCCTTATTGATATCCAGCCGATCGAAAAAATACACACCGCTCTTGCCGTCGTGACTCAGCTCCAACCGGGCCCCCTTACTTAACTTGACCTTGCCATAAATGCCCGGCGCCAGGGTCAGCCTCCGGTTTTTCTTGACCTTTCGATCATCTTTATTGGCGCTGAAAGACTGCAGGCTAAACCGCACATCAGAAACAGCGGCGTTGTCCTCCGCAACACCGCTAATTGTCACGCTACCCAACCGTAGCCTACGCCCCGCAATCACGTCACCGGCTATGTGGTTTCGGCTCCGCAGCTTGATGTCGCTACCGGCCGTGACATTGCCCGTGTGGTCGACTTTTCCCTTGTTGCCTTTGGCGAACTCGATCTTGCCGTTAGAATGGATGTTGCCGGCCGTGATATTGCGTCCGCGTTTGATGGATTTGTCAGCCAGGAAAAGAAAATCGTGAGACGAAGACTGCTTCTTATCGTTGTCCAAAATCGTGGCGGTACCGAGGTTGTTCTTACCGAGCACTGCACCAAAGGGCTTGCTCAGGTTCACAAAAAATGTCTCAGTCGGCTCATGAACATTGTCGTCGACTATCGGAACGGAAATGGTCGTCGACAACTTGCCCTTTGGAATTGTCGCAACACTGGCAAACTTTTTGTAATCTCCCGGCGCTCTGGCTGTATTGTCCATTGTAGAAAAAGCAACCTTCACAGCATTCGTGCTCACCGAATTCAAGCTCACGGTAAAGACCGCAAACTTGCCATTTTCGTTCACCTTGACGTTGTTGATGGAGATCTCCGGCAGCTTCGGGGGAGCTTTATCGTCATCGAAAATCGTGCCCTTGCCGGTACTCTTCTTGCCAAGAACTGCGCCGCTCGCCCCGCTCAACTTAACAAAAAAGTCTTCAGTTGGCTCCGGTTTCAAATCATTGATAATCGGTACGGAAATTTTGGCCGATTTCGTCTTGGGTAGTATCCTGACCCCGCTCCGCAACGCCTTATAATCGACACCAGCTATCGCCGTGCCGTTTGTAGTGGTGAAGGCAACCGTTACGGTTCGTAAACTGGCTGAGCTCAAACTTACGGTAAAGATCGCAAACTTGCCGGGTTCGTTCACTTTGACGTCGTCGATGGAGAGTTCCGGGAGTTTCGCTTTATCGTTATCCAAAATAGTGCCGCTGCCGATAGAGCCGCCGAACCTGCTAAAGCCACCGCCGATTGGATTGCTCAGGCGTACAGTGAATCTTTCATTCGGTTCCTCAAGGTTGTCATCGATAATAGGAACCCGGATAGTGGTGGACAATCTACCTTCGGGGATAGCCGCAGTGACATTGGTAGATGTGTAATCAGGACTTTTGCCTCCGCTCAAGGCCGTGCCGTCCAGGGTCGCAAAAGACACGCTCGCATCGATGGTGCTGATCGCGCTCAAACTGACAGTAAACTCCGCAAACCCGCCATTTTCCGGCACCTCTACTCTGTTGACACTGAATATCCGAACCTCGTTGTCTACAATTGTGCCGGTGCCGGTGCTTTTCTTGCTCAGCGTAGCGCCGCCTGGCTTGCTCAGGAGCACCGTAAATGTCTCGTTCGGCTCCGTAACCGAATCATCGGTAATCTTAACGGAGATGGTGGTGGAACTCTTGTTTGGTGGAATAGTGGCCACGCCGCCGGACGGTACGTAATCCACATTGGCATCAGCCGTGCCGTTGGAAGTGAGGTAAGTAACGCTTACCGGCCTGGTGCTGACCGAGTTCAAGCTCACGCTAAAGACGGCAAAGCCGCCGTTTTCCGGCACCCGCACGTCGTTGATGGAGAGTTCCGGGAGCGGGGCATCATCATCTAAAATCGTGCCGACGCCCTCGCCATCTTTGATGGTTACCTTCCCTACGGAAGCGGAGCTCACGCTCAGGGTGGCCGAAAAGGTTTCGGTACCTTCAATCAGAGTGTCGTCTATGAGTGAAATATTGACCAGTCTGGACGTTTGGCCCGGTGCAAAAACGCTGCCCTGCCGGGATTTCGTATTGAAATCAACTCCATTAATGGCACTGCCGTCGATTATTGCAACTACTGCGATTAGTCGCATGCTACTCGCGCGGGAAAGACTAACTACAAAGCTTCCGCTCCCATCAGCTTCTGAGACGGTTAAATCACTGATGGAGAGTTCCGGCAGGTCGTCGTCCAAAATCGTGCCGGTGCCGGTGCCCTTTTTGATAATTGCATTTCCGAAGACATCAGCCAGGGTCACCTGGAATGTCTCGGTTGGTTCCTGAACGCCATCATCGGTAATCGGCACAGAGATGGTTGTAGATGTCTCACCTGCCGGAATCCTGAAGAAGGGTTTGGTTGCGAGCGTGAATTCCGTGTAATCCACGTTCGCAAGCGCGGAGCCGTCAGTGGTGAAGAATTTACCGCTTACCGCCTGCGCGCTGGCCTGGTTCAAACTCACGGTAAAGATGGCAGCAGCATTGGGCCCTTCGGTCACTTCGACGTCGTTGATGCTGAGTTCCGGCGGGAAGGGTTGGGCAAAAAGCGGGACTGCCAGCAACAGCAATCCTAAAATGCATAATCTGAACATGGCTTTTTTCACAGTAAGAACGTGCATGGTGCGGTCTCCTTGTTAGATGATCTCCCTGATGTTGAACCTGTTTACCTGTCCCTGGCGTTTCTCAGGTTCCCCTTCGCTTCCTTAAGATGTGACAGGGTATTTCAGAAAATCGTCTGCCCGGCAGAAGCAGCCGGGCAATTGCGTGTAGTAGCGGTGTTACCACTATTGAGCCACGTAAATATATGAAAATGCAGGGCTGATTGTCTAACACTCTGCATTCAATCTTTGACACAAATCATTCATCACGCAGACAGTTTGCACGATACGGGCATATTCTGTTAAGGCAGGTTAACTTGTTGCGGAACAAGACCAGGAGCTTGAGCTTGCCGAATAGGTCGACGGTTTTTGGGGTGTCCTCGCGGCTAAATCAGAAATCGCTAATCGTTAATCCTTGCCCGACAGAACCTGACAAACGATATCAGAACAAGGATTAGCGATTTTAGATTTTGGAAGTTGAAAAGGAGGATGAAATTTGTATTTTCCTTCGCATGCACCGCCCACCAACCCGCTACTTCTTTCCAAGGTAAAAAGAAGGCGGATTACCAAACTTCTCGCGAAAACAACGGGAAAAATAGGATAGATTCTTAAACCCGGCTGCGAAGGCAATTTCGCTGACATTACCGCTATTTTCCTGCAGCAACTGCTTTGCATACTCCAGCCTGACGGAGCGAATAAACTGACTGGGGGATTGTCCGGTCAATGCCGAGAGCTTGCGCCACAGTTGCGGCTGGCTCATGCCGATTTCCTGGGTCAGCGTCTCGACTCCAAAGTCTTCGTCTTCCAGGTCTGTGGTGACAATCTCCTGCAAACGCCGGATGAACTGCCGATCAACAGTAGTTGCGGCTGCTTCGCCGGAGGCGAGCATGCCTGCCCCGGTGAAACGGTCGCGCAGGTTGCGGCGCAGCTCGATGAGATTTTTCACCTGCACCAATAGTTCTTTGGCGCGAAACGGTTTTAGCACGTATGCATCGGCACCGGTTTCGAGGCCGGTAAGTTTCTCTTCCGCGGTCGCTTTGGCAGTAAGAAGAATAACCGGAATGTGACTGGTTCTTTCATCCTGTTTCAAAACCGCGCATACTTCGTAGCCGTTCTTGCCGGGCATCATCACATCGCTGATAATCAGGTCTGGGATGGTTTCCGTGGCCCTGGCGATACCTTCGGCGCCGTCTTTCGCTTCGACAACCTTATAGCCCGGCTCCAGGTGCCCGCGGATGTAGGCGCGCATGTCGGCGTTATCTTCGATAATGAGGATAATGGTGTCATCGAGACCCAGCTCATCCTCCTCACTCGCCGGGGACAGAGTAATGGCGGCGGGATCTGCAACAGGTTCAGTTGACGATTCTAGTTGAGACACATGCAAATGCGGATCGCCGTTAGCGCCTACTTTGGGGGCGGCAATTTCATCTTGCTGTAAATGACCCTTGCCCAGCGGCAGACAAACTGAAAAAATCGTTCCGTGACCCTCCAGGCTTTGCACCTCAATGCTGCCGTTGTGCAGCTCCACCAGCTCCTTTACCAGGGCCAGGCCAATGCCCGTGCCTTCATGCTCCCGCGTGCTGGCACTATCCCCCTGGTAGAAACGGTCGAAAATATAGGGCAGGCGCTCAGTCCGGATGCCGATGCCGGTGTCTTCTATGGTGATTTCAACACAGTTGTTGTCGCAGGCGCCTTGCCGCCGGCCGGCGCGCAACTGCCGGACATTGGCTTCGCATTGTGTGCTCCGGAATACACATTCTCCGGCAGCTTTCACCGTGTCATGCCTACAATCCACAATTGACCGGCACTTCACGGTTATATGTTCACCATCGGGCGTAAATTTTAGTGCATTGGACAGCAAGTTCGTAAGAATTTTCTCAACTACATCCGGGTCAAAGTACGCTTGCTGTGACGACTGGTCATCGCTAGCGGCCGGGAGGAATGCGCTATGCTCAAACACCAGCTTGATCTGTTTGCGCTTAGCCCACGATTCAAACGACATGACCAGCCCCCGCATAAACCGGATGAAATCGCCGGGGTTGGCCTGCAGGCTTGTCTTGCCGGTCTCCAGCTTGGCAAGGTCCAAAAGTTGATTTATGAGCCGCAGCAAACGCTGGGCATTACGCTGCACCAGTGTCGCTTTTCGCCTGGCCCTTTCGCCGGCGGCCTCTGAAATCAAGTCTTCCGTTGGCCCGAGAATCAGCGTAAGGGGAGTGCGAAACTCGTGCGAGATATTGGCAAAAAAGTCAGATTTGAGACGATCCAGTTCCTGCAATTTCCGATACTCTACATGCTCTAATTCGCGCTGATGCCGGCGCTGCATCCCGCTTCGGCCACTCCGGACGATGCCGTAGAAAAACAAGCCGCTCATGACGGTGTAAATCAAAAAGGCCCACCAGGTACGGTACCAGGGCGGCAGAATGGTAAACTCAAACACGCCTTCTTTGCTGACATGGCCATAGATGTTTTTTGCGCGCACGCGGAAACTGTAGTCGCCCTCCCCCAGGTTAGTGTAGTTCTTCCAGGTGTCCCGTGTCCACTCCGACCAGCCTTGGTCGAGGCCTTGCAGAAAATACTGGAAGCGATTTTCTGCCATTCCATCGTAAAAAGGGGCAGCGTATTCGAAACGCAGATTGTTCCGGGTATATGGCAGAAGTGCGAGCCCCGCAGGCGTAGCAGATTTGAAGTTTATATCTTCGGAAGTTGAAGTCCCTCCAAAAACCACCGCGGTGTCATTGGCCGTCACTCTGCGCACCAGCGTCACGTAATCAAGGCTATCCTGCGGCTCCAACGCCGCATCATACCGCACGACTCCCTCGCTGCCGGCGAACCAGACCACTCCCGCAAGAGTCGCTTCGGGATAAATCGAGAACACCGGGCCAAAGGTCGTGGTTCGTGCGAGCCGGCTGCTTTGCCAGGAATAGGTCTCGTCTGCCGCTGGTGATAAGACGCCTATCTCGCTTCGCGCACCACAATGGCGCTGGGTCCAGTAACGCCCTTGCGGATCGGGAACGGTTACTTCTCCAGGAGAGCACGCAGTACCCGCAAAGGCAGCGCCAAAGGTGGAATCCGGGAGAAAAACTTCACCGATTGGATCAAACCGCCGCAGTCCCTCGGCGGTGCCAAACAGAATTCTTTGATCAACTTCAAGCAGGTTAATCCAACCATTTGGCAGCCCATTCCCCGGGCCATAGCGTAGAATGCCCTTGCTCTGCCTGGTTTGATCCAAAGGGCCAGGGCGGGACGGATTCAGTAAGCGCCAAAGACCTCGATAGCGAGTTGTCAGCCACAGGGAGCCAGCATCATCCTCGGCGACATAACTGATGGAGGTTGCAATGCCAGGGTACTTACCGATGAACTCCGCCTGACCATTAGCGAGTTCTAGTCGCCCCAGGCCATCGTAGAGTCCCACGTAAATTCTTGTGGGGTCGCGTTTAGATCGATAGAGGCATGAGATATTCTCTTGCAGGAGCAGGGTCGCGCGCTTATTCTCGATCCGGTAAAGGCCGTCCTGCGCGCCGGCGAACAAGAACTCGTCCGCGGACAGCAAGGAAGTGCATTGGGCTGTTATTCCGGTTACAGGCTTGAAAACAGGTGGTCCGCCGGGAGTTGCGGCCGGCTGCAGGTAATAGATACCAAGCCCCGTGGCAACGTACAGGCGGCCCTGATGTCGCGTGATGGCAACAACGCCGTTTTCTATCCCGGGCGTGGATTGATACAAAGTTAGGGGCTGCTGAATTTCGTAGCGTGCTACACCTCCATTCAGCGCTAGCCACAATCCCTGCCGCTGGTCCTCATAAACAAACTTGACATGAACATCGCGCAAACCGCTGGTCTTGTCGAGAATTCGCTGTAAGCGACCCTGACGGCCCACAATGGCAACGCCGCGTCGTTCGGTAGCCAATACAAGAGAACCGTCGCTTAGCCAGGCGCCATGCTGCAACCGCTGTTCACGTATGAAGGTATCGGCTTCAGTGTAAAAGCGTTGGAAGGTTTTGCCATCAAACAAAAACAGACCTTCCCGGGTTGCGACCAGGAGGGTTTGTTCGTCTCTTGTCCGGCTCATACTATCTGTCTGCGCGCCAGGAGCCATTGCCGTCTTTGAGCCGGTACTGAACGGCAGAATAAAATAAATTCTAACATCGGCAAACTTTTCGCCACCCGGCATGAGACTTAGAGAATCACCGGCCATGGTCATCAACCCGGCACCCTCTTGCTGCACATAAAATCGATCCTGTACCGCAAACGCGCCGAAAAATTTCGTGTTCGAATGCCACACCTGCAGTTGCGGTTGGTCATTATCCGGAGCGGGATGTCCTGACAACCGAAAAATGTGCGAATTGGACCGGAACCAAACTTCTTCGCCCGTGACCACGACATTTCTTACGTCACCAAAGGAACGTTCTTGCAGCGGGACATTTGAAACCAGGGAAACATATTGCATTTCACCACGGACATCCGGTTTCAAGTAGCCGAATTCATCCTGGGCGCCTACATAGATTCGGTCGCTGTCATCCGTGGCCAAAGAACGGACGATTGAGACATTGGGCATCGCAATTACGCGCCAGGATGCGCCGTCGAACTCATGCACGCCATGATTCGCACCAAAGTACATAACACCCCGCTTGTCCTGCACAATCGACCAGTGCTGTACGTGGGCATTGTAGTCAGCGTAGGTGAAATTCTTTATGTATGGTGTGCCGGCTTCCAGCCAGCGCGCATTCTGGCGAGGCGCTGAGGAACTCTGTGCCGGCAGACGGGATGTCAGGCACAGAAGCACAAGCGCTGTAGCAAGCAGAAACTGCGGCCCGGATTTGGTCTTATACATCAAGCTCCACGTTCACTTTGTTTTCAAAAACAAGCCCGCCTGAAACGGATATCCGCTTTGCCGACGATACGTCAGGATCTTGCAAGGGTGCGCCTGGAGAAATTTTCTAAAATATGGATATGAGAGTGAACCCGGCTGCCAATGACGCCGGACTCTAACAGATTGAGCACATGAAGTTATATACCAACAATTAGTTGTTATGCAAACATCATAGCCCGGGAATTTATTTCTCCCGGATCCAGCATTCTGAACATCTTACCACCAACCTCTGGGCAGGACTTGTGAGTACAATTCATGGCCCTGTCCCGCCCCGGCTGTCATGAGAACCTCAGATGCTTCTGGCATATTTGAACCAAAACAAGGCGGCCACCGCCTTCAGCCCATCGAGCCAGGTGATCTTTTTCCCTTCCCGAAAGCTGCGCGGATGGTAGCTGACCGGAACCTCGCGAATCATTAGTCCCAGGCGGGCCACTTTGACCGTAAACTCCGGATCGAAACCGAAGCCGTTTGATTCGAGGGTCAGTTTGTTGAGCACGTCTCTGCGGAAGGCTTTGTAG
>JAIQZU010000023.1 GCA_021776915.1 Candidatus Scalindua sp. | reverse complement strand
GCATCGCACGGGTAGACAGCTTTCATTTAACAACCTGTACGAACCGGAACAGATCAGAAATTTATCCATTTTCGGTTTCCCACCTGGAGCGGACCTTGAGCTGTTCTCCGGGGCGTCTTTAGCGGCTGGCTCGTCCAGGTTGGGTTGCGGCAGCTTCTTTTGTAATAGCGGCCTTCAGCATGAAAACTATCATGCTGACAAATATAATTGTCCATGCAATGTAAGCAAGATAGATAAAATATTTTGAAATGTCTGAGATAAATGGAGTATGTATAGCTTGCGAAAGTTTAAATGTACAGGCTGTGTACGTACCTAAGGGGAAGACCATACCCCAGTAAAGCGGGTTATACTTAAATGATGTCCTGCGAAAAACATATTTCCAGATTCCTAAAATTATCAAAATTGGTATCCACCATGTGCCGATTGACCAGAAAAATAACGTGAATCCCTTTATGAATATTAAGAAATCATGGTCAGCTCCGTCTGTTTTTGAAATGCTTATGCATAATATTGAACCTGCCAGAGAGGTGATGGCAATTGCACCCATGTTAATCCAGTAAGTTGGTACCATTGTCTCAGGAGACATCTTGAAAAATATTAGTCTGTAAAAAAGTATTGTCATTAAAGTTACATAGAGGTATGCACCAATTATCCACCATACTAAGGAAGAAAATATAACGAAACTTCCATAGCTTCCAAATTCGGGAGCAAGTATAGCGCCAAGAACAACCACGGATTGTGTTCCTACAGTAGCTAATAGCCAGCCTCCATGCATTACCATTTCAAGTCCTTCAGTGCATTTAATAAATAGCAAGCTGAATGCAGTTAATGAGACAATCGTCCAGAGAAATATACCAAAATACCAGAAGATCTTTGCTGTTTCCGGTTGATTTACGATAATAACAAATTGCGACCCCAGTATGTTTGTGCCTGCAACAATCGTAAAGAAGACTAAACTGAGTTCCGGGTTGCAAAGGTCTTTGTATAGATAGTCCCAGTACATAACTGCACGTATTATCTGGAAAGTTAAAAGAATTGTGTAGGCGATGATATTTATGTAAAAGAGAGCGTATGCAATACCTGTAAAACCTAATAGTTTGGATGCAATGGAAATTATGCCCGTCGACATTACCATGGTAAAATAGGCGGGATGGAGATCTTTGATCGCATTACTAATCAGGTTCATTTAGTGTTTCCTTTCTTTATGATAATATGGATTTGATCCTTTTGCTGTAGTCCTTAGTATTGAGCTAAACCTCAATTCCCTGATGATATATATTCCACAATTGCATATGCAATTCTTCCGGTACAAAATTAAACTTTTTATATGACCACATCGTTATACTGGATTGGATAAGTCCAAAAAAGGCTATAGCAGATGTTCTTGGATTAATTTCACTTTTTACCATTCCTGACTGTATAGCCTTTGAAAGGATTTCTTCTATTCTGCGTAAATACTTTTCTATCAATTGTGAAATCTTTTTTTTTATGGAAGGATCACTGAATTGCATCGCTCCCAGAATAACAATCAATGACGTCTTGCGACGATTTTTGGCCAGAGTGAGCTGTTTAAGCAGGATGTTTTTCAGATATTGGATAGGATCTTTATCCATTGATTTATCAATAACTTCCATGAGCGTTTCTTCAATATTCTCTATTAAAAGATTCAATATATCCCTTTTGCTCTTAAAGTGCCGGTAAATAGCCCCTTTGGTGGTCCCCATATGCATCGCTATTTCACTTATGGTAACGTCTTCAATACCTTTAGAGGAAATTATTCTTCGAATAATATTTACAATCTGCTCTCTTCTGATCTTGGTAGATTTTCTCGTTTGCACACAGCGCCTCCTTTTATAATAAATTGATATGAGTTTTGCAAAATAAATAGGGCATAGAAATTGATGATTTTTTTGCCTGCACGATTTGGACAACCAAAGATTATCAGCCCCATATATCTTCCATTAATTTATAGTGCTTTTCGGCCTGCCGGTTATCTTACTATTATCTTTTTTTTGTTCTCAGACCTCTCTTTATGACATGTTTCACCAAAAGCGCTTCTTGACCACCAGCTTGAATAATCAATTTTTTTTAAGGGAACTCATTCTTAATGATCTGTGTTATTTTATTATATAAAATATCATTTACAAGTAAACGATTATTTACTTTATCTTGACAAATAAGTAAACTATTATATACTTATTTCTGTTTGGCGAAAATGCAGTTAACTACAAAAACCGTCAAAAACAGCCATAAAGCCTTTGGATTATTCTCATATTATGCACACTATAAAGTTTAAACAGGTATTTACAATACTATTAATTTTTCTGTTTTGCTCATATGGGACATGGTTGCCACAGGGAAGGGCAGAAAATGTATCTCTGTACCTTCATGGTAATCCTGTTGCCTGGATATGGCCAGACCAGGGAAAAGCGAAGAGTGTGTCGGAAGCGAAGGGTCGGGAGCAGGTTCCTGTCAATAATAATAAAGAGACACAATCTTTTGACACAGAAGCAGAATCTCATCAGACCGTTATTAAAAAGGGTGACCCTGTTACTTCCGTAACAGGGGAAGAAAAAGATGTCCAGAAAGAATTATCTGTTGACAAAAACCGTCAATCAAATGTTACAGATAATAAGATTTCTTCAAATAATACAGAAACAGAAAAAAGAGATTCACTGGCAGCATCAACAGCTTCGGAGACACAATCTCCAGCTATAGAGCAGAGTGAAAAACAGTTGTCCACATTGGATGAACAATCTTCTCCGGATATTGTGGAGAAAAAAATTCCTTCTTCTGATATAGAAGATGGGAAAACCCTTCAGGGAAATCCATCTATTAATGAGGATGAACAAAAACTTGTTGCAGAGGAGAATATTCCTTCTGCCGCATCTCAGATGACGCCTTCTAATCCTTCCCCTGATGAAGAAGCACCATTAATTAAGGAAGAAAAGCCACTAATTAGTCACCAGGTGAATACCGAGGAGAAAGCGTCCCAAGATATAAAAGAGAAGGATATCTCTTCTCCTTTATCAGATCTTTTTCCTGCAACCGTTTATGAAAAGGAAGCTCTTTCTGAGTTTGGAATCAAGGATAGTGAAATTTCAGAGAAGGCATCTCCTGTCAATGAAGATAAACAAGGGATTATTACAGATAAGGATGTGCTCTCGGAAACAGAAGCAAAGGAACCCCCTTCTGCCACATCCACAACAGTACTTTCTACTCATTCTCCCGGTGAAGGAGAATCATTGGTCAAAGAAGGAGGCGCACAATCTGCTAGAGTCCTTGATGAGCAGCACGAAATCATTCCTGATAAGGAAAGTATTTTACTCTTACAGGAAGAAAAATCACCAATTGATTATCAGCCAATCGGCAAAGAGGAAACATATCCGCAAGAACCGGCTAAAGAAATAACAGCGATGGAGACACAATCTCCATCTATGGAGCAGAGTGGAATACAGTTACCCACATTAGATGAACACCCTTCTCCTGATATTGTTGAGGAGCGAATTCATTCTTCTGAGATTGAAGATGGGAAAGACCTTCAGGAAAATTCCTCTATTAATAAGGATGAACAAAAACTTGTTGCAGAGGAGAATGTTCCTTCTGTCGCATCTTCGATGACGCCTTCCAATCCTTCCTCCGATGAAGAAGTATCCTTAATTGAAGAATTAATTGAGAAAAAAAAGGAAGATCAAGCATCGGTTGTAGAGAACGGACAGCAGGAGAATGCCCCTGATGAAAAGAAATCAACTTCCCCTGAGGAAGAAAAACCGCTAATTAGTCACCAGGTGGATACCGATGAAAAGGCGTTTCAGGATATAAAAGAGGAGGGTATATCTTCTCATTTATTGGAACCATTTCCAAAAACCGTTTATAAAAAGGAAGATCTTTCTGAGTTTGAAATCAAGGATAATGAAATTTCAGAGAAGGCATCTCCTGTCACTGAAGATAAACAAGGGATTATTACAGATAAGGACGTGCTCTCGGAAATAGAAGCAAAGGAACCCCTTTCTTCCACATCTAAAGCAGCGCTCTCTGTTTATTCTTCCGATGAAGGAGAATCATTGGTCAAAGAAGAGAAGCGGGAGCAATCGTCTAAAGTCATTGATGAGCAGCAGAGAATCATACCTGTTGAGAAAGGTATTTTACTTTTACAGGAAGAAAAACCGCCAGTCGATTACCTGGCAATTGGCAATGTGAAAACGGGTCCACAAAAACCGGTTAGAGAAATAACAGAAAAGGAGGAGACAAGTTCTACATGGAAAATCTGGCCTGCAGATCCAACCCAAAGCATTATCCTCGCGGTTGCCTTTGTCCTTATCGTTGCCAAAATAGGGGGATGGATTGCAAGGATGATAGGCCTTCCCAGAGTTGTAGGAAAATTAATAATGGGGCTGGTCCTGGGAAACTTTTATCTTATTACCGGTCCTGATTATTTTGATTTCCTGAAGACAATGCCATTCCTGAAGATGCTATCTTACTTTGGGACATTGTTGCTTCTTTTAACAGCCGGTCTTCACACGGATCTGAGGGCAATAATGCGGGTAGGAGTATCTTCTGTTCTTGTCTGTTTCGGAGGGATGGCTGTTCCTGCCGGATTAGGAATTATCGTAAGCAATTTTCTTCTCCCCGATATCTCAAACGGCTCAAAGGTGCTTTTGTCTATTGTTCTCTGCAGTACAAGTGCCGGGTTGTTATTTGCAATCCTGAATGAGTTAAAGATAATGAATACTCAAGAGGGAAGGGTGATAGTGGGCGCAACGATTCTTACTGAAATTATTGTAATATTAAGCTTTGGCGTAGTCAGTGGAATTGTTGTAGAAGGCGGTGTTTCCCTGTTCGGTATAGCAGTCAGCTTTGGCATTGCGTTTCTTTTCCTGATAACTGCTGTAATAATCATATTTAAGTATGGTGAGAAATTTGGCAATTTCCTGACAAAAAAATTAACAGAGGGACTGAACATACCTATCATTGTAATTTTGTCTCTTTTAATGGCCTTCATGTTTGGATCAGTTGGGCTCCATACGGTAATAGGGGCATTTATTGCCGGTTTGTTTCTGCGCAATGTAAAGTTGAGAAATTCTGAAGATAAAGAACACCGTAACGTTGAATCCTTTATCAAGCCATTTTATGTGCTTCTCGTGCCGATACTTTTTGTTAGAGTAGGGGCGCTGGTAGATGTAGAAAGTTTTTTAAATCCGGACGCTATACTTCTTGGTCTTGCTATCACATGTGCGGCTCTCATAGGAAAGCTGTTTTGCGGGCTTTGCCCCATTGAGAAAGGCACAAAGCGTCTTGTTGTTGGTTTTGGAATGGCGATGAAGCTTGAGGGAACCCTGATCTTGGCTGGAATAGGGAGTGATGCCGGAATATTTAACGATACGGTATTTTCTTCTCTAATTATGGCGATCGTGTTCACCTCAACGGTATGTCCTTTTCTTATGAAAAGATTCCTGTATAGAAAAAATAATATCTGTTACGAGGATATTTGCATTGTCCCAGAAAAAGAGGAATTAGGGAAGATTAGTGTAAGTATAATTTGATGCATAGGAATTTCAATGTTAACACACTTCGGCTTCGCTCAGTGTAACGTCATTTCGAACGGAGTCGAGAAATAATAGTTGCCGAAGGCCTAATTTGATTAATGATTTTGATAATATAAAGAGGCATCAGAAAAAGATTATGAATTATTTCAAGGAACAAAGTGAGCAATTAAATTTGGCAAACAGAAAATTTGATAAATCACAAAATCGTCATGATCTAACCATGGATAATATTTCCCAATCATTCCACAAAGTAGATTGATTTCTTGTATAATATTTGTTAGGTACGCTTATATAGTTACTACTCAAATATTGTGCCCACGTCTGCCCTGTCGGTATACTCATTTTAAAAATTGTTTATGACTCAGTCTTCATATCGTCAGGACAAACTGTAAGGATTATTGTCAAATGTTCGTAACAAAACGGGTTTATGAAAAATCAGCTAAAAATGATGGCACACGAGTTTTGATTGATCGTCTCTGGCCGAGAGGTCTTAAAAAGGAGAAAGCCAGGATCGATTATTGGATGAAAGAGATTGCTCCCAGCAATACTCTCCGGAAGTGGTTTGCTCATAAAGAAGAGCGATGGCCGGAGTTTAAGGATCGTTACCTTGAGGAATTGAAATATAAAAATGATCTCTTGGAACAATTGATAAATTTAGGGAAGAACAAAAAGGTTACTCTATTATATGCTGCCAGAGATGAAGAAAGAAATAACGCACAAACGCTTTTGGAGGCGCTGAAAACAAAATGAGTTGGGATTGTCCGCATCTAAAAAAAGATGAATGTATAAGATTGAAAAAAGTATGTCAACCGCTGCAGAAAGGCTGTGTGCTGGAGGGGAAAGTACAGTTTGTTGAAAGTTCATTGGAAGTTGAGGATACAAATGATTCACAAAAGGGTGATAGAAGAGATGAAAAAGCTTGATCCAATTACAGAATCTAATTGGTTACAGTAAGAGAAGAATATAGAGCAAAATAATAATCATGGAAACAAAAAAGAATATTGTTGTGATTGGAGCTGGCTATGGAGGAATTACGGCTGCATTGCGATTAGCAAGGCTGTTCCATAAACATCACAATTATCAAATACATCTTATTGATAAAAATCCTTACCACACGCTCAAAACGCAACTGCATGAGGCCGCCATCCGTAAGACAGAGGTGACCATTCCTATTGACCGCATTATACAGAGAAGAAACATTTTTTTTCATCTTGGAGAAGTAACCAGGATTGATTCTGCTAAACAGAGCGTCTACATGGGAAGCGAGTCTCTATCATTTTATTATCTGGCGATAGCGCTTGGAAGTCAGGTAAATTTTTATAATATTCCAGGATTGCGGGAAAATTCTTTTCCGCTTCAGACATTAAGTGATGCTCAACTGATTTATGACTATATTACCAGGCTCTGTGCGCGTGCGGCGTCAGAGCCTGTTGAGAAACGACGCAGGGATATGCTCCGGTTTATCATCGGCGGTGGCGGTTTATCAGGAATAGAGTTTGCCTCTGAATTTGCCGACCATGCTGCTCAGTGTATCTGTAACTACCATGTTAATCCTCAAGAGGTTGAAATTATCATCATTGAAGCGGGCAGTCACATAATGTCAAAAATGGATGAATCCTTTGCGGCGCGTATTCATAAAAAACTTCTTGAAAAGAGTATAAAAATCATAACGGAAACAAAAATTGTCAGTCGTACTCCTGACACCGTCACTCTTTCATCGGGTAAGGTATTGAGAACGAAGACGGTGATTTGGACGGGTGGTATTCGCATACAGGAGCTCGCAAAACGAAGCGGAATGAAAATTGGACAATTAGGACGTATTATTGTGGACGAGTTTCTTCAAGTAGAAAGCTATCCATCCATATATGCCATCGGCGATAATGCCCTTGCAGTGAATTCTTACTCAAAAGAGGCTGTTCCCGCTGCCGCCCAGTTTGCATTGCAGCAGGGACGGCTGGCAGCAAACAATATCTATGCGGATATTTCCGGGGGGATGAGAAAATCGTATCACCCAAAACTTTTAGGCGAAGTCGTGGGTCTGGGAAGGCATCTTGCCGTTGGATGGTTAGCGCTTCCCATCTTGAAGAAAATTACATTTGTGGGTTTTCTGGGAAGTCTTCTTAAAACAGCCGTTCAGAAAAAACACATCTTTCTCTTGAGAAAAGAGAGTAGAAAATGGATAACATATTAACAAATACTTTATAACCTGAATTGAGCGATTTTATTTTACATGCCGTTGTAGCCACTGGCTTTAGCCTGCGTTTTACATCACCTGATGGATTTGTGTAAGTTACGCAACCTCACAGAGCTAAGCTTTGAGGTTGCGGCTACGAAATCGCTCAATTTAGATATAAATCAGGTTAGGTCTTTGTGATATTCATATCTCTGGTTTATGGGCCCTTACAAGGTTTAAGTTTCAGAGGTTTCTTTTGCTGTAGCGGCCTTCAGCATGGCATTAACTCCTACATCAGAATTTGCCCTTCAGGGTTTTATTCATCAATCAATAAAAATTGTTAGAGCCTTATTTCACTTCCGACTCGATCGGGTTAGGGAATTTTGCAATTCCTTAATCACAATTCTTATATCTTCAAAATAACCTTCCCGCACTTTCCATCTCTCATGAGTTTTATGCCCTTTTCGTAATCCTTTAACGAAAACTGATGGGTGATGATCGGGCCCGGATCAACGAGACCGGAGGATAAGAAACGCGAGGTCTTATACCAGGTGGAAAACACCTTGCGTCCTGTTATTCCATAGATACGGATTTTCTTAAAAACAACCTCTTTGTTGAGGTCGATTGAAACAGGTTTTTTGTAAATACCAAGGATAGAGATTCTGCCTCCGGGTGTAATGACTTTCAGCCCCTGGTTCAACGCCTGATTGTTACCCGAAAATTCAAGGACTACGTCTACACCATTATTATTTGTAGCTTCGAGGACAATGGGAGTTATATCCTGTTTTCCTGGATTAATGGTTATATGTGCCCCCATTTTTTTGCTGATATTCAGCCGGTAGTTATTGGGGTCTGACACTATGATTAATGATGCGCCGCTTGCCCTGGCAATACCGGTGGCAAAAAGTCCGATAGGTCCCGCACCAAGTATCAAGACCGTTTTTGCAGAGACATCCTCCGCCATGACTGTATCAATGGCGTTTCCGAATGGTTCCTGAATAGTAGCCCATTTATCAGGAATATCTGGATCGTTTTTCCACAGGACATGTTCCGGCAGGGCGAGGTATTCGGCACAGGCGCCATCATGGTCTACTCCCAGCAACCTGAGATTTTTACATACCTCAGAATATCCGTTGTTACATTGGTAACAGTATCCGCAGGAGATATGACTTTCGGCAGAAACACGGTCTCCAACCTTTACCTGCGTCACCTCATCACCAATCTTTTTCACATTTCCAACAAACTCATGGCCAATGATGCGGGGTGGTGTGAAACGATGCCGTGCCCAGCGTGTCCAATCGTGTATATGTACGTCCGTACCACAGATAGATGCAAGCGTAACCTTAATAAGCACATCTCTTGGGCCTATTTGCGGAACGGGTACTTTTATAAACTCCATACCTCGCGAACGTTTTGTCTTGGCGACCGCTTTCATTTTAGGGATTTTTAAAAAATATATTTAGTATGTAAACCCCAATATACTAATGTTTATCAACTAATTTAACAAAATAAAAAAGTTTATTTTTCCCCGTTCAATGTTAACATAGGTAATCCGTCCGAGCCGATACCGGCAGAGAGATGGCAGATTAATCAGCAAATCCAACCTGTTTAAAAACATAATTTAAGACTTGAACATGGATCAGGCAAATAGTATTATTACCTTCCAGATTCTTAGCTAAAATAGCATTGTGTAATGACGATAATTTTGTTATACATGTCTATAGTAAGCTGGGTTTATTTTCTGAAACTGCTTACGTAAAACAACAAACAATACAATGGGAGACAGGGTTATATTATGATTACTGTAAAAGAAATGTTGAAGGAGAAAACAGGGGATATCCTGACAATTTCACCTCAGGGTACTGTGTACAAGGCGCTGGAAATAATGGCGGAAAAAAACCTTGGTGCTTTAGTAGTAGTTGAAGGTGAAAAAGTTGTGGGAATGTTTTCCGAGCGTGATTATGCAAGGAATGTTGTCCTTAAAGGGAAATCTTCTAAGGATACTTTAATCAAGGATCTGATGAGTGCGAATCCATGTTATGTGCGTCCTGAGCAGACATTAAACGACTGCATGGCTTTGTTTACAGAAAAACGTACACGCCATTTGCCCGTACTCGATGGGGGAAAATTGATTGGTATTGTGAGTATTGGTGATGCTGTGAAACAGTACATTGTTAATCAGGAATTTACCATTAAACAACTCGAAAACTACATTTCCGGTAGTATGTAAATTGGGCATCAGGATTAGGATAGGTTGGATCCTGGGCTCCCGTGTAGCTTCTGTCATGTAATACTATTGTTTAATTGAAAAAGTTGACTATATTATTTTTAAACTGCTATGAGTAAATCCAAAACACAAGAGAATAATTTCGAAATTCGAAACAAATACGAAATTCAAATATCGAATGCTCGAAACTCTTACACACTTTTGAGTAATGGCCAATTTATTACAGCTAATTGCTAAACATGTGTGCACTTCCTGAAGAACATTCCAATTAAATTAGCAAAGCAAGTTTTATTTCTTCATTCCCATCGGAGTGAGTTTTTATCACTGAGTATTATGCTTGCCCCCCTAAAGATAGTATACTTTTTCTTCATAAATAGGGCGTTTCTACTATTTGCAAATCACAATCTTTCTGTATATTCCTACTGTTTTTCCGGGAGCCGGTTATAATTTTTTCCTTGACTTGACAACAATCTAAAGTAAGATTCTCAAAATTTATCCTGATCAAAGATACTTAAAGCATCCGGGCACAGAACATACTGCCTTCAACTTATTTCAGAGACAAATAAAATAAAAATGTTAGATAGATACATTTGAAAATATTCTTAAAGCTATTTAAGTAGAGAAACTGAAGTATTGGCGCTATGCAATACTGCTATTGCAGGAAAGACATTATGTCGCTGGAAAATTCACCTACTAATGAGGAATTGACATTTTGTCAAAGGATCTGTTTTTAAAATGTAAAATTGTGAATTTACAAGATTTTCCTATCTTCTATATTTAGTTATGTTTAGGGAATCTAATCAATCGTTTTAACCTTTAAATAATTGTTGGTATCACGATTGCGTATAATCACTCTTTCTTTTCGATACGGCCTGGCTGTTCGGCGTTCAGTATTTTAGACGAGTGTGTTTTTGTAGAAGTGCCGGTTTTTTGGATTTACAATGTGTGGTATGGGGATGTAACAGAAGGGAGACTTCATATTACGGGATTTTTTTTATATTTTTGACGAAAAGGAGGAAGATAGGTTTATGAAAGCAACAATTGATACGTTTGCTGGTGTGGCAGTTGCGAAGGAGGATTTGATAAGAAACAGATTCGGGCAGTATTTGGTCCTCTCACTGCTAGCAGGCATGTACATCGGGTTTGGTATTCTTCTCATATTCACAGTTGGCGCTCAGTTTGCTAATGCTGGTTCCGCTGCTGTTAAGGTCATTATGGGTGTATCTTTCGGAATCGCCTTGACATTGGTCGTCTTTGCAGGTTCCGAGTTATTCACCGGCAACAATATGGTGATGGTGATTGGATGCCTCAAAGGAAAAACAAGCTGGGGTTGGATGCTCTGGTTATGGTTGGTTTGTTATTTTGCTAACCTTGCCGGCGCATTATTGCTGTCGGCTGTTATGGCAGGCACCGGATTGGCAGATGGAAACGTTACAGGTATGTTTATTGATAAAGTGGCCAGCGCCAAAATGAATGCTCCAATCATGGCGCTGTTTTTCAGGGGAATTCTCTGTAATGCACTTGTATGTCTGGCTGTCTGGATGTCGGCAAAAACAAAGAATGAGGCAGCAAGGATATTCCTGATATTCTGGTGTCTTTATGCCTTTATAGCCTGCGGCTTTGAGCATAGTATCGCTAACATGACTATCTTTGGTGTTAGTCTATTCACATCACATCCTGATACTGTTACCTGGGGTGGTTTTGTCAGGAACCAGATTCCTGTTACCCTGGGCAATATCGTTGGCGGCGCCTTCTTTGGCCTTGTGTACTGGTATGCTACATATGCACCTATACAGGATCTTGTCCCTCAGCGTAATGCTACTGACGGAGGATTGTCGAACAGTCTTGTAGACCCAACCCAGGGAGCAGTTCCTGGAGGTCAGATAATTGGATTAGATGAAAATGATAACGAGATTATCCTGAGGCCTCCAACTACATAATATAGATGGTTGTTTCACGAGGTCAGATGTTTGCTGTAGTGAGGAAGAAGTTGAGAAGCTTGTGCGGGTTTGACAACACTGAACACTGCGGCTTATTCGAAGGATAGTGTCAAATAGAGCAGATACACAACCACGGTTAAATGCAAATTTAATCGTGGTTGTGCTCTGCGACTACCTGTAAGTTTCAGGCTTTATGCACTAACTAAACCTACAGGTAGTCGCAGATAATAGAAGGGTTTGAGATTTACGTTTTTCGACTGTCTGTTTTTTATATATTAGATCTTCAAATTGAGGAGAATGTAACCATGTCGTTATTAAGTAAGGTCAGTGATCAAATAAAAGGTTTGCCCAGAGCGCCACAGCCGGCAATACCTGCGAGAGAGTTATGGGTTACCTTCATAGCTACGATGATTGGTTTAGGAATTACCGGGGCTATGGCTTATAAATGGAGTTGTCCTATGTTAGCCGGACCTTTTGGTTCAACGGCAACAATTATTTATGGCGCTTATAAGGCGCCTCTGGCACAACCAAGGAATATCTTATTAGGTCATTTTCTCAGTGCTTTAATGGGCGTTGCCGTTTATGACTTTTTTGGCACCACATGGTGGTCTATTGCACTTGGCGTTGCCCTTGCAACTATTTTTATGGCAGCAACTTATTCTATGCATCCGCCTGCAGGCGCCACAGCATACGTGGCTGTTCTGACTGGAGGGTTGGGCCAGGGATATAGTTTCATTATAAATCCTATTCTCATAGGAGTCTTCATTTTGACGTTGGTTGCCGTTATTGTCAACAAAGCCGGCAAGAGGGATTATCCGGTAAGTTGGTGGTAATTTACCCTGGCAGTGGGAGGTTCGTCAGGCAAAGCTAAAGGATTATTGAGTGTTCTGGCCGGTTGAGGCAAAGAGGTTGTCCCGGATAGTAAAAATAAGGGTAACATAAATAAAAAAAACATTTGCGTTGAAGTGGTTGGGTGGAGTTGCGCCTGGTGTATTGTAAAACAGGCAGTATAAGCCTTGCTTACTAAGTACCAATATAATAATAAGAACTATAGCCGTTCATGGCTAATTTTTAGATTCCAAAAATGTTAAACATCGGAGAAAATAATGCATATTTCGATTAAGAACCACATCATTTTATTACTGACATTCTTTACTTTATTTCCAATTGTCTTGCTTAAAGTCATAGCCTATCCGAGAATACAGAGCGATCTTGAGTCTGTCATTATGGATAATCTTGAGGTTATCGGACACAAGCAGGCAGAGCTGGTATCTACCTGGATGCGCGAACGCATGAAGGATGTGATTGTTGTTGCAGCAAACCCTTTCATGTCTCAAGGTGCAAATATTACAAAGCAAGACGAGGCTTACGACGATATTACCCAGTATTTAGAGAGAATTGTATCTGAATATGGTTATAAGGGTGCATTTGTAAGTGATAATAAGGGATTGGTTACAGTTGCAACATCTGAAGAAGGAGTAGGAAGAGATATCTCAAAAACTGATTTTTTCAAAAATGCAATACAGGGAAAAACGTTTGCAACAAGTGTAATACCGTCTAATGTTCCTCTGATAAATGAATATGAGGAGAAAGAAGTTGGGTTGCCTACCATGTTTATCTCAACGCCGCTAAAGAACAAGGTTGATGCAATAGTTGGCGTCTTTGTATTAAGGGTGCATGTGGGTATTCTCAGCAATTTAATGCAGAGCTACAAATTCGGGGATACAGGTGAGACTTATCTTGTAAACAAGGAAGGGTATATGCTTACAGAGTCGAGATTTACCAAGCAATTGAAGAAGATAGGCAAGGTAAAAAAGAGAAGCACTCTGGAAGTGAAGTTGGTTGATCCGGAGACCGGTAAATTAACCTCCGGCGTCAGGCAGTGTGTTGCAGGCGAAGACGGCTCTGATGCGAAAGGCTATAGTGATTACGGGGGAATGTCAGTGCTTGGAGTATGGCAATGGTTGCCTGAATACAATTGGGGCGTTATTACTGAAATAGATAAGAACGAGGCTTATGGAGCAGCGTATAATCTTAAAAATATAGTAGTGGCGTTGTTATTGGCGATAGCGTTTCCCCTTTTGATAGTCGCTTACCTGGTTGGCGGAAGGTTCTCTAAACCGATACTTGAATTAACGGAAATAACCGAAAAGATGGCATCAGGGGATTTGACGCAAAGGGTCGATGTAAAGAGATTAGACAAGCCTTTAATTGAAGATGAGCTTCACATATTGGCTACCTCTTTTAATACCATGGCTGGAACTCTGGATAAAAAGATGAAAGAGACGGCCGAATCAGAGCAGAAATACAGGGAGTTATTTGAGTCCATCAAGGCAGGTATTTACCAATGTGAGCCTGGGGTTGAAGGCAGGTTCACATGGGTTAACCATGCTATGGCAGAAATATTTGGCTATGAATCTCCGGAAGAGATGATCGGGGTAAAAGTAAAGGATATTTATGTAGACCAGGGTGACAGGAAAAGGCTCGTTGAGAGACTGGAAAAAGACGGAGTCTGGAAGGACTTTGTTTCTTTTTGTAAAAAGAAGAATGGAGAGCAGTTTTACACTGAACGCACTTCTAATATTGTGCATGACGCAGAAGGCAACCCTATGCGCATTGATGGGGTGTTCAGGGATGTAACTGAGCGAAAGAAACTGGAAGATGATCAAAAGAAATCTGCGAAAAAACGTCAGGGTTAAAAGAGTTAAGGGTGTATACGATTTTAAAAAATAAGGTATAAGCAAATTTATTAGAAGTTTGTTGTCCGGGGAGTTTAAAAAAACTTCACACAAACTAACAGGGAGTGGGAAATTATGGGTAATGGAAATTCTAAGGGTCTTTCGATAAATGCGAAGACCATTATACTGATATTATTATTTTTGAATGTCGGGTTTACAATAAAGATGGTGAAGCGGTATCAGACCACGAAGGATGCCGGTTACGTAAGGGAGCAGACGTTCAAAGAGCAAATGGAAAAAAGGGTCCAGAAGGCTTATGGTTCGACAAAGGAGTTAAACAAGATTGTTGAAGACGCTACGCGGCAGAAAGTGGAAGCCGAGAAGATTGCTGAGGTTTTGAAGAGGCAAGATGCAAAGACAAAACATTTAAACAAGGAGCTTGGACTTGCAAAGGAACAATTGGAAGTGGAAAAGATTCAGCTGCAAGAATCTGAAAGACACAAAAGACAACTCTTGAATTCACTGAAAGAGGGAGTTTACCAGTCTGAACCTGGAGTTGAGGGAAAATTTACATGGGTCAATCAAGCTGGTGCAGAAATGTTTGGCTATAGTACACCGGATGAAATGATCGGGACAAAGGTAAGGGATATCTATGTCGATCAAGGTGATAGAAAAAGGCTCGTTGAGAAGCTTGAAAATGATGGGTTCTGGAGGAACTTTGCCTCCTTCTGTAAGAAGAAAGATGGCAAGCGTTTTTACACTGAGCGCACCTCTACTATGGTTAAAGACGAAAAAGGCAAGCCTATTCGTATTGAAGGAATAATCAGGGATATTACTGAGCGAAAGAAGCTGGATGAGGAATTGCAAAAGAACATAAGTGAACTTAAGAAAGATTTGGAAGCAGCCAGAAAGGAAATTGACACACTTAAAAAACACTGAAAATAACAGTGATGCTGCTTTATATTATATAACGTAAAGAAGCTGTTAATAGTTTAATAGTAGACGAATCATTATTAACTAAAATAACATCTTGTCAATTTATTCTTTATGCATTCTCACATTCCAGAAGTCTTCTAGTGTATAGTTGTATTTGTTTACCAAGCCACAAAGCGAAATAGGGATTCATTCAGAAGTGGCAACTGCTTTATTGTTAATTCGAATGGCCTTATTTATCATGCATAAATATGTAACTGCAAGCGGTAACATTTGTCAGAAGCAAAGTACATATCCAGATTAATTTAATGCTAATCCCTGCTTTTGCCAACATGGATACCCTGTCACGATATTAACTGCTGATTTTTGCGATGAATTTTAACTTGCAAAAATAAGGGAAAAAGTATAGAAAGAGGTAAAGGTACTATATCGCTTAAAATTCGTTTCCCGATTGAGAAATTGACATTTTGTCTGGCATTTTCATGTATTTTGTAAATACCAAAATTACAAAAAACTGTAAGAAGTTCTTATCGCCAATATTTGGTGATACTTAGGTATATGGCTTGAAATTTAAAAAGTTATTTTGCCCTTTGATTGATGTTGGTATCACGATTGCTATGTTATATACTTGCTGATTAATTAAAGGTGTCAATCAGCTTTATGTTTAAGTCTTTTTATAGAAGTTGAATATGGCACTAAAAGGGGTTGAATATAATCTTGCTTGTTTAATACATACCTACACACAATCCAGACAGGGGGGAAATTTGATGATTTAAACGTAAGGGTGTGAGTGTTAGCGTGTATTCAATTTATAAATGATGTGAGTTTTTTAAAAAGTTTTAGGGGGGATGATATATGGGATATACAGGTAGAAAGAAGGAGGTCAGTAAGAGTATCAATCTGTGCTGGAGGAATATTCTATCCGGCATAATCATTGCTGTTTTTGTGACTACAACATGCCTTGACAATATGGCAATGGCACAAGGTAAGCTCAAGCCTGTTTCTGAGAAAGAATTTAAGAAGGGCAAGGAAGCTTACGATAAATACTGTGCAGTATGTCATGGAGAGGAAGGTGATGGAAATGGCCCTCTGGCACACGCCCTTTACCCCAAGCCCAGGGACTTTACCAAAGGACAATACAAGATAAGAACCAATGCTACCGGTTCTTTACCTACCGATGCAGATCTCATTCATGTAATTTCTGTCGGGATACATGGAACCTCAATGATACCGTGGGATATACTTGAATTAGATCAAATCAAATCAATACTTCCAGTTTTAAAGAGCTTTTCTGAAGCATGGCAATACAGAGAACCGGAATCGCCTATAACCATTGGAAGAGAGGTGCCATCGAGTCAACAGAGTATTGCGAGGGGCAAGAAGCTTTATGAAGAGAAAGAGTGCTGGAAGTGCCACGGAGAGACCGGGCATGGGGATGGTCCAAGCAGTTATGATCTGACAGACGAATGGGAGATCCCTATACAAGCCTATGATTTTACAAGGGCAAGCAAATTTAAGGGAGGCGCTACAAATAAAGATATTTATCTGAGATTTACAACCGGCTTGAACGGCACTCCAATGCCGTCATTTGCCAATGAACTTTCAGACGATGACCGCTGGAGCCTGGTACATTATGTAAAATCCCTTGCCGAACAAAAAGAAGAGCATGGGCATGAGGAATAAAATAGGCAGTATAGCTTTTTTTAACTAATTAAAAGGAGAATGTGTGTGATGAACTATATAAAAAACTCGCGGTTTCTCTTCAGTACATGCCTGCTTGCTATGGTTATTCTTTTTTCCGGAGTTGTCCAGGCACATGAAGAGGAAAAGAAACCGTACGTACCACGAAAAGTAGACATATACGAAGGATTTCCTGATTGGTATAAGGGCGTTTTCGCAGATAATGTCGGCCTGAAAGAGGGATCAGGACTATTTAAAGACTATTACAAGCCGTTATTTATGAATATGTATATGTATCCGGGGAGACACTATGAACCGCCTACCCGTATGGACCATTCAATATTTATTGAGAAGGAACGCAGGGATCTGTGTATAAGGTGTCATGAGGGGATAAATACGGGCGCCATCGAAGATTGGAAAACCTCAGCGCATTACAATCCAAGAAAGACGCCTTTAATTGCGCGTAAGACCAAGATCATAGAGGATAGCATAGGGAAAGAGATCTCGGTGGTAGATTGTTTCGACTGCCATGTCGATACGGAGAAAAAGCAGATCAGGCTACCCACGGCAGGCGATTGCAGCGAATGTCATGCGAGACAGGTTACTGAGTTTGCCAGTGAGAAGAACCACGGCAGGCCTAATCACATTCAGACACTTGAATCAAATGTTCTGGTGCCCTGGTATCAGGAGGCTTACAAAAGAGGGTTGGGGGCCGGTAATGCTGGCTGTGACATGTGCCACGGCGCCACAGATAAATGTGATCCCTGCCACACAAGACATTCATTCTCCGCAGCTGAGGCAAGAAGACCTCAGGCATGTATGACCTGTCACATGGGCCCTGATCATCCAGATGCAGAGTCCTACGGTGAATCAAAACACGGGATTATCTATGAACTGGAAGAGGAGCACTACAACTTTGATAAGCCGCTTGCGCATGTTCTGGTTGGCGAGGAATATCGCACACCGACCTGTCAGTTCTGCCACATGTACCAGGGAGGCGGGACTTTCACGCACAATTTCGTTTCAAAGGGTATATGGCGAATGGGTACGGTTCCTCCGTCAAACATTGAGTATGAATCGTCACTAAAGGATTACCCTTACGGGATAAAGATCATAGCTGATAAGATTGATATACATTCCGATGAAAACCTTGACAAGAGGGATAAATGGATTGAACTCTGCTCAAATTGTCATAGTCCTCGTTTTGCAGGGGGCTGGCTTACACAAATGGATGATTACATGTTCCAGGCATTCAAGCTTACGGACCAGGCGCAAAAGATATTAGACGATCTTATCGCGGACGACATGCTTTATCCATCGCCTGCAGACCGTGATATCTATCCGGGCGGTGACTGGCTTGCCGATGTGTTACCTGCAGAACTTCTCGGAGACGGGGTCTGGAATGCATTTAAGAAAACCGGAGGAAAGGTGCCTGTCATCGGGCCTATCCTTGGTGTATATGCCTTGTTTTATCAGGGAGATGGAAACCCTACGCATATAGAGACGTCTTATGCGAAGATGTGGTTCTGGTATAAGCTTCAGGGTTACAAGGGGTATGCGCATGTTCAGCAGGACATCATGTGGTGGTGGGGACAGTCGCCTATGTTACAGGAACTTGGAAATATACAAACTGAAGCCAAAAGAATGCGCAGAGAGGCTGCCATAGAACAAGCGCTTGCTGAAAGTGGAAAGTCGGTTTCACACAGCCGTGGTGGCAGTGGCGACAGTAAAAGTTTGTTATCGAAACTCTTCGATTGGTAACAGGCGGTAAAAGCCATCAAACAATGGTAGAAGCGAGAAAAGAGAAGTTGAATATTGAAGAATTAAATTATTAAAAAAGTTTTTATTGCGGAAGCAGTTTTTCCGTAATAATCTGATAATAAAAAAGGCGCTCATTATATGAGCGCCTTTTTTTATTCACAAAGAATACTATAAAATTTAATGGTTTTCTGGTGTCTTTGTTACAGCATTAGACAAGTTTATTTTCCACTCATGCGACATTCTGAATAAATTTTCTAAAAAGACAATTAAAAAGATTGTTGTTCCAAACATTTCAAGAAACTCTTCAAGGGCTTTTGACATATGCCTGATACGAAAAGCTTCTGTAGAGAAGAAACCGGCAATCTCTTCATAAGGGTTATTGTTTAAACCCTCTACAAAATCCAATCCTATAGCCAGAACATACAGCCATATGGCAACTAAAAGTAAATATCTGAGTTTCTGTGATAACAGTTCTTTCCATAGGAACCAAAGCATAAAAATACCCATAGCCATGAAAAAAGGTCCGAAAATCATTTGCCACGGATAACTCGGAAAGGCATTGTGTGCAGCGTTCAGGATTCCGGGACCGGATGTCTCTGCAGATCTTGAAAGAAGGACTTTAAAGGCCGTTCCCATCCGTTCATGGAACTTAATAGCATCATCAATTCCCATATAAATGAAGAAGCTTCCTATTCCGGCCCAGCAATAAAATTTTCCTTTATAGCCCTGCATTCGCTTTCTTACGGCAAAGGCAATTAACCAGAGTACTGAGCCTGCCATAATTGCCTGAAGGCTGGAAAACCAGTTAGACAGACTGTCTTCCCTGGTGATATTTATCATCCTTCTGATAGAACCAATTGAACACCATTGATAGTGATTGACAAATACATCCAGAAAAACAATGAGAAGTTCAAAGCCTAGAAAGCACCAGAATATTCGCCTTATTACAACATCTGTTTCCAGGCTGAAGTTGATTGTTTGCTTTTCATCCATTCTGAAACCTTATTTTCCTTTCTGTTGTGCTCTTGCCTGAGCACAATATATTATATTTTGCTACTTTTTAGAAACAACCATATTATAAAAATGTCCTTTACAAATAATTTAAATAGATTGCTTTATATTTCTTCTATATAATACAACACTTATTCTGCTTTTGCGTTTATAAATTATAAGAATGTATACGATTGTAAAGGAAATAAACTGGATATCGTCCATAGTTTTACTGGCACTATTTGCCTGTTCGCATGTCTACGCCCAGGGCCATCAACCGGTGGATAAGCATAGGCATGAAGCGCTGGATTTAGAGAAGCAGGGCAAATATATTGATGCGGCAAAGATGTATGAAGAATCTGCTGAGGCCGCAAAGGCAAGTCCCGATTCGGGAAAGTCAAACCTGGCCACTGACTTGAACCAGGCCGGTTACTATTACTCTCTGGCCGGTCAATATAACAAGGCTGTCACGTATCTTGAAGAGGCTCTGGCAATATTCAAAGAGCTGGGGAGTGAGGATCAAGTTGCCGCATGTCTCAGCCATTTTGGAGGTATTTATAAATCTCTGGGGCGATATGACAGCGCCCTGGAGTATTATGAAAAGGCTTTGGAGATTGATAAGAGATTGGGGATGGATGATAAAGTTGCTATCCGGTTAAGTAACATTGGCGATGTTTACGATTCTCAGGACCAATATGATAAGGCAATAGAATACCTTGAAGATGCGTTAGCAATGAATAATAAATTGGGAATGGAGGCTGTTGTTGCCAGCCGACTCAACAGCATTGGCAGGGTTGTCAGAACACAGGGCAAATATGGTAGAGCCATCGAGTATTATGAAAGGGCCTTAAACATAGACAGAAAGCTGGAACAAAATGATAAAATTTCGACAGACCTTGCCAACATTGGTAATCTTTTCAAATCATGGAAGCAATATGACACGGCCATCAGTTATTATGAAAATGCTCTAGACATATCTAAGGACCTGGGGCAGGAAGATAAAGTTGTTCTTCAGTGCAACAATATTGGCGGGGCTTACGAAGCGCTGGGCAAATATGACAAAGCCCTGGAGTATTACGAAGAGGCTTTTGACACAGCCGCAAGCCTGGAGCAGGATAATAATATTGCCATTGGCCTGAACCACATTGGTAATATTTACAAATACTGTGGTCAGTATGATGTTGCCATCATGCATTATGAAAACGCTATAGATATATACAGGAAATTGGGACAGGAAGACAAAGTTGCCATTCAGCTCAACTGCATTGGTGAGGTCTGTAAATCTACGGGACAATATGATAATGCCCTCAGGTATTATAAAGAGGCTTTGGAAATAGACAGAAAACTGGGTGAAGAAGCGGATGAAATATTCAATCTGAAAAACCTTGATATGGCTTACAGTTTTTACTGGAGCAAACATGACAAGGCCATTATACCCCATAAACTGGCGCTGGCTACTGATAAGAAATTTGGTAAAGATGCGGATATATCCGGAGACCTCAACAACATTGGTATGGTTTACGTATTGCAGGAAAAATATAAGACAGCAATTGAATATTATAATGAGTCGGTATCCAGAATCGAAAAACTACGCCAGGCGACAGATGGAGAGGTGCGCCGGGATTATCTGGCCGATCAATCATTTGCCTATCAACTGCTGGCTTCTGCTTATATCAAGGATAACGATATTTATTCCGCATTTCAGACAATCGAACTCAGCAAGGCAAAGCTCCTGGCGGAAAGGTTTGACGGCAGTGAATGGAAGATAGGGATTCAAGAGGTAAATCAAATCCAGGAGACGCTGGGCGAAGACACGGCTATCATTGTCTATGCAAATGTTAACAGGGATGATATTATACAGTTTGCCATTACGAGGGAAGAGTTTACGGGTAAGGAAGTGTCGCGCAAATCCTTTGTCCAATCATCTTTGGACAAATACCATACACCGGTAAATACCCTGTTAATGACCCAACACAGTATAAGTAAAGACAATAATGATTTTGATAATATCATTAATTATTACAGGTCTTTATTAAGGGGACCTTCATCACAGGACGAAAGAGGACGGCTGGCCGGCATTGATAAAATCAGGGGAAGCCGCCATAGAGCAAATGCCGGGGAAAGTCCTCCCCGCCTGCCGGACGGGCAGGGGAGCCTTTTGTCCGGGGAGATCGGAAGGTGGTTGCATGAATTACTCATGAAACCAATGGAGGCGCAGATCAGGGACAAGAAAAACCTTGTCGTAGTTCCGGGCGGCGTCCTTGCCTTTATACCTTTTGAAACCCTTATAGACGAAAAAGGTAAATATCTGGCAGAAAGCCGTCACATAAAGTATATCCAATCCGTGGACATGCTTAAGCTGATTAAGAAACGAAAGTACGACGACGAGCGCAAGCCATTGCTGGCATTCGGAGGTGCAGTATACGAGGACATAACTTATGATGTGGATGTGGCAGAGAATGAAATACAGATGGAAATCTTAACAAGAAATATTTATTCTGACCTTGAAAACATCCGGTGGGAACTTGCGCAGAAAGATGTATTTTCTGATTTTGAAAATATAAGATATATCAGGAATGCTTATGGCGGTCTGGGCGTCGGTACATGGCACGACATACCGTGTACACTGAATGAGGTAAATAATATTAGTAAGGTAATCAACAAGGCGGACGTCTTTACCGGAAGAAATGTAACTGAAAGGAAGATAAAAGAGTTATCAAAAGACTGGAAGTTATCTAATTACAAAGTACTTC
This sequence comes from Candidatus Scalindua sp., assembly GCA_021776915.1. Lineage (GTDB taxonomy): Bacteria > Planctomycetota > Brocadiia > Brocadiales > Scalinduaceae > Scalindua. The sequence goes on along the minus strand of JAIQZU010000023.1, from coordinate 5,835 downwards.
ATTTTGCAACCCATGGCCTGGTAGTAAATGAAATACCGGAACTATCGGCAGTAGTCTTATCACAATTCAGAGATCAACAAGGCGAAGAAGATGGTTATTTACGTATGGAAGAAATTGCAAAACTGGACGTCCGGGCAGACCTTGTAAATCTAACTGCCTGTGAGACCCACCTGACAGACCGGCGGGCAGGCAGGCTGGCGGGTGGCAGGGTTGATGGGAATGAGGGTCTTGTCGAGCTTACACAATCATTTATTTTAGCCGGAGCCAGGGCCGTATCTATATCTCTATGGCCGGTGGCAGACGAGTCTACATCACAGTTTATGGCAACAATGTACGGCATGGTTCAAGAAAAAGGCATTGGTTATGCGGAAGCAATAACAGAGGTAAAACGCCGGTTTATCAGTGGTGGCTTTGGAGAAAAATACAAAGCTCCATATTACTGGGCGCCTTTTGTGTATTATGGGAACTGAAAATTAAAAGTTATAAGTGACTAAAGTTTGAAGTGAGCTAAAGTTGTGGTAAGAAACAATCTTTAAATTTAGGCACTTTAGTTCACTTAAGGCGCTTCAAACTTAAGAAGTTCATATTATGTTAAAGTTTTCACTAAAATCTGCATTATACCAGGTACCGGGGATAGTGTTTCTGATGCTCAGGTGCCGGCTGCAAATTGAGTATGACTTAATCAGGAAAAAGACTCATGATAAAATCTATAACCGTGCTCGTGTCTTTACAAAACAGCTTTTAAAACTCCTGAATGTAAAAGTAGAGGCGTCAGGCCTGGAAAATATGATTAACAAACCTGCGATAATATGCCAGAACCATACTTCGATAATGGATATTCCGGCTATACTGAACAGTGTTAAAGGAAAGTCGTTGTTTTGTGCAAAAAGAGAGTTGTTTAAGATATGGGTCTTTGGCAAGGGTATTGAAATCCTGGGTATGATTAAAGTATACAAGGATGACAGGAAAACCTGGAAGGTACTCTCAGAATCAGCGAAAAGAATAAAAGAAGCTGAATTGGATAATGGGGCTTCGACTCCTTATTTAGTGGCATTTCCGGAAGGCACGCGCACAAAAGATAAAGACTATAAAATGGGTGAATTTAAACGCGGCCTGTTCAGCATTGCAATAAAACACAACCTGCCGATAATTCCGATTGCGTCTTACGGAGGCCTGGACATTACTCCAAAGGGTGCATGGGTTTTCAATAAAGGCACAATATACGAAAAGGTTTTGCCTCCCTTATATCCCGAAGATTACGACGGAGTCGGCGTTAAGGAAAAAACCATCAAGCTTCAAGACGACACGAGAAAGAGGATAAATGACGGCCTTGGCGAACTAATTAAGGCGCATGGTAATAAAAAAATCTGAAATAATTCCAATGACTAATTATGGTTGAATTATTTGTCAAGTAGCGAGATGTGATCCCATCCTTCTGTTTTCTGCTTTCAAGGTTTGACCCTAGAGATGACCCCTTGGCGGGACTCCTTCTAGTTGTCCAATCTCTTAAGAAAGGCATCAAGTAATTTAATCTCAATGAAATTAACATCTGTTTCTACTGGTGGAAATTTGGTCCACCAGTAACTCATTTTTGTTACAAAGATTGAAATTATTGTTGGAGGTACCGGTGGTACATCCCAATTCATTCTTTTGATCAAATCTATAGCTTTTGTTTTTAAGTAATTATCCCTTTTTTCCACTATTTGCAAGTACCCTCTCTTAAAAGATCCATTATCCTTTAACTCTCCAAATATTTTCCTTTGGATCCTTCCCATATCCTTGAAACAAAAAGCAGGATCTATAATTTTAGACTCAACATTAAGTAATATGTTTTCCTTCTTTAAAAATGCCAGAATATCACAGTCTCCGATGTTTTCAATTTCTTTATCAAATTTATGCGGAAACACGTTGCAGTTGACATCTCTTGTGAACCGTTCAACTATTTTATTTATTTTTTCTTGCAAACAGTTCTCTAAATCTTTATGCCCTCTCTTAAGAACCTTTATTACTGCAGGTGCATCTGTTCTTGTTGGTAATCTATGATATGTGTATGTAGTTGCCCAAATATTACATGCTTGTTCAAGCGAGTGTGGCCCCCAGTAATATTTTTTGTCGATTTCAATTAAAGGCCTAATGCTGTATCTAGTAAATCTCTTTGCATGCTCCCATGTTGGCAGGTCTTTTGCTAAATTTGAGTCACCTGTTATTTTTAATATATTTTCTGGTTTGAGAGTTAAGAAATCTAAGATATTTTCTGTCTCTGAAGAATCAAACCCTTTAATTTTCTTTGTACATATTTTCGCAATCTCTTCTGTGGTTGCGCTATAGTATGTACGTTCGGGTACTTCCTTATTGCAACTTGCCCATAAACTCATTATTTTCTGGGCATCTAGTAAGTTTCTCAATGTGAAACCAAAATCGTCTTTGAAGGCCCGATCTAAATCTCCAATATACTCAGTAATAGAAATATGAGAGTCGGGAATGTCCTTCTTGTTACCTATGATGCCTAGGTTGATTTGAGCTTGTTCCCTCCCATACTCATGCTTCATTCCTTTAATATCAATGTCATACTTTAATGATACTATATAATCATGATCTATATTTATTTTAGCAGGATATATTTCATATTGAATAGTATCACTTGCGAAACGTATATCCAATAATCTATCAATGTAGGCAAGAATTTCTTTTAGATGTAAACTTGTAAACTCTTCTTTTCCACAAGGCTGTATTTGAACAAACTTTTCAAGTAAATAACGATAGACGTTATGACGATGTAAATATCGTTCATGTTCTTCACTGGTACTTTCTTCTCTTTCATAATCCACTTCATGATCTAACGAGGTTTTAATCCTTGCCTCATGAAGTTTAGATTCATTTGTCAATGCATCTGTTTTTTCTATCAAAAGCGGAATACTCTGTTTAAAATTGAATCTACCAACCTTTGTGTTGATTTTCCCTACAACATGCTCTATCAAATTATTTAAAATAGTTTTTGCTTCATTTGATGTGTAGTCTCCTGGCTTAATCCCCAAAACATTAGCAATCTGTGCAATCTCTCTATTGGCGATTATAAAATCTTTCTGCTCCGAAAATATAGTCTTGATGGCTTCTGGGAAATCAGCTCCCTTTTTAACTGCAAAGAGTTTAAACCTTACCTGCTTAATTTTTTCTTTATCAAACTCTTGTTCAATAACTTTCTGATCCTTTTCATGGTGAACATTATTTAATTGTCTCAACACATCTATAAGTAAATTAATTTGAGTGGATCTATCTGTTGCGTCTCTTAAGAGAGTGAGTATTTTGTTATCATTATAAACAACTCTAATTCCGTAATCGCCAAGATCATGTTGCCCAACATCCATTGACCAAGGTGTGATATCTTGCACTAAATGCTTTAAGTGATCTAGTTCTCTGCCTTGAGTTATCAATGAGGAAGGAGCAAGAAAAATCTGGACCATATTTCGTTCTTTCGTAAAATCTAGCTTGCCTAAAATATTAGAGTAAATTTCTAGCGCATCAAACAAGCTGTGCATCATTAAGTCCACAACTTTGCCTTGCTCAAGTTTCATTAAATTAACCGGTGCATTAATGAAAAAGGATGCACTTCCAATATTTTGATAATACACGTATCCAAGAAAGTTTTTTGATTTCAGAATTAGGCCTGTTTTTGTTATACGATCCACGGGAATAGTCCAACTTCTTGGGTGTCCGTAAAAGTTTTCATCAGGAAACGTTTTCCAAAAGCTCTTAAGTGATCGATAGCGAAAGCTGGATCCCCAGTTAAAATCCAAACTAATAATATCAGGCTCATTAGCACCACGCACAAGAACCCCATAAGAGTCTTTGAAGGAACCGAATATATCCAAATATGAATTAAGTTCGTGAGATCTAGATAGAGTTTTCTCTTTATCAAGATAATCAACAAAGTCATTCAATTCATCTGGTTCATTTATTTCATCAATAATACCTGTTAATTGATCTAGTCCAATTATCTTTGCTGGAAAACTTTCAGGATAAGCCAGCACCACAATATTTTCAGTTAAAGAAGAAGGAATTATCACAAGGAAAACTGGCTCAAGGCAAGCATCTTCCTTTTTTGATCTAAATTCAACTGTCTTCTGGTTTGCTCTAAGTCCTAATCTAGTTGGCGCATTAGAGATCAATTTTTTACATTCTTTAAGTTTTGGATCCAGAACTTTTATATACTCTGTTAAGTGTTTCGTATCCATCTCAGGAGGGGTTACATATATCAAAAACAGCTTGTCTTTATTGTAAATTGCAGAGAATATCATTTCGTGAGGTTTTTGGTCTGGATATAAGGGGCTAACAAAGGGGAATATGATGTCTTTGTCAATACGGTCACACATAAACTTATAAAGTCCAACCCCGATTTCTTCCTCAGGTTTGATATCACCAGCATCCTTTAGTATTTTTGGATAGCTTTCTTTCAGTAGTTTTCCCCAAGTTTCGTAAATAACAGAAAGGTATCTTCTTGGTAGTACCGGATAATATTTTTTATTTTTTTCTATAAAGAAATACTGGCAGTTTTCACCTTTATATGCCCGCTCTTCAAAATTATCTATGCTTAACTGTGGTGGCATGCTATCAAGATTTTGTGTATATGTGTCTACAATTTCTAGGTCGTAAAGTTTATCTGGAGCAAATCCGTCTATAATTTTTGAACATCCAACCCAAAAACCCTCAGAAGGAATACTAATATCACCTGGTCCAATATTAAGTTCCAGAGATTTTTTTTGATCAATGTTTGTAATTAGGTAATCCTGAACATCTAAACAAAATTGAAATTCTTGTAGTGAGGATCTTTTTACCAGATCTAGATAGTTTTTCTCAAAATTACGGTGAATAATTTCGAATGAGTAATAAAAGTCATATGGATTCGACAAATCTCCTCCATAGAATATTTTGTAAAACTTCTTTTTAAAATAATATTTTATTTCACCCCAATCTGTTTCAGGAACATAATCTTCTAGCATGCTAAATGACGGTATTAATTTGATTAGTTCTGTACAAAAACCCTTATAATCAGAATAAGACTTGATCTTGTTTTCTCTAATTAGATCACTACTGACAGACTCAAGAACTACGTATAGATATTGCAATTTAATTGGACTCGCAATATTTGGCAGCCAAAGATTTAAAGCAAAGAAGCCCTTGGCCAGATCATCAAAGCTGAAATTACTTAAAAATATCTCCAATTTTTTCTGTTGTTCATACATATTTAGTCGTCCCTGAAAAAGTCACTTTTTTGAGACTATGGTAGTTTAAACAAGGTTTCTGAAATATTTCAAATGGTAGAGAATGATCTTTGCCTCCAGAAATAAAAGCAAAAAAGAAGCACCTTCAGGAGCTTCCTTATGTTGTACCCACAACCACATAGTATAGCATTGATTTTGTCTCCTTCTCTTCCCGCTAAGAAGTTTCTCCCCAGCCTCCCGTCCGTCTTGGCATGTCCAATTACCGCCTCTATTGCTGAGCGCCGTTTCGACCATTTCCTTATCGACGCTTTCAGTCTCCTCTTGCCCCTACCGGCAATATGTACTAATGCCTCGCCATTATAATCGTGTCCCCTATAATACCCACGATCAACATAAATCTCCTTTGCCTTAAGACCCGTAATACTTTCTGCCTGCAATACCGCATCTTTCAACGTATGCCCATCATAAGGATTACCATGATGCGCTTGCATACCAACAATAAAACATTCCCTCGAAGTAGCCGTTACACTCACCTTACAACCAAACTCATACTTCTTGTGTGCCTTACCCTTCGCAATACACTCCACTTCCGGGGCATGAAGACTGTATAATTTAT
>JAIQZU010000022.1 GCA_021776915.1 Candidatus Scalindua sp. | reverse complement strand
TTTTCATGGTTATTAATAACAATTACCATGTTTCTGAAATAAGAAAACAGCTCGATGTAAGTCTCATAGGTTTTTTGCTTTTTCTTTTTATCAGAAAATCAATGATATCACATTTTGATACTTTATTATGACACAGCCTCTTGGCAGGCGGGGAAGCACAAAACAAACTCGAAATACAAATTCACAAATTTTCAAAATGGTGTTTATGGGTAAGAATTCTTTTGTTTTGGACTTATAATTTTGGTTATTTGAAATTGTTTCGAATTTCGTGCTTTAGGTTTCGATATTTATAATGACATCTTAGCGTCATGGAGTAATTGGCGAAGATGTAATTTTAGCGATATGGAAAGAGCAAGACCTGCAGGGTATTTACATACAGGATTAAATAGATACGAGATATTTGATTTCCAAGAAGATGGATTAGGAAAGCTAAAGTCTTTCGTCAAGAGGAAGAAACTGCCTTTCAGTTTTCATGTACCCTTCTTCAGGCCTTCATATTTCCCCTATGTAGGAGTAACTACCTTTTTTCTTAATGACGACCCCAATAAAAGAGCCCTCTCTTTTAAACTGATCAACAGCACTATGCATTATGCAAAGGGATGGAAGGCTGATTTTGTTGTAACACACCTCACCTGGATGGAGGATTCGCAAAACAGGCAAAAGGTAATGGCTCTTGCAAGTGATACAGAATCAAAATTCTGTGATTTAGCAGACAGGTACAACATGCCCATTAATGTTGAATTTGGAGGATATTCCGGGTATTTTCACGAGCCGGCACAATTTGTAGAATTTGTCAAAGATCATCCTTTGTTAGGTATCTGTATTGACATAGGCCATACATTCCTTATATCCGGAATACGAAACCGCAATTTTTTCAAAGATATAGAAACTATGGCGCCACATACTAAATCAATACATGTATGGAACACAAAGGGGCTGGATCACTGCAAAAAGCATAATCACGTACCGGTTCATCCCTCACAGAAGGCAAAGGACGGATGGGTAGACATAAAGAAAACACTTGAAATAATTTTATCACACAATAAGGACTGTGATATAGTATTTGAATATAATCGTACCTACTACGATAATATACCAGAAGAAGTCAAAGAAGGTATGGAGTGGGTTAAAGGAATAGTGAACAGAACATGAAAAATAAAGATTTCAGGGATTTCAGGGTTTTATTTATCAACTGCAATACAATGATGGACGTCCTTCTGCCTGTTGGGCTCTCACTGATATCCGCATGCCTTAAAGAAAAAGGTTTTGGGGTAAAGTTATTTGACACCACCTTTTACAAGACGGCAACTGAGACCGGAGACGAAGCAAGGGCAAAAACCCTTCAGGTAAGGAAAACAGACCGTGAAGAATTCGGTCTTGTTTATAAAGATACAGATATGTTCGATGACCTTAAAAAACTGGTAGAAGAGTACAAACCGGACATCATAGGCCTGTCCTGCATTGAGTGCACTTACGAACTTGGAATAGAAATGCTCAAGAGTATAAGACATTATTATAACGTTCCCATGATTGTGGGTGGTATCTTTGCTACTTTTGCTCCGGCTGAAATTATTGCTGAAGATTGTGTAGATATGGTGTGCGTGGGAGAAGGAGAATATGCCCTTGTTGAGCTGTGCACAAAGATGGAGGAAAAGCAGGATATAACGTCCGTACAGAACATGTGGGTTAAGAAGGACGGCAAGATATTCAGGAACGGGATCAGGAATCCTGTCAACCTTGATGATCTGCCGTTTCAGGACTGGACTATATTCGAACCCAGGAGATTTTATAAGCCGATGGGTGGAAAGATATCTATGACTGGTACGTTTGAAATGAACAGGGGTTGCCCCTACAGCTGTAGATTCTGCAGTGATTACGGACTCAATAAACTTTATGCAGATAACGGAGGTTACTACAGAGAAAAAAGCATTAAAAGGCTTATTGACGAGATGAAGGAGAAAAAGGAGAGATACAATCTGGAATTTGCATATCTGGTAGCTGAGAGTTTCCTTACAACTAAGAGGGAAAGGATAACCGAATTTATCGAACTTTATAAGGAAGTGAATATACCCTTCTGGATTGAGGCAAGGCCCGAATCTATTAATGAAGAAAATATTAAACTCCTTGAATCTTCAGGTTGTGAAGGGATAAGCCTGGGTATAGAGAGCGGCAACATGAATCTGAGGAAAAACCTTCTCGGCAGGAATATGACGGATGAAACGATTTTAAAGGCATTCAAGATTCTCGAGAAGTCCAGTCTCAGGGTAAGCGCTAACAATATTATAGGCTTCCCGACAGAAACCAGGAAGAATATTTTTGAGACTATCGAGTTTAACAGAAAAATAAATGTACCGGGTGTTATGGTTTCACTTTACAACCCTTATAAAGGCACAGCCCTTCGCGAATATTGTGACGAAGAGGGACTTATGCAAAAAGATGCACATGCCGGCGATTACAGATCGGAAACAGTACTACACATGCCACAACTATCCAGGGATGAATTGCTTGGACTCCAGAGAACTTTCCCTTTATACGTAAGGTTTCCCAAAAGTGAATGGCCAAGGATAAAGAAATGCGAAGGCAACGGACAGGAAGCAGAAGCCCTGTATAATGAATTATCCCGTGAATATACAGAAAAATATTTATAGACTATTCGTAAAAATGGCATTTCTGGCAATGCCAGTCACATCTTTTACATCCGTAATCTTCAGAATAAATCTTGCGATGTCTAAAAAATTTATTGAGATAGAACACCCCGGCGTAATGCTGAAAGAAGATTTTCTTGAAGATATGGGAATTAAGCCAGGAACATTTGCCAGAGCAATCGGTGTTGACCGCACGGCCATTAAAAACATTATTGACGGAAAACGAGCAATTACGGCTGACATGGCGCTGCGCTTTGGCCTCTTTTTTAATATGAGTGCCGGGTTTTGGTTGAACTTGCAAAAAGATTATGAGCTACGAAAAGCCAAACGTGAAAGACTTGCGGAGCTTGAGAAGGCGATTCAACCCTTTGAGGTTATACACTCCTGATAAAGAATGCAATAAGGACAACTATGGTTGAGCTTACTTTACAATCATCCAATACATCCTGGTCAAGGGGAAAAAGAAAGTGACCCTCAATAGTGATATTTCCAGGGCAATGACCATCCAACTGGAAGAAGTGTTTAATCAATTGCCACAAAAGCCTGAGTTTATTAAAGATATCCGTAGGGCGCCTAAAAGAGACTTCACTTTATCCCAAAAAGAGACCGAACTAGCCTTAAAGAATGCACTTCGTTATATCCCTGAAAAATGGCATTTAAAACTGGCTCCTGAATTCCTGGATGAGTTGATCACTACCGGCCGGGTTTACGGATATCGTTTCAGGCCGGACGCCAACATTAAAGCCAAACCTGTTGATCAATACAACGGCAACTGTATTGAAGGAAAGGCCTTTCAGGTAATGATCGATAACAATCTTGATTTTGATATTGCACTTTATCCTTATGAACTGGTTACCTATGGTGAAACCGGACAGGTCTGTCAGAACTGGATGCAGTACAGGCTTATCAAACTGTATCTGGAAAAGATTACGCGGCATCAGACACTGGTTGTTGAGTCCGGTCATCCACTCGGTCTGTTCGAATCTGCGACTGAGTCACCGCGAGTAATAATCACCAACGCCCTTATGGTGGGCTGTTTTGATGATCAGGAAAACTGGCACAGAGCAGCGGCGCTCGGCGTAGCAAATTACGGTCAGATGACGGCGGGCGGATGGATGTATATAGGACCGCAGGGTATTGTTCACGGGACATACAGTACTATTCTGAATGCCGGCAGGCTCAAACTCAACATCGACGGAAACAGGGACTTAAGTGGGTATCTGTTTGTATCTTCCGGCCTTGGTGGAATGAGCGGCGCCCAGGGTAAAGCAGTAGAGATTGCAAATGGCGTCGGCATCATCGCCGAGGTTGATTATTCAAGAATTCAAACAAGATACGATCAGGGCTGGATTCGTAGAATCGTAGATGATCCCGCCGAAGCATTCAGCCTGGCAAAGGAATACCAACAGAAGAAAGAAACTCTGGCTATCGCATTCAACGGAAACATTGTAGACCTGCTGGAATATGCGGTGAATAACAATATCAGCATCGACTTGTTATCCGACCAGACCTCATGTCACGCAGCTTACGAAGGCGGGTATTGCCCTCAGGGGCTGACCTTCGAGGAGCGTACGGAACTTTTAGGTACGGATAATTCAAAATTCAGAGAATATGTGGACAGGTCGTTGAGGCATCACTTCGAGCTGATTAAATCTATGGTCGACAGAGGGGTGTTCTTTTTCGACTATGGAAACAGTTTTTTAAAGGCGGTCTTTGATACCGGTGTTAAAGAAATCTGCAAAAACGGTAAAGATACTACTGATGGATTTATCTTCCCATCTTATGTCGAAGATATTATGGGCCCGGTGTTTTTCGATTACGGCTACGGCCCGTTTCGATGGGTTTGCCTCAGTGGCAAGAAGGATGATCTTGCCAGAACAGACAAAGCGGCAATGGCATGCATCGATCCAAAAGCAAGATTTCAGGATAATGATAATTATATCTGGATTAGAGACGCAGATAAATATGAACTTGTAGTAGGCACACAGGCCAGGATATTATATCAGGATGCTGAGGGCAGAACGAATATGGCGCTCAAATTTAATGAAATGGTACGTGAGGGATCAATAGGACCGGTGATGATTGGCAGGGACCATCATGATACAGGAGGTACTGACTCCCCGTTTAGAGAGACATCAAACATAAAAGACGGCAGTAATATAATGGCAGATATGGCAACACAGTGTTTTGCCGGAAACGCTGCCAGAGGCATGAGCCTGGTCGCCCTGCACAACGGCGGAGGAGTCGGTGTAGGAAAGGCTATAAACGGCGGTTTTGCACTCGTATTGGATGGAAGCGAAAGAGTTGATCGTATTATCAGACAGGCAATACCATGGGATGTAATGGGTGGTGTTGCCAGGCGAAGCTGGGCAAGAAATGAAAATTCGATTGAAACCAGCATTAAATACAATCTTGAGCGAAAAGGACTCGATCATATTACGCTTCCCTTTATTGCTGATGAAAAACTCATAGAGAACCTGGTCGCTGAAGCGTTTAGAAAAAGTAATCACACAGAGAATAATGGCTGAAAATGAGCCTGCCCTGGTGCGAACCCTGCCCGTCCGGCAGGCGGGCGCCCTGCGGTCTGGGCCAGGAATTGGGAAAGTAGTAGATGGACTTTATTCCTCACACGAAGTTCCCCGGACAGAAGACGCCGAGGACAAGCACAAGAACACAATGGGAAAAACTATTATCTTTTGTTTTATTGTTTTAAATTTCGTTTTCTTAGTGATCTCTGTGTGAGGATTAATAATTTAATAAAGGTGAACTTATGAAAGGCAGCATAATAATTAAGAATGCTTCCCAGCTTGTAACCTGCAGTGGTTTTAAAGCAAAGCAGGGAAAAGCCATGTCTGATTTGTGCACAATAGATGATGGCGCTGTGGTTATAGAAGACGGTGTAATAACGGCTGTCGGGAAAACCGGAGAGGTGTTAGCCAGGTTTGATGTAACCGGGTTTGAAACTATCGACGCAACGGGAAAGGCGGTTTTACCAGGGTTTATCGATTCTCATACCCACTTTGTTTTCGCAGGCTACAGGGCAGAAGAATTTTCCTGGCGACTGAGCGGTGAAAGCTATATGGAGATAATGAATCGAGGCGGCGGAATCTTCAATACAGTCAGGGCTACACGGGAAGCCTCCAGGGAAGAGTTAGTAAAATTATGCAGAAAACGACTCGACTCAATGTTGTCCTTCGGCGTTACAACAGTTGAAGGAAAAAGCGGCTACGGGCTGGATGAAAAAACCGAGATAAAGCAACTTGAAGTGATGGAGGAACTGGACAATATTCATCCTGTTGATATTGTCAGAACATTCCTGGGGGCTCATGCAGTACCCGATAATTTTAAAGGCAGAGAAGATGAATTTATCGATTATATGACAGATAACGTCATGCCACAGGTTGCCCATAAAAATCTTGCAGAGTTTTGCGATGTTTTTTGTGAAAAAGGAGTCTTCTCACTGGAGCAGTCTAAGCGGTTGCTGCTCAAAGCAAAGGAACTCGGGTTTAAGTTGAAGATTCATGCAGATGAAATCTCTCCGCTTGGCGGCGCTGAACTGGCAGCCGAACTTGGTGCAGTCTCAGCCGACCATTTGCTCCACGCTTCTGACAAAGGTATTTCAGAGATGGCAAAGAACGGTGTCGTAGCAACACTGCTTCCGGGAACGGCATTCAGTTTAAAAGAACCGTATGCCAGGGGTCGTTATATCATTGACCAGGATTGTGCGGTGTCCCTTGCAACTGATCTTAATCCTGGAAGCTGTTTTTCTGAATCTATACCTCTCATTTCTGTACTGGCCACACTTTATATGGACATTACGATTGAAGAGGCTGTTACCGCACTGACTATAAACGGCGCAGCGGCACTTGACCGGGCGGACAGGATTGGAAGCATTGATGTGGGGAAAACCGGTGATGCGATAGTCCTTGAGTTTCCATCATATAAATATATCCCCTATCATATTGGTGTCAGTTGCGTGGAGAAAGTCATCAAAAACGGCAACCTGGTATTTGATAAAGGTAATAAAATTAACAGATAAAAAAGGATGTGAAATGGGGTGGTAAAAAATCTTAAAAGTTTTCGTAATTGTTATATATCTTCTGGACCCTAACATGCATTTATACGATGATTCCTCTCTTTCGAGAGGAAATCCCAGTAAGCCTTTTCAACTTTTCTACATTATGCTGTCAGAACTAACTATAAAAGAGTTTCTGGAAAAGACCGCGTCGGGTTCTCCTGTTCCCGGCGGTGGCAGTGTGGCAGCTTTAAGCGCTGCACTTGCAGCAAGCCTGACGGAAATGGTTGCCAGACTTACCATCGGCAAAAAAGGTTATGAGACCGTGGAAGATGAGATGAAGGCCGTTGCACAAGAAGCCCTCAAATTAAAACTTAAGCTTGTTCAATCTATTGACAACGATTCCAACGCTTACAATGATGTCATGTCTGCTATAGGACTACCCGGTAATACTGAGGCAGAAAAGAGTCAAAGAGTAAAAGCGATTCAAAGTGGATTGAAAAAGGCGACCTTAATCCCGATGTCCGTGGCCGAAGATGCCGCCCGGGTGATGGAACTGGCAGGAAAGACTGTAGCAAAGGGCAATAAAAATGCTATCACCGACGGAGCTGTAGGCGTCATGATGGCTAAAACAGCGGTTCTCTCCGCTCTATACAATGCCAAGATCAACTTGAAAACCATAAAAGACAAAGCGTTTATAGATCGAACATCAAAGAAGGTTGAAGAGTTGGGGAAAAAAGCCCTGGACAGGGAGAAAGAATTGCTGTCAACTGTAGATTTGTCAACTGTAGATTTACACCTGAAATGAGTTATCAGTGAAAAACAGACGAAAATTCAAAATACTACTACTAATTATTGGCTGTGCCATACTTTTTGCACTAGTTTACAAAGTCGGGCCTTCAACTATTTACCATCACCTCAGCATTCTGAAGTGGAAGATTCTACTTCTACTTTTTCCATACATGCTTGTTTTTGCCCTCGATACAATGGGCTGGAAATATTCATTTACAAAAATAAAGATAAGTTTTAAAGATCTCTTCTTAATAAGACTTGCCGGTGAGTCAGTAAACTGGATAGTACCATCCGCAAATCTTGCCGGAGAACCAATGAAAGCTTATTTCCTGAAGAAACATAACGTATCAATGGTAGACGGAATGACCTCCGTTGTCATTTCGAAAACAATATTGATGATATCACAGATAATCTTTGTAATGATTGGAGTTGTCTTTTTCTTGTACAAATTAAATGTATCAGGTACCCGTTTGATAAGCTCAATAGCAATTATACTGTTAGGTGTACCCGTAATAATGTTTATTATATTTATCCAGAAACACGGACTTTTTGCTTTCCTTTTGAAACTATTACGAATGCTAAGAATAAGAATACGTTATATTGAGGAAAGGGAAGAGAGGTTAATGGAGCTTGATAAGAATATATACCAGTTTTACAGTCATAACAAAAAGAAGGCCTTTTACTCTTTTGTTTATTGTTTTCTTGGCTGGATGGCAGGCCTGATAGAAGTATTCCTGATTCTTTACCTCTTAGATATACCAGTTGATACAGTTTCCGCATATATTATCGAATCACTTTCAACTGCGGCAAGAGGCGTAACATCCTTTATACCAGGCAGTATTGGCGGTCAGGAAGGAGGCATTATAGCAATATTCGTAAGCATGAAACTAAGTGCAAGCATCGCCCTGACATTTGGGATACTGAAAAGGCTAAGGGAGTTAATATGGACTGGCGCCGGGCTTTTTGTTTTGTCAAAACTTGAATGGGCAATTGCAGAATCTTCACCAAAAGAGTAAGATATTGAAACATTTAAGAAAAATAATCACACTAAGACAGTAGAGTAGAGTAGAGTAGAGTAGAGTAGAGTAGAGAGTAGGCGTAGTGGCTACAGGTTGACGTTTGTGTTCACTGTATCTCACCCTTTCGTCTGTGAGTGCCACAATATCACAACCATACCCTATTACCAACTCCCCCTCGTCAAACCGTGCATGCGGTTTTCCCGCACACGGCTTTCCGACAGTCTTCATCTCAAGCATTCACAGAGCGTCAACTAAGAGCGTATTTTGTGGGATCGATTAGTCCGTATTTACCGACTAAGACCTTAAATGCTCCTTGATTATAGAGCTTGACAAGCATCAAAATATTTATTGACTAAAGGTATAATTAAGGTATAGTTATTATACTATGGAGTTTGCGTTCGATCCCGGGAAAAGCGAAAGCAATAAGGAAAAACACGGTATTGATTTTTACAAAGCCCAGGAGTTATGGGACGATCCAGACTTTATTGAGATTCCAGTAAAAACCAATAATGAACCAAGATTTCTGATAATCGGAAAGATTGCGGGAAAACATTGGTCAGGAGTTATTACATATCGAACTGAACAGATAAGAATTATTTCAGTACGACGAGCCAGAAAAGAGGAGATTGACATATATGAAATCTCGTGAGTTTGATAAGAAATTTGATGAAGGCGAGGATATTTCAAAATACCTTGATGTATCGAAGGCTAGAAGGCCAGAACAGGAACAAAAGAGAGTCAATGTGGATTTCCCTTTGTGGATGATCCACTTACTGGACAAAGAAGCAAAACGGTTAGGTGTGCCCAGGCAGTCAATCATCAAAGTCTGGCTAGCAGAGCGTCTTGAAAAGGCATAAGGATGGCAAAAAAGATAGATTAAAAATCGACTTGATAATGAAGTGCTTGTTTACACCTCTTATTTATACCCGATCATCCTGTAAATCCTGTTTAAAAGTTTGTATTACATCCTCAAGCTGGTCACTCAATATCACGCAACCTGAAGGCTGCGGCTACATGTCAGACACCAGGAAGCCGTATAAATCACCGAATCCGATAACATCTTTTGCCACATATCCAACCGGTATTAAATCCTCCGTAAACAATACGACAAGTTTGCCTTCCTTTGAGTCAAGGGCTTCAGGATCCAATGCTACATCCACCACGTATTTTATGTCGGGAAGAACATCCTTCCATTTGGATTGTTCCTCCGAATCCTCAGCAGAACGGACATTAGCGCTAAAGTTTGGAGATTTGTCTTTATACACAGTAGTAATATTGAAACTGGAGCCTTCTTTAACCTCACCGTATATTTCGTTACGGAAATTGTAAGATACTGATATCATGTCATCGCATCTTTTGGGTTCCAGTTTAAGACTTCCCTCTTTGTGAGCTACTCCACGTCTCCATGTCTTATAATTGCACATATTATTTTCGTAATTGTAGTCAGTAACCATAATCCGCTCTTTTTTTCTCTTAACCTTTTTTTCATACGAATTGATTGGCTTAAGTCTGTTAGTAATATCATCAATCATCATCGTTGTTCTATAAATGTTGTGTCTATGAATAATCTTATCGAGGAACCCTGTCGTACTCGCGTCAATCGTTACAACCAGGGTGTCACCGTCTTTTTCACATTTAAATATGGCAGTCCCCACCTTTTTGAAAAGCCAGAAGCCAATATTGTACTTAAGCACCTCCCCTTCAAATTTATTTGTGTCGGGGCATACATTTCCGGTATGAAAGAGAAATGTTAACAGCAAACATAAGATAATCTTTGTGAAATAATGTCTGGATGTTGCGGCCTTAATCATAACTATCTAAATCTTAAAAAAACGTAAGGTTTTTTCGGGAATATCTCCATTACCACTCATTCTCATTGACAGAAGGTGAGACCGCATGAATTCGAGGCTATCCGGGGTATCAACATCATACCAGGGAGGGAGTATGCTCAACTGTCTGTTTGCAGTCTTTATTCTTGCAAGGGTCTGGCTGAATACGCTTGAGGTACTCCATTCGATATTATCAAAGAGAGCATCTTCCTGTTCTGAAAGTCCGATAAGATAATAGCCTCCATCGAAAGTAGGACCTATTGTGACAGGAACCTCTTTTAATACATCGAATGCTTTCTGGGTGTAAGATAAAGGGAGAGTAGGACTGTCTGTGCCTATGATTACGGTTCTTTTGAAGCCTTTAGCGAAAGAGTGCTTGAAGGCATTTTTCATTCTTTCACCAAGATTGTGCCCTTTCTGTGGTAAATAATCTACTGACTGCCCGCATAGTCTCTGGAATGTCTTCTCAGCATAACCTGGCGAATATGCTACAGTAATCCTCTCGCATTTCAGTTTGAGTGCAGTACTTATTGTATCGGCAATAAATGCCTCATATAGTTCAGCAGCTTTTGTGGGAGTAATATGTGGGGTGAGTCTTGTTTTGACCTTGCCGGGAACAGGGTTCTTTGCGAATATGATAAGACATGTGCTCATGTTGGATATTTGGGCAGATCAGTCGATAGTTCAAGCTTTCCAGGTTTTTAGCAAACTACCCATCTGTCATAGAGAAAGCTAAAATACTTATAACACATCATTTATCATGAAAGTAAATGTATAGTGGCGTGTATACCCACCAAAATCCATCGGTAGGATCACATTAAAGGTTGAATCCTTTAAGTCTTCACCCCTTCCTTCAAAGCTGTATCTTGGGAAGAGAGGCTCCATTCGATTGATTATATTAGGTGATGAAATGGGGGTGGTTCCCGGGCCTTGACCTATAAGGGCGTCCGGCCAGTTATTAATCCACACATATCCAGTTATCTCAGTACCCGGGTCTATCCTCATTGGTGAAACATACCTGCCATTATATTCAAAACTCCTTACTTCTTGTACATAGTCATAACCATAATGAACCATGCGGGATTTACCCAAAGGATCTATATATTCAGCCTTATCCCTGATAAGGTTTATTTCATGGTCAGTCTTGTTTTTGATTGACGCACGGATATTCTCGGAAGATGGGGTGAATCTGATCTGGACATCATCATCCTCAAAACTCATTGCCTGCCCGACCACGCCCACCCGTGCCGGATCGGACGGGTCGTTCTGGCGGGTTTCGTTTTGAGGTTCAATAAGTGAAAAACTATAACGGTAAGGTGTATATGAACAACCGGCAATAATCAGGCAAATGTACCCAAATGCTATTGCCTGCCTGATATTAAACGATTCTAACATTTTCTAATTCACCTTCGTATCATTCCTGCCCGTCCGGCAGGCGGGTATTATAAGAAGGTATGGATTCGCTGGCTACACGCATAAGGTCTCTTCGGTTCATTGTTGAAGTCAGGCTATACAGCGTCTTGCCTTGTCTCCATAAAACCACATTGTATCCTTTGTATCTTCCAAAGTGGTATGACCTGCCTTTGAATATCTCATGATCCAGCTTGTTTAAATTCATGTCTGAATCATTTACCATCTCCAGAGATATCTTTTTGTGATCACCGCTTAATCCAACATAAGCGCTCTTTTTTCCGGCCATGCTGTAATTCTTACAGCCCAGGAGTTTCATCTCACGTCCACTCCATTTCGGGACATCTACAGCAAGATTAGATTGTTGTAGATTTTCGAAATGTCTTCTTATCTCATTTCTATCGGAGCTGACAAGGTCAAGATGCATATTATCATTAACGAAACTATCGTGGCGTTCTGCTGCCACCTGAATAATAGGTGAAAAACCTGTTGGCCTGAGGAAAACGAGGTAAACGGCAAGACAGGTAATTGTTATAGGCAGCAATATTGCCATTGTTACAAATGCAGGTCTTAATGTAAAAAAACCAAAGATTCCTGTATGGTATTTTGTCTTTGGCTCCAGCACGATTGGTTCCGGCTGGCTGTGTTCTTCATTCAGGGCTGCCAACCGGCTTACGATACTTTGCAGTAGATGTTGAGGTGTTTTGTGGAGGAAAGTCTTGTCTTTAATAATTTTCTTAAAGTTCTGCTCAAATTCAAACTTCTCACAACATTTATAGCACATTTCGATATGTTGCTTAATTGCTGAGTGGTTGCCATCATCAAGTTCATTATCCAGGAATTCCTGGAACTGCTCAATCGCTTCATTACAAGTCATCATTTTACTTCCGTCCCCCCTGTTTTTCTTTTAAATAACCTCTTTCACTTGCATAGTTCCACAATGATTTTTGCAATAATCTTCTTGCTCTGAATAACCTTGATTTTACCGTCCCTATCGGACATTCGATAATCTCTGATATTTCTCCGTAGCTTAGTTCTTCAATATCCGAATATAGGACAACCTCCTTAAAAGCAAGCGGCAGGTTATCAACCGCATTCTTCACCTCATCTTCTAAAAACTCATAAACATTAGAAACACAGCCACTTAAAGAGTCATCGCCTGCTTTACCACTTTTTATTTTGCTATATAAATAAAAATCTTCAACCTCGTTATAATGAACCTCCTTCGGCTCTCTTATCTTTTTTCTAAATGAATTAATGAAGGTATTACGTAATATCTTAAACAGCCACGCTTTCAGGTTGGAACCTTCTTTAAATGTATGTGAGAATCTATGTACCTTAAGATATGTCTCTTGCACCAGGTCCTCAGCCTCTTCCCTGTTTCTCGTCATCCTCATTCCAACGTTAAAGAGCGAATCTATATGTTCCAGAGCGGCTGATTCAAATTCCTTGATTTTGTCTTCTTTTCTGGCAGACTCTTCCATTCACCACCTTGAATAACAATTTCTGGAACAAAAAGGTTCCGATTTAGTACTTGGTACTGAAAATTTGATTGGCATTAGCCACATTCATAGAATAAGCGCTATATAACCCTTCTATTTGGAACAATCGCTAATGAAATTCCATGTGTTTTAGCACCTGGACCTCAATAAAGCCGAGCTTAATCGTCTTTATTAAGGTGTATGTAACATAATGTTCGCTTATTCTTTAAAAATAATAAAAATTCTCGTTCATATTATTAAAGTTAGAAAAAAAGGCAAGAAAATTATTGACGAAGAATGCAGATGTAAGATTTGGTTAATACCCCCTCATCATACATCAAAATTTTGTTTACTTTCTTAATAAATACACTATATTTAAGTTTTTAACTAAGGAAATAAATTTGCGCTGACAACTATCCTATATGGGTTTAATTAAATCTCAGAAAACCTGGTTTTTAATAAATGTTTTGCAACCAATAAGACAGTAATCAGCTTTCAAATCAAGTTATTTCAAGGAGAAACTTATGAGTCGTAAGACAGTAACAGTTGATGGTTGTACTGCGTGTGCTCACGTAGTACACGCTACTAATGAAATTATAACGATTTATCCAATAACACCTTCATCGCCTATTGCGGAGATCTGTGACGCAAAGTCTGCGAAAGGACAGGCGAATATATGGAGGTCTGTACCAAAGGTCAGCCAGATGCAGTCAGAGGGAGGTGTTGCAGGGGCAGTGCATGGTTCCCTCACCACCGGCGCTATAGCCACTACAATTTCAGCATCTCAAGGTCTTTTATTATTAATCCCGAATATGTACAAAATCGCAGGTGAACTGACTCCCACTGTGTTTCACATAACAGCGCGTTCCCTTGCAGCTCAGGGCTTGTCCATATTTGGAGACCATTCTGACGTAATGGCTGCGCGTTCTACAGGCTTTGCCATGTTGTGTTCACAGAATGTGCAGGAGGCAATGGATTTTGCCCTGATCTCTCAGGCCGCCACACTTGAATCCAGGATTCCTTTTATGCATTTCTTTGACGGCTTCAGGACATCCCACGAAGTGCAAAAGATTGAGGAAGTCAGTTTTGACGATATGCGCTCCATGATAGACGATGACCTTGTTCTTGCCCATCGCAAAAGAGGACTTACACCCGATCGACCAAACATTCGCGGCACATCTCAAAACCCGGATGTATATTTTCAGGGAAGAGAGACTGTCAACAAATATTATGATGCAACCCCTGATATCGTACAGAAGGCAATGGACAAATTTGCCGGCATTATAGGACGGCAATATAAACTATTTGATTATCTGGGCGATCCGGATGCAGAACGTGTTATTGTAGTTATGGGTTCTGCCGCTGAAGTGGCGCTGAACACAGTTAATACGCTTAATGCAAAGGGAGAGAAACTTGGAATCGTTCTTGTGAGGCTTTACAGGCCGTTTGACATAAACGCCTTCTCTGAGAGTTTACCGTCAAGCGTAAAATCCATCGCAGTACTTGACCGTACCAAAGAGCCGGGCGCAATTGGAGAACCTTTATATCTGGACGTCAGGACGGCCATTGGAGAGATGATGGAAAAGGGTATATCTAAACTCAAGAATTATCCAAAAATTGTCGGTGGACGTTACGGCCTGGGATCAAAAGATTTCACTCCTGCTATGGTAAAGGCCATTTTTGATAATCTCTCACAGGATAAACCAAAAAATCATTTCACAATAGGCATCAAGGACGATGTTTGTAATACCAGCCTTGATTATGATGAGTCTTTTGATATTGGAGAAAAAGGAGAATTCCGCTCGCTGTTTTACGGTCTGGGTGCTGACGGCACTGTAGGCGCAAACAAGAATACCATTAAGATTATCGGGCAGGAAACAGACAACTACTCACAGGCATACTTCGTATACGATTCAAAGAAGTCAGGCGCAACTACAGTATCTCATCTTCGTTTTGGAAAGGAGAAAATACACAAACCATATCTTATTAAAAAGGCAAACTTCATTGCATGCCACAATCCTTCGTTTCCAGACAAGATAGACATGCTCTCAAATGCAGAAGAAGGAGCGACATTCCTTCTCACGACATCGCACAATAAGGATGAGGTATGGGATACGCTGCCTGTTGAAGTACAGGAGCAGCTTATCTCAAAGAAGATGAAATTCTATATTATTGACGCCATCTCACTCGCAGAAGAAATCGGTCTTGGAGCAAGAATAAACATGATAATGCAGACAGCATTCTTTATTATCTCCGGAATCCTGCCTAAAGAGGATGCTGTTAAATCAATAAAGACTGAGATCAAAAAAACCTATATGAAAAAGGGTGAGGAAATAGTCAACCTAAACTATAAAGCAGTAGATAAGGCGTTGCAGAATATTGTCGAGGTACCGATCCCTGATAAGGCCACCAGTTGTAAATGCATGCGTCCTCCGGTACCTGAACATGCTCCTGAATTCGTTAAGAATGTAACAGCCAAATTACTGGCAAATAATGGAGACTCCCTCCCTGTATCAGCAATGCCTGCCGATGGTACATGGCCAACGGCAACCACTCAATATGAAAAACGAAATATTGGCGTTAATATACCGATATGGGAACCTGATGCCTGTATTCAGTGCGCTCAGTGTTCGTTTGTCTGTCCGCATGCAAGCATAAGGGTAAAGGCATACGATCCATCTCAGCTTAAGGATGCGCCTTCCGCATTTAAGTCAGTAGATGCTACCGGCAAAGAGATGAAGGGACTTAAATTTACTGTGCAAGTCGCCCCCGAAGACTGTACCGGCTGCGGTTCATGTGTATTTAATTGCCCTGGACAGAAAAAGGACGCTGATAGAAACAAGATCGAAGGCGTTAAGGCCATAAATATGAAGCTTCAGGAACCCGTGCGTGAGGAAGAAACAGAAAGCTATGATTTCTTTCTCAATCTTCCGGAAACTGATAGATCAAGATTCAAGGTTACAAGTGTCAAGGGTAGTCAGTTCGTAAAGCCGCTCTTTGAGTACAGTGGCGCATGTTTAGGCTGCGGTGAAACACCTTATATAAAGCTAATGACACAACTATTTGGTGATCGTTTGATGATTGCGAATGCAACAGGTTGCAGCTCCATATACGGTGGAAACCTGCCAACGACACCTTATACAAAAAGGGATGACGGCAGAGGGCCTGCATGGTCAAATTCTCTCTTTGAAGACACGGCAGAGTTTGGCCTCGGCATGAGACAGACAATGGACAAATTTCATGCTCAGGCAATAGAATTGATAGACCGTCTTTCAGCAGACCCTTCTTATGCAGATTTAAAGGATTTGTTTAGCGCAATCAAGGATGCTGATACATCTACTCAGGAGAGTATTGAGGAGCAAAGGGGACGTATTGAGAAACTGAAAGAAAGACTCTCAACAAATGATTCTCCTGAGGCTAAGAGCCTACTATCCCTTGCCGACTATCTCGTTAAAAAGTCGGTATGGGCTATTGGAGGAGATGGTTGGGGCTATGACATCGGTTATGGAGGAGTTGATCATGTACTGGCGTCAGGAGAAAACATAAAGTTATTGATTATGGACACAGAGGTATATTCAAATACCGGCGGCCAGATGTCCAAGGCAACACCTCTGGGGGCAGTTGCCCAGTTTGCAGCCGGTGGGAAACAAACCCCCAAGAAGAATATCGGCATGATAATGTCAACTTACGGTAATATATATGTAGCCCAGGTGAACTTTGGCGCTAATCCGGCCCAGACACTCAAGGCATTCATCGAAGCAGACGCATATGACGGTCCAGCGTTGATAATTGCCTATTCAGTTTGTATTGCACATGGTATGGATATGAGTAAGGGAATAGAGGCTATGAAGAAGGCCGTGACAAGTGGCTACTGGCCGCTCTACCGATACAATCCGGAACTTGAGGCAGAGGGCAAGAATCCTCTGGTAATCAACAGTAAAGACCCTTCAACTCCGTTTGAGGAATACGCCTATCGTGAGAATCGTTACAAGGCATTAAGGGCGAGCAATCCGGAGACCGCAAAAGAGCTTATGAAACAGGCAGAGGCAGACATAATGAGGAGATGGAAATTACTCAAACACATGGCTGCCTGGGATCCTTCGGCATGAGGTATGTTTAAACTTGTTTAACCACATCATCCTGATATAAGGTTGTTCATATTCCCTTACGGCATTTCCAGGTCTTCTACTTTGGGGAGATCTTTAATTGATTTCAAACCGAAGTGGTCGAGGAACTTTGTGGTTGTGCCATACAGGAGTGGGCGGCCCAACACCTCATCACGTCCCGTAATCTTTACCAGTCCCTTTTCTATTAATGTCCTGATCATCTGGCCGGATTGTACGCCGCGGATTGCCTCTATTTCTGCGCGGATAATAGGCTGCTTATATGCAATAATTGACAGGGTCTCCAGGGCCTGTTGTGAAAGTTTGTTTTCGCCACTCTTTTTACGTATCTTGGATATCCATTCATGGTATTCAGGACGGGAGAGCAGTTGAAAACCGTTTGCAATTTCTTCAACCTGAAACACCCTGTCATGGGCGTCATATTCTTCCCGCAATTGTTGGATTACTTCCCGAATCTCCTTTGCTTCAGCACCTTCAATGATTTCGCTTATCTTGCGCACCGAAATAGGCTCTTGAACGGCAAACAAAAGGGCTTCTACTATTCTCTTCACTTCATCAGGAGATTTATTTTCCAATGGCACCATTGATTATCGTAAATATCTGTATTCTGTTTAGTAATTTCGAAGTTGTAACGAAAATTAAAAGCATTCACAGGTTTCTCAGATTCGTTATCTGTGTAATCGGTAAAATCTGTGGTTGAATGTTTCTCATCAATAAATTCGTATAATAATGCTTTTTCTACTAAACATCCTTTTTCTGCTTCAAGACGATAAATTTTGATGTTCTGTCCTGGCGTTTAATGAACATCAAGATATCCTCTTCATGTTGAATCTTCAAGATTATCTGATGAAACTCGTCAACACTTGTTACAGGATTGTGTTGAACCTCTATAACAAGATCGCCTTTATTCAAACCGGCCTTATAGGCGGGGCTTTCTTTCTGTACATTCTTTATAATTACACCTTCTTCACCTACGTATCCCAGTTGAATTGCCAGTTTACCGGTAAGATTCTGCACAACCAGCCCTAAATCTTTAAACAGATCTTTTTCACTTCCGGCATTAGTTTTTGGCGACTCTAATATAGTAGTATTAAGCGTAAGCTCCTTACCGTCTCTTATGACTGTCATCTTCACTTCTTCGTTGATAACGGTTCTGGCAACGAGGCTTCTAAGATGGAGAAGATCTCTTATTTCTTCACCATTATACTTAATTACTACATCACCGCTTTTAATACCGGCATTTGCTGCCGGCGAGTCTGGTTCTATATCGCTTACGAGTCCACCCAGGTTATTCTTAAGCCCGAGAGCTTCTTTTAATTGTGCAGAAATAGGTTGAGCGGTAACACCTAACCAGCCCCTGGTCACCCTTCCATATTTAATCAGGTCTTCAGTTGTTTTTCTTACAACATTTACAGGAATCGCCAGGCTTATACCATAATAACCGGCTGCTTGCGTAGTCGGCATAGTGCTGATACCAACCACCTCTCCATTCAAATTAACGAGCGGGCCTCCATAGCTATCTGAGTTAATGGTGGCATCTGTTTGTACAAAATCTTCAAATCCCGTAACCTGCACGTTTGATGTTCCCTTGGCGCTAATTATACCGTTTGTAATCGTCTGCCCTAAACCTAGAGGATTGCCTATTGCTAAAACAATTTCTCCTAATTCAAGAGAGTCAGAGTTACCAAATCTAGCCGGTGTTAAATCTTCAGCATCTATCTTTAATACTGCTATGTCTGATCTGGCATCTGTACCAACTAATACAGCTTTAAACTCCCGGCCATCGTACAAACTGACGACAATCTCACCCGCATCTTTTATCACATGCTTATTTGTTATGATGTAACCACCGTTGTTATAGATGACACCTGAACCCTGACCCTTAATCCGGAATCCTCTGTTCAGCGTGTTTTGCTTTATTACCCTGGTTGTATGGATGTTAACAACAGGCGCCTTGGTATTCTTTGCTATAGAAATGAAAGTATCGGAAAGGGCTTTGTTTGCAAGACTCTCACTGGAATAAGAACCTGTGATCAGAAATATATTTATTATGGCGACATAATACAGGCCGCATCTCAATAATGGCCAAATACTAGTTGACTCTAGTTGCATCAGTTTTTTCCTCTAACTCACCATTCAGGATCTTCTTTAACTCTTCCCCTTCTATCACCTCTTTTTCCATCAATATCATTGACAGTTTTATAAGCATTGGTTTCTGTTCCTCTAATATCTCTCTGGTTTTCGCGTAGACATCATCAATAATCTTTTTAACCTCCATGTCTATTTCCCTTGCCGTTTCTTCGCTATATTCTCTATTGGAACCCATGCCCCAACCCAGGAATGCAGGCTTATTTTCCGGCTCGAAAGTAATAACTCCCAGTTTTTCACTCATACCATAATATTTGACCATTCTCCTTGCTATCTCCGATGCCTTCTCAAGATCGTTTTGCGCACCTGTAGATACTTCGCTAAATATTATTTCCTCTGCAATTCTACCACCGAGAAGGACGCATATACGTTCTGTCAGTTCGACTCTGGTCATCATATATCTATCTTCAGTGGGTAGCTGAAGGGTATAACCTAAAGCGGCAATGCCTCTTGGTATTATCGAAATTTTCTTTACCTTGTCTGTAGTCTTTAAGGTTGACGCTACCAGTGCGTGTCCGCATTCATGGTAGGCCACTATTTCTTTCTCCTGCTTGCTGATTATTCTTTTTTTCTTTTCAAGACCGGCCATAACTCTTTCTATGGCTTCTTCTATTTCACTCATACCAACGGTATCTTTGTTGCGCCTGGCGGCGAGCAATGCAGCCTCGTTTATTATGTTTGCTAAATCAGCCCCGACAAAGCCTGGCGTCATTGCAGCAATGGATTTAAGATTTACGTTTTTATCAAGTTTTACACCCTTTGAATGAATGACTAATATTGCTTCCCTGCCATTTAAGTCCGGCCTGTCAACAACAACCTGCCTGTCAAATCTTCCCGGCCTGAGAAGGGCCGGATCAAGAGTTTCCGGACGGTTTGTGGCACTCATGATTATTACGCCCGTATTAGCATCAAAACCGTCCATCTCCACCAGCAACTGATTCAGAGTTTGCTCTCTTTCGTCATGCCCACCAACAGGATTTGAACCTCTTGTCTTCCCTATGGCGTCAAGCTCGTCAATAAATATTATACACGGCGCCTTTTGAGCTGCCTGGCTGAACATGTCTCTTACTCTGGAGGCTCCAACACCCACAAACATCTCAACAAATTCAGAACCACTGATACTGAAAAATGGTACTCCCGCCTCTCCCGCAACAGCCTTTGCCAGAAGTGTCTTACCTGTCCCCGGGGCGCCTACCAATAGTACGCCTTTGGGAATCCTTCCACCTAAATTAGTAAATTTATGAGGCGTTTTCAGGAATTCGACTACTTCCTGCAATTCCTCTTTTGCCTCGTCTATACCAGCTACGTCATCAAAGGAAAATTTCAGATCTTCCTGGGCATATATTCTTCCCTTACTCTTCCCAAATGACATTATACTGCCTGTGGGACCCCCCATTTTTTTGAAGACAAAACGCCATATGAGAAAGAAAATACCAATAGGTATTATCCATGCAAACAGAAACTGTTGCAGCCATGTGTTTTCATAGTTTCCGGAATATTTTACACCCTGAGCCTCAAGTTCTTTCACGAGTTCAGGATCATCAACTCTTGCAGTAACAAATGTCTTCTGTTTTTCAGATCTCAAATCATCTCCCCTCAGAGTCCCCTTGACAAGGCTGGATGTTATCTGACATGACTCAACCCTGCCGTCTTTCACCAATCTCTTAAACTCACTATAAGATATGTTTCCAACCACGGGGTTAAAAAGGTATGAAGAAAGACTCATTATGACAAAAGCTGCGATGAGAATATACCAGACTGGAAAGTTAAACTGGCTTTTTAAAGGTTCTTTTTTTTGTTGTTTCATAACTTTGACTCATACTGTCTACTATATATCTCCTCTTACTGGACAGGTTTATATTATACACAATTTACGCATTAGTACACACCATATTTTCGATTACGCCATGATTACAAAATGAACTTCAATTTACATGTCTGACTTCATGTTTTTTTCTTCCTGTTTCGTACCTTTTTTCTTCTCTTCCTCAGCCCCTGACAACAAATCAAAAATACTTTTTATAGGGTGTGTAAACGGCTTTAATCCGATCATGGTACTTTCCGGATTTGAAAATGTGCCTGTTATTCGTACCTTTGTAAGTTTCTTCCTGACTCCACCAACTACAAAATCCATTAATCCTCCAATAAAGGGTATTTGAGAAAATGTTTCTTTACTTAAACCTGCCACTACAGTTAAATCAATTGCTCCGTCAAAACCTGCCGTTCCCACACAACCCAATTCTATAGAATCACTGAACACCTCTAATTCTTTTATGTTTACTACTTTATCTTTTATTGAATACTTTATATTTGCAGTATGAAATGCCTCTTTTTTGGGTATAGATAGATTCAAAAGTTTTAAAATGCTCAATAATGCGGGAAACTCAGAAAGATAACCTTCCCTTAGTTTAGCGCTTCCTTCGGCTGTAAAATTCTCCAAGCCTTTACCTGTACCCAGAAACTCAACATTTCCTTCACACATCCCTGTCCGTTTTTGCTGATCTTTTGAAAAGCCCTCCACCAATTTTTGTAAAGATACTTTTTCAAAATTTAATTTCCCCGCATATGCTCCATTTGATGATGTTCTATCAAGTTTGATAGAACCATTAACATTGCCTCCATAGCATATTCCATTAAAATTCCTGCTTGCAAGCTGTCCTTCTTCAATGTTTATTCTGCCGTCTATATCTGATATTGTGAAAGGGAAACTGGCAAGTCCAATCCCGCACCCTTTGGCATCAATGATTACTGAATGCCTTCTCTCACCACTTAAATCATTGATTTCATCGTCGAGAGTCACATCTACCCATCCCACAGGTTCGACTTTTATCCATTCGTTTCTAAGTAGTTTTTGAAATTTATCTAACAGGTCTTCAGTCACCCTTAAATCAAGAACATTAAATAAATTTTTCCTGTCTTTATTTTTCAGACTAATTACACCGTTAGCAGTAGCACGTGAGAGTTGGCTACCAGTAACGATGTATCCTCGCAAGCTCTTAAACTGAAAATTATCCTTGTTAATTACTATCCTACCCATAATATCTGATACTTTAACTGGCAACTTTTCAGTCTCTACCTCGTTGCCTTTACAGTCAGCCGTTATTATGTATTCATCCTTACTGCTGTCATCGTAACCAACGTAATTGATAGCTAGATCAACCTGCCCCGTAGGCTTATTATTAGACCATATTTCTTCACCTTTTTCCGGGATGCTTTTAACTATTTCTTCTGTCAGATCCAGATTTGGAATTGAAATTGTAAATCTCTTTTCTTTGCTTTTAAGATCCATCATACCATCAAATATTGTGCGGTTGATCTTGGGCCCATTCAAGAGGTATCCATTCATATTCTTGAAATATATGCTATTCCCATCATTCTTTATTAATCCGGTGATATTAGACAAATCGCAAGGGAAATCCGGGTGACTCGCCTTAATGCCTTTACAAATTGCTTCAGACGAATAATCAATTACTGATTTGTCTTCATTACTTTCATATTTTATTGTCAGGTCTATATTGCCTTCCGGTTTATAATCCTTCCACACATTTTCTCCAATATCAGGAATCATTCCCAAAAGTGTCTTTGTAATATTAAAGTTTGGCACGCTTAGATTTAGACTCTTTTTTGCGTTACCAACTCCAAAGAAGGCGTCAATCTCCCCTTGTGACTGTTTCCCCTCATTCTGAACCTCTCCCTTCATGCTTCTTAAGAATGTACCCTTTCTGGAAAATTCTAATTTACCGTTAACATGCTTTAATAAAAACGGCCACTTTATATACGTCATCTCACCATCGATAAGATCAAGCTCCAGTAAATAGTCCATCTCCCTTTTGCGGTCTTTGTTGTTGAAATCAAGAGTGCAATCAAAATTATACTTTCCTACAGGCGAATATGTCGCCCAGAACTTTTCTCCTACAACTGGTATTTCTTTCATAAGCCCTTCAGTCATGGTCTGGTCTCTAAGCCAGATGACTAACTTTAGTTCCGGTGTAGCGAGATTTGATTCAACATCAAGCTCCAACCCCTTCCAGAATCCATCACGTATGATACCTTTAATATGTATATCTCTTAATGAACCCCCAATTTGCTGGCCAAACAAGTCCACATTTTCAATATTTAAAACACCTTCCCTGAATATTGCTTCATCAAACACATGTATATTAGCAGACTTGACAATAACCCCCCTTCTCAGTTGATCTGTCGGGTATTTTATTCCTGAGTGGTCCAACAGGGCCTTAACACCGTTTAAAAATTTCCATATTGCGTCTTTTTCCCTGGTCATGAATAACTCAGGAGATATGATCATAACGCTATTGATTAAAATCTCTCCCCTTAATAAGGCCAGTGGTTCGTATCTGATAAAAATCTTTTCTATCTCTAAACGCAAATCTTCAGGATTTTTCCCTTCAAATCTGAAATTACTTAAATCAAGTCCTTTGAACAGGTCAAAATGTGCATGCTCAATGGTTAACTTGCCTCCAGTGAGGGCTTCAAATCTCTTTGTAATCCTTGTCTTTATTGCCTTTTCTGATGTAAATTTTTTAAGAGTGACATATCCTCCAATGAGGATACACACAATCACAGAAAATATTATAATTAATATCAGCGAAATTTTAGTTTTTGACAAACAATAACTCCTGTGTATGAAGACGTTAAATTCTGGTAATATAGAAAGATACAGCCATTTTATACCTATTTCAAGTATAAATTCACTGCTAACCTGCCATTGCAGATTCAGCAGCCTGACAAAACTTAACAGAGTGGAGGTTATTCCTGTTACTAAACCGTCATAAAAGGGATTCTTTGGCTGGTTAATAGTGTAAACGGAGAGATTGCAGGAATATTCTTTTACGTAGTTTACTTTTTAAAACTGCAGCATGAATGGTATTTTGATGTGTTACTACTGAGAGCTTCAAGTAGTTTACTGGAAGTGTAATTTGATCTGAAAGTTGTACTATACTTCACTTCGACATTATGACACCTTAAGATGAAATCATATTTTTATTGTGTAAGGTTACGAAAATTATTCTCCAAAAAATTTATTACCTGTCATTCTTGAATTATATTTACTGTAAAGCTGTTTCATGTTTACGGTTTCACCTGCCTCTGATATTAGCCGCATTAACTTCTCCTGCTCTTCCTGGAGAATTTCTTGAAACGGCTTTTCATGCTTTCTGGTTATTTCTTCATCACGAACCTCAGTGGTGAAGAGGTGAGAAAGCATTCTATTTATTTTCATGTAGATACCCCTTTTATCTAACCGTCTTTACTTATATTGCATTAAATTATCATTCTTGAAAAATACTATGAAGCAAGAGAAAGCGTTGCTGCAATGTCAGAAAAGTTTAATTTATTAATTTTATAATTCACTTCAGCAACTTTATCTATCATTTCCTTTATATGTTCATCTATTATTGAAAATGCGGTCCCAATGCCAAATATAAAAGTATCTGGATATTTTATCACACGTGTAACTACCCCATCGCATTTTATGGCAGGTGTTGATTTTGAAAAACCAATCTTCAGGTCCAGGATTGTACCTACTTCCAGGTTATTACTGGAATTAAAGAAGACACCACCTGCCCCCAAATCATTTACAGCAACCATATCCCAGGTTCCGGCCGGTTTAATCCGGAATCTTGTCATATACGGTTTTTCTATTCTTTTAAATCTTCTTTTTTCCGCAATATCATACATATCAAAGCTCCAAAATTTTCCTGTTATTATCATTATCGCCATATTTGTAATTGCCTTTAACTAAAAACTCAAGATACCTGAAATATTTCATGTTTATTTTCAGGAAAGGCATAACTACTGTATCATGATTTGTCACAGGAGGATGGATATGCAGGAAAAGTAGCTGTTAAATGCTTATAATTGGGAAGATTGCAGGAAGTAGCTTCAAAACAGCGACTATTTTCTGCAAGATAGTTGGATGCAGACTTAAGGGCAATACTGTGAGAAAGGTTATACAATGGAATAAAATAGTCGCTGACCATTTTTCCTAGGATCAGTAATGGAATCCTTGCAAAAGCAAGGACATCTTCCTCTCTTTCGAGAGGATTCCAGCTTTGGTTCCTCGGCTCCACTCACACCCGTCCGCCTGGGCGGAAGATGACGTGACACTGAACACATTCGCACACTCAGTGTAAACTCCGTCGAAATGTTAACAACATTGAAATTCTTATACGAGAATTTATCTGGTAGGATACTGACATTGATTTTGTAGGCTGGGATTTCAGTCTGCTTCTTTCAATTTATTTCTCAAGAGATCATTTTCATCATTTATTTCTGCAATACGCTCTTCTATATCGTTTATGAAAACACCTATTATCCTTTTTACTTCTGTATCATCAGTGTTAGCGTGTTCCAATTCTAAACTGTTTCGGGTTAATGAAAGCGCATCAATTATCAAATCTCTGCCCTGAATTTGAGTCTGTATAGTTTGATCTCTAGTCTTTAAGGACTCTTTTTGTAAATGCTCTATAGCTTCTACCGCTTTATTAGCCTTGATAAGTGCCTCTTTGGCAGATTTCCTTTCGATAGTTGTAAGCAACAATAGAATTATGGCGACAGCCATCATGATAACAGTTATCAATATCCCAGTCTTATTAATTCGAGAGGACATCTTATGGCGATCAACAATCGTCTGGCCCCCGGTAGCAGAGTCTTTAAAATCTGCGACAGTATCGTCATCTACCTGAATATCATCTGTTTCTACGGTAAGGTTCTCAGGATTAACATTTGCAGCAATACCTGACTGGTCATCAGCTTGAATATCGTCCGCTTTTTCAGTAAGGATTTCAGTATCAACAGAACTATTAATTACTGCATCAGTGGTATCTTCTGCCTGATCGCCTGTCAGTGAATCTTCTATATCAGCTTCAACGATCTCATCTGTTTGATCGTCAGATTTGGTATCGCCTACCCCCTCAGTAAGATCTTCGATATCAGCAGTGCTTTCAGTTACGGCTTCAGTGATGTCTTCTACCTGGTCACCTGCCTGGGAGTTTTCTATATCAACTTCAACTATTTCATCTGTCTGGTCGTCAGGTTTGGTATCGCCTGCTTCCTCAGTAAGATTTTCTATATCATCAGTACTTTCTAACACCGCCTCAGCCACGTCTTCGACCTGATCGTCAGGTTGAATATTATCTGCCATCTCCGTAAGGTTTTCAACTCCAGCAGAGCCTTCGAGAGTTTCCTCCGAGATATCATCTGTTTGGTCTTCAGATGGGGTATCTTCTGTTTTTTTCGCAAGCCTTTCTGTTTCAGCAGCGGCTTCGAGAACTTCATCAGTTACGTCATCTGCCTGATCGTCTGTCCGAGTATCGCCTACTTCCTCTGTAGGGGTTTCATATTCAGAAGGACTTTCAATTACTGCATCAGTGATGTCGTCTGCCTGGCCGTCTGTTTTAGAATCTTCTATATCAGAATTAGCCATCTCGTCAATTTGGTCATCAGATTTGGTATCGCCTGCCATCTCAGTAAGACTTTCGGTATCATCAGTGCTTTCTGGAATAGTCTCAACTACGTCTTCTAACTGGTCGTCAGGTTGAATATTATCTGCCTTCTCCGTAAGGTTTTCAACACCAGCAGTGTCTTCTATCGCGACTACCGTTGCGTCACCTGTTGGTTCATCAGTTTGAGTGTCTGGTTTATCTTCTTTTGCCATTATATATCCAATATCGCATTTACATTATTGTAATAAATCTTATCCTCTATCATTGATATTACCTGTTCTGATAAGAAACCGGCCTGACATGGTTTGGCGATGGCATACCGATACAGGGAATATTGGAAATTAGCGCTTAACCGGATAATTAGTTAAGCATTATTGTTGCTAAACCCATGCCAAAGCAAAATTTATGATTTGTGATTAAGTATCTATATGGATTAGCCGGTAACTAACAGTGATATAAATACTTATGTGCAGTAATTTCCTGTGGTCATTTCAGCTTGCATATTCACTTATTTGTTAATCTGTATAATACTTCAACATATTTAAGGCAAAATTTTCCTGCAGGCTCCTTTCCTTGTCAATCAATTTATTGCCGCAAATCAGGGATTTAAACTTTCTGGTCGGCTAAATGATACCTGACAACGCCTTCAATCTTTTCAGTAAATCTGAAATACCATATCCTTCTCTTTTCACTTGACTTAGATAATATGTATCTTTATTATTCCGTTCCATTCTACTGGCGGATGCGTATAAAACATTAAATCCTGATATAATCAGGATCAACAATGAATTAAAAATGGAGGTTGTTATTATGAAGACGAGCAAAGCAGTTTTTGCCATTTTAACATATATGTTGTTGTCAACAATGCTTTCACTCCAATCTTTTGCCGGTGGCCTGCCAACACATTCAGAAATCAATGAAGCCCTGAAAAGTGTAGTTAAAGAGGGAAATGGTGGGTTTGGTCTTAATATGTGGGCAACTATAGTTGACAGGGACGGGGTTGTAAAAGCCGTAGTTTTCTCCGGTAGTGATAGAGGTGAACAGTGGCCTGGAAGCCGCATTATTTCAGCACAAAAAGCAAACACGGCAAATGCCTTCAGCCTTCCGGAGCTTGCATTATCTACAGCCAATCTTTT
The DNA here is from genome assembly GCA_021776915.1 of Candidatus Scalindua sp. Lineage (GTDB taxonomy): Bacteria > Planctomycetota > Brocadiia > Brocadiales > Scalinduaceae > Scalindua. The sequence goes on along the minus strand of JAIQZU010000022.1, from coordinate 625 downwards.
TTCCGCAGTTCAGCCTGGTGGTAGTTTGTACGGCCTTCAGCATAGCAATCCGGTTAATACGGAAGTGGCTTATCGCGGGCCATCAGAAAATATAGGCGCTATAAATGATCCTATGGTTGGTGACAAGATTGGTGGAGTAAATGTGTTTGGTGGCGGTTTAGCATTATACGACAACAATGGTCAACTTCTGGGCGCAATAGGTGTAAGCGGTGACAGCTCATGTGCAGACCACAATATCGCATGGAAGCTTCGCCATAAACTTAATCTGGACTACGTCCCTGAAGGAGTCAGTCCTACCAAAGATGATAATATTGTCTACGACATAACTGATGGTGTCAGTGCAGGCGGGTGGGGCCATCCTGTGTGTTCGTCGGATGCTGCCAGGATTGCGGGAGATCTGCCGAAAACACACCCAATCCGTTCCAGGAAGAAGTAAGCATGTAGGGGCGTATAAATAATACGCCCCTACTGTATAGACATTAAATTAGTTGGCCTTGAAATAAACCTCTGACCCGTATAAATAAAGGGAGACAAGCGTTTTTGAGTATGTTAAAATTGCAAGGAAATACGCAAAAACACACAAAAACTGGAGGATTTTATGCAAGCAAAACCGAAGTCACTGCAG
>JAIQZU010000021.1 GCA_021776915.1 Candidatus Scalindua sp. | reverse complement strand
GTCTTTGGCAATCTTGATGTGAAGGACTTGAATACCAGAATGATTGAACAGTGGCAGAGTAGGCGATTGAAACATAATAAACCTGCTACGGTAAACCGTGTGCTTGCCTGTCTAAAGCATATGGTCAATAAAGGTGTTCAGTGGGAAATGGCAAATGATGAGACATTAAAGAAAGTCCGTAATGTTAAGCTACTAGAGGAGAATAATGAAAGACTCAGGTTCTTAACCGTTGAGGAGTGCCAAACACTTATTGAATGTTGTTCACCACACCTGAAACCAATTGTCACAGTTGCACTTCATACGGGTATGCGTAAAGGTGAAATCCTTGGCTTAAAATGGGAACAGGTGGATTTAAGACACGGCTTTATCCTGCTTGATACGACCAAGAACGGTGAACGCAAGGAGATTCCTATTGATAATACGCTGAGGAACTTGTTTGAAGACATGCCGCATAGTATTGAAAGTATTTATGTTTTTACTGATAAGGATGGAACCCCATACAAGTCAGTTAAACGTAGCTTCAGTACAGCACTGAATAAGGCTGGAATCAATGATTTCCGGTTTCACGACCTTAGACACACCTTTGCAAGTCATCTTGTCATGGCTGGCGTGGATTTGACTAGTGTTAAGGAACTACTGGGGCATAAGTCGCTGGCAATGACCACACGGTACGCACACTTGTCACCTAGCCACAAAAGGAAAGCAGTGAATACACTTGATAATGTATTGAAAAGTGGGCAAAAGGAAGCCCCAGTTCACAGTTTTAGTTCACAATCTAGGGCAAACCCCGATTTTACTAACATAAGTCCTTATGCGCCCGTAGCTCAGATGGATAGAGCGACGGTTTCCTAAATCGTAGGTCAGAGGTTCGAATCCTCTCGGGCGTATTTCTCTAATACAAAACCTGTAGTCTTCACTTAAATGAATTTCCTCTCTTCAAGTATCAAGGTACACCTCATCTGCTTAGATAATTTTGCCTATGTTTATATTTTCAACTGAGGTAGATTTTGCTTCCGCTATTGTAGTTTCACTTTCCATTAAAAATTTCCTGACATTTTCAGGGTACGAATTGCTTTTCTTATACAAGATTGGCAATATATGACCTTTAAACAACTGCAAGAAGGGTATTTCAGGAAGATTCAGCAATTTTATATACTCGTCAAGAAATGGTGACAGAAGTTCTTTTTCATCCTTACCGTTTAAGTATTCGTAGCATAAATGAGCAATATAAAATATTGCTACATTTTCTCTATATTCTTCAGGGACTTCAGTAGGTGGAAAAAATTCTGGAAAGCATTGATATTCTATACTCTTATAAACAGTATCCGGAACATTCCATTTTTTTAACAGTAAAGAACCAATACAGGCATAATTCAGCATATTAATAAGTGTTGATAGATTTTGATGCTGTCTTTTCAACAAAAAAATAACGCTATTTCCAATATCATGTAATAATCCGATAGTACCCAAAATTACAGGTTTTTGTATCTTGGATAATTTGGCTAATTCAAATGAGATGATTGATACAGTATTAGAATGGAATTGTAATTCCTGGAACTCTGCGGTATCCGGCATAGTACTTTTTACACCGTGATCGATTACTAACTGGTATACTTGATTAAATCCTAAATACGTGACTGCATGCTGAACATCTGAAACCTTAAATTTAAGGCTATAATAAGCCGAGTTGATTGCTTTTAAGATAACGCCTACTAAAGAAGGATCTAATTTGGCCTGTTCAACTATTTCTTGTGTTGATACATTTTCTTCTTGTAGCAGCATGACCAGATTACTTGCGTACATTGGCAGGCTGGGAATATTTTTTAAAATATTTTGAATCAATTCTGATTGTGCGTATTTATCAATTTCCGGAATTGCAAGTGTTCTGACTTTAGATCCTAAGTACTTATTATTATTTACTAATTTTGTATCTTGATAAATGAGACTATCAATACTTTCTGAAGCTTTTTTGTTTAAATTTTTATAAATACATAGTTGGATTTTAGGCGCTAACATATCCATTCTTAATTTATCTATAATCATTATAGTTGAAGGTGTTTGCACGATAGCAGAGACAGTTCTTAAAGAATCCCTGGTAAAAGCAGTATCTCCCAGGCCATCATCTTCCCGGATTGTTTCTATATCTGTTTCATGGCCATGTAATACCCGCATTAATTTTATTGAACCTTGCAAGATCAAAAATAGCGTTTGATCCGGCTCTCCTTCTCTAAAGAGTATTTCTCCGGGATTATATTGCTTCTTCTTTCCTATAGCGCTTAATTCAAAAAATTCTTCATTGCTGAGCCCCTTGAGTAATTTATTATCAGAAATGTCACTTTTTTTATCATAGTTTGAAGTCATGTTTTTCCCCACATTTATAAGAAGCTAATCTACCGACTGTCGCTTATATTTCTGTTAGTATGGAATATAGTAGATTTTTTATATTCACGAAGTTATAATAATTCTTCTTGATAACATAATCAAGAGGAAAAAGAGAGGCAGCCGCATCTCAATTTTGTTACTGATAACACTTATGTATATGAACATTTAACAAATGCTGAGATAAAGAACAAGTAAGGGTTTAGCCCTTCACACAAGTTTACGGAACATAATAATATATAATCCTATGGATGATGCAAAACTAAGAATTCGTAAGTGCTTAAAGACGTTAGATGAATACAAGCTAAAAATAGCTGTTGGCTTTGCCATTGCTATTGCAATTGGCGTACCCGTATATTTATACAGCCAGAAAGGAACTAATGATTTCAACGAAGTCTGGAGCCGGGTTTATCAGATTAACTATGAATTAGCAGTTGCTCAGAATGAGGGGCCTCAGGAAAAGACCGAAGCAATCGAAGGCGCCATCAGTGAGTATACGTTTCTAAAGGATAATCTATCAATGACAGACGCTACTCCCTGGTTGCTTTTAGAACTTGGCAATGCTCAATATAAGGCAAAAAAACATGATGAGGCGATTACCACGTACAGAGAGTTTATAGCACGTTTTGGCAAACATCCTCTGGTTCCCATCATAAGTCAATCTTTAGGTTACGTTCTTGAGGAGAAAGGACAGTTAGAAGAGGCAGTTGGACTATTTGAAAAGATTGCAAATGCCCCGGAATCCACGTACCTTAAAGCACAGGTTAAGCTGGATGCCGGAAGGTGTTATGAAAAATTGGGACAATTGGATTCCGCCGTGGCCGCATACAAAGACGTAACGGGTTCGTTTCCTGAAAGTAGTTGTGCAAAGATGGCTGAATATCGACTGGAAGACTTAGAATAAATATGTAAATTTCAATAATATAAGGAATACCACCCCTTAATCCCCTCCTTGCGAAGGAGGGGAAATGGGGTGGTTAAAGATTAAAAATATTCCTTATCTTATTGAAATTTACCAGAACACAATGAATTTAACCAAAATGGCTGCACTGGAATTTGAAGAATCAGGTCAAATTCAGTTGGTAATTAAACATAAATATTCTTCAAAGAGAATTGATAAGTATCTTGTTTCGCGGTTACAGGATTATTCCCGCAGCAGCATACAGAGGTTAATAAAGGAAGAGGCGGTTAAGGTAAACAACATTGCTGTAAAGAGTAATTATGAAATAAAATTAAACGATGCTATTTCTATCAAACTGCCAGCCAGATGCGACGATCACATTACACCGGAAAATATCCCGCTTGATGTTATATATGAAGACGAATATTTAATGGTTCTGAATAAATCTACGGATATGGTAGTACATCCCGCCCGTGGTCATGCTAATGGGACATTGGCAAACGCCCTTGCTTTTCACTGTAACAACCTTTCTTTATTAAATGGTCCTTTGAGGCCTGGAATAGTCCACAGGCTGGACAGGGATACAAGCGGAGTTATCCTGGCAGTAAAGGACGAAAAAATACATAAACATCTGGCGTTGCAATTTGAAGAAAGGACGATAAAGAAAGAATATCTTGCTGTGGTTCAGGGTGAACCGGAACTGGACTCTGACAAGATAGATTTGCCGATTGGAAGGGATAAAAGGGATAGAAAGAAAATGGCTATTCGTCATGATACGGGCAAAAGCGCTGTTTCTATTTTTGAAGTAATTGAACGTTTTCCCGGTTATACGCTGGTCAGGGTTATCCTGGAAACCGGAAGGACACATCAGATAAGAGTTCACATGAAGGCTATCGGCCATCCTGTCATAGCTGATTCAGAATACAGCAGTAGTGACGCCTGTTATATTGAAGATTTAACGAAACCTGTTTCAAATAAAGATATACATAGCCTTGCTAAAATGACAGAATTGTGTAATAATATTAACGAACCAATTATTGAGAGACAGGCGCTACATGCCTATAGAATCGGGTTTACCCATCCGGTTTATAATAAGGCTATGGAATTTACGGCTGAAGTGCCGGAAGATATGCGCAATTTAATTACAACTCTCAGGAAGATTAAAACTTTATTAAATTAAATAGTCTCATATATTACAATTTAAGTAACGGAGGATAGGAAAATGTTTGGCATGCCGGGGGGTATTGAATGGATAATAATCCTTATTGTGGCTCTGCTTATCTTTGGTAAAAGACTTCCGGAGGTGATGAAGTCTATAGGAAAAGGTATCGTTGAATTCAAAAAGGGCGTGAAAGGCGTAGAAGACGAAGTAGAGGATGCGGTGGAGAAGAAACCTGATAAAATAGAAACAGTTGAAAATAAAAATGAAAAGACAGAAACAGATAAAGAACATATTAAAGAAATGAAAGGGTAATAAATTATGGCACAAACCAGGAAGAGACGAAAGCTGAAATGGCGCAGTAAAAAAGCAAACCACGGCAGAAAACCAAACATGGGAAAGCAAAGAGGGAAAATATAAAGGCGGGAAGTGACTAAAGTGAGCTAACGTTATAAGTGCCTGAAGTTATAAGAAATTTGTAAATCGCAAATCTGGAATCCTCACGAGAGTGAGGCAGCCTTGCTTCCCCGGACAAAAGGCGCTCCCCGGAGTGGAAAGCGTCGAGGACAAGAAGAGTAATAGCCGAGGCGTCTCGCCTCGGTGTAGTCTTACCTCGGTGTAGACTTACCTCTTAGGAAGAGAGGAATGACAGGAAGTGTTTAGAACCAAAGGCTTTGTTTTGTAAGTTTTTTTCCTGAGTTTCCTGCTTTCCTTATCTGTATCGTTTTTAACCTGCATTTTTGTTTTCCTTTGCGCCCTTTGTGACTTTGTGTGAAACCCGCCTTTCTCCTTTAACCACAGCCTCTTGCCTCTAACTTCTTTTGTCTTTGACCTCAGTGAATTTCCGTGCTATGTCCTCGGCGCTTTTTGTCCGGGGATTCCGTGGTTAATTTCTTCTTTCTTTTCCTTTGCGCCTTTGCGGTGAATTACTCTTTTAATGCTTCTTCATAAACATTCAAGTCCCTTTTACTGAACAGCACAAATCTGACCTCCTCAAGCTTATACTCTTGAACAAATTCTTTTACCGTTGTAAGGGCAATCCTTGCAGCTTTATCTATCGGAAACCTGTAAACACCGGTGCTGATAGATGGAAATGAGATTGATTTAATGCCGTTTTCTTTCGCCAGGTTCAGGCAGTTATAATAGGAATTGCGAAGAAGCTGCTCTTCATTGCGGTTTCCTCCATGCCATACAGGGCCTGCGGTGTGTATTACATGCCCGGTCGCCATATTTCCACCGGTGGTTATTACGGCCTCACCGGTAGGACAGCCTCCCTGTTCTGCACGAATCTTCTTACACTCTTCAAGGATCTTTGGTCCACCTGCGCGGTGAATCGCTCCGTCGACACCACCACCTCCGAGCAGGCCGGTATTTGCTGCATTGACTATAGCGTCAGTCTCCTGCAGCGTTATATCACCCTGAATCAGATTGAGCCTGGTTTTACCAATCGTTTTTTCCATTTTCCCTTACCTCATTTACAGCATATTCATTGTAGGTCGGGTTTCCATACCCGATTTATTCATTTATCTTTATAGGGCAAGCTGTTAATTATTCTAACTTTTCCTTCCCAAATATTCAATAGTCATTAGACAGTAGTTCATTAGTCAATGGGCAATCTTCTTGCCGTTTGAACTGTTTAAACTGATCGAACCGCTTTTTTCCCTTTGCGCTCTTTCTTGTCCTCCCCGCCCGAACGTACCGTTCGGTACGGGCGGGGGCGCCTTCTGTCCGGGGAAATCCGTGAAATTCATGTCTAATGTCTTTTGTCTTGCAAACCAACCCCACTCTTTTATAATGTCTATCAATAGTCCACAGTGAAATATACGTTTCGTTTCACGTGGCAAACAGCAGTTACAAATTACTTTTATATTTTAAATTCTTCTTTGAGGAAAAATATAGATTTCATTTCTTTTCCAAGAAAGAGGACGGAGTACATATACATGTTGTTTCTCCTGATGGAGAGGCTGAATTCTGGGTAGAACCAACTATCTCCTTAGCAAATTATTCTGGTTTATCAAAAAAAGGACTTAATTTTTTACAAAAAACAGTTGAGAAGCACAAAAATGAAATCATTAGAAAATGGAAAAACCATTTCAAATCCGGAAATAACTAATATTTCTGAGCATGGATTTTGGATTCTTTTAAATAAAAAAGAATACTTTCTTCCTTTTGCCAGGTATCCATGGTTTAAAGATGCTAAAATTTCATCTCTGGTTAGTGTGGAATTATTTCACGGTCATCATCTCCACTGGCCGGAGCTAGATGTTGACTTATCCATAGAAATTTTAGACAACCCGGAAAGATATCCTTTAAGCTACTCATAAGCTGCAATTGTTTAAAAGTGTTGATGCTTTTCATGATTAGTTATTCGTAAATCGTAATTCCCAAATCGTAAATCTTTTCTCTTTCCAATATTCCCTGCCCGCCAGTTTGTTAGGTGAGGCTTGTTAGGCGGGAATCCTCAATTCCTCACACGAAGTCCCAAAGAATCAATCCTTTTGCCACTAAGGCACTAAGACACTCCCCGGACTGAAAAGCGCCTAGGACAAGAAGAGTAAAAGCAGTTATCTTTGATCTCTAAATCCTTAAATTCCTTAATCTGTATTTATCTGCGTATATCCGCGTCCAATGTTTTTTTCGTGATTTTTCGTGTCTTTCGTGGTTAAATCTATCACTTTTACCACATTCTAAATATCTACAAAAAGATAGTCTTACTTGTTTATACGAGTAAGATTATTCATATACATTTAAAATCTCGGGCGCTGGTCCTATTTAAATAAAAATTACCAGTAGGACATCTTTTGGGGAGGCAGTTCTGGATAATACGTTTGTACAGGTAAGACTCTTCACATACATTTTTTTCGGCCAAGATTAAAGACCTGACCCTCTTGTTCCTTATTATTTTCTTCACGTTAATAAAATGAAGCATAGGATAATTTTTGTAGGGGGTATACATGGTGTTAGCAAGTCAACTTTCTGTAAATCTATGGCTTCTAGAATTAATGCAAAATATTTTTCTGCAAGTGGCCTCATAATGATGGCAAAGAAAAGTGAGATTGCAAAAGGCAAGAGAGTCGAAAATATTCATATGAACCAAGACATCCTCGTGGATGCAATTAATGTAAACCTAAATGATAGGATGTTATATATTCTTGATGGCCATTTTTGCTTGATAAAAGAGAATGGGGAAATTAGTAAAGTGCCGGAACAAACATATAGAAGTATTTCTCCCATGGCATTAGTCGTGTTACGTGATGAGCCACACAAAATTTATGCCCGACTGGATAAACGAGATAATAAGAAATACAATCTTGAATTTATAAGAACTTTTCAGGAGCAAGAGTTAAATTACGCGGTATTCATAGCAAATAGTTTGGATATTCCCTATATTTCATGCAATCCATTTACTGATCATAATCATGTACACAGATTTATCAGCGACATTATCGAAAAGGAAATAATCTGATGCGTGTCTTGCTAGATACAAACATAATAATCCACCGGGAAGCAACTAAAATAGTAAATAAGGAAATCGGCATCTTATTCAATTGGTTTGATAAGCTCTATTATGAAAAGAGTATTCACCCGTTGTCACTTAATGAGATAAGAAAACATAATGATGCCACAGTAGTCGAAACAATTGAGGTAAAAATACAGAATTATAATCTACTAAAAACAGAAGCTCCAGAAACACCAGAAATACAAAGTTTAAGAGCGAGTCATGATCATAATGAAAACGATAAGATAGACACATCCTTGCTTAAAGAGGTTTTTTGCAATAGAGTAGAATTGTTTATAACAGAGGATCGTAGTATTCATGCAAAAGCAAATATACTTGGCATAGCTGAGAAAGTCTTTACTATAGATGATTTTCTAGAGAAAGTTACTGCTGAGAATCCTGGCCTTTCAGACTACAAAGTCCTTTCAGTAAAAAAAGAATATTTTGGGAGACTTAATCTTAATGACCCTTTCTTTGAATCATTTAAGGAAGACTACAAGGATTTTGAAGTATGGTTTAATAGAAAATCAGATGAAGTTGCGTATGTATGTCAATCTGAAGCCGGCGACTTATTAGCGTTTCTCTATTTGAAAATTGAAACTAAAGCGGAGAATTACTCCGATATAAAGCCAATATTACCCTCAAAGCATAGGCTAAAAGTTGGCACATTTAAAGTTATTTCTAATGGATACAAGCTTGGAGAGCGGTTCCTAAAAATCATTTTTGATAACTCTCTGGCAAACAACGTTGATGAAATATATTTAACAATTTTTGATACAAGAGAAGAGCATGACCGATTAATCGGATTAATCCAAGATTGGGGTTTTGAATATCATGGAATTAAATCTTCTCAATCTGGTAATGAAAAGGTGTATGTAAAAGACTTTAAGCCTTTACCTGATAAAAATAATCCTAAAAGAACATATCCCTTTATTTCAAGAGGGCGAAGGTGTTTTATTGTTTCAATTTACCCTGAATATCATACAGATTTGTTGCCAGATTCTATATTAAATACTGAATCTGCACAGGATTTCGTAGAAAACGAACCACATAGAAACGCTATTCAAAAAGTTTATCTATCCAGGTCAATCTATAGTGGGCTTATACCAGGAGATATTATCTTATTCTATAGAACAGGTGGTTATTATAAAGGTGTTATGACCACAATAGGAGTTGTAGATAGCGTAATTACTAGCATAAGTAGCGAGAATGAATTTATAGCATTGTCTAGGAAAAGAAGTGTTTTCGATGACGATGGGCTTAAAAAGTTTTGGAACTGGAAACCGAGAAATAGGCCATTTATCGTTAATTTTTTGTATTTATATTCCCTGCCTAAAAGACCAATCCTGAAAGAGCTTATTGATTTAGGAATAATAAAAGATGTATTAAGTGTTCCAAGAGGCTTTGAGCAAATAAGTTTTGATCAATTTGAAACTATAATGAAGGAGTCAGAATCAAATGAAAGTTTTATTGTCAATTAAGCCTGAGTATGCTGAAAAGATACTTCATGGAGAAAAGAAATATGAATTTAGAAGAACAATATTTAAGAATCCGGCAATCAAAAAAGTTGTTATTTATGCTTCTAGTCCTGTCAAAAAAGTTATAGGTGAGTTCGAAATTGAATGCATAATATCTTTAGATATATGCAAGCTATGGAAAAAGACAATGACATACTCAGGAATAGATAAAACGTTTTATGACAGCTATTTTTATGGAAAGGAAATTGGGCATGCAATTAAAGTAAAAAAAGCAAAAAGATATTCCCGATATTTAGATTTAGAAGATTACGATATTAATCAGGCACCACAATCGTTTATGTATCTTAGTGCATAACACACGTTTAGAATTCACTTTTAGGAGGACAAAAAACATAGGGTTCTGCCTATTTTAAATAAGTGACTAAAGTGAGCTAAAGTTTAAAGTGCCTAAATCATCTGGCTTCTTGCCGCATGCTTCTAGCATCTATCCTTCCTTTGCGCTCTCAGCGTCTCTGCGGTGAACATTCTTTCTCCTCCATCTCTGGAGGACTCCAGTTCTGGAATCAGACAAAAAGTTTTATTACCATTGCGATAACACAGATTGTGATCGTCCATCTTATCCAGCGTTCGCCCCCGGTAACAGCCCAATGGCTCCCCATCCAACCCCCAAGGCCCATCCCGGCAGCCAGGCATAATCCAATGTCCCAACACACTTTGTCATTAAAGGCGAATACAATTAATGAAAAGACCAGATAGACGCCCACAATAAATACCTTGTGGCTGTTAGTCTCCACAAGATTAAGTCTTGTAATCATGGTTAGAGCGGCAATTATTATAAAACCGACGCCAACCTGAATAAACCCGCCATAGATCCCGATAAAGAAGAAGACTATCATTGTAATAATAAGGTGACTGCGCCCTGATCTCCTCGAACTGCCAACATTCTGATGAGGGTGCCAGAGGATAATGCCGAGGACAAGCAGCATGATAACGGCAAGAATTCTTTTGAACAGGATGTCGGAAATATCAATGGCAATTAGTGAACCTATGACGGCGCCTGAAATTGCAGGAAGTGACAACAGGAGACTTAATTTAAAATCAGAGACGCCTTTCTTCTTAAAGCCGGCAACTGCAAATGCACATTGAGCTATGAGTGCAATACGGTTAGTGCCGTTTGCTACTGCTGTAGGCAGGCCCAGGAAGATGAGTATCGGCAGGGAGAGCAGTGAACCTCCACCCGCAAGAGTGTTGATGAGTCCGGCTATGACGCCGGCAATGAATACAACAGGGATATGCCAGATTTCCATAAGACATTTTCTCGCAAAGGCGCTAAGAACGCAAAGGAAAAGAAAGAAGAAGAAATTAACCACGGAATCCCCGGACAAAAAGCGCCGAGGACATAGCACGGAAAATCACTGAAGTTAAAGACAAAAGAAAAGAAGAAAGATGATTTAGGCACTTTAAACTTTAGTTCACTTTAGCTCACTTATTTATGTTTTGTGTCTTAGTGTCTTCGTGGCAAAAAGATTAATTTTTGTTTCCGGCAACGTTTATAGATCTGAAATAAAATGGCGGAACTTTCAGAGACCCATGCCAATCCGATTTATCACCGAGGGCAATTATATTGTTAAATGCATCAAAGACGTTTCCTGCGATCATACAGTCTTTAACCCTTCCGACAATCTCCCCGTTTTCTACAAGAAATCCTAAATCAATATTTACAGAAAATTCTCCGGCAAGGGTATTACTCTGGCCTCCGCCAAGGACCTGGTCTACCAGTATCCCACGCTTCATATCTTTAATCATATCCTCAAATTTCATATCTCCCGGTTCAATTATTACATTGGAGTTTCCCGGTGAAGGTTGAGAGGCAAAGCTTCTTGTTCCATTCCCGGTAGATTTGGCATTCATAATACCGGCAGTCTGCAAGTCATATATATAATTTTTGAGTACACCTGATTCAAAAAGCGGAGTCCTCCGTGCAGAGACTCCTTCATCATCACAGACATAGCTTCCATCTGCGTAATCGATTGTCGGGTCATCATACATATTGAATCTTTCATCTAACATTTTCTCCCCCAGTTTTCCTGTCAGCGGAGAGACTCCTTTCTGTATCATTTTTCCATTACATCCGGTCTCAAATGTTGATAGTAACGTCCCAATCGCCTTGGATGTAAAAATTACCGGATAACCTGTGGTCGATATTTCTATCTCCTTCTCTGCCAGTTTCAAATCATGAAGCGCTTTCGTTGTATGCTTATCAAGGTCATCAGATACTTTTGCAGAACTCTCACCTTCTCCAACCCATAATAAACCTTTATCAGTAACAAGCAATATATCAATGCTTGTCCCAAAAGAAGTTGACTGCGTACTTACGTCTAAACCGTTTGAGTTAATTAAACGGCTTTTGCTTGTGCCTTTTCCAATACTAACCCCACATTCATAGTCAGGATTTACGGCTAAGACTTTTTCTATCGTCTCTTTTCCTATCTGTATGCCATTTTCGATAGGATAGTTTACTACATTTTCATCGAACAACTTGATATCTTTAAATTGGTTTTTCGTCTGAAACTCGAATTTTGCTTCCTGTCCAAATTCAGCGCTTTCTATAGCATTTGTGACAAGCTGTTCCGGCTTCCTGAAATCAGTAGTGCTTGAAAATCCAATCTTACCATTCTTTATCACACGCAAACCAATGCCCCTGATTGATTTTGTATAAACAGATTTTAGTTTATTGTTTTCAAAACTGATCGATCTGGATTCTCCCTCTTCATAGATTACCTCTGCTGAATCAGAATCCTTTAAAGCCAGATCAAGTATCTTTTCTTCGATTTTATTATCCATAATTATTCTCTAATCTTGAAAGCAGATTTCTCTTTTGTTTCTGCTTCCTGTCCTTCCTGGTCTGGATTATCAAATTTTATTTTTAACCGCAAATCATTCGCACTATCTGCATATGCTATTGCCGTGTCAAAGTCCAGTTTTCCCTGCATATAAAAATTATAAATAGCCTGGTCAAAAGTCTGCATACCTTCCTGTTCACCCTGTTTCATTGCTTCTTTCAAGAGGCCGATTTCCTTTTTGAGGATAAGGTCCTTTATCCTGGGAGTATCTAAAAGTATCTCTAAGGCGGCAACCCTCTTGCCATCTACGGTAGGGATAAGCCGTTGGGAAATAATGCCCCTGAGATTAAGCGAGAGGAGTAGATATATCTGCTCGTGCCTTTCTGCAGGGAAAAAATTTATGATGCGCTCCAGAGACTGGTTAGCATTATTAGCATGAAGGGTACAGAGACAGAGATGGCCGGTCTCTGCAAAGGTGATGGCCGCTTCCATGGTCTCTGTATCACGCACCTCGCCTACAAGGATAACATCAGGGGCCTGTCTCAGGGTGTTCTTCAAGGCTTCTCCAAATGAATTTGTGTCAAGTCCCACTTCCCTCTGAGTAACAACAGACTTCTTATGAGGGTGTACAAATTCGACAGGGTCCTCCACTGTGATTATATGTCCGGGTGAGTTGCTGTTTCTGTGGTCTATCATGGCCGCCAGTGTGGTGGATTTACCGGATCCAGTTCCCCCCACCACTATTACCAGCCCTCTCTTGGTCATAGAAACACTCTTTAGCACCTCTGGCAATCCCAGGTCATCCAGGGTTTGAATCTCAATTTTTATCTGACGTACTACAAGCCCGATACTGCTCCTCTGGTAAAATATATTTACCCTGAAACGCCCGAGATCCGGATAAAACAGGGCAAGGTTCATCTCCTTTTCTTCAAGGAATACATTCTTCTGTTTTTCACTCATGACTGAAAAGGCAAGCTTTTCGGTATCTTCCGGCTCTAACGCCTTTCCGGGAATCGGCTCTGTTTTGCCCTCTACGCGATAAGCAGGTGCAATGCCTGCTGTAATATAAACATCCGAGGCATCCTTCTCTACCATTAGTTTTAAGAGTTCTTCTATATTCATTTATTTCTCCTGAAAATTACGTTTATGCGCCGTAGGAAGCCAGGGCTGATGGATTTGTCAGGTATGGTGTGACATCCTCTTTAGAAACCACACCTTTCTTGAACAAGTCCACAAGGGTTGCGTCCATTGTCTGCATCCCAAATTGTTTTCCCGTCTGCATCATTCCCGGTATCTGAGCTATTTTTCCCTCTCTTATCAGGTTTCTTATAGCGGGTGTTCCTATCATTATCTCTAATGCCGCTACTCTCCCTTTGCCATCTTTCTTTTTAAGTAAGTTCTGGGTAATGACTGCTATAATAGATTCGGAGAACATGGTTCTTATCTGGCTCTGTTGCTCCGGAGGGAACACGTCTATAACCCTGTCCACGGTCTTGGCGGCACTTGAAGTATGTAAAGTGCCGAAAACAAGGTGACCGGTTTCTGCCGCCGTCATAGCCAGGGAAATCGTTTCCAGGTCTCTCATTTCACCTACCAGAATTACATCAGGGTCTTCTCTCAGGGCAGACCGCAGTGCATTGGCAAAACTACGTGTGTTAGTTCCCAATTCTCTCTGGTTTATCAGGCATTGATCCGGTTCATAAACAAATTCAATGGGGTCTTCTATGGTCAGGATATGGGCCTTTTCATTCTTATTTACATAGTCCATCATGGCCGCCAGTGTTGTAGATTTACCGGAACCGGTGGGGCCTGTTACCAGGACAAGACCCTTGGTTTTCTTTGTCAGATCAGCAAGTATCCTGGGAAGATTCAGTTCCTCAAGCGCCAATACTTTGGTGGGAATTGTCCTGAAAACTATAGCTTCTCCCCTGGACTGATAGAATGCATTTACCCTGTAGCGGGCTATTCCCTTGAGATCTATGGCAAAGTCTATCTCCTTGTGTTCCTCAAATATCTTACGCTGCTGGTCATTGAGGATATCATAGAGCATTGTGTGAACATCCTCTTTGGTAAGAGCAGGCATATCTACTTTCTGTATATCACCACTGACTCTTATAATAGGTGGTTCACCGGAGCTTAAGTGTAAATCTGAAGCATCCTGTTCCTTTGAAAAGGTAAGAATTTCACTAATATCCATAGCTATCCTTTCTTTTTATCCCTGATTATTATAATCTTCTCCCCCTGAATATTTTCAAATCATGTGGGGTTATATATAAATGTAAAGATAAGGTTATATTCGAGAGCTTTTTACTCCACTATGGAGGAGTGCATTGACCGTGTCAATGCGTGTCAAGCCACAGGCAGATTTATAGTGGTAAACATCGTCACGGACGATGTACTCCAAAACTTATTGTCTTGGAAACTTTGTGGCAACTTTGAAATTCCTGTACATTTAAGCAGGGTGAATCCACCTTTATTATCTAAGCCGCTGTGGCAACTGAAAGAACCTCTTCCACAGATGTCAACCCTTTTTCTACTTTATCTACGCCATCTTCTACGAGGGTCTTGAAATTCTGTGTTTCCTTGGCCTTTTTTGCTATGACGTGTGGAGTTTCTCGATTTAGTATCAAGTCTCTCACAATGTCATCTATTACGAGTATCTCGTAAAGGCCAACCCGGCCCTTGTACCCAGTGTTCCTGCAATAGTCACAACCTTTTCCTTTTGAAAAGGTAGCGCCTGTTTTATCCTGTAATCCAATGTTTCTCAGCATCCTCTCACTAGGCACATAGTTTTCTGTGCAGTGTTTACAATTACCCCTCACCAGCCTTTGTGCCACAATCCCTACAACTGATGATGCTATAAGAAACGGCTCTACACCCATATCTATCAAACGGCTGACTGCTCCGGGGGAGTCGTTGGTGTGAAGTGTGCTGAAAACCAGATGGCCTGTCATAGCGGCCTGGATGGCAATTTCTGCAGTTTCATGATCCCTCATCTCCCCTATCATAACTATATCAGGGTCCTGGCGGAGAATAGCCCTTATTGCAGAAGCAAAAGTGATCCCCGCCTTGACATTAATCTGCGTCTGGCGAATATATCCCAGCCGGTATTCCACCGGGTCCTCCACAGTAATAATGTTTACATCCGGAGTATTAATCTTGTTTAGAGAAGCGTAGAGAGTAGTTGTCTTTCCACTACCGGTGGGCCCTGTGATCAGGATAACACCATTCGGCCTTTCTACAAGTGATTGATATATTTCAAGAGTGTTCGGTGCAAATCCCAGTTGCTCAAGCTTCATAGAGGCGGTACTTTTATCCAGAACGCGCAGAACCACACTTTCGCCATAAACTGTAGGCATGGTGTTAACACGGAAATCAAACTCAGTCCCGCCGGCATTTACTTTAAAACGGCCATCCTGCGGAGCTCTGCTCTCGGCAATGTTCATACCTGAAAGTATCTTTATCCTGGATACCAGGGTAGTGCGAAGGGCTTTTGGCAGGGCGGACGCCTGATACAATGCACCGTCCAACCGGTATCTGACAAGCATGGTATCTTCTTCCTGCTGAATATGTATATCACTTACTCCCTCTCTAATGGCACGGAGAAGAATAGTATTTAGAAGCTTTACTACCGGAGAACTTTCCAACGCTTCTGCAGAAACAGACTCGAGGCTCACCTCCTTGACTTTTTCCACCTCTACTTCTTCATCAAGGTCTCCAAACTCAGCCTGGAGAATCTCATCCACCATGTCAGTCATGTCCTCCACCGGGGCGGTGCTTCCGTAATACTTATCCAGGGACTGGAGTATCTGTTCCTCAGTAGATACCATAACCTCTATGTCACAACCAGTCTTGTCTCTAATCTCATCAATCCCAAAGAGATTCCTGGGGTCAGCAATGGCGATAGACATGTTATTAATAATCTTGAAGAGTGGTAAAAACTTAAACTTTCGTGCCAGTCGCTCCGGCACCCGTTTTACTACATCAGGGTCAATAACATAGTTCTCTATATCCACATACGGAACGCTATAGTGTGACTCAAGCGCACCGGCAATAGACTCGTTAGTTGCAAATTCCTTCTTGAGGATAATCTGCCCTATTGGGGTGTCAGACTTCTTCTGCTCAGCTTCACACTCTTTTACCTGATCTTTAGTCATTATCCCCTGGCTTACGAGTATGTCTGCCACTGTGACGCTCATTTCTTTCTTAACTGTCGTTTGAGCCATATGCTTTATTCCCTTAATACCTCTCCACTGGTAACTTTTAAATCATTAATATGCTTAGTTACATTTTCTTTCAAGGCAGGATAATCGTTTTCCGCATTATCAACAAAACGAGTATAGTGCCATAAGGCCTTTTCCAGGTGTCCCAGCTCTTCGTAAAGTATAGCCAGGTTATAATGCGCTTGCGGGTGGAAGGGGTCTTCGGAGAGGACAGTCTCGATGGTATCTATAGCTTTTTTATCAAGCCCCTGAGCCTTATATACAAGACCTAAATTCATCTGACTTATCAGATTGTCAGGATTTAATTTTATGGCCTTCTGATATTCTAACACAGCTTTTCTTTGATCACCTCTGAGATAGTGTATTAAACCGAGGTTATTATGGGCCTCGTCCATTCCCGGATTAAATGATACAACATGCAGTAAATGTTCCATGGCTTTATCCAGGTTTTCCTGTTCTTTATAAATAATTCCAAGATTGTTGTGGATTTCAGCATTGTCCGGATCGAGTTTCAGTACTTCCTCGTATGCTTCTATAGCTTTTGCATTATCGCCTTGTTTCTGGTGATAGATCCCAAGGTTAAAATTGTGTAATATCTCCTTGTTTATTTGAGGCTTTTGTGTAGAAACTGAAACAGACGGCTCTTCAGTCTTTTCTGTAAGAGGTATCCATTCATTTACTTTTTCTTTAATCTCCTCTTTCGCAATAGATTGTGTTGCCTTTGCATCGTCTATCTTTTTTTCTTTGGTGGGAACTACTTCTGCGCTACCAATATCCGGGGCCTTTTCCTGCTTTTCTTTTCCTATTTGTTCCAGCTTCTCCTTCATTGCGGGAACTATTTCTGAATCATCAACGTCTAATATCTTTTCTAATTCCTGCATCTCCGGGACAGCATAAATGTCAGTCATGCCGCAGTTAAGATAGAAAGCGCCCATAATCAATACGGTCACAGCTATCAAATTATGTCTTAATTTTTTAGCAGTTTTCAAACGTAACGATGTAATAAACTGTAGCATAATTGCCTCCTAATCAAATTTGAGATATTTATTCTACCTCTGTTAGATTTTACTCAGGAAAATGTTTTTGCAGCATCTTATATTTTGACCTGATATTCCCAAAATCCTTGGCCTGGGGCCCTACTATAGTGGGGGAAAGGAGTATAACCAGCTCTGTTTTCTCTTTCTTGTTTACTATTCTTTGAAAGGCTTTTCCAATATAAGGTATATCCCCCAAGAGAGGGATTTTAGACGTCTGCTTATTAATGTCATCTTTCATCAAGCCTGCTATAATAATCATTTCACCATTTTTTACGGAAACTACAACTTCAGTTTCACGGGTATCTATAATAGGTTTTGAAGCCTGGGGGTCGTCTGTGGGAAAAGTCTTGATCTCTACAAGTGAGGAAACGCTGGGATGGATGTTCAGGGTAATCATTCCTCCTTCGTCTGCATGTGGAGTTACAGCGAGATATACACCGAAGGTGAAAGGTTCTGCTGATACAGTCTGTGTTGGAACCCCGGAAGTTCCTGTAGTAGTTTCGGTTTGAAAGACTACGTCTTCCCGCACACTGCGGATTATAGCTGTCTGGCCATTCAGGGTAGTAACTTGTGGTGATGAAAGTACCGAAACCTTTCCCTGTACCTCCAGCGACCTGATTATAAGGCTGAAGTCCTTGCGGTTAATGGCCATTGCAGTTAGATTAGCAAAAGGTGTAAAAAAGGTATCTGTGGGTGCCAGGGCAGGAGCAAGGTTATTATCAATAATCAAAGGCTGTTTCTTGCTTGATAAGCCGAGAACATTTTTGAAAGAAGTATCCCAATCTATACCAAACTGAAACCCGTCTTTCAGGGTTACCTCCAGTAATTTTGCCCTGATGTATATTTGTCTTCCAGACTCACCCTTAAAAAACTTTATAAAGGCCTCTATTTGTTTTAAATTAGAACGGAAATCAGTAACCGATATATATCCGACTCTTTTATTTATGCTTAATCTTCCGGTTTCAGACATCAGACTGCTTATCCCTGCTTCCATCTCAGCCCATACATCAACGCTCTCTTCACTTTCTATGGAACCGGAACTTGGAGCTCCTCCATCCCCTCCTTCTCCTCCGGTAACAGCCACAAGCGTACTACTGGATTTTCTGGTAGCAGTAGCGTAAACAAATCTAAAGGTGCGGGTTACCATCCTCGGACTAGATACCCTGAGAATATTATCTTCTATGGTATATTCCAGATTTAATGGTTCCAGCAGAATAGCCAACACTTTTTCCAGCGGGAGATCCTTGAAATCTACTGTAATCCTTCCAGTAACATCGGGATCTACTACTATATTGTATTCCGGCAACTCCCTGGAAAGGATGAAGAGTACGTTTCTTAATTCCATGTCTGTTACTGACAGACTATAAAACTTTTCCCTCTCTTTTACCTCCTCCACCATCTGGGCTACAGGCATTTCTTCCATAGGTACAAGATCATCCATTTTTTTAATGGCGATCTGAGTAATGGGCATTTTTTCTAAGCCTCTCTTAGAGCAGGCAGCCTCACCCACCACAAGCAGGCAAATTATAACAAGCAAAATAGTTTTCTTCATTTTCATTTCTTATATCTAATTAGATACCGGTTTTATCTTTTCTATAACTTTCAGTTCAGATCCAAGACCCTTAAGAGAGAGCGTCCTCTTCTTTCCACCCTTTCCGCCCAATATTACTCTGTCCCATCTTATGTCTATTATGCTCTCTTCACCGACTAAATCGCCTTCCTTTACCCATACACCGTTGATGTTTGCTGTAACATTCTTACCACTCTGATAGATACCGTTTAAATTACTGGCCACCACCCCTTCTTTCCATTCGGTGTAAACAGAGGAAACGCTGGACTTTCCCTTCTTTTTCTTTTCCAGAAAACCTACCCCTGCGGGGAGGGAAAAAGGGTCGCGGTTCAACCCTTCCACCTTTACCGCTACAGAGCTTTTATTGTTTTCTGCTTTTTCCTCCGCTACAGGACTTTCATCGCCTTTTTCTATTTCCTTACCAAAACAGGTAATGCAGACGCCTGTAATTCCAAAGGATATGATGAGTACTAAGAGCTTATTTCTATCCATAAGTTTATATAAGTATATAAGTGTCAGGTCTTGACATGATACATAACACAAGAAGGCGGCTATGTATCATGTCAAGACCTGACACTAAGAGCTTACTTATTGATTTAATGAACACGTAAAACTACTTATCAACATCAATAATGTCAACCTCTTTTTTAGTGAACACATTCATGACCACATTTGATGTTAATGCGGGATACAGCTTTTCATCACTCACTATGTCTAATTTCTCAATAACAATGAATGTTTTCAGGTTCTGGAGTGTCTTAGTAAAACCCTCCAGTTTATCATAATCACCTTGTATATCAATATTCAAGGTTACCCTTGTGTATCTGTGGGGTTGTACCCCGGGGGCTTGTTCCTCAGCCCCGGAATCTCCCTCTTTCGGTAGTGGCGGTGGCGGTGGTTCATGGACACTGGTAGACATATTCAGGACCTTTAGTTCAAGTCTCTGGGCTTCGTCTTCGATAGTCTTTAATAATGGAATAATTTTTCCACTTACAGCTACTTTAACCCTGAGGGTATTGAGACGTTTCTCAAGTATGACTATTTCTTTTTTCAGCTTCTTGGCCAGAGGCGCCTTCATAATGGCAAATTTGATTTTTTTATCTTTTTCAGCAATCTCACTGCGCAATGTTGCCATCTTCTTCTCTGAAGGGCTGTAATACAACAGATAAAACCCTGCTACCACAACTATTGCTCCTATAATACCCAGCAAGATGCGACTTCTATTATCTAATTTCAAGATTTCCGACTTCAGATCCAATGTTACTCTCCTGTCTGGTTGTATTGACAGCTAAGCTGAAATTTTAATCCTTGCATAGTATAACCCTTGTCCTCTTCTACAAAAATCATTCGTACACCATTAAACAGGGAAGATTCTTCCAGGGCGGCCATAAAATTTGACATGGACGGACCTCTTTCATCCAGAAAAAATGCTGTACCCCATATATCGATTATCTTTTCCTCGGACTTCCCCACCTTATGAACAACATTAATCTGTTCCAAACGCGTGTTGTCCGGGATTGAAAGCCTTATTTCCTCTATTACCCTGGCGGTGTCTATACTCTCCCTGAGCGCCTGTGGAAACGAGTCTAATTCTGCCAGCATCTCTTTCTTTTTTGCGCTCAATGTAAGCGCCGCAGCACTTAAGGCACTTAGAGATGACAGCTCTTTTTCTTTTTTATCCAATTCTGATCTCAGGCCGGATAGTTTACCTGATATGGACCAGTAAAAACAAAAAACAACTATAACGGCTAAACAGGCAGGAGCAGCTAAAGTCACGACAGGACTGGTATCCTTTCTTTTTGTCTTCTTTTTGCGAAAGAGACTCAGATCTTCTTTCTCCCAGGAGGCCAGACCAAAGGGCATAACGAAGGCCGGGGCAATACTCTCCAGATCATCTTCCTGAATTAGTCCCGCAAAATTTACTCCTTGAAAAGGATTAGCCAACTCTATCTCTATTCCCAACTCGCCGGACAAAAATCCTTTTAAACCCTTCAACAGTGAACCACCACCAGACATAATGATTTTGTCCACCTGTGGTATTTGAAATTCTGTCACGTAGAAACTGAAGCTGGTCCTGATTTCGTCCAGAAGTTTCTCTAAAACCGGACCCATGAGTATTGATATTTGGTTAAGCGGTATACTTCCCCTGGTAGTACCGGTCTCAGCAGGAGACGGGAATCCATGCTCATGTTTTATGCCTTCGGCTTCTTCATAAGTAAGCGTGCGCAAGTCACCCTCACCTTCTCCCTTTACCAGAGGCACTGCCATTATTGATTTTGTAACTTCATCACCGCTTATATTAATAGTCCTGGTAAATTCCAATAATCCTTTATTTACTAAACTAATGGTAGTTCTCTCATGACCTATATCAAGCATTGCCACCACTTTTTCCTCTGGTTCCGGGCTGCCAAGCTGGAAGGTTTTCCAGAGAACCATAGGGGCAACGGTTACAGCCACGGGTCTCAGACCTGCAGCGCTGACAATAGATTTTTGCTGTTCTACTACCTCCTTTGGTGTTGCTACAAGCAGGATGTCCGTATTCTTTACACCATCCACATCTTTTTCGCCTACAATTACATAATCCAATGTCAACTGCTCTACAGAAAAGGAGACATGCTTTGTTGCCTCAAAAGGGATGACTTCGGCAAGTTCCTCCTGTGGCATTGGAGGCATGACAATCCGCCTTATAAATACCTGGGGACCAGACACCATAATAACAACATCCTTAGCCGAGATGCCCCCTTCTGCCAGACAGGTTTTAATCACCTCTGCTACTGCCGCAGGATCTTTTTCTCCCTGTCTCATTTCAGAAGGTAATTCCTTCTTTACCAGACCTTTTATCTCACACTCAGCTTTGGTAATATCTAATTCTAAAACCTTCACCCAGTAACTACCAATATCAAGGCCTATTAAGCGGCCACCCCCGCCCTTTTTTAGAAATGATAAAAGATTTTGACCTAACATGAGATTATTTTAACAAAAGCTGTAATATAATGAAATAGTTTTATAAAAGCTAAATTGAGCGATTTTGTAGCCGCAACCTTGAGGTTGCGTAACTTACGCAGACCCATAAAATGTTGAGAAACGCAGACTAAAGCCAGCGGCTACAACTGCATATAATATAAAATCGCTCAATTTAGCTATTAACATGTGTGGGAATTCAAAAGCATTTTGATTTCCGTGAATTATACAAATATCTTAGTTTGCAGATATAGCCTCCTGCCAGGATTCGACAGTTATAACTGGTATTGCATTGTTCAATGCATTAAAGAAATCATCATTTATCTGGATTGTTGTGGGATTTCCAGCTCCCCACACTTGTCCACTACCATACTGAATTATACCTCCATCCAAATGTGGATTAGGCGCAGCATTTGAAGCACTCACTTTAACATCACCCTCACAGATTATTATACCGTTCACCTGAAAGTTACCACCCAGTGATATGTCTCCCTTTATCCAATAAATGCCATAAAGCGTTTTGTTGTTACATGGGCTGAGACTGCCACTAATATATGTTATATTAGGTATAGTGTTCGTTGGCGTATCATAATAATAGCTGCTGTTACCAGGATAACCGTCAGTGACAGTGGGATTATAATGTCCCTGATCTTCTGCCATGGCCTTAAAAAATTCTTCATCTAAATCGGGTGCGGAATCACCGGGAGTCTGGTATATTGTCTGTACCGGAAGTATCCTGCTTCCATCGGATGGGGCTGCATCGGAGTCGGCATATGTACCATTAGAAAATGCAACATTATAATTGTCTTCATCTGCGTTAATAACCACGCCGTCCTGCCAGATCCGGAAAGCACTTGACCCACTTCCCCTGATACTACCTTCAGCATGTATACCAGGTTTTGCTAAAGTAGGAGGGGATTGCGTAATGGTCGCCTTAACCTTTATCTGCCTTTTCGCCACTGTAGTACCATCTCTTATAACCTTGCCTGTCGCTATAATAGTATAACGTGTTGGATTTGAGGCATCATCTGCATCATCGTCTGAGCCATCATCTGATCCGCTATCTGAAGAGTCACTGGAACCATCACTGGCTGAGTCACCATCATCATCTGAATCAGGCCTTTCAAACCAATAGTTAGCTTCTTCTGTATCACTGGAGTGTACTATATACGGAGTGCCGGATGTGCCATGATTGAAACTTCCCCCGTAGAACCTGTACCTGGCATCCTGGAGGGCAAACATTACGGCTGTTTCAGCCAGGCACAATGCCTTGCTTGAATTTATGGTAGCGGGTGCAGACAGTGTCCATCTGCCCATAATGTGGCTGAAGACTCCGCCCATTACTGCCATAATAACTATCAATGCTACGATGGCAATAAGCGAAAGTCCTTCATTTCTCTTTAATACTCCAGTAAAGTTTCTTAAAAATTTCAAAGGTTGTAATTCCTGGGATAAATTTTGGTTTCCCATTCCGAGCCGCTGGAAAATTCTAATTCTATAACAACTCTGTTACCTGCACCGCTACAGGCCTGACTGCTGACGTTAAAACTTGTAACATTTTCTGCAATAATATCACCGGAGGTATTATCATCAGGCAAAGCCAATAAATTCGCCTCACTCGATGCACTCTGCCGCAGCAGATCTTTTGTGGATGTGTCCCGAACATATTTTACCCATTTATTAGTGTCTGCGCTCGAAGAGACATTTTTTTCAAATACTAGTTTATTGCTAACTGTACTTGTTATATTCTTTGCCTCCCTTACTTCCCTGCTTATTTTATCTAACGACATGACTGCATCATCGCTCATCTCTTTTTTTGTCCGCATGGTAATCAAGGTATTTAAGCTTTGGTTAACAATCTGGAATATAAAGGTTCCAAGTATAGAGGTGAGAACCAGCACCATTATCATTTCTACTAAAGTAAAACCACTTTCTCTGCTTTGATGAGGTTTGCATCTATATTTTCTATTAATTGGCGTCCGGGTCATAGAAATCCTTTGCTAATATTGTCCACAGGGAGACGTCTTCTGGTACATCCACATTGCTCACGGTGGCGGTTACCTTTATAAATTCTGTAGAAGAAGCTGAGTGATTAAAAATATTATCGGGATCAGAATACTCTGTTTTTACTGTTTCAGTGTAAGTGCGTCCTCCCTTTACAACTGTGCTGGTAGTTGTAAGAGGGTTAGTAGCAGAATCAATATCATTACTGGCAGATGTATAGCCTTCGCTTCTATACTCTTCTATCTTTTTTTGGGCAAGAAAAGTGACTGTCGTATATACTTCCGGCCTGGTTCCCTGCTTTAAGCCTGATATAAAGGGTATAATCAGTACAGAAGAAAGGATACCAGTTACGACCATAACCAGAATTAATTCCAGTAAGGAAAACCCCCTCTCTGAAATTAATTTATCTACTGCCTGGATGATGACACGGGACTTCCGCCTGTAGTGGATTACGGCAACCTGCTGAAGCCTCTTGCTGATAACACCCCATTGGTAAATAAACATTTTTAGAGTACGCCTTTTCTAAAAATTTCCTGTAGCCATATAAGTAGCTAAGTTATCAGATAAAGTGTAATATAGGAATTTTATTCTAAAATCGTGTAAAACACTTAAGAAATCAATATATCAAGATGCTGTCTTTTGCATTCTAAACTTCCTGGTGATTCATATTATTGCAGTGATTGTTCCCGGGGCTAAAACAAAGCTGAGCTTAGTCCGCTTTGGCGAAAGAGCTTTAGAGGTCTGTTATAAAATCAGGAGCCTGATAATGATATCAGCCCCACGTTTGATTTAAAATCGTTCATTTTAGTCTGGACACAATTCAATCCAATTTTTTGTTTAAAATTAAGACCTTATTGAATAGTAGCCCTTCCGGTTACATTCTCTACCTTGATTTCTTTATAGGAACCTCCGGATGAAATTCTAAGGATTCCTCCTGCTCCTGTAACAGGTTCACCTGATGAGTTGAAGACAAATGTAAGAGCAGTAGAGTTGCCGGAATCAAAGACAGCCCTGGAACGGGCCGGCAACTCTTTTGATTCACTGGTACCTGAAGAAGTAATATTGTAAATATTGCTATCTGAACTGAAGGCAATCGTTGTTTTTCTATACTTGCTCATTGCCGACTCTTGCGCAAAGCGGATGTCTGCCTTTACCTGTCTGGCTACAGTATAAAGGTCTACTGTTTTAATGCCTAATCTGGGTACGGCAATCGCGGCTATTATCCCCATAATAACCACTACCATTATTACCTCGATAGTGGTAAATCCTTTTATTTTTACATTCATTCTTCACACCAAATACCTTAGTCTGAAGATACAGTCTCCTGCCAGGATTTAATCTTTATACTGGTTCGTACCGAATCCAGAGCATCAAAATAATCTTCGCATACCTTAACATATACAGGACTGCCATTTCCTCTTAATAAATTGCCACTGCCGTAATGAATTATACCGCCACTCAGGTTTGGGTTATCGGCATTACCTCCACCATTCATCGTAATGTCACCCTCGCATATTATTAATCCATTTATTACAGCACTGCCATTTATAGACACATCTCCCTTTACATAAAAAATGCCCCACACCGTTCTGTTACCTATAACGCTAAGGTCACCGCCTACATAGGTTATGTTAGGCACATCATCTGTGTAGTAAAAACAATTGTTATCAGCGCAACTATTATTAACACTGTCATCGTCATCTCCGTCATCATCATCGTCATCTCCGTCATCGTCATTGTCATCGTCATCGGCATGGGCATCCTGGATGACAAACATCATGGCTATTTCTAACAGGTTAAATTTCTTGAAGGAATGCGTGCTGACAGGAGCAGATGCCTCCTGTGAGCCCATTAAAAAACTAAAGACTTCCACCATTGCAATCATAATGATCAATATTGTCATGATTGCAAACACGGAAACTCCTTCATTTCTATTGAATGTAATTTTAAACCTCTTTAATAATTTAATAACGCTATTTTTATCTGACATTCTCATCCTTTATCCTTTAAGGATTATTACATTACTGTATAACATATTTATATTTAAAAGTTTCGCGAGTTAAAGAAACATATTTTTTAGTTTCAGGAACTACCATCATCATCGTCATCATCATCTCCGTCATCGTCGTCATCCCCAGTACTATCGTCTCCGCTACCACCACAAGGATAATTATTATCAGGAGTTGTATCTCCACTATAATAATGAGTTTCATCTTCCTTGTTCTGATATCTTGCCAGGACCTCAAAGAGGTATGAATCCAATTTGGGTGTTGTACGGTATACTATGCCTTCTTCGTTCCCGGATGTAGGCGTATCCGCGTCTCTACCATAAGCAACGTTTGCACCGGTAGCAGGATTGCTCATGTCAAAGTGTGTCCCGGTACCTCCGGTTCCCTCAATACTGCCATCCGTATGTATGCCTGCCGGTATAGATGAATCGCTACCGCTTCCATCACTGATTTCTACTTTAACCTTTATTACCCTCTTTGCTACTGTATTACCACCTCTTTTGATCTTGCCTGTAGCTGTTATGGTGTAATACTCTGTTGGTGTTGCATCATCTTCACCATCTTTACTGAAAGAATAACTTGCCTCTTCTTTGGATGATGAGATAACAGTACGGCTTTTGTCAAAATTTCCACTATTAAACTTATACATAGCGTCCTGGACAGCGAACATCGCTGCAGTTTCTGCCAGATTAAATGCCTTGGTGGAATCTATGCCAAGAGGAGTAGATATTTTCCATGTGCCTATTAGAGAGGTAAAGACGCCTGCCATCACTGACATGATTACTATTATCATTATGAGGGAGATCAGGGATATCCCTTCATTTCTTTTGACTGATATTTTAAATCTCTTTAATAATTTAGTAAAGCGGTTTATACTCATCGTTTCTGTACCTTAATTTTAAGGAATATCTTTTCTATCTTGCTGCCTCAGGAGTTGCCATCGTCGTCATCACCATCGTCATCATCGTCATCGTCGTCATCACCATCGTCATCATCGTCATCGTCGTCATCACCATCGTCATCATCGTCATCACCATCGTCATCATCGTCATCATCGTCATCACCACCACCTTCGTTATCATCGTTTTCATCGCCACCGGCGTTATCATCACCGCTACCATCGCCATCTATATTATTATTCCTTGGATATACAGTAGTCTGCCAGTCTGAACCATTAGAGAATTCCAGTTTCAGGGCGACCCTATTCTTGCTGTCCTTACTGGCGCTGAAACTTTCAACATTCATGGCCAGGACTTTACCTGAATCACTCGCCGCACTCTTTCTCGTCAGTTTATTTGTGTCAGCATCCAGGATGAATTTTACTGTTACGTTGGAATCTTCACCTTCTGCCGCTACCTGTTTTACAAGTGTTAATGCATTGTCTGCAACAGCAATACTCTTTGCTTCTCTTATCTCCCTGCTCATCCTCTCCAGGGAAAGTACGGCATCATCAGCCCTCTCCTTTCTGTTGGCCATTTTAGAATATACACTAACGCTCTGGGTAACAATCTGAAAGATAAAAAGTCCGGCTACAGAAGTCAAAACAATAGAAATTATCAACTCTGGCAATGTAAAACCGGCCTCTCCGCCTTGAGGAGATTTGCATCCATTTTTTCTATTAATTGGCATTTGTGTCATAGAAATCCTTCGGTAAAATGGTCCACAAAGAAATATTCCCTATGTTATTGCAAGTCATCGTGACGGTAACTCTCTTATACATTATAGGCAAGCCGGAAGCAGGAGTGTTGAAACTCTTACTATCACCTGAATACTCAACATTTTCTGTAACAACGCTTCCGGTATAGGTACGGCCTTTGATGGTAACGCTGATAGAATCGGTACCATTGGAGGCATTTGTATAGCCTGCTCCTCTTTTCTTCTCTATTTCTTCCTGAGCAACATAAAGTGCCGTAGCATATTTCTCCGGCTTGGTTCCCTCGTTAATGCTTGTTAAGAAAGTTGGAAGGAATACAGCCAAAAGCATACCTGATACAATTACGACCATAATAGTTTCGACAATTGTCATACCTCTCTCTGACATTAACTTGCCTGTTGCATTGATGGCAATAGACCTGCTCTGCCTGTAATAGTGGTATACGGCAATCTCTTGAAACCACTTTCTAATCACATTCCATGAGCGAATAAGCATTCTCAAAACCTTTTTCCTCTAAAAAAACCATTTGTATCGTTGAAGCAAATACGAAGTAATCTCATTTTAATAATTGCCTGACGGTTATGCTTACTGGATAATCGCCCTGCCGGTTATGGTTTCAACAACTATGTCTATATACTCTTCTCCTACTGAGAGCCTTAATTTTTTGCCTGCCCCCACAATTGGTTCGCCTAATGAATTAAACTTGAAGGTAAGGGCGGTAGAGTCTGAGTCAAATTCGGCTTTGGCATCCTTAGGCATGTATTTCGTCTTACTAAAATTCGAACATGTAATACTGTAATCTTTACCTCCTGATGTAAACGCTATTGACGATTTGCTGTGCTTACTCATTGCCAACTCCTGTGTATAGCGGATATCGGACTGCACCTGCCTGGCTACAACCTGAAGTTCAACTGAACTCTTACCCGCAAACTTAGGAATAGCTACAGCCAGCGTTATTCCCATTATTATCATGACCATTATCAGCTCAAGGAGGGTGAATCCCTCCTTGCGGCTAATCATCATTCCCCGAACGTATTTCTTCACGTTTTAAACCTTCCTTTATAAAGCACCGGAATCTGGCCAAACCGTCTCACATTTGAATTGCATCATGAAAACACCTTGAAATCTTGATTAAATATCATAAGTTGGTCAGATTACAGATTACTGGCAACCCTGATATCTCTGCTACATATACGAATTACATGCAGAGACATTCAGCCTTATTACTGGAAACCTGAAGTCTCTGTTAATGTAGCAGCGGAATCACCAGGTTCCAGTCTCTGTTATGTAGGCAGCGTTATCACCAGAAGCGGCAGTAAAGTTCCATGTGTAATTTGTACCTTTGTAATTACATGTGATTACATTAGCTGCATTAGTTACATTGGCAGACGTTAAACCGCCACCGTATTGTGTATTAGCGATTACATCATCGGCAGTATAGGCAGTAGCGTTCAAGAGGTAATTAGTATGCAGTGACATTATAGTGCCGCTTAATGCTCCGCCGACTCCCCTGGCTGCACTGGTTTTTGCACTGGTGGACAAACTTAAAAACTTGGGTATAGCAACGCCTGCTATTATACCCAGGATAACAATCACCATAATGAGTTCTATGAGTGTAAAACCTTTTTCACTTTTCCTTTTTGATTCTGATAACATATTTCTTCTCCTTTATTATTTTAGAAAAATGTGAATACAAATCAGCATGACAAACATATTTTTAACACTAAGCATACTCATTTAACTTGCTAAAATTACTCAACATAAAACAACCTTTATCATGCCATATACTTCCCTCCTTTCTGCTTCTCCAAAATATAAAGTAAACGCATCAAAATGGCAATACAAAACCCTGGTTCACTCTTCCGTATCAATTATTCAAATATGTTGACTGGCTGAACTCCGTAAGTTTACGTCGAAACACAAAGAAAGTAAAATAAAAAATTCAATTCCTCAGTCCTGCTGACTCCGGATAGAGAGAACAACAAAATGTAATTACCACTACTGTTCCTGGGCCAGTTTGACAAGGTCCCACATTGGCATAAAAATTGCTAACATAAGAAAAAGTACCACTACTCCAAGGAAGGCAAGAAGGACAGGCTCGATAAGACTGGAAATATTCCCTATAGCATAATCTACCTCTAAATCGTAATACTCAGAGACCTTTACGAGCATGTCGTCCAGCTCACCGGATTCCTCTCCTGCAGACATCATCTGTATCACCATCGGGGGAAAGATTGTACTCTCTTTCATAGTACTGGCAATACTCTTACCCTCTTTGACATTTTCTTTAAGATGATCAATTACTTCAGCTATAATTACATTATCCACTACCTCTGCACATATCTCCAGATTTTTAATGATTGAAATGCCGCTTCGGTTCAGTGTGGACAGGGTTCTTGTAAAGACAGACATTGCAACCTTGAGGAAAATAGGACCGAAGATTGGTATCTTCAGGTTAAGTGCGTCCATCTGCCTGCGCCCATATTTAGTCTTTTTAAATTTACTGAAGGCAAAGAAAAGGATTCCCGCTCCGCCAAAGAGAATGTACCAGTAGTTTGTAAATACGTAATTAGCCTTTATCAGCATTCTTGTTGCCAACGGAAGTTCAAGCTCAACCGTCTCAAAGATTTGCATGAAATTCGGGACTACAAATTTCATAAGTATAACTATGGCTACCAACATTGCCCCTATGACTATCTTTGGATAGCGGGTGGCGGCCTTAATCTTGGCCTTGGTCTCTGCATCATGCTCTGCTAAAAGAGCAAGTCTCTTAAGTATATCCTCCAGAGTACCGGATGCCTCCCCTGCCCGTATCATGCTGACGTAAATCCCTGAAAAGGCTTTTGGATGTTTTGCAAGTGCATCAGAGAATGCAGCGCCGGTTTGAATTTCTGCTGTTACCTTCTGAAGTACTTCCTTGAGGGTCTTATTTTCTATCTGCTCGGCAAGGGCCTGGATGCTTCTGAGCAGGGGGATACCGGCGGCAAAGAGTGTCGCAAGTTGACGGGTAAAGATTATAATATCCTTGGGGCGAATCTTAGGCTTGAGAAAACCTGTTGCAGGGCCCTTTTCTTTGGCTTTGGCCTTGCCTTCTTTCAGCGTAATGGGTATATAACCCATTTCACCCAGCCGGGCCCTGGCTACATTCGCATCCGGTGCGTCTAAAGTACCGGTTATAGCTTTCCCGACTCTGTCCCTGGCTTTGTAACTAAAGGTCGACATATTAATCTTTTAGGTTTATTTCTGATGTAAAATAGAAATATTAAGTGTTACACATAACGTGCCATTTCTTGAAATATTTCAGATGATTTAATGTAAACATTCAGGTTTAAGCATGATACAACAATAAGACTGGTTTCTTAGAAAAAAGATACCAGATTAAAGTGTGTATCATAATGACATTTTTAAACAAATAAGTATTTGTTTCTGACACATATTGTATACCAATATGTGGATGTTTACCAGAAATTTGATAAAAGTGTACAGATTTAAAAAACATGATGAACAAGGCATCACTTATAAGAAATATAACAGCTTGGGTACGCTTTTTTACTATATTTAAGGATAGTATGGGACTTTCTGGATATTTGATTAGGAAGGATTATTCAAAGTTTTTAAATATCCCTCTACCATGTTTATAAGGTTATTTATATCGTATGGTTTTGTCACATACTCATTTCCACCGCAGGCAATACCCAATTTCTTGTCAGCTTCCTGTATCTTGGAACTGACGATAATAACAGGTATATCCTTAAACCGGGCATCAAACTTTACCAACCTGCAGAAATGATATCCGTCCATCTTTGGCAACATGATATCAAGTATAATAAGCTGAGGATGTTTTACTCTAACAAGGTTTAATGCATCTTTTCCATTTGTGGCTAATACCACTTCATGTCCTTTGGCTTCCAGAGCAAACTTTAAAGTTTCAGAACTATAAAGATCGTCTTCAACCAGTAACAAAAGATTTTTATCTGTCATTTATATAAAGGTAAGGTGAAAATAAATTTGCTGCCCTTTCCTTCCTTACTTTCCACCCACAACCTTCCTCCCTGTGCCGTAACAATATCCCTGCATATGCTTAAACCTATACCCATACCATAGCTCTCCCGGGTTATGGCGTCTTCTATTTGATAAAATCTGTCGAATATTTTCTCCTGTTCCTCAAGGGATATGCCGGGTCCGTTGTCTTTAACACTAAACTCTACCTCTTTTTTCTCTCTTAACTTAATATTGACTACGATTTCTCCGCCATTTGGAGTAAACTTACAGGCGTTATCCAGGATAGCCAGCATTGACTGCCTTGTTCTGTTATAGTCTGCCAGTGCAGGAGGGGGGTTATCATCATTAACAATGAGTGAAATCTCTTTCTTTTTCGCCATGTATTGTGTGTTATCTACAACACTCCTTGCTATCTGACCAACGTCTACTTTTTCCGGCTTTAGATATATCTTATTTGATTCTATAAGGGATAAATCGAATAGAGTGGTAGTTAGATACGTAAGGTATTCCGCACTCTCCTGAATCATCTTTAAGAACTTTTGCTGGGGTTCTGTATTAGGACCCAGAGCTCCCTGAACCAGCAGGCTTATGGCATTCTTAATGGATGTAATGGGAGAAATAAATTCGTGAGAGGCGATAGCTATGAATTCGGATTTAATTCTTTCAATTTCCCTTTCTTTCGTAATATCTTTTAAAACAGCAACAAAGCCTTTCCTGTTGTTTTCTTTAGACTGCCCTTCTATATCTGCG
The DNA here is from genome assembly GCA_021776915.1 of Candidatus Scalindua sp. Taxonomy (GTDB): domain Bacteria; phylum Planctomycetota; class Brocadiia; order Brocadiales; family Scalinduaceae; genus Scalindua. Next base: position 86,380 of record JAIQZU010000021.1, on the reverse strand, counting down.
AAATCAACTTTTACCACCCTGGCTTCAGGTTCTTGAATTGTTATTTCTTGAGAAGGCAGATCTTCTGTACTACCCTCCAGCCATTTTGTTACACTGACAAGGCCTACCTCTTCAAGTCTTTCTATAGTATTTTTTTTGTTCAAAGTCTTATTGACCTCTAAACCCAACATCCATCTTGCTGCAGGATTTACCACAACTGAATCCTCGTCCTTATTGATCATTATCACCCCATCCGGAATGTTCTCTACGGTAAGGCTGAGCCTTTCCATATTTTGTGAAGCCTTGGAAGCTGGATCTGTATCTTCATCAGACAAAACTGCCGATATCGCATTAGTAGCGCAACTGCCGTAAGACTTAAACAGCCACTCATCATTAAAAGTAAATGCACAGTCTCCTTTTTTATTTAGTGCCTGTAGCGCTCCTATTATCTTATTATTTCTATCTTTCAGGGGAATGCACAGAACAGTGCGAGTCCTGTATCCTGTCTCCTTGTCTGTACGTGGGTCAAATAGGGGACTCTTATACGCATCTTCAAGGTTAACCAGTTCACCTGTCTTTGCTACAAAGCCTGCTATGCCCTTGCCAAGGGGCATTCGTATCTCTTGAACCTCAGCCCTCTGTGCTATAAAACTCCTGAGTTCATTGGTCTTTTCGTCTACCAGATACAAGGTGCACCTGTCAGCATTTATGATCCTGGCAGCCTCATCCATGGTATACTTAAGCAAGGACGTCAGCTCCATCTCTTTAATCATATCTGAAGATACATTAAGGAGCTGTGCTAATTGCTCCTCTCTCTTCTGGACAATATTGAGGGCTTCCGTAATCAGATTACTCGTAATGTAACCAAGCTCAACTAATATGTTCCCCAACGGCTTTCCGCTTGTTTTCTGCAGGTCTATAGCCTCTTTTATCTGATCTTCAGTTACAAGATTCTTTTCTAATAATATGTGACCAATTAATTTTCTTTTTGACATGGTTTCTCTAAAGAAAAAGACCCAAATGCAGAATCAATAATCTCCTGACAATTGGGTCTTGATATAACTAATAAATTTCCTGAAATTCAGCGTTCTTTTTAATGAACAAAGATTTGGACTTTGTATCATAGTCGTTTTACTTTTTCACAGATAAAGATATTTTATTACTTCAGATAATACTTCATAAAACCTGTTTATCTTCTGAAATACTAACGACTTACTATAACGTTTTTTTCTCAAATGTAAAGTCTTTTTGTTGTTTTGTTATATTTGAAAAAGAATTTGTATTTTTCTGATTGTTTTACTATTATTCTTGCAACCTTAAAGCTTTATTATTTAATTTTTGTAAAAACACGTGGGATAAGCGCGCAATCAAACAAACTCGTATAATTTTTCACAAAAGTAATCATACGAGGTTCGCACTGTTAAATTCATGCATAGGAATTGCAATGTTGGTAACACTTCGACTCCGCTCAGTGTGGCGTCATCCTGAGCGGAGTCGAAGGATAGTTTTTGTAGCGATAGCGACCTAACTTGAGAATTAACATAATACGATGGAACCGGAAAAAAAATTAAGTACAAAACCACAGTTTGAACACTCTCTTATAGTACAACCCCTTGTTTTCTGCCTTCTCGTTGCTGTTATCGCCATTATCCCTGTCAGAATAATCGGGTATGGATATGTGCCCATGGATGATGCCAACAGACATGCTGCAAAGGTTGTTTCAGGAAAAGAGTGGAGTGAAATCCTTGTGCTTCGTGATGATGTTAAAATGGACAGTCATCCAGGCTGGCATGCCATATTGAATCTCTTTTATAAAGCAACGAATTACAGTACAGATCACCTGGTTGATATTTCCGTTATTTTCATGTTTGTGCTTTTCTCCCTCGTACCCTTAATGTTGTTGGATCGTCCTGAAGTATGGCCTATGGTATTACTCACCCTCATTGTTGCAAGTCCCGGCTTTATATACCGATTACTCCTGGGAAGGCCATATATTTTTACTATGTCGGTGGTTCTTGTATTGTGTTTTTTATGGCCAAAACTTCGTAACAAGAAATTACCTTACAAAGCCCTGGTTTTCTTGACACTGTTGATAGCCGCATCAACATGGATCCACTGTGCCTGGTATTTACTTGGACTGCCTGTTATATGTTTTTTTATAGCACGAGAATGGCGTGTGGCCATTCTCGTCAGCTTTTCGACTATTATTGGAATAGCATTAGGGGCATCGTTTACCGGACATCCTTATCTGCTTTTAAAGCAAAATTTGCTCCACGTAATTCGTGCATTTGGAAACAATGATTTTCAACATATGCTGGTAGGTGAATTCCAGTCTTCCAGTGGTGATGTTTTAATGATTCTGGTTGTTGCCGGAATGCTGGCATGGCGTAAAATGCGTGGTACATGGAATCCTGAAATTATTGATAACCCGGTCTTCATACTGGCAGTTTTGGGATGGGCGCTGGGCTTTGTGGCGAACAGGTTCTGGTTTGATTGGGGGATGGTGGCGCTAGTTGCCTGGATGTCATTGGAGTACCAGGATGTCCTTCAAAGCAAGATAGATCGTTTATCATGGCGCAGAGCCTTATTAACAATAGGGATATTGGGAACCTTATATATTGCCGTTACCAATGATTCAGGACGTCGCTGGACACAGAATCTGAGTATAAAATATCTTCATCTCGATAATCCAGAGCATGCTGCCTGGCTTCCAGATCCAGGGGGTATTATATACAGCAATAACATGGGTATATTTTATCAAACTTTTTTAAAGAATCCTCATGCACCCTGGCGCTATGTACTGGGATTTGAACCAATTATTATGCCTCCGGAAGACCTGAAAATTTATCGTAATATACAACGGGAATTCAATCATTTATCAGCATTCACACCGTGGGTAAAAAAAATGAAACCGGAAGACAGGCTCATAATTAACTATACACCTGAGAAAGCTCCCAAGATTGAGGGGCTTGACTGGCATCTGGTTACCGGTAATGTCTGGATCGGGCGTTTACCACGGGACACTGAAGAAAAAGAATTAGAGAAACAAGATAAAGAGAAAACGAAGGTAGAGGAGGAAAAGGTAAAAGAAGGCGTAATAAAATGACACAATAAAAGAATGCTACTCTTCTAAACTTGCCAGTGCTTCTTTTGCATAATCAACTCCATTTTCAGCCGCCTTGCGATACCATTTTACCGCCTCTTTATTGTCCTGCTCCACTCCCTGGCCTTTATGATAAATGAAACCAAGCATGGCTTGAGCGTGTGCATACCCTCCTTCAGCGGCCTTACGATACCAATTTGCCGCTTTTGTATCGTCCTGCTCCACTCCCTGGCCTTCCGAGTACATAACGCCCAGGTTGAATTGCGCCTTCACGTATCCTTGTTCAGCAGCCTTGCGGTACCAATTGACTGCTTCTTTATAATCCTGCTCCACTCCCTGGCCCTTAGAGTACATCAGGCCAAGAATGGTTTGTGATTGTGCATATCCCCGTTCAGCGGCTTTGCGGTACCATTTTACCGCTTTATTATAATCCTGTTCTGTTCCCAGGCCTTTAGAGTATATGGTTCCCAGGTTATATTGTGCCTGTAAGTATTCCTGTTTTGCCGCATTGCGGCACCATTGTAACGCCTCTTTATAATCCCGCTTTACTCCCTGTCCCTTAATATACATGATTCCCATACTATTTTGCGCCTCTGCATTTCCTTGTTCAGCGGCTTTGCGGTACCATTTTGCAGCTTTTTCATAGTCTTGATATATACCCTGCCCATTTTCGTATTTCTCACCCAATTTGAATTGTGCTTGCGAAAGTCCCTGTTTAGCAGCCTTTCGATACCACTGTACCGCTTCATCATAATCCTGCTCTACCCCCAGGCCTTTTGAATACATATCACCTATATTTAGCTGTGCCTCTGCGTTTCCCTGTTTGGCAGCCTTACGATACCAATCGACTGCCTCATCATAATCCTGTTCTACTCCCTGGCCCTTTGAGTACATGAGGCCTATGTTGAATTGTGCTACGGCGTGACCCTTCGCTGCGGCCTTGTGATACCAATCCATTGCCTCTTTATAGTTTCCCTGTTCATAAAAGTTTAAACCTTTTTTATATTGTTCAGTTGTCTCTTTTTTATCGGTATGAACAAGTTCAGGCTGGTCTGCTTTGAGTGGAACTGCCTTTTGTTGTGCCGGCAAAGATGGCTTGTCAGGCTGAACCGGTAAGTTTTTCTGTTTTGACAACTCTGGCTTTGATGATGAAACTTGTTCGGTTATTTTTTCCCTCTCTGAGGCAGCAAGTTCAGGCCGGTCTGTTTTGGGTGGAACTGCCTTTTGTTGTACCGGCAAAGATGGCTTGTCAGGTTGGACCGGTAAGTTTTTCTGATTTGACGACTCTGGCTTTAAATGTAAAGGTGAAAGGCCGTAGTGATCATATGCCATGTAAATGCCTCCACCAATAACACATAAGATACAAAGCACAACATAAACATTTTTACACCAGATTATTTTCTTTCTGGTCTGGCCGGACACAATGTTTTCTTGATCACCTTGATATCCATGGAGTTTCTGGTAAGTTTTTGAGAAGTCTTTTTCTTTTCTTTCAGCAAGATTATCCTGAACTTTCTTTAATGCGTCATCAATAATACTCATTTGCTATACAGACCTCCAGATTACGTTTATGAATTATGTACTTATCAGTAATAAATACATATATACATATATGATATTCACCGTACAGAGACGTTCTCATATAACTTTCAAAAATAATACAGATGGTTCAACTGGTAAATTGAATAAGTGAAAATACTAATCAATGAGTTCCTGTAAATCAATTAAGAAATTATTATCATCTGGGATAATTCTGCTCTAAACGCTTCAATGCTTCCCTCGCATAGTTAATTCCATTTTCAGCGGCTTTCCTGTGCCATCTGGTTGCCTCTTTAAAATCCTGTTCCACCCCCTGGCCTTGAGAATACATTATACCCAGAATAGCTTGTGCCTGCCCATGCCCCTGTTCAGCAGCCTTGCGACACCATTTTGCTGCCTCATTATAATCCTGCTCTACTCCCTGTCCTTCGGAATACATTATACACAGATTGGTTTGTGCCTGAGCGTGTCCCTGTTCGGCGGCCTTGCCGCACCATTTTGCTGCCTCACTATAATCCTGCTCTACTCCCTGTCCTTCGGAATACATTACTCCCAGATTGTTTTGTGCTTGAGCGTGTTCTTGTTCGGCAGCTTTTCTATACCATTTGACCGCTTCCGTGCAATCTCGCTCTACTCCAAGCCCATTAGAATAAAATGTGCCTAGATTAACTTGTGCCTGGGCGTGTCCCCGTTCAGCAGCTTTTCTATACCACCTCACTGCTTCTTTATAATTTTCCTGCCTGTCAAAATTATAACCGCTGGTGTAAAGTTCACTAATATCCTTTTTATCTTCTCCAACAAGACCGGGTTGGTCTGGTTTTGGTAAGATAGCTTTTTCTTTTATTGATAAAGAAGATAGATTTGATAAATGTGGACGAACTGATAAGAATTTTTGAACTGATGACTTTAAGGACATAAACGGTTGGTCATAAAAATCTAATACCGTGTAAGAAAGACCCCCAATTGCACAAAGAATACAAAGTAAGACATAAATATTTTTATACCAGGACCTTTTCTTTTTAGTTGAAACCGGTTTTACTTTATTGGATTTTATGGCCACCTCCTTAATACACTTTTGAATAATATTTTTATCAATCGTTAATGTTTCTGATGCAAATCCTGCCAATAATGCTCTATCGCATAGGATATTGATCATTCGCGGTGTTCCTTTACAACCTTCATAAATGGTATCTATGGCTTTATCGGTAAAACGAACACTGTTTTTAGAGTTTTTTGATGAAGCAATCTTGAGTCTATGTTTAATATATTTCTTTATTTCATCCCGTTTTAAAGGGAGGAGATGATAGCGAACAGCTATTCTTTGATTTAATTGTCTTAAGGATGATAATTCAAGTTTTTCACACAACTCAGGTTGGCCGATCAGAATGATTTGAAGAAGTTTCTCCTTTTCTGTCTCCAGATTAGAGAGCAAGCGAATTTGTTCCAATTGTTCTACGCCCAGATTCTGAGCCTCATCAATAATAAGAACAATATTATGGCCGTTGCCCGTTTCCTCAAGAAGGAATCCATTTAAAGCGTTAATCAAATCAAATTTATTCTCGAAATTTCCCTGTATACCGAAATCTTTAAGGATAAGTTGTAGTAGCTGTTGGTCAGAGAAACTCGGATTTAAGATCAAGGCCGTTTTGATATTATTTTCCAGGTGGCTTCTGTATCTATTCAACAGGGTTCGGCATAGTATTGTTTTGCCTGTTCCGACTTCTCCAGTGATAAGCAATATACCCTTTCTCTGTTCAATACCATATGTAAGATGAGACAAGGCATCGGTATGATTAGAACTTGAGAAAAAGAAGACAGGATCAGAAGTTACATTAAATGGATTTTCTTTAAGATGATAAAATTTTTCGTACATTTTTCTTATTAATAGTATATGTTGTTTCTATTAATAACTATAGGAAGGTTAATAAGTTATGATTGCATATTTCTTTCTACTTTGACAATGCTTATAACACATCATGGCAATGGGATACAATAGTAATTTTTTGAATATATTTATGTAAAAGTTTTTGTTTATGTGACGATAATAAGAGTGACTATTTGTTTTGATGAATTATTCATAATACCGATAGAAAAAGACTAAAGATCAATCCGAAAGTTTAAGTGTAGAAATTAAGAAATAAGAAAGGGTTAATATTGTATACGGGTATAGATAGAAGAAAACATTGTAGAGCAAAAAAGCCGTACATGTTAAGTTTACGGATGAAACCAAATGAAGACAATAAAGTAATTTCAGATGACTGGGATGTAGTTGATGTGTCAAACTTTGCAGTTAATAGCATATACTTTTATTATAATAAAAATTTAGCAATTGGCACACTCTTAGATTTTAAAATACATATTTCTGCCGCCCCAACTATAGTAAGCTGTACTGGAAAAGTAATTCGTACTAAAAGACATTTGACTTCTTTTGTGTCTGGTATCGCAGCTGTTCTTGTAAATATGGATGAAAAAGAGAGAGAGTTTATAGAGAGGTCTTTCCAGAAAGATCCACACCATGATAATCGGCTTACTTTAACATCATAATCACACCTTTTTTTAGTAATCCAGTATACCAGGCATTTCGTCCTGGAGGGATTTTACTCGTTATCAGTTATAATACGATAATAATTAAGAAGGCTGGATATATTGTGTTGAACATAATCAATTCGAATCTCAAAATTGGTAAGACTCCGGTGGAATCCGCCCAATGAGCGTTGCGGGTTTTCTAAATACAAAACTGATTCCGGCCTGAATTGTGTTTGTAATTGAAACGGAACGGCCAGCCGGATGGTTTCTAAAATCTTTTCGGCTTCCTGTTGGTCGGCAAAGTCTCTGGCCAGGAGGTATGTAGCACAAAGCCCTTCGGTACGGGTTGCTGTGGGAGTAGATCGTGGAGGATGATAGTAACTGCCCAGCCAGTCCGGATATGCCGGCTCACGATTTTGTCTTTGTGTTATGGAGTGAGTGATTTTCAAGGCATGCTCCAGGTACAATGAATTCTGTCGGTGACGGTATAGTTCGTTTAAGGCGTAAAGCAGCCAGTGGTCGTGAATCAATTTAGAAGGTGGCAAACCGTAATCACGAACATTTATTAAATATTGAGCGCCCCTTTCGGCTACGTCCAGCCAGGCGTCATGAGGGTCGAGTGCATAGATACGTGTCATGGCAAGTAACGCTTCGCCCGGGTAATATTGAGAGACAAAATCAGTGACTTCTCCATCCGGATAAGATTGTTTTTGCATATAGAATTCTCCACTCTCTCTCTGGGCGTTCTGTATCCATCTGCCCAGTCGAAGCATAACCGGCATATATTGAGTATCCCCGGTAACTGCAATATATTTGGCCAGTGCAATGACTGTAAGGGCATTTCCTCCTAATTTGGCATATCCATTCTCCACAATACATTCTATATTCTGATTTTCATCCAGAGAGGGCTTTACTGATAACAATAGATATTCAATAGCCTTATGCGCCGCTCTAAGCAGTTCTGTTTCGCCGGTGAACTCATACAGTTCCAGCATTGAATAAACCGTACCTGCATGGCGCAGGATGTTGTATTTCTTAGGTACACGATCTGCCTTGGGAAGGTATCTATAGACAAACCTTCCGTTATCACCTACAGCCCGTGTAAGATACTGTCCCCCATGGCGTGCAGCCGATAAAAGATCCTCCCTGGATAACTGGTTGTAAAGCCGATGGCCTCTATAAAGGCTGATAGCATCCTTGCCATCAGAGAAAAGACTAATAGTCGTAAAACGATATATTGCAGTCTCGCCTAAACCTTTAAGCCTTTGAAACTGTTCTGCATGAAGAGAACGATCCTTCAGATACTTTTCCATGTTATTCATTTGTATTTCCTGTTTACTATTCATCAGCGTGTGGGCCACCATTTCCTCCGGAAGGAATGCAATGCCGGATCTTCTATCAAAAGCCATGCCTTGAAGACTTCTCTCAATTTTAATTGGTTTATCAGGGTCAACATTATCCATATTATAAACATCCTGCACTATGTCTAGTTTGAACCATTTGGGACTGTAATTGTTTTCAAACAGAGAACGTACTTGTGTTACAGCACGTTCAATAGCTTCAGTAATTCCTTTCCCTGTCCCCGTTACAACATAGGCAGGTCTTATACCGTCGCTGGCAGAAAGAAAAACTATCCGTGGTAAAGTGTCTTCCTTTAGAGTTGGAGGGATATTGTTTACATTGGTCTTTCCATCAAAAACAGATTCTGCTGCAGATTTAACAAGAGCTTCTTTGTCCAGCCTCGAAATGGACACGGGAACCTTAATGTCTTCAAACCAGATTTCCGGGGACAAAATTTCTTGTACTGGAGATTTAAAATCAACGGTCTTATTATCAATCTCATCCTGAGTCCGAGCAGATTGCCTTTTTGCTTTTTTGTACAGCCGTGGTAGTGGAGTCTCAATGGATGCCTGCTTATGTGCGAAATAGTAAATGGCTCCGCCTGCTGCCGATAAAATAAGCAAAGTAACCGCAAGAATAATTACAGTCTGCCTGGTTAGAAATCTGGAAGCCAATTTGAGGTGATGGCGGCGCTCAGCAGTAAAGTCCAGGGCAATGTCAATCGTGTAAAAAATAATAGAAGATAGTAAAAAGAGTGTGCCAATCATCTCCATTTCTTCTTCAATCAAGACCTCAAAGGAATACCACCATTTACTTTTCAGTTTGAACGTTCCTCGCATTCCCTCGAGGGATAGTGATACCAACCAGCATCCAATGCCAGTAAAGGAACTAAATTTTGCCCATAGACTGCAGCCGAAACGATTGGAAAAGAAGATGACAAAAAAAGATAGTATGAGTAGTATGGCTGGAGCAAAGAGTATCTGCCATTGGGTAACATATATCCACGAATCGCCAAATTTCTCAGAAAAGAGCCTGGTTTCACGCCATAAGATATTCTCATGAAGAATCGTAATCTCATCAAGAGACATAAATAACCCTATTATTCCAATACCCAACCATAATATTGGTAAGCGGAAACAAGAATCACCTTCTGCAATGCGTTTCTTTTCCCAGTAGTATGCAGCGAATGCAGAACAACCTAAGAGGAATAAAAGCAGACCTGAAAACCACGTTGGAATATTTCTCTCTTTGTCGAGGTTAAACCATGCAACTCCCTCGGTCTTAATACCGGCAAAAAAACAATGCAATACACCCATAATTATTGCAATACTTATTAAGATACCCAGGTAAATACAGATTGTTCGACGGGTGTTATCATATACGGAGCGTTCTTGTAGGTTCATGGTAATTCCTATTCTGATGTAGGTGTTATCTGAACAATTCCATCTGAGACCTCTGGAAACCACTTCATCACCAAAGGATCATGACCGGGTAAAATGAAAAATGGTGACGCTGCCTGACGGTGCATTTTCCTGATCACGGATAGATTAGTCTGAGGGTCTATGCTGTTGCCGGCCGGTATGTGCCACCGGTTATTTTTATATGTGTAGCAGGCGTCTCCTGCAATAATAACAGGGCCATGAAGCGTCTCTACTATAATATACTGTGAACCGGGTGTATGGCTTCCGTCCAGGGTCAGGGTTATGCCGGGCGCTATCTCTTTGTCTCCACTAACCAGATTAAGACGCCCTTCATCTTCAATCAAAGTCAGGGTTTCTAAATCCTCCATGTATATCCCTTTGCGTCTAATATTTGCCGGATTAAGTGTTGTTTTGGCGTGCAGATACTCATTTTCCTGAATCCATACCCTTGCATTCCCGTAGGGTGCAAGGCCGCCTGTGTGGTCCCAATGTGTATGTGTCAAGATAATATCAGTAATCTCAGACGGTGAAATTCCCAACTGGCTTAACCTCTTAGCGGGTTGAACATAGTTGGAAATGCCCCATCCTTTTCCCCTTAGAGGGTCATCAAATCCGGTATCTACTAATATTGTTTGTCCATTTCCCTGTATTACCCAGAAAAGCCATTCAAAAGGTATTGATTTTGATGGCGAACCGCCCAGGAGAACCTTGTCTTCGCGATAAGAAGAGTGTCCATAACTGATACCATAAATACGATAATGGGTACTTTCTGCATCAATAACCGGCTTGTTGCTGACCCAGGGACAAGCCAACAAGAGGCAGATAGTCAAGACCGCAAATCCATTAGTTAATTTCTGCAGACTTCGCTTCTGCATTGAAATCAACAAAACCCACACTAATACATAGACTAACAAACCAATTTGAAATGTTGTATTCAATCCCCACGAAGTAGAAATGTTCATAGCCAAAGGTACGGCAAGCGCGCTGCTTGCGCCGTTTATGGCAAACAACATCCCTGCCGATGATTCGGTAAACCGTATCTTGCTTGAATTCAAAACAAAAGGAAAGGGGACTCCCATAAAGAAAGCTAATGGAGCTAAAGTGAGTATGGCAAAAGCAACTTTTGAATATAAAGGGAGTGAAGCCCCTATTGGAAAAAGTGACGGGATAAACCAAAGGTGCAATATTAATAATACAATGATTGCTGCCAGAGAATAATACATGCCCGATTGGCCGATGCGGCTGCTCCAGAGACTCCCCAGCCCGGAACAAACAAGCAGTGTTCCCAGTATAGTTGCGAAAGTCAGAATTGGATAACCAAGAAAAATACTATAACGTTGTATCAAAACAATCTCAATCAGAAGATAACCCATACCTGTCAGGATAACTACAGACAAATGCGGAAGAACACCATGTAGTTTAGAGCGATTGCGTACCAGGAAGGATAGCAGAAAAGGGGTTAAAATTGCTGACATGAGAAGGGTTCTGGTATATGCACTCTTTAACTTCGTGTGTGCAGGGTCAACGTCAAAATGAAAAGGGCGGTTGTCTGTGGTAACGTTAAGATTACAGGAGAGTAAAAAGTCTTTGTATGTTTTTCCTCTAAGAATACGGGAATAGTTGGTTGAAAAATACTCGTCAGGAGAATGGAGGATAGTAGTTTTCGTTCTAATTGGCCCCATGCGGCGTTTCAAACGGGATTCGATATCCTTTTTGTCATCAACATCTTTAACCCATTTCCTCAAGTTGGCGATCTCTTCACTGGTAAGAGGATTTTTCTTCATTAGAATCTGTATGTAATTATTTCGCTTCGTTCGCCACTGAAAGACAAAGAAATGCTGTGCAGGTTTGGTAATCCCGCGGTCAACTAAAGCCTGGCGCATTGTCACAAGAAGCTTCCAGACAGGAAGCTCTCTTTCGGGCCTGTTTACAGGTTCTTCCACAATGAGAACGCCGCGCCCGGTCAGATGTTTCAGGTATGATTCTATAGCTTCATAAGTATGGAGATATTCCGGGCTGGGAGCACTTCCTGCAGTGTGGCCGCGCGCATTGTGCGCATTCATCAATGTAATGATATCATACCTCTGATCGCTCTTTTCCAGAAAACTCCGGCCATCCATAACCGCTACTTCAATATCTTCGTAGCTGTTGGAGTTGAATTCGATTAATTCATTTGTTTGTAAGCTTACTATTGCAGGATTGATTTCGACTCCATAAACCTTTTTGCCCAGAGCCTTAGAAGTTTTAGTGATTCCATCACCGGAAAGCCCAAGGATAAGGATCACGGGGTCTTTCATCAGAGTGTGAGGGAGGCGAGGGTCTATTTGATATTGTTCTGTTGGCCGCCGCCGCATATTATCAATAATACGACCGTTTTCAAGTGTGGCAAGAGTACGATGAGATGGTTTCTTTCGAATAACGTCATACCTGCCGACAAGCGAGGAATTTGAGAATAAGACTTCTGCCCGGGGATATCTTTTGAGCACCTTTGTTCTTACAATGTTCAACCAGTCAGATTGAAGGTTCAAGCTGCCAACCAGCAAAAAGCCTGAAAGACCTGCGAATGCCACGGCAAAAAGAGCATTTCTAATTTTACTAGCCGGTAAATAAATAATAAAGCAGCATGAGAGAAGAAAGGTAAAAGCGCTAAGGAATAAAAGGCTGCTCTCCTCACGAAAGTTACTTAATGCAACGCTTACCAGCAACGCTCCTATTGCCGCCCCTGATAAGTCAATAAAATAAACCATGTGAGATTTAGTACGAACCAGTGCAACAGTGATAACAGCGCTGCCGCACACAAATGGAAACATAAGTAATATTGAGGCAATCAATTGAGTCTTCATGAGGCTGACAGTCGTTCCGAAAACCAGGAGGATTGTGACAGGTAGCAGGAGGCTGGCCCCAATCATAGTCTGTAATGGAGCCTGATGGGAGGTATACCACCCGATCAATCCACCTATTGAAATACCAAGCAGGGCTATAGAGATTATCATGTTGGCAGTAAGGTAGTCGCCAAAAATAGTCAGCATCTGGAAAAGGAGGATTTGCAGGAATATCATCACAAAGGCCGTCCCTCCAACCCCCAGTAACATAAATATTCTATTTTGACTGCCTGGAAAAGAGGCCTGACTGCTCTTTGAAGTTTTATTTGTAAGCGACTTGTTTTTCACTCCATACACATACCCGCCAAGGGCTATCAGGAGAAACGTAACGCCAAACAGGTCTGATAATCCCAAAACCTGTGTGAAGTTGATATAAAAACGTCCATGGGCAATATTGGTGGAGGACGAAATAATTGTTAAAATCAGATTTAACCCCCATGCAACCAACCATCCTGCACAGTATTTGTAATAACCGGGAGCAGCCCGGAGTTTGACGAGCAGGAACCATCCGAAAAGAACGAGTAAAATTAACCAGAGAGAGAAAACAATGAAGCTTTCATATATATCAGGGTTTGGATAACCCAGCAGCTCGAAACGGTGATGTATACGTGTTATTTCAGCAAAAGAGAGGAGCAGCGCCAGAAGGGCTCCGGCTAACCATATCCAGGTTGATGGAGATGGTTCAACATTTTGCAGACGTCTTTCTCTATGGAAAGCAATCATGGCAAGGATTGCAATACCAATAAATTGCATGCTTAAAAGCCATGATGCAAGAGTCAAACTATTACCGAAATTAAAGTAGGAATGCCGCCCCTGACCCCATTGGTATTCCGGCCAGAGAACATGAGCAATACCCAGAAATCCTTCAAAAACAAAAAGAATAAAGCACGAACGCTTGAACAGCTCGACTCCACACAATTGATTTTTGTTATGTTGTTGCATCATTTATATTGTAGATAAAAATTAAGTTATTTTGTCTAATAATGGCATATATTAAAAAGCGAAAAAACCGTTAATGAAATTAAGAGATTATTTGACAAAGATTGCGCCAAAAGCGCTGTACTACGAGGCCACCAGACGAGGTTGGGTACAGCCTGTTAATCCCCTCACATTGACCTTTTCTGTAACTGCCGCATGCAAGAGTCGCTGTAAAACCTGTTATATTGGTAAAGTTTATCTTGAGAACCCGGAAATTGCAAATCAGAATCTTACACTGGAAGAAATTGAATGGGATGTCCGAATTTTTTTTGCCCCTCAACATAACCCTCGGAAGAATACCCTTTCTGCAGTGAAAATTCAACCATATGAATGAGTTTCTATACAGCGTAGCTAACAATTTATACATTTAATATTCTTTTTGGCTCAGTTTCTTCATTCCTGATACCAAAGAAATCAGAGAAACAAGAATACTCAATATACTCCATAAAATCACAACGACAAGCAAAACCACCTTAAACTGAGGCAATTTTCCAATAAAATAGAGATGTGTGAGGAAGGAAAACAGAGAAATTGTCAAAAAAGTATAACCAAAGCTTATTACGATAGTAATAAAACCTCCAAGGCTTTCTACCGCCTTCAGGTAATATTCGTCTTTAAAATTTACAAAATAGCCGCCCATACCTAAAGAGATACTGACCAGCGTAATAGTGGAAAGTAAAATTATAAAAAGGGTAAAGAAGAAAAAAGAGGATGTAATTTCCAGCATTAAGTTGGAAAAAGAGATTAGAAAAAGTGAAATAAGGGACAAGGCTGTTACTGTAAGCAGGAACTTTTCCATAAATATCTTCTTTAACGAAACAGGTGCAAGTTTAAGTATCCAGAAATTCCTTCCTTCAAGGCTCCACTGAGGAAAAACAAATCTTATGCTCATTGCGGAAATAATGCAGAGAATACTGAAAGTATTTAAAAAGGTCAGGAGATTTCTCCACATTGGTTCCAGAAGATGGTAAGAGAAATTCCTTAGATTGAGAAAGTAAAAGAATAGTATTCCGAAAAAAACCAGAAATTGCAGCCAGAGACTGGGTTCTCTGGCAAATAATTTAATATCCTTTACTATAAATGCGCGTAGATAGGCAGGAAGTCCGAACAGGGAAAATACTAAAGTTAAATAATCTCTGGTTTTTGTCTTTTTCCCTTGTCCTGTAAACTGGCGATGGTAAATGGATATAAACACTTTTCCGGGAGAAGAGACAAAAGTTAAGCAAAGGAGAGCCAGGCTCCAAAGGTTGGCAAGGTATAAGAAGGATTTTTTAAAATCATAATCCTCAAAGGCAATAATGCCATGCCCCGGCCAGGAAAAGGGAAGAAACCACATCTTGGAAAATTTCAAGAAAGCCACTTCTTCGGAGAGGTAATAGAAAATGTCCTCACGTTCAGGGGATATAAAGAAATTAGAATAAAATATAAATATGAAAAGAAGGATTGATCCGGCAGTATAAAAAATTCTCTTTAGATTAAAATAGCGTACGATAAACAGTGTTAATAAATACCCGAAGAAACATGAAATAATAAAAAAAGGAGCGGAGAAAAAGAGAGAAGCGAAGGCAAGGGAAGCGCCTGCATTGCCAATATTACTGTAGGCCAGAAAAAAGAAGAAAATCCCCAGGAATGGTATCCACGAAGCAAAGACCGCTGCTTCTATAAACTTAAAGCTGAGGATTCTGCCTCTGGGCATGGGCAATGACAGGAGAAACTGTGCCTCTTTACTTTTAAATGAAAGCCCGTAAAACAAAACTCCAAAACTGACGCCGACCAGAAAAAAGAGCATAAAGAAAAGAATAAATATTATCTTCTTTATGATAATCGAGCCCAGCCCTCCCAGAGAAACGATAAAATTCAGCCCTGCGTAAATAGCAAAATATATCCCGGCAATTGAAACCAGTATAAAAATCAACCCATAAACAAACTTTCTGGGAGAAAAGTTTGTAAAAAAAGCGAGTTTGTTTTTTATGGAAAAAAGCCGGATTCTAATTAATTCTTGCATAATTGATTAATGATGATTTAAATTTATGTATGAGGAATTTCAATGTTTTGGTAGGAGCCAACTCCCGTTGGCGATCGCCGCCAGGAGACAGCTCCTACCGTATCAAAAGTTGCCGAAGGCCTAACTTGAGCGTTCTTCTGGCAGGTTACTTTCGCCAACTGTAGCAGAATGGCTTCAGCCTTCTGCTACCACTGGATCAAATATTCAAGCACATGAAAAACCTTGCTTCCCCGGACAAAAGACGCCGAGGACTTTTCGCAAGGAGTCCGGTATTGGATTCCTCCCGAAAGGGAGGTATTAAATTTCCAACACTGGTTATTCACTGTTTTTGGTAATCTCCAGAAATATCCCTTCCAGAGAATCTCCATGAGTTTCCTTTAGCTGTTTCGGGCTTGCCTCAACGATCAGTCTTCCTTCTTTAAGGATGCCTATTCTGTCAGCTAATTCTTCTGCAGCAGACAAAATATGTGTGCTCATCAGGATTGTCTTTCCTTTTTCAGTTTCTCCCTTAAGTAGTTTCTTTATAAGATGGATGCTGTAAGGATCAAGTCCTACCAACGGTTCATCTATAAGGTAAACTAAAGGACTATGGATAAAATTTGCTGTATAAACAATTTTCTGCCTCATTCCATGGGAAAGCTCTTTGATCAGACTATTACGACTGTCCTCTAATTTAAATAGACTAAAGTAATGGTCAATTCCTTTTAAAACATCATCTTTCTTTATTCCATAAACATCGCCTACAAAAATCAGAAACTCCTGGGGAGTGAGGTTTTCGTAGAGAAATGGAGTATCAGGGACAAGCCCTAAGATACTCTTTACCTTAATGTAGTCCTTTTCCAGATGGTGTCCGTCTATGAAGATTTCCCCTGTAGTCGGCTTCATCAGGCCGGTAAGAATTTTTAAAGTGGTCGTCTTCCCTGCCCCGTTTGGACCCAGAAGACAGTAAAATTCTCCCCTGTTAATATTCAGGTTTATGTCCTTTAAAGCGTAGTGAGAGTTAAATTTTTTGGAAAGCGAACGGATGTCAATCATTTGTAATCCATAACCTCCACTTTTATCCTGGAAATAATCTTAAACAGTTCAAACTGATTCTCCAGGCCGGTTAAGAGCTTTATGTGAGTCGGGTCGGCAATGAGCTGGTTTAAAGCCGGATCAGTATCAATCCATTCCCCGATAAAGGCGGAAACCCATGCATGGTAAAAGAACCTGCCTTCATTATGCACAATTCCAATATTCACATATGCAGGAATACCCAGGCTCCTTAAAAATCCTGCCATGAGAGCGCTCAATTCCCCGCAATCACCCTGTTTCAATTCTAAGACATCCAGAGTGTTTGGCAGAGTTATACTGGGAACTTTTTCTATATTTTCATCCATCCAACCGGATATCTTTTCTATAATTATAAGCGGGTTCTTTTCCCGGCCAACAATAGAATTTACCGTATCCCTTATAAGGGGAGTATCAAATTTAATAAATTCACCCTCTTTTAAATATTTGGCAAATTCCCCTCTTGCCAGTGGTAAACTTTTTATGTTTTCAGGTTTCTTTCTATTGATCTCTACAATAAAGGAGTTATCAATAAGTTTAAATTTCTGGTTAAAGTCTTCTTTTATATAATCTTCAGGTATACCGTCTATCTTTACTTTCAGATATTTCAGTTTTTCTTTATCCGGGAGAACTATAGATGGTAGAGAAAAGTAAGTTATAAAATCTTTGCCGGCAGTAAAATATTCATGACTGAAAAGCTTTTTCGTATCCTCTTTTACAAACGTAAAACCTAAAAATTCTTCTTTCAGTAATCTTCCGTGATTATCAACAAATATTACACCATTTATACCTTCCACATCCATCTCTACTTTGTAAGATTCCAGAGTTTGTCCATCAAGTTCTATATCCATTCTTCCCATGTTTTGTAAAAGGACCTTTGTTTTTCTGTTTAAGACCGGATCATAAAAAGTATAAAATATCTTTTTCTTTAAAGGAATATAATTTAAGGAGATAGGGGAAAACAAGGGGTTAATTATTTCCTCATTCCTCGTAATCTCTTTAGTCACACTTTGTGAAGGTGTTTTGATAGTAAGGGAGTATATATTTGCCTTTTTCTTCTTAAGGGCAGCGTCAAAGAAATAATTTCTGGAATCCAGCTTAAATTTACCTTCTTTAAGAGAATAATTAGAGCCCAGTATTGCTTCCGTTTCCATATTAAGAGATTCCAGTCTGCCTAAAAGAGGCATCTTGAGATTAGTGCTATTTTTTAAAACATAGCCACCACCCTCTTCCATATCTCTTACCCTCATAAAATAATGTGAGTAGCCAATAAATGTGTCCTGAAAATATATACCATACCAGGAATCTTCGATAAGTAAATCAGGAGGGATTAAAGAGGAATAACTATGGGTGTTATATCTAAATGGCCCTTCTCCTGAGAAAAGATAAGTAAAAGAGAGAAGAAACAGGAAAAGAAAGATAAGTCTGAGGTATAGGAGTTTTCGCATTTAAAGGTCAAATACATTAGACAGTAACTAGAAACCAGTACCCTCTGTTATGTACGAGGATGTATCCCCGCTTCTATCAGTATGCGTCCATGTAAAATTTCTGCTCTTGTAATTTAGATATATAGTGTTTCCGGAAAAAGATATTTCCCCGCTTCCTGGAGATGAGCCGGACGCAGAGTTATATGTTACACCTCCTGAAAATTGTGTATTTCCCAATACATCTGAGAGAGTATAATCATTTCCGTTAACTAAATAGTCTGCATGTTCTGCAGCTATAGTGGAACTTATTGCCGCTCCAAGTCCCCTGGCTGTGCTGATCTTGGCGCTGGCAACCAGATTAAGGTATTTGGGTATGGCCACGCCTGATATTATACCAAGGATAACAACAACAATGATTAGCTCTATTAAAGTGAAGCCTTTCCTGGAACGCATGTCTTTCGTATTTTTAAAGCAATATGATCTGGATTCCAGCATCAAATAAAATACCTTTAACATAACACCCATCCTCCTTTTATTTAATGGTGAAAGCAAAGTTGTCACAAAGTAGGGGCGTATGGCAATACGCCTTATATTTTCTGCACATTTCATCTGCCTCCAATTGTGACATTTCTTATTCTGATATGCGGTCCGCCGTCACTTACACGTAATGGGGATTGCCCGCCCTTGCCACAACCGCCAAGCCCTCCGTATATGACAAGATCGTTGCCGATAGCATCTATATTCATCAATGTCTCAAATACATTACCTGTCAAAACCACATCACGAATCTTCTCGCAGACCTTTCCGCCTTTTATTCTGTATGCTTCTTCTGCACTGAAGGTAAACATCTCCGTGTTTGTCATTCCTCCAAGGGATCCCTTTGCATAAATGCCTTCATCTACACCTGCCAACATCTCTTCAAACGTTTGATTGCGGGGCTCCATATATGTATTAGTCATGCGCACAATCGGTTCACTGGCATAACTGATAGCCCTTGCGTTTCCTGTCGGACTCTCATTCATCTTAGCTGCCGTCTCTCTTGAGTGCAGCCTGTTGGTCAAAATCCCATCTTTTATCAGATATGTCTTTCGTGTAGGTGTTCCCTCGCTGTCATATTTATTATATCCGGCCTCTCCTTCTAATGTGCCATCATCTACTATAGACAATTCATCCGAACCAAAGCGTTTTCCTATTTTCATAATCTCACGAAGTTTTTTATTTTCATAGATAAAATCCGCTTAGCTCAGATGCCCGATCGCTTCGTGTGTAAAAACGCCACAAAGCTTTGGATCAACTATTACGGTATATTTACCACCCTCCACAGGCTTTGCAGAGAGCAGATCAACTGCCCTCTTGGTGACATCTTCACAGCTTGCTTCAAAATTTTCAACCTTTTTGTAACCTCTCAGATCTCCAATCGAATCATATGCCTGCTGTACATCCATACCATCCTTTGCCATTGCCATAACCGAAACACCACAGAATATATTTTCGCAGACAATAAAGCTGCCTTCCAGGTTGGCGAAATAAAGCGTACTGTGAGAGTCCGCATACCTCACGCTGGAGGTCTGAACCTTCTTTGAGGATAGGATTATGTTATTATATTTCTGACACAAATCATGTTTGTCAATCAGTGAAACATCTGCCGGGTCTAAATCAACCTGCGTCTTTACTACATCGTTAATGACTCCGGTCTCTGCTAATGATACATCCTTATCGCCGACCAGCATTGCCTGTTCACATGCCATATTGACGTAGCGAGGCAGATTTTCAATATCATTAAAGGCTACAAATCCCCATCCTCCATTGACGAGAGCACGTACACTTCCTCCCATAATGCTGCTTTCGCCAATACTCTCCAATTCCTTACCCACATAAGCAACTCCAGTTCCCCTTCCCTCATTAATGCGTATCTCCATATGATCGGCTTTAGCAGATTTTAAAGCATTCTTTATCAATTTTTCCATTTTATTTTGTACCCCATGGTGAGCTTACGTTCTTTTAATTAAATTTTCAAATTCCTCTTTACTTAAAATTGTTGTTCCCAGCTTTTCTGCCGCTTCGAGTTTTGATCCCGGTGATTCACCGGCAATCAGAAAATCAGTTTTGCCGCTTACGGCCGATGATACTTTTCCTCCCAGATTTTTTATTATATCTTCTATCTCTTTACGGGTATATCCATTCAGTGTTCCCGTTACAACAAAAGATTTTTCAGCTATATTAGAAGCTGTCTTTGCTTCTTTACGAATGGCGCTAAGATTAACACCCGCCGCCTTGAGTTTATTGATAACGTCTTTTGTGTGGCTATTTGAGAAGAAATCTACGATACTCTTTGCCGTGATTTCTCCAATCTCAAAGATTTCATCCAACTCTTCAACAGAGGTATCCATGAGTTTATCGAATGTGCCGAAGTGCTTTGACAGCACCTCTGCCGCATGGGCGCCGACATTCAGTATTCCCAATGCGCAGATCAGGCAGTGTAAATCTCTGCTCTTACTCTTTCCAATCGCATCGAGGAGATTTCGGGCAGATTTCTCGCCCATCCTTTCCAGTGGTTCAAGGTCGTCGAATTTCAGTGAATAAATATCAGCATAATCTTCGATAATCTTTTTGTCTACTAATTGTTCGATTATGGCAGGGCCAAAGCCCTCAATATCCATCGCATTTTTACTTACAAAATACATTATTCTCCTTTTTGCCTGAGCGGTACACAGAGGGTTGTAGCACTTAAGAGCCACCTTCTCTTTAATAACATCGCTTTTGCACACAGGGCATCTTTCCGGCACATCAAACCGCCTCACACTACCGGTGCGCTTCTCTGTAATAACCTTAACTACCTGGGGAATGATCTCTCCTGCCTTCTGAACAACGACGTAATCACCTACGCGAATATCCTTTCTCTCAATTTCGTCAAAATTGTGAAGTGACGCCCTGCTGACGGTAGTGCCGCTGAGTGGGACAGGGCTTAATTCTGCTACCGGGGTTAATGTTCCTGTTTTACCAACCTGTACCTTTATCGCCTCAATCTTTGTTGTGGCATCTTCAGGATTAAATTTGTAAGACATTATCCAGCGCGGCGCCTTGCTGGTCGAACCCAGTTTATCATGAAGCTCCAGCAAATTAACCTTTACGACCATTCCGTCA
Source organism: Candidatus Scalindua sp. (assembly GCA_021776915.1). Taxonomy (GTDB): domain Bacteria; phylum Planctomycetota; class Brocadiia; order Brocadiales; family Scalinduaceae; genus Scalindua. The sequence continues at coordinate 64,985 of JAIQZU010000021.1, read as the reverse complement.
ACCTGGTAATCAAGATTACCTCTCTTTGTTTCCCATGAATTGCAGTATGAGATAACCTCGTCAATATCCCTGCACAATTTGTAGTGAGGGTTTACGGGAAGGCCAAATTCCTTTATAACCTCAAGACATTCAATGTGGTTAGTAAATCTGCCGTTTTCATAGTAGCCAAAGGCATAGGCAAACAGACGGAGTGGTCTTTTGGCGGTTGTGTGAGGGTTAAGGAGCTTAAGGGAACCTGCCGCCGCATTTCTGGGATTGGCAAACTGAGGTTCGTCTGTTTCCTCCCGCCTTTTATTCAGTCTCTGAAACTCTCTGTTTGGGAGATAAATTTCACCGCGAATTTCAATAACCGGAGGTATTACTTTGTCATTTATGCACAAAAATCTCAAAGGTATGTCCTTTACGGTTCTTAAATTCATTGTAACGTCATCACCCCTGAAACCATTGCCTCTCGTGGCGCCGCGCATGAAAATTCCATTTTCATACCACAGCGTAATCGCAATACCATCAATCTTGAGTTCTACGACATATTCTATCTCTTCAACATCTTTTAAAATTCGCCTGATTCTTTTGTCAAACTCCCTTAATTCTTCTTCTGAATATGTATTTTCGATGCTGAGCATGGGTATGCTGTGTTCTATAGATGTGAATTCTGAGACAGGTTCACCGCTTACGCGTTGAGTGGGAGAATCCGGAGAGATTAATTGCGGATGGGCGCTTTCAAGCTTTTCCAGCTCTTTCATCAGTTGATCATATTCATAATCCGAGATTTCGGGCATATTCTCAACATAGTACTTTCCGTCGTGGTATCGTATCTTTGAGCGAAGATTTTCAATATTTTCAATCATTTCTTTGTTCACACTTATTCTCGTCCTTAACCTGAAAAATGCATAAAATTCGGGCTAAATTGCCAAAATTTATAGTTATGATCTCAAATCGCCTGCCTTTTACTGCTAAATAATACACGAGCCTTATGTGAAAGACAAAGATATTTTTTTCCGCTGTAACTTATTGCTATTACACTGAAGAACCTTCATTTCTAGAAGGTTTTTTTCGTGTCATAAAGAGTTAAAAGTGCCTAAAGTTTGAAGTGAGCTAAAGTTGGCTAAGAAAACAAATCCTTTATTCTTTAACTTTAGGCACTTTAGTTCACTTTAGACACTTCAAACTTAGTTGCGGCTATGTCGCACTATGTGGTATTTTGTAACCCTCATAAGTGAAAAACCTTGACAATAAAATCTGTTTTTTATAAACTTCATAACTTAAAGTTTTGCAAGTGTCTAGAATGATTTATAAATCCCGATGAAGGGAAATTTCCTTCACCTGCCTCACATTATTTCCCGCCGGAGCGGGCAAGCATTTTTCAGGTAATGGGGGGGTATAGATTCAGGAATGTATTAACCAATTTCTTTTTAAATTGATGAAACCTTTAAAATCTTTTGAAACCAAAAAAATTACAAATCATAAACTTTACATTAAGGGGTGGTAATGTTTGGGAAAGATAAAGAGCCAAAAGAATTTTTTGAAGTATTTAAAAAGTCAGGAAAACAAGAAGAAACCAGACACACTAGTAAAGTATTTCAAAGAAAGCAGGAGAATCCAACCGTTCTTCCCAGACCGGTTCCAGAGAGAAATCTGACAAATACAGATGACGATAGGAAAACAGAAAAGCTGGGTTGGATAATGGATACACAAAGTAGGGACAGGTTGCAAACGGATGACAAAAAGGTTAGAAAATTATTTCTCAATGAAGTTGTTCTTAAACAGGAAACAGTGATTCTTGGCGCATTAGGAGCTGTTTTTTTATCATTAGCCTGCTTTTTTGTGGGCTATAAGATTGGCCACAAAAACGTATTAGAACCTGAGGTACCACAGAAATCTGTTGTGCATCCCAAGTTGGATGGAATAATTAAAAATGTACCGCAGGGCAGGGAGATAAAAGCTGTAGATTTATCATTGAAGCAGGTTCCAATTGATACAGTTAAGCAGGAAACAGCTAAGCAGGAATATGTTGTGAAGTGGACGCTTCAAATTATATCCTACAGCAATACTAAACAACATTTGAAACAGGCTACTAATTTAGCAAAAGCTATCAAAGATATGACAGGTTATGATACATTCGTGGCAAAAAGAGGAAAAGAGATCGTTGTATGTGCGGGTAAATTTAGTTTTAAGGATAGCAGTGAACTAAAAGAGGCTCTAAAGGGGATTAGCAAATTAGAATACGAAGGAAAGAGACAATTTGCGAGCAGCTATCCAATTCAAATAAGATAAGGGAGAAAGGGTAATGAGTATTGACAAAAGTCTTGTATCAAAGGGTAAACTGGTCAGACATAGAAGTGTTCTCACAAGACCGGAACGTATCAAACATTTGACTGATGAGAGTTTGTGGGATGAAAAAAAATCTGTGTACGGCTTACCCAAGGTAAAAACTACAAAGGTGAAAAAGAAGGCGAAGGTTGCAAAGAAAACTGAAGAAGAAACTACCGATGCTAAAGCGGCAACAGGTGAAAAGGAAAAAGGAAAGGCTTCCTGATGATCGCCGATCGAATGCAGGGGTTTGAAGCATCCGGAATAAGAAAGGTGTTCGATCTGGCACAAAAGATTAAAAATCCGGTCAACCTGAGCATTGGGCAACCGGATTTTGATGTTCCTGAAGAGGTAAAAAAAGAAGCTATCCAAGCAATAGAACAGGGTTTTAACAGGTATACAAGAACTCAGGGTATACCTGAGCTTAGCGAAAAGATCCTGGAAAAAGCAAGAAAAGAGTGCGGCATCAAGGGCGAAAGCGTAATGGTAACTTCCGGAGTTGCCGGAGCCTTAACACTTGCATTTCTGGTTCTCATAAACCCCGGAGATGAAGTCCTTGTGCCTGATCCATATTTTGTGTCATTTAAGCATCTTGTGAATTTGTGCGGCGGCAAGATAAAATTTATTGACACATATCCCGATTTTGAAATCACCCCTGAGCGCATCTCGTCCCTCATAGGTCCACGCAGTAAAATCCTCATTATTAATAGTCCATCAAATCCTACAGGTGTAGTCTGCAAACCACAATACCTTAAAGAAATTTGTGACATTGCAGAAAAACACAACCTGATAATTATCTCAGATGAAATATATAAAGAGTTCATTTATGAAATAGAATATCAAAGTATCGGAAAATATTACGAAAATACAGTGACCTGCGGTGGGTTTTCAAAATCACACGCGATGACCGGATGGAGATTAGGCAGTGCAATCGGTCCTGCAAAGATTATTGATGAAATGATGAAACTTCAGCAGTATACGTATATCTGTGCTCCCTCATTTGCACAGGTAGCCGGAGTGAAGGCCATGGATGTTAATATGGATGCGTATATTGAAGATTACAAAAAGAAACGTGATTTTGTTTATAACGGCCTTGAGGAACGCTACAAGTTAACCAAACCTGATGGTGCCTTTTATATCTTTCCTCAAGTACCATGGGGTACTGATGAGGAATTCGTCACTGAGGCAATAAAACACGATTTGCTAATCATACCCGGCAGCGTGTTTTCTGAAAAGAAAACTCATTTCAGGGTATCTTATGCCGCATCGTTCGAGACCCTGGAGAGAGGGGTTGAAATACTAAACTCCCTGGTCTAGGTTGATAAGAATCTTCATTTGAAGTCTTTAGAAGTCAGGCTTTACGTCATAATGCCCGCCTGCCTGCCCTGCTCCCGTTCGGACGGGTAAGTAGTTAAAATAGAAATCTCTCATACAATAAACACATATGTTCAGTAAAATCTTGCGGCCTTTAACTGATCTGGTTCGCCATATTCTGTCAAAGCCTGATGAAAGAGGCGATCCGACATCCGATTTGTTTCGTCTGAAGATAAGGGATAAAGTAAGACAAATTATTAAAAACAATAGAGGCCTTTTGCTTGATATTGGTTGCGGAGAGGGGCTCTTATTTGAAACCCTCCCGGCAAAAGGAAATATGCTCAGGTGTGTAGGAATCGATACGGAACATGAGATGTTGGAGACAGCCAGTGATCAATTCCGGAAAATGCAACCGCATAGCCTGAATTTGTTGAAGGCTCATGCACAGAATTTACCCTTCCTGAATAAATCTATAGATATTGCAATTTGCATAAATACATTTTACAATTTCCATACCAAAGGCGATGTTATTGCAGCGCTTGAAGAAATGGAAAGAGTATGCAAACGAGACGGTTTTATAGTATTCGATGTTCGTAATAAGATAAACCCACTTGTTTATCTTAGTTTTAAATTTGTGTGGCTGTATGATACTCAGGTAACTCTTAATGCATATTCGTTGAAGGAATTAACTACAGCCCTGACCTCCAGTGGCATGGTTATAAAGGAAACAATACCTATAGGGTTTCCGATAACAATGCTTGCTCCCATAATTCTGGTAAAAGCAGGATATCAATAATAAGGAAAGGTTATCACATTGTTGAGGAAGATTCCCACAACAGCGGTTCCATTATCAATTTTTGAAGTGCTTAAAGGGTTTAAGTCATTCTTTGGTAAGAAGTCTTATATCGATGAGTTCGAATCCAGCTTTGCAAGGTACATGGGGTCAGACTATGCTTTTTCATTTAATTGTTGTACCGCCTCGATATATATATTTCTAAAGGCAATTAAAAAACTCTCAAATAAGAAGGAGGTAGTAATACCCGCTTATACCGTTCCTACTCTGGTACTGCCAATACGAAAAGCCGGCCTGAAACCGGTACTTTGTGAAAGTTCTTTAGATACTTTCACAATGGATTTTGAACGTTTACCTGACGTCATCAATAATAACACTTTGTGTGTTTTGCCGATATATCATTTCGGTTTTCCTTATGAGATAGATTTACCACTGAAGCTTGCCAGAGAGAATGGATTTTTCGTTTTAGAAGATACTGCACAGGCTCCCGGGGCGACACTAAACGGTAAAAAAGTTGGTACATTGGGAGATGCCGGTTGCTTCAGTTTATGTAGAGGTAAAAACTTTTCTACTTTTAGCGGAGGCATGCTTGTTACAAATTCCGATGAGCTGGCAAATCTCATAAGGGAAGAGAGGGATTTGCTTCCCGGGCAGAAATTTTTATTCGAGATAACAGTTCCACTTATCCTGGCAGCATATTCATTAGTAACAAGACCCGTGATATATGGTTCCTTCTATAAATTAATTTCTCAATTTAAGCATACAACAGTACACGATAGTTTCGAGTCAAAACTATATTCTAATTTTCAGGCAATAATCGGGTTAGGCCTCCTTGATAAACTTGATGAATTTAATGCGATAAGACTAAAGAAAGGCATGACGCTCTATAAGGCATTAAAAGATAATGAACATATAATATTGCCGGGGATAACAAAAAGCAGTACCCCTGTTTTCAACCACTTCCCTGTAGTGTTTAAAGAAATAAAGACTATGGAAAAGGTGCAGGCTGAACTCTGGAGCAGAGGAATTGACACGGGCAGGATGTATTTGAAACCCGTGCATCATTTATATGACCTTGGGTATGACAGGCAGAAAGAATTGTTTCCTAAAGCGCTTTATATTGCCGAGAGGTTAATAACAGTCCCCTCACATCCTTATCTTGATGACAACTCTGTTGAGACAATTATAAATGTATTTAAAACAATCTGATTTATGACTGCTACTTCGCCAAGATATTTACTGAAAAAAATTATTAAGATAGTAGTATGCATCATTACTACCTATACGGGATATCAATATATCAGCCGGGATAGGGCCAACAAAAAATGCTTGGCAATCCTGACGTATCATAGCATCAGTAACGAAATCGAACCGGATGAAACAGTTACTCCTGAAGAGTTTGAGAGACAACTGCAGTATATAAAAAAAAATTATAAAGTAATTCCTCTGGAAGAGGCCATAGAATGTTTGCAAACTGATATCGAAAAAATTTCAGGTTCAATAGTAATTACGTTTGATGACGGATACAGTGATAATTATTACAACGCTTATCCTTTGCTCAAAAAGCATAATTTCCCGGCAACGATATTTCTGATAACCGGTTTTATCGAGAATAATGGGGGCAAATATCTTTCTCCATCCCAAATACATGAGATGAAGAATAACAATATTTCATTTGGTTCTCATACCATTTCCCATCGAATACTGACAAGATTGACAAATGAAGAAGTGGTTAGAGAAATCAGAGGCTCTAAAGATATGTTAGAATCACAACTTGACCAGAAGATTAATTCTTTTGCCTATCCTGTTGGCACAAGGGCAGATTTTAATGACGAAATAGTGGATATTGTTAAAGCGTGTAAGTATACGTGCGCCTGTTCAAACATGTACGGTATGAACGATAAGAATACTGACATTTTTGCACTCAAGAGGATTGGTATAGAGACGACTGATAATTTTTTTATATTTAAGGGGAAATTGGAAGGCGCTTTGAATATTATGTCGTACAAGGACACAAGATTTTTTCAGCGATTTAAAAGAATCTTTTTCCCACTATAATTAAATGCATAGGAATTTCAATATTGATAACACTTCGACGAAGTTTATACTGAGCGTGCGAATGTGCTCAGTGTGACATCATCCCCTGCCCGTCCGGCAGGCGGGTGAGCGGAGTCGAAGGATATGGTTTTTGTCGTGATAGCGACCTGACTGGAGAGGAGATAAACTTTGTACATCCTTGGCATCGGCGGCTACACATTGGATGCCGCCGCTTCTTTAATAAAAGATGGAGAGCTAATCGCAGCCGTAGAAGAAGAGCGGTTTACACGAAGGAAGCATGAAGGCGGCATGCCCCATAAGGCGATTGACTACTGTCTGAAAGAGGCGAACATAACATTAAAAGATATTGACCATATAGGCTTCAGCTACAAACCCTGGCTAAGGATATTTAAAAGGATACCGTATAGAATATTAAAAATTCCAAGATCACCATTTTATTCTATTGGTTATATAGTCGATGAAATTTATAGTACGGGTAATTATCTTTCTGAATTAAGACAGCTCAAACAAAAAGAGAGCACAAAGATACATTTTATCGAACACCATCTGGCGCATGCCGCAAGTGTCTTTCTCACATCACCCTTTGAAGAATCTGCAATTCTTTCTATGGACTATATGGGCGAATGGACAAGCACGTTAATGGGCAAAGGTACAGGCGGTCAGATAGAGAAGATAAAAGAGATTAAGTTTCCACACTCTCTGGGAATCCTTTATGCCGCAGTAACAAAATATCTTGGATTTCAGCATGGAAATGACGAATACAAGGTGATGGGACTTGCATCATACGGCAAACCAACATACATTAATATCTTTAAAGATATGGTTAAATTATTGCCTGATGGGGGGTATAGAATGAATTCGGATTATTTTACATACTGGGCAAGTGCAGGTTCGAGAGAGGGTTTTATGTCAAAGAAATTCATTGATGCATGCGGGCCAATTAGAAATAAGGACCAGGAAATTGAAGAGAGACATATGAACATTGCGGCAAGTCTACAGAAAACCCTGGAAGATACAACCTTGCACATCACCAATTATCTTCATAAGAAAACAGGCGTAAAGAATTTGTGTATTGCCGGTGGTGTTGGTTTAAACTGTTCAATGAACTACAGACTATTGCGAGATTCACCTTTTGAATCGGTCTTTGTACAGCCTTCAGCACACGATGCAGGCACATCACTCGGCAGCGCTTATTATATTTATAACACCATATTGGGGAAAGCCAGGAATTTCGTTATTAAACATGCCTACTGGGGACCTGAATTTTCAAATGAAGAGATAAAGGCCGAACTTGACCTTGATAAGTTGAAGTATACCCATCATCAGGATATTGCAAAAAAGTGTGCTGAATTAATCAATGATGGAAGGATTATCGGATGGTTTCAAGGAAGGGCGGAATGGGGTCCTCGCGCATTGGGCAACAGAAGTATTCTGGCAAACGCAACGAGAGACGATATGCAGGATATCGTTAACAAGTATGTAAAACACAGGGAAGATTTCCGTCCCTTTGCACCTGCGGTATTGAAAGAATCAGCCAGAGATTTTTTTGACTTTGACCAGGAGTCGCCTTTTATGCTCTTTATTTGCGATGTCAAACCGGAAAAGAGAAAACTGATTCCTGCCGTTACCCATACAGACGGAACAGCAAGGGTTCAAACGGTAGATTATAAATATAACAAACTCTTCTATGACGTTATTAAGGATTTTGGAGAGATTAGCGGTATCCCTGTTGTGCTGAATACTTCATTTAATGTGGCCGGGGAACCGGTAGTTACTACGCCTAAAGAGGCAATTCGCTGTTTTTTCTCAACCGGTATAGATTGTTTAATAATGGGAAACTACTTACTGGAAAAATATGATTCAACTACGTAATTTAAGAAGGAACCTTACTCACTCAATTACCCAGCCCGGTTACGCATGGAAGGCATTTAAACAGCGCCTGCTTTCTTATTTAACATATAAGGTTTACGACGGATACAGCTATTACCCGGAGACAGTTGATCTGTTTCTGACATACAGGTGCAATCTTCGATGTAAGATGTGCGGCCAGTGGGGTATGGCCGGCACATCCAAAGACATGTCATCTGAAGAATTAAAGGCTGAGCTGTCGCTTGATGAAATATATGAAATCATCGATGACATAAAGACATTCAAACCGAATGTGACACTTTTTGGCGGTGAGCCATTATTGTATTCAAATTGGGAAAAGGTAGTTTCCCGCATAAAAAAAGAGGGTATGCGCTGCAATATAATTACAAATGGAATATTATTGGAAAAGTATGCGGATTCTATAATTGATCTGGGTGTTGATGAGATTATCTTTTCACTGGATGGTCCCCGTGAGGTACATGACGAGGTGAGAAGTGCAAAAGGTACATTTGAAAAGGCGTGCAGAGGCCTTAAATTAATCAGAGATATTAAAGCGAAATCCGGAACAGATAAACCGGTAGTAAATATCTCAAGCACAATATTTGAGATAAATTACAGACGCCTTGACGAGTTAATTAGTATCGCAGAGGAATTGAAGGCAGGCACAATTACATTTCATCACTTAATATTCTTAAGTAAAGAGATGTATGATCAACATAATAAGATATTTGACGGCTACTATGGTATGACCTGTAATGATTGGAGAGGCTTTGTAAGGGATAGCTTACCTGATATTGACGTGGACCTTCTTATCCGGAAAATAGAAGATATCTGCAAAATGGACTCAAATGTAAAGATTGCCTTTTACCCAAATTTTACAAATGAAGAAATCAGGAGATACTATACTGAGTTTGATTTTGTCTCTTCAGGTTATGGCAAAAGGTGTCTAAGTCCCTGGATGGTCTCATACATCTTTCCTGATGGTACAGTCAGACCCTGTCAATCATTAAATTTTTCTTCCGGCAATGTAAGGAAAAACTCTTTTAGTAAAATATGGAATAATGAAGAATATATGCGATTTAGAAGGATTACAAAAAAGGAAAAGAAGTACCCTGTATGTACAAGGTGTACGGAATTATATAGATTTTAAAAAGTCTATAATATATTATTCAGCTTTCTGGAAGACAAGTTAGGCCTTCGGCGATTGTTGACACGGTAGGAGCCGTCTTCTGACGGCGATCGCCAACGGGAGTTGGCTCCTACCAAAACATTGAATTTCCTATGCATTAAATTACCCGGAGCTGACTCAACCTGAAATAGCCGAGGCGTCCCGCCTCGGTGTTGCCTGCGGTCAGACAAGATGCCTGACCTATGTTAGTTATTGAGCTTTTTGTGCAAGGCAACTCTATTTAAATCTTCTTTAAGAAGAAGGACAAAATTGTCTTTAACGTACAATTACTTCAAGAATAATGTATAGAAAAAATTATCTGTACCCAAGACTTATCCTGATCGTTTTTATCTGCCTGTTCCTGTTCAACTCAAATCCATTTGTGAACACCGGTTTTGCCGGGAAATATACGCTCATCCCCGGTGTTATCCATATACACACGACTATGGGCAATGGTGAGCAGGAGCCGGAAGAAATTGTTAAGATTGCAAAAGAGAACGGTATGAAGTGTGTAATTTTTACTGACCACGACACCATGAAATGGACATACGGAGTGCCGCCCTTAACGAATATTATCCAGAAGGTTGTTGATCAGAATTCCATACTTAAATATGGAGCAGCAAATTATATTAACACTATTGAAGAATTAAATGAAAAGTATCCTGATATGCTTATAATGCATGGTGCTGAAGCTATTCCTTTTTATTATTGGCAGGGAAGTTATTTTAAAAACAATCTTACTCTGGTAGATGGCAATAAACATATCATGGTATTCGGCCTGGAAACTCCTTCGGATTATGAAAATCTGCCGTCAGTTGGAAATGGGTTCCCGGGTATATTTGACATTGAAAGTATTCTTAAATTATGGCCTGTTAGTTTCTTTTTGCTTGGATGGTGGTTCATTTCATTCAGGAAGAGAACGTCATCAAGAAGGGATAACAGTTCACGTGAAAGAAGGCAGAGTAAGTTGCCCGGCATAATATGTTTCTTTGCGGGGGCTGTTTTTTTAGTGAATAATTTTCCATTTGAAACACCCTTATACGATCAATATCATGGGGAGCAAGGCGTGGAGCCATACCAGTATCTTATTGATTATGCAAATGAGAATAATGCACTGACATTCTGGGCACATCCGGAAGTAGAAAAAGCTATGGAGATAAGTAACACTAAAATCGTATCATTACCATACGAGAAAGATCTTCTTAACACATTTGACTATACAGGAATAGCAATTTTTAGTGAAGGGATGAGACGTGTCGGGCCGCCGGGTGGAATCTGGGATCAGATATTGATTGAATATTGTTCAGGGAAGAGACGGAAGCCTGTTTGGGCAATTGGAGAGGTTGACTATAGAGGACATGGATTTCGGATTGACGAGACGCAGACGGTTTTTCTTTTAGAGAAAAAAACCAGGGAAGAAATACTGAATGCGCTTGGAACCGGTAAGATGTACGCTGCTATGGGTTCTGCTAATGAACTTAGTTTAAACAGTTTCGTCGTTGAAAATGTTGATAGTGGAAACCTGGCCTTTATGGGAGACGAAATAACTATTACAGGCAGACCTCGTATAAGAATTGTTGTCACTGCAGATTTTTCCGATGAATCATCTGAATATAAAGATAGGAACTTCAATATAGATTTGATAAGAAACGGTACTGTGATTAAAACATTTGAAGCAGATGGTTCTGTAGACATTGCTTACGATGATGATTACTATAATCCAAATGAAAAAATCTATTATCGTCTGGCGATAGATACAAGCTACCTGTTCAGAGGCATTGTAACCAACCCAATTTTTGTACAGTTCAAAGAAAAACGATAGAAGTTTCAACCTTAATGTGAATCTCAGAATAATAAGATTTTAAACATCATCACACGTCTGGAACCTGGCGGACTTCCAATGTTACTGATCGATATATTAAAGCGTTTGAATCGGGAAATTGTCAGTTTGTAAACCAAACATATGCTTATAGCAATACATCAACCACAATACCTTCCCTGGTTAGGTTATCTTGACAAGATTGATAAAGCAGAAGTATTTGTAATATTGGATAACGTTCAATTCAAAAAGAATGAGTGGCAAAATCGTAACAGGATAAAGACTACTCAAGGCTGGCAGTGGATTACCGTTCCCGTCTTATATAAGTTTCCGGAAAAGATTAACGAAGTAAGGATTAACAATAATACAAATTGGAACAGAAAACACCTGCAGGCGCTTATCACTAATTATTCAAAATCGCCGTATTTTGCCGACTATAAAACTTTTTTTGAAGATATCTTCAGCCGCAGTTGGGATCGTCTTGTTGACATGAACATAGAGATCATTAAATTCTTGATCAGCGCTTTAGAACTCAAAACCAGACTTGTAATGGCATCTGACTTAAAGCTGAGAGAAGAACCAACAGAACGTTTAATTGATATCTGCAAAACTCTGAATGGCAGTAAATACCTGGCAGGGCGGGATGGTAGTAAATACATGAATTTAGAGAAATTTGATGAAGAAGGTATTGATATTATATTTCAAGATTTCAAACATCCGGTATATAACCAACTATATGGAGATTTTGAACCTGGTATGTCAGCCGTTGACTTATTGTTCAACTGCGGTGATAAGAGTCTCGAAATATTAAGGGGCGTAAACCAGTAGGCAGTGGACAGTAGCCGTAGGCTTTAGCCTGCGTTTATCATCATCCGATGGGTGTATGTGAATCCCTCGTAAGTTCCGCAACCTAACAGAGCTAAGCTCAGCTTTGAGGTTGCGGCTACGAAATCGCTCAATTTAGATAATAGTTATTTATAAGAAAGGTGTAACATCAGAAGATCATGAAAAAAAAACAGAGCAAGAAATATAATATTGTTGTGGGAATACCCTCATATAATGAATCCGACACCATTTCTCATGTAACCAAAACAGTGGGAGAGGGGCTTGAAGAGTATTTTCCGGACAAAAAGAGTATCATTGTTAATGTAGATAACAACAGTCCGGATAACACAAAAGACGCTTTCCTGGGCACAAAAACCCGTATTGAGAAGGAATATATCAGCACAGCTCATGGTATTCGGGGTAAGGGCAATAATCTTTTAAACCTGTTCAAACTTGCAAAGACTGTCGGCGCTGAAGTCATCATTGTTGTAGATGCTGATCTGAAATCAATAACAAAAGAATGGGTAAAATATCTTGGACAGCCTGTTGCGGATGGTTATGACTACGTAATACCACTATATTCAAGACACCAGTTTGACGGCACTATTACAAATCATATATGTTATCCGGTTATGTTTGGTTTGCTGTCTACAGATGTTCGACAGCCTATTGGCGGAGAGTTTGCATTTTCTCCAAAGCTTATGAAATATTGGCTGAAACAACCATGGACTGAGAGCACCAGGCAATACGGGATAGACATCTTTATGTCATTGAATGCTGTGCTTGGAGGTTTCAAAATCTGCCAGGCAGGCCTGGGGACAAAGGTTCATAAGGCAAGCGCTCCAAAACTGGGTATCATGTTTGAGCAGGTAATCGAGACATTGCTGACTATACTTTTACAGAATAAGAACACCTGGATGACCAGGAATAATGGTGACGTTTTTATACCTGATACATTTGGTTTAGACGTTTTAGCGGAACCACAGGAGCTGGATATCGACATCCTCGACCTGAAAGAAAAAGGCCGGACATCATACAATAAATACCAGGCTGACATTAAAGAATTTCTGGAACCGTATGCCTTCTCAAGGATACATGAGATGTTTGAAATGGAGGTTTTTGACCTGACTATCCTGCTGTGGACTCAGGTGTTTTATAATCTCCTATACAGATACGATGTGTCAAAGAGTGATGAAGAAAGAGGGAAGATTATCAATGCCCTGAAGCCTCTCTATTTTGCAAGAAGTCTCAGCTTTAACTATCACACATGGAAATACAATGTCAAGTACTCAGAAATGGAGATAAAAAAATCAGCATTAGGATTCGCATCGCAAAAGTATTATTTATGGGGACTGTATTGTAAAGGAAATAAACTGAAACCAGAAAAAACTAAAAGCTGAAAAATATCTTGCAAATTAGAAATTATATCTCTAATATACATACATGTCTTTGGTAAAACGTACAATCTCAGAGAAATTGAATAAATATCTCAAGCTGTTTCCCATCGTAGTTGTTGTGGGGCCACGGCAATCAGGGAAGACTACCTTTGCAAAAATGGAATTGCCTGAATGGAGATATTTTGATATGGAGAGACCTTCCGATTTCGGCAGAGCCTCGGCTGACATAGAGTTTTTTCTTGGCCAGTATGGAGAGCATTGCATAATAGATGAGGCGCAAATCTTATCCGAATTGTTTCCGGCATTGAGAAGCTATGTTGACCTCAAGAGGGCCAAAAAAGGCCGTATTGTCCTGCTGGGTTCCGTCAATCCGCTACTGGTAAAGAATATATCCGAAACCCTTGCCGGCAGGGTGGGGTTTATTGAAATCCATCCCTTTGACTATTCAGAGGCGAATAAACTTCGCAAAATGAAATTGGAGAAATTCTGGCTGAACGGCGGTTATCCTGAACCTCTTTTACGGAATGAGAATGACCGCCTTGTCTGGATGGAACAGTATGTGAAAACATTTGTTGAGAGGGATGTTCTTTCGCTTTTAAAAACGTCTATATCTTCACAACAGCAGATACAATTATTAATTATGGTAGCGCACAACCACGCAAAGCTCTGGAATGCTTCTCAGACGGCATCAGCATTTGGGGTAAGCTATCACACCGTCAACCGGTATATTGAATTGATGGAAACGTACTTTCTAATTGATAAGCTTGTTCCTTATTATAAAAATGTCGGCAAGCGCCTTGTAAAGAGTAGTAAGATGTATTTTCGTGATACAGGACTGCTTCATTATCTGCTAAACGTTTCATCCATTGAGGCATTAAGGACATCGCCATACCGTGGTTTCAGCTTTGAAGGGTTTGTGATTGAACAGTTGAAGCGCAAGTATATAAGGGAGTCATCCGGCGCAAGATTTTATTTTTACAGGACATCGCAGGGAGATGAAATAGATTTCCTCGTTCACGACAAAAAGGGATTGCATGCATATGAAATAAAGACTACAACCATGATAGACATTGAGGATTTAAAAGGATTTAAAAGAAGCCTTGACCAGTTAGGTTTGAAAAAGGGAACAGTGGTTTATTTCGGCAGTCAAGACTTTAACCTCGATAAACAGATTGAGGTTAAAGCAATAAGCAATCTTCTGTAATAATTGACATACCAAAATTTTATTAGTAATCGATTATTTTGTTAATGAAAAATAGGCGCTTTTATGGAGCGCATCATCCGTGATGATGCGTTTTAAAGCAGTGACACGGTCACTGCACTCCAAAAAAGGAGTTTGTAATAAAATGAATATATCTTCCGGAAAGAAATCCATGAGCTTATCAATGTAAGGGTAAATTAATTACCGCCTAAAATATTAATCACAAATTGAGCGATTTTCATATTGAGCATTAAGAATTATAGGGTGAACTACGTGCATGCATCTAACCAGTTATTTCGAGCAGGTCTGCCGTGAATCTTATTTCTTTTCTTTTGCCTTTAACCTCAGCATTTATCCCCTGCCCGCCGGTTTGTGTGGAAGGTGCGTATATCCGCGTCCAAATTTCTTTTTTTTTTAACTTCAGTGATTTTCCGTGTCTTTCCGTGGTTAAATATCTTTTATATTGCAAAACACCCCCACTCTTTTATAATAACCACCAATATGCCGCATGGTTAACGAAAGAAGAAGTGATTCAGGGATAATTCCTTAATGCTTAAATTCTTTAATCCCTCAATCATCTATTTGCTACAAATCTCTTTTACCACATTTTAAATATCTTCAAAAAGATAGTTTTACTTGTTTATACAAGTAGGATTTTTCATATACATTTATAATCTTGGGCGTAACAACCACTAATAAATACGGGCGCTGTCCCCAGAATATCGACAAATGAAGAAATCAACATCTTTTATACCACAAGAATCCATAGAAGGTAAGATTCTGTTTATCAGAGGCAAGAAGGTGATGCTTGATAGGGATTTGGCCGCATTGTATGGTGTGGAGACAAGCTATTTAAAACGCCAGGTGAAACGCAATATAGAACGTTTTCCAGAGGATTTCATGTTTCAGCTATCAAAAGAAGAGTTAGGAAATTGGAGATGCCAATTTGTCACCTCCAATTCTACTGATAAAATGGGATTACGCTATCCCCCATATGCTTTTACTGAACAGGGTGTAGCCATGCTATCAGGCGTCCTTAATAGTCCAAGAGCCATCCATGCCAATATCCAGATCATGAGAACATTTACAAAACTGCGAGAAATGATTCTTACACATAAGGATCTACAAAGGAAGATTGAGTCTATGGAAGGAAAATACGATCACCAGTTCAAGATTGTCTTTGATGCTATAAAAAAACTGCTGGAACCACCGGAGAAACCTAAAGGCAAGATAGGATTTTGACAAAATGGCTTTGTTTTGAAAAAATTACTTTTACCACATTTTAAATATCATCAAAAAGATAGTCTTATTCGTTTATACGAGTAAGATTTTCACATACATTTACAAACACAGGCAGGCAACAATTTATTTGGTAGGAATTATTAAGTATTGTGTCCCTATAATTCAAAGCAGTGACACGGTCACTGCACTCCAAAAAAGGAGTTTGTAATAAAATGAATATCTCTTCCGGAAAGAAATCCATGAGCTTAAGTATAAAGAGTAAATTACTCCTGTTTATACTCTGTATATCCCTCATACCCATCGCCATAATCACAACGTTATATTACGTCAATACCAGAAGCATCCTAACAAGAAATGAGCTGAATG
Organism: Candidatus Scalindua sp.; assembly: GCA_021776915.1. Taxonomy (GTDB): domain Bacteria; phylum Planctomycetota; class Brocadiia; order Brocadiales; family Scalinduaceae; genus Scalindua. The sequence goes on along the minus strand of JAIQZU010000021.1, from coordinate 48,623 downwards.
ACCTAACAGCAATTGCCGTGTCCAAGAAGTATCATGTCCTGTCCATCCTGCATGCAAAAAGAGATCGGACCGTAGATTTCAGCTCCGACGGGTTTATAAGAGACAGTCTCTATACTATAAATCATGGTGACTTACATAGCAGAAAAGAAGCTACTATTGCCCTGAATGAACACCTCTCGGCGAGCAAAAAGCCTCTGGATCATCATATTATGGAAATAGATATTCTTGACCTGAATGGCAAGGTTGTAGCGTCCACTAACGAAAAGCTTATTGAAAAGGAGGTATATACCAAGGAAGTATTTACGAGAAACATAGATAAAATCTATGACGAACCATATATAAGTGCACCCCATTACAATCCTTATCTGAAAGAAATTATTTTAGATATTTATTGTCCAATTACCTCCTTGGAGGACGTCAGGCCATCAGGCATTTTAATTAACCATTACAACTTAGCTGTCCTGAATGAGATTACAACTACACATATCGAGATGGGAGAATCTGGAGAGGTGTTGTTAGGGATGAAAAGTGGAGATAATATCGTATTCTTGACATCACTGCGGTATGTACCCGACGCTCCCCTCAATTTGTCTGTTCGTATGAATTCACATGAGGCAGAACCAATGCGATTGGCGTTAAAAGGAGGTAGCGGAACGGTTATAGCCCATGATTACAGGGGTGTAGATGTCGTGTCTGCTTATCAGCATTTTCCAATGATGGATTGGGGACTGGTGGCAAAGAAAGATAAAAAAGAGATCTTTGCTCCTTTTAGGATCTTGACTATCATTGCAATAATAATAGTGCTCGTTAGTGCTGCTATAATAATCGGTGTAAGTATTGTCTTTGCCATTTCAATATCGAGGCCTATCTGGAAACTGGCGCATGGAGCCGATAGGATTGCGGGCGGAGATTTGGGACATAAGATTAAGATATCCAGAAAAGACGAAATAGGCGCTCTGGCCAGTTCGTTTGAAACAATGCGTATACAGCTTGGTAAATCAATGAAGAATATTGAAGAGGGTAGAAAAGACTGGGAATCAACGTTTGATTCAGTGAGAGACATAATCATCCTGTGGGACAAAGACTGCCGATTAATAAGGTGCAACAAGGCTTTATTAGAAGGGCTTAAGGTAAAACCTGAAGAAATTCTCGGGAAGAAATGTTATGAGATTTTCCAGCAAATTAAGAAAGAGGATTTAAGCAAATGCGCAGTAATTGGGATGCCTAAAGACTTGAAACCTGTTACATATGAGATAGAAGTACGCTGTTTGGGTGGTATCTTTAGTATCTCAAGCTTCCCCCGTTTTGATAATAAAGGTGAATTTGTTGGCACTGTTCAGGTTATGAGGGATACTACTGAGAGAAAGCAGGCCGAAGAGAGGCTCCAGTTGCATTCATACCAGCAGGAAGAAATCACTAATATTGGCCGACATGCATTAGTAGGCACCGATCTTTTCACACTGATGAAGGAAATCGTTGCCATAGTTGCCAATACCTTAGATATGGAGTTTTGTAAGGTATTGGAACTCCTGCCAGATGGTCAGTCTTTGCTGTTACGAGCGGGTGTAGGCTGGAAGGAAGGGTACGTGGGACATGCAACAGTGGGAACGAATACTGATTCGCAGGCCGGCTATACTCTGCTTTCCAATGAACCGGTAATAGTTGAAGATCTCCGCACGGAGACACGATTCAGAGGACCACAACTGCTTAATGACCACGGTGTGATTAGCGGAATGAGCGTTGTCATTCAGAGTAAAAATCGCCCTTTTGGTGTACTGGGAGTGCATACAAGCAGACAACGAGCATTCGATAAAAACGACGCCTACTTCCTCCAGGCTATCGCAAATGTGCTTGCTGAGGCAATTGAACGCAAGGAGATGGAGATTCAATTCCGTTCTATTGTTGATAATTCAGCAGACGGCATCATTACCATCAATGAAAAAGGAATTATCAAATCATTTAATCCGGCAGCAGAGAAACTATTTGGCTACACCGCTGCTGAAACCATCTGCCGAAACATCAAGATGCTGATGCCGGAACCATATCACAGTGAACATGACGACTATCTCCAGCACTATATCAGTACTGGAAAAGGATGCATCATCGGCATTGGTCCGCGCGAGGTACTGGGTTTACGCTCTGATGGTAAGACCTTCCCAATGGAATTAGGGGTCGGTGAGATGCGTATAGGTGAGCAGCGCATGTTCGTTGGTATTCTACGCGACAGCACAAAGCGCAAAGAGATGGAAAAGAATTTAAAGGAGTCATATAAAATGGCATCTCTTGGGAAGCTGACAGCAGGCGTATCCCACGAGATATTAAATCCTTTAAATATCATTTCATCTTATGCTCAATTATTGTTGACGGATACAAAAAAGGGTTCAAAGACAGAAAAGGACTTGAAAAAAATCCTGGAGGAGGTTGATCGTATTGTTAAGATTACTGACAGTTTGTTGGGGTTTTCACGAAGAGGAAAATTACAAGTTGAAGAGGTTGAAATAAATAATTTATTAAAAAATATATTAACCATTACTGAGCCTGAGATAAAGTTAAAAAATATAAAGGTATTAGCGAGATTTGAAGAGGGTTTACCAAAGCTTATGGCAAGTGGTAATGAATTAAGACAGGTATTTCTAAATCTGATAACCAATGCGAAGGATGCCATGCCAGAGGGTGGAAATTTAACAATTAGTACACAAAGTATAGAAAAACGAGGAAAACCCTTTGTAAGTATAAAATTTAATGACACAGGCAAAGGTATTTCGGAGAAAAACATTGGTAATTTATTTGATCCATTTTTCACTACAAAGGTGGAAGGCGAGGGAACCGGTCTTGGCCTCAGTATATCATACGGGATAATAAAAAACCATGGAGGAAAAATGAGTGTAAACAGCAAAGAAGGGAAAGGGGCAACGTTTATAATAGATTTACCCATTAAAGATTGAAGAATTAAGTCATTTAGCTATGATGTCATAAATAGTCATTGATAGCAGCAGGATGACAACAAATCACTATACATGACGGAAGCGAAGTAACATTATGATAGATAGCTTTGTCAACGTAGTGACAGTAAGGAGGAAGAATAATATTCAATAAACGTCGATATATAATTGATGATTAGCTTTGCGTGGGAATGAAAAGAACCTTTGATAAAGAAGGAGGTACATCATATGAGCAAGATATTAGTTGTAGATGACGAGGTATGGGCATGTGATCCGATTGCGAGATTTATGGAAAAAAAGGGATATGAAGTTATTACGTCTTATAGTGGAGAGGATGCATTGGAAAAGGTGAAGAACTTAAAACCTGACATAATGCTCCTCGACATAAGAATGCCTGGAATGGATGGCATGGAGGTATTGAGGCGTATAAGGCAATTTGACGATAAAATAGGCATCATAATGGTTACTGCCGTAAAGGACGAAGGCGTAGCTAAAGATGCCCTTAAGAAGGGTGCTGATGAGTACATAACCAAACCTGTTGATCTCAACTATCTGGAGACAAGTGTACTTGTTGACATTACAATGAGAAAAAAATAGAAAACCTGACCCACCCTACACAATTGCGAATTTCAGATTTCGGATTGCGGAATGGAATAAGAGATGAATAAGGATGATATGAAGCATAGGACAAGGCAGTTTGCGCTTCGTGTTATTTGCTTGGTTGAATCATTGCCTAAAGGGAGAACAGAAGATGTGCTTGATAAACAATTGTTGCGTTCAGGCATAGTAGGGTGGATTAAGGCCGACAGGCCGAATCCACCAATAATTGACAAATGCGTGATGGTAAAGAACTTGGCATAGAAGAAAGGTGGATTAAGCGAAGCGAATCCACCCTACACAACTCTTGATTGAGGCAAAAATTATGGAATCTAAGAAACTGGAACCATTGATGAAAGAGGCTAATGAACTTTTGGCCATTACTGTTGCATCTATCAAAACAGCTAAGAAAACTAAATAAAATCTGAAATCCGAATTCTGAAATCTAAAATCCAATAAATGTTCCCCATCAGATTTATGTTAACATATTGGAATTCAGGCCTGACTGTCCTCATATAACGGAGACATTTCTCTCAGCCTTTTTATTATAGGATGGAGTGTCTCTAAGACATATTCAATGTGCTCTTCAGAATTATCTATTCCCAGACTGAAGAGTATCGACCCCTGAGCCACCGCATCATCTACCCCGATTGTACTTCAATGAGAATCTGTGTGTTATAAATACTAATCCGACCTAATTTAGTAAAATCGTACATTAGTCGCAACCAATATAGTGGTAATCGTAAAATGGTCTTGCCTTTCTTCATGTTTTCTGTAATATTGGACTCACAATGAAAAGATCATATTCTTCAATTCTGCATAAACATATAGAACAATTCAGACAGATGATTTTTGTAGTAGGTCCAAGGCAAGTTGGTAAAACAACTTTATGTAAAGAATTAGTGTCTGAATATGAATATTTTAACTGGGACAACCAGGATCACCGTACATTAATCATTGGTGGACCCGGTAAGATTGGAGAAGAAATAGGCCTTAATAAATTACAGGAAAAATATAAGATCGTTATTTTCGACGAGATTCATAAATATTCAAAATGGAAAGAATTTCTAAAAGGCTTCTTTGATGTTTATGGTGATAACACAAAGATCATCGTAACGGGAAGTTCAAGGTTGGACGTTTTTAAACGGGGTGGAGATAGTTTGATGGGCCGCTATTTTCTTCATCGTCTGCATCCTCTTTCAATCAGAGAAATTGTAGAACCAGAGTTTTCTGATGAAGAAATACATACTCCATTATCAATAGACAATAAAAGATTCGATTCGTTATATAAATTTGGAGGTTTTCCTGAACCGTTCTTGAAGACAAACGTGAGATTTTCAAATCGATGGAAGAATTTGCGAAAACAACAGTTGTTTTATGAAGACATACGAGATACTACGCGTGTACAGGAAATATATCAGATTGAGCTTTTAGCTGAAATCATGAGAAATCAAACAGGGCAATTAACAAATTATTCTAACCTTGCTCTAAGAGTAAGGGTATCAGTAGATACCATACGCCGATGGATAAAAATCCTGGAATCTTTATATTACTGTTTTACAATCCAGCCATGGTCAAGCAATATATCAAGATCATTACTTAAGCAGCCTAAAATATATCTTTGGGATTGGTCTAATATAGATGATAATGGGGCAAAAATGGAAAACTTTGTTGCATCGCATTTGTTGAAGGCCGTCCATTGGTGGATTGATAACGGGTTTGGTGATTACAATCTGTATTTTCTTCGTGACAAGGATAAACGAGAGGTTGACTTCTTAGTTGTTAAAAACCAGAAACCATGGTTTTTAGTTGAAGTTAAGCTTGACCAACAAAGGTCTGTAAGTAAAAGCTTGATTTACTTTCAAAAAAAGATAAAAGCGCCTCATGCATTTCAGGCTGTTTTTTCTCTGGGCTATATTGACGCTGATTGTTTTTGTGGTGCCACTCCAAAGATTGTTCCGGTAAAGACATTATTATCGCAATTGGTATAGCATGTTAAGTTATTTCACCTGTTATAGGAACTTTTATGTAACGTAAGTTATTACCTGGATTTATTAAGTACCAACAAAATCCATCCCCTGAAATCCAGGAAAAAGTAAGTAAACGGCCCAACTCAAGCCTGACTGTCCTCATATAACGGAGACATTTCTCTCAGCCTTTTTATTATAGGCGGGAGTGTCTCTAAGACATATTCAATGTGCTCTTCAGAATTATCTATTCCCAGACTGAAGAGTATCGACCCCTGAGCCACTGCATCATCTACCCCGATTGCACTCAAGACGTGTGACGACTTCAAGGATCTTGATGTGCATGCCGAACCGGAAGATACTGCTATCCCCTTCATGTCTAAAAACAAAAGTATTGACTCACCCTCAACATATTCTATGCTTATGTTGATATTGCCAGGCAATCTTTTTTCCGGATGGCCGTTCAGATAAATATGATCGACTGTATTCATTATACCGTTTAACAGCCTGTCGCGTAGCGGTTCAATTTTCTTTCTGCGTGTTTCCAGCTCATTCTTTGCCAATTCAGCGGCCTTTCCCATACCCACGATACCGGGTATGTTTTCCGTACCTGCCCGACGCCCACCTTCCTGTATGCCTCCCTCAATAAACGGCACTATTCTTGTTTTCTCTCTCAAGTACAGCGCTCCAGCGCCGGGCGGACCGTAAAACTGGTTACTGGCCAGGCTTAAGGCATCCGCCATCATTTTGTTTACGTCTACCGGGATACAACCTGCTGACGCCACGGCATCAACATGAAAGATAATGCCCTGTTCTTTAACTATCTTTCCGATCTCTTCTATCGGTTCAATAGTACCTATCTCACTGTTTGCATGCATAATGGAAACGAGAATTGTCTCGGGTTTAATTGCCTTGGCAATCTCGCCAGGGTCTATCATGCCGTATTTATCAACCGGTACACGCGTAACCTCAAAACCCGTCTTTTCAAGTCTTTTTAATGGGTTAAGCACAGAAAAATGTTCTATCTCAGACGTAATAATGTGTTTACCTTTTTTCTGGTTTGCCATTGTAAGGCCCTTAATGGCAAAATTGTTCGCCTCGCTTCCACTTGATGTAAATATTATTTCTTCGGCCTTTGCTCCTATGAGTGACGCCACTTCACCCCTGGCAGTATCAACTGCTTTCTTCGCAGTTTGTCCGAAATGATGCAGGTTTGACGGATTGCCGTAACAGTTCTTCATAGAATCAACCATAGCCTCTATAACAGACGGATATGTTGGCGTACATGACACATGATCAAGATATATCTTATCCAATTTTTACTCCTTTCTTCGTTTCCAGGCTCCAGCCTGGTTGTCTCGTTCCTAAGCTTCCGCCTAGATCCGTCGTTCCCAAGCTCAAGCTTGGGAACGCACTTTTCTCAAAAGCTCTGCTTTTGTTAATTCTCTATTATACTAAAACCGGTTTGGTTTTTGGCTTTTAAAGAAACCAAATCCTGGTTGCAGTTATCCCCGGACAAAAAGCGCCGAGGACTTTCCCCGGACAAAAAGCGCCGAGGACTTTACTCGCCTGCTCGCCTTAGGCGAGGGCAAAATTGATTTTGGATTTCTTCCGAAAACAATTTTGAGATGAGTATAAATCAATCTCTATATAACCATCGTCACAAAGATAATTCCTTGCGCTTGAATAAATCCAGTGTTCTGCATGCAATAACTTAAAAACGGGAGTATTCCCAAATTGCTATAATAAGACTTTATTGGCCGGAAATATGGAGTGCATCATCCGTGATGATGCGTATTAAAGCAGTGACACGGTCACTGTACTCCAAAAAAAACAACTCTACAGCAATTTGGGAATGCTCCCCTTAAAGACTGAACAATAATATCAAAATATTCCTTCTTTGTAAAAACCGGTATTCACTCTACAATAGTTGATGTTATGAAATAAACACTGTTATCATCTATTATTTGATACCGTGATCTCATTCTTTAATCAAAGCAGAGCTTTTAGCACATCAATGTTCCCAAGCTGGAGCTTGGGAACAAGGGGGGCTCATCTGCAATAATCTTCTATCTTTTCTAAATTTGCATATTCCAGTACCAGTTTTTTCATTCCGACTTTACTGAAATCAACAAATGCCGTATTTGTTGATGGGATAATTTTTGTAATTCTCCCGCGGCCAAAGAATTCATGACTTACAATATCTCCCGGAACCAGATTACTGCTGTCCTGAGATTCTTCATGCCGAAATTCGTCAATCATATTGAGGCCATTTTCTTCATCATGATAATGTTGGTAATCGCCAGATTCCAGATTCTCTGCGTTTCTATCTGCATTAGCGGTTTGCAGTTCAGATGAGTAAGAACTATAGTTTGTTTTATCAATTTCCTCTGTAAAGTCTTCCGGAATTTCATTCAGAAATCTGGAAGGAATACATGGAGCCTTCTGGCCGAACTTTGTCCTGTATCTGGTATGAATCAGGAACAGTTCTTTCTGCGCTCTGGTAATGCCTACATAACATAGACGGCGCTCTTCTTCAATATCATCGTCTGAATCCTTTGATTGTGAATGCGGCAATAACCCCTCCTCAAGTCCGGCTATGAAGACAACCGGAAACTCCAGCCCTTTTGCGGCATGCAGGGTCATAAGGGTAACTGTGTCTGTCTGGTCGTCCCATTTGTCAAGGTCTGAGATTAATGCAACCTCTTCCAGGAAGCCCTGGAGAGAACCGTCCGGATTTGAATTGTCATACTCACTGGCTGCATTTACCAGCTCCTCAACATTTTCCAGTCTATCTTCACTATCACCCTCATAAGATTGTTCCAGGTAATCCAGGTATCCGGTCTTCCCGATAACCTGTTTTATAAATTCCATCACCGGATAAGTTGGGAGCTTATATAATCCGGAAATAATATTCCAGAATCCTTTCACAGAGCCGGCACCCTTTGCCTTGATTTCAGAAATCTCCTGAACACGGGAGATTGCCTCTAAAAGATTCGTATTGTGCAGCGCCGCCCACTCTCTTAATCGTCTTATAGTCGTCGGCCCGACGCCTCTCGGAGGAACGTTTACAATTCTTTCAAAAGATAAATCATCATCGGGATTGGCACAGAGTTTGAGATAGGAAAGGATGTCCTTTATCTCTTTTCTCTTGAAGAATTCGACGCTACCCACTATTGAGTAAGGTATTCCTTCCTTAAGCAGGCAGCCTTCCAGTACACGTGACTGTGCGTTTGTACGGTAAAATACGGCCATATCAGAGTACGTGTTTCCATTTTTAATAAATTCAGAAATGTTTGCAGCAATCTCCCTTGATTCAATATACTCGTCCTCGCAGTGAATCACCCTGACTCTGTTTCCTTCGTCATTCTCCGTCCAGAGGGATTTCGGTTTCCTTGATTGATTGTTTTTGATTACCTCAGAGGCTACGTGAAGAATGTTCTTCGTCGAACGATAGTTTTGTTCAAGCCGGACAGTCTTTGTCTCAGGATAATCTTTTTCGAAATTGAGTATGTTCCGTATATTGGCGCCGCGCCATCCATAGATAGACTGATCCGGGTCTCCGGTAGCACAGATATTTCCGAACCTCTGCGCCAGCAGTTGAGTGATTGAGTACTGTGCGTGATTTGTGTCCTGATACTCATCTATGAGTATATATCTGAATTTGTCCTGATATTTTTCAAGTACCTCCGGGAAATTTTTAAACAGATGCACAACCTTGCAAAGCAGGTCATCAAAATCCAGCGCATTATTTGCCTCAAGATATTTCTGATACTTTGTATATACCTTTGAAACAACGTCGTTATAATAGCCTGATTTATACTCAGCAAATTCCTCAGCGGACAGCACCTCATTCTTTGCGTTACTTATTGACGCCGCTACGGAACCAGGCCGCCAGTTTGTAGTGTCCAGATTCAGTTCATTCATCACAGCCGTAATACACTTCTTCTGGTCTGCGGTATCATATATGCTGAAATTCCTGGTAAAACCCATCTGCTCGATCTCGCTTCGCAGGATTCTTGAACACATGGCGTGAAACGTTGAGACCCACATTCCCCTCAGATCCAGAAATTCACCCAGCCTCTCCTTCATCTCATTAGCGGCTTTATTGGTAAAGGTTATGGACAGGATATTTGCCGGGGCAGTCCCTTGTTCAACAAGATATCCTACCCTGCGTGTGATCACCCTTGTCTTACCGCTACCGGCTCCCGCAATTACGAGTAAAGGACCGTCTATATGTGTGATTGCCTCTTTTTGTGATTCTGTTACATTGTCTAGAATATTCATGTTTTAATATTTTACCACGAAATGTTCACGGATTAGCACTGATTCACTAATAATTATTTTGCTGTATCAATCTTGTAGATTGATACTAAATGTTTTGATTCAGGCTGTAAACCTGAACCAGTGTGAAATCAACTTTACTTATTCTTCTGTAAAATAATCAGAATCTATTCTTTTTATTTCATACGATGCGACTTTGCTTACTCCAATATTTAAATCTATCATATAGCTTGATAGTTGTTCACCATCGATTAATACTATCTTGTTTTCAATTAAGGAAGCATATTCCTGTGCTTCCTTTGTGAAATTAGATGTTGTTATAAATATTCCTTTCTTTGCTCTTTGTCCCTGCAACGCTCCGGCAAATTTTTGAATCTCTGGTCTTCCCACAGTATTTTCCCATTTTTTAGCCTGGATATAGATCACATCGAGGCCTAATCGATCCTCCTTAATTATTCCATCTATGCCTTCATCTCCACTTCGTCCGATCGTTTGTCCCGCCTCTTTTCGTGATCCACCGTAACCCATTTTTAGTAATAATTCTATTACCAATCGTTCAAAAAAAGCTGGAGAACAACCTTTTATTCTGTCAAGAATGTCCTGAGACAAATCCTTATGAATCTTTTGAAATCCATATTCCAGGTATTCTTCAGGTGTCTTTTCGTTTGTGATATTACATAATTCGATATCTTTTTCCTCTTCCCCTTTTTCACTCCTGCCTTTGGTGAAATCCAAAAACTCTGAAAATTGTTTTAAATATTCATTGTCAATTTTCGAAGGTTTTTTACTAAGAGTATTTAAGCCTTTTTGGGTAATTTTGTAATAACCTCTTCTCGCTGATTCAATTAACCCCGCTTTTTTCAAGTATACTTTTGCCCAACCCACTCTATTTGAAAAAATTGGTTGCTGGCCGCTAGGTAATAACTCCTTTTTCTCTTCTTCTGTTAAACTGAATCTGCCAGCTAATGCGTCAAGCGTTTCTCTTGTAGCTTTCTCCTCTTTATCTCCAAGGTGTTCTAATAAAGGGAGCATTACAGTTTGATAATCAGGGATTGCCATTTTTATCCTTTTTTATTCGTTCGTTCAAATTCCAATGAGACATAATAAATATCCTGAAAAAAGTATTATCTCTGTTTCTAGCTGGCAAACCTAAACCAGCGAGACTTTCTTGACAGATTCATTATGGTTCCCTTGTGGTGGTTTTGGCTCGCAGTGTTAGATCCACAACATTGTCCTCAGCTTTTTCTTTTGCACGTAGTCCTTTAACTAATTTTTCAATGTCATAGTCATTTTCTTTAGCAAGCTGATCTTTTACTTTCCAAAGTTCTTCCAATATTTCATTCTTCATGCAATTTCTTTTCTTCTTAATTCTATGTCTTCAAATCATGCTTTGCAAGTATAGACCATATTACCATGATTTCATTTCTTTCTTTAATGATTCTACTGTTATAACTTTTCCTTCCTTTACCGCTTCCTGTCCCTTCTTAATCTTGTCGATCACATGAACCCTATACATAATGTCATCAATATCGGCCGATTCCGGTAATTTAGAAATTGCGTTAATTGCTTCTTCCTTCAATGTTTCCACGTTGATTGCTCCTTAAGATTTATTTTATTACTTTAGCTGGATCAATCTTGCAGATTGATTCCGAATGGTTTTATTTTGTACGTAATCCTTTAGCTTATTTTGCAAAAGATCATAAATATTTACCTGGATTCAGGATGGTCTTATTAATTCTATTGATGTCAAACTTCTCCGGATCATAATCACCGAGCCACTCTAAAAGGTCTTCATATTCACTTTTGTCCTTACCGGTTAATGCATCAATTACTTCTTCGTAGCCGGGAATTCCACCACAATCTTCCGGCGGCCCGTTTCTCCTTCCGTCTAAACATTTTGGATATCGAATCCCTTTTTCTTTTTTAAGTATATCGACAATTTCAATTTCATGCTCCCAATAATCTCCAAAATCGTAAGTGTAAAGAGCCTTCTGTCCTTTCTCAATCAAAAACTCAGTAAGCTTGTTTTTGACATCTAAATCGTTATTTTCAAATTCCTTGTCAGGTATAGAGAACAGAATTCCGTTTACATCAAAATTGTAAAGGTGGGAATTTGTCCAACCAAACGAAAGTTGAATAATTTCATGAAGTCTTTTGAAGTTAATATCATTCTCAATTAAGATTTCACGCCAGATTTCAGGTTCAATATCCGGGATTTTAATTCGAAGTTTTAGAATATTAGTCATTGGCAGTTCTTTCGGTACAACCTTAATTTTATATTCTGCTAATAAACTTAATGAATACGAAGTCAGTTAAATTTATATGCTTTTTCGGTTTACTGTACTCTTGTCATAATCTAACATCTTTTCTGTCAGAACAGTTAATACAATGTACTATTATTTATACATTATCATAGATCTGCAGAGTACTTAAGTCGATAAATTCAGGAGGGGGTAGATCAATATCTAATCTTTCTGAAACTTAATCCTGGACAATATCTTTGTATCAATACCGTATTCCCGATCGAGATGTTCCATTTCCAGTTGGAAGATCAGCCAGTTTGTTATTTCACCATTTTCCTGTCGTATTTCGTAAGCGATTTCTACTCCCTTTGCACCCATAGGATGTTCCTTGTCAGCACGGAACAGGGTAAGGAGTCTGTGAGCAACCGTTTCATCTCCCCTGAATTTGATGCCGCTGTAGCTCGAACCAATAATGGCCGCCACCGCATCCCCCATTTCAGGTGAATAAGCGCTTATTACCTTTTTGTTACGATCAAGCAGTACAATGCCCTTTATCCCAAAGCGATCCGGGGTTTCGTTATCAAAAAAAGTCTGCATTATACCGGTGACGGCTGCTAAATTTCCGGTCTTCAAAGGCTCGGCTAAATCCCTGGTTATATTTTGCGAGTCACTGATAATGCGGTTCTCAAAGACTTCTTTTTTGTAATCTAGAATCCTGTTCCCTCTGGAGAAATATGGAATGGAGAAAAAAAGGGCAATTACCAAAAGACAGAGAAATGCAATAGAGGGGGCTAACCATCTTTTGATCCGTTTGTATTTCATTTCAAGATCTTTACTTTTAGTCACATCACGGCTGAGAAATATAAACCCCTCCACATTGTGATGACCGTCAAAAAGGACTGTTGTGCTGGTGGACACAAAACGTGTATTCCCGTCCGGATGCTTGACGGCCAGCTCTTTTTCCCTCAATGAATTGCCGGACTGTATATCAAACACAAACTGTTCATAAGCTCGCGAATCCTGGTACAAATCTGCCAAAGGATAACCTTTCATCTGCTGCCAGTTACGTCCATGCAGTTTCTCAGCAGCTTGATTCCAGGAAAGGATACGCCTGTCCTTGTCGGCCATGATAATCGCATCTGGAAGCTGATCGCTAAACTCTCTGAGACCGTGCATTATCCGGGTGGTTTCTTCGAGCCGCCGGGCAAGTTTCAATGCTATATGTAAGACCAGTGCCGGATATTTTTGCATAATTTCTGTAATCTGGCCGGTTGGAATCATGATGGTCTTAACATCAGTCAGCGCCTTGACAGTGGCTGTCCTTCTGGTTTTTAACAGGAAAGACATCTCGCCTACCGTGGTAGCTGGTTCTGCAATATCGGCAATTTTTTTATCATCCTTGAATACCTCAATCTGTCCGCTGACAAGGAGAAACATATCCTGTGAATTATCTCCTTGAACAAATAGAGTTTCTCCGGCGGCAAAGGATACGGCATATTTCTGCATGTCCGGTTTATTGATAATATCCAGCATCAATTTTTCCTTTACCTTTCTGTTAAAGCTTTTTGGATAGTCATACAGATTTCCTCTGATACTTCAGCCATGGCCTCACTCATGGCCTGGGCCAGAGCCTTTGGATGTTTTTCTTCACACTTTTTTCTGGCTGAGAATCTTTGTTGAAATATAACTTTTTTACTGATATTCGATTCTCCTGCATCCAGCAAAGTCACGTTCATACCTAACACAGCCTCCCATTCATCCTTTGAGTCCCACTCCAGAAACTCCTCTACTAAACCCTCCACAATATGGGTATATGGGGCTTTACTCCCTGGTATAACGACTGCCTTAAAAAGGCCGCTTTTTCTGATATCCCGTGCCAGGAAATAGGTTACCATGTCTGCAGGGTTTGTCTTCCACTTATGATAAAAATAAGAGGCGCGTTTAAATTCCTGATCTCTATAGATAATCCGGTTGGTATTACAGGCAGGTGTTATGTTGAAATGCTCCACCTTTATCACAGCCTGTACAGGATCTAAACCGGCATTCGTTACTGGAAGAGATGCGTCATATTCCAGGGTGTAATATTCTATGTCCATATTTGGCTGTTTGAGTGTTACACAACCACCGGAAACTATTGCAAATATAATCAGAGTGATTATTGAAAGACGCATTATTTACCTCCAATAAACGTTCTTATTCTAACACTTAAATAACGCCAATGAATTGTCAAATCAAAACCGTAGTGTGCAAAATCAGAAATCCGAAGTACGAAATCCGAAACAAATCCAAAATTCAAATTTCCAAATATTATTTTGTATTGCGTAGAATTGATCCAAAAATATTCATAAGTTCATAAGCTTCTTGTGTTAGACTTTGCCTTTCCTTCTCATATGCACTGCCTCCACTCATATCTATTAATCTTAACCAATATCTACTTTCCTTCGCTTCCTTACGACAAATTTTTATTCTCATTACAACGTCTTTCTTGCTTAATGATTCATTAGCCTCAATATAGTTTGCACACACTGATCCCGAAGACCTTATGACTTGTTTCCCATCTTCAATGTTCTCTATTGTCTTGGTCAACTTCTTTACAAGGGTTCTTACCCTTTTAGCGAAATTGAATGTCCGATCTTCCAGATCATACTGTTTTGGATTTTCCATTTTGGTCATTTGGATTTGTTTCGTGCTTCGGTTCTCGGATTTCGAATTTAAAATTAATCTTCCTCTGATTGCTCAGACTGTTACATGAAGGCAGACTGAAAAGTCCACAACTCGACATTAGCAATTTCTTACAATAACCTGTCAAAATTCAGATAATATTTTACTCATCACTATTATCAAATACCCGTCTTGGCGGTGGATCGCCAAAAAGTAGTTGTGATGGGTGATCAGAGAGTTGTTCCAGCAGATTGTCCAGGTTGCCGCTTGTTTTTTCAAGATTTTGGCCGATTACAGTCAGATGGCGGCTGAGATTTGAAAAATCCGGCCCGGCCCTATCCACCAGGCTTGAAACCTTTTCCACAAGATTATTAGTACCGTGAATAGTTTTTCCCAAGGCGTTTACATTCTTTTCAAGACCGGTAGTAAGCCTTCCCAATCGAGCTGGATCAAAACCCTCGTTTATGTTAGCTAATGAATTCTTAATATCATTTGAGATTCCCTTGGCGTCAATATCATTTAATGTTTGGCCCAAATGATCCAGGGTCGCCTTAAAACGATCCGAGATACCGACGATATCAAGAGTATTTAGCTTTTGTACGATATCATCTACACTGCGAAACAGTTCACTGATGTTTGACGGCCTTGATGCCAGTACACGGTACTCTGTAGGAAATTTCAGGTCAGGGGAACTGGCTTCCGTTGAGTCATTCATAATATCCAGTTCAATAAATTTGCTACCTGTAATTCCCACGGCTTTTTGTTGGGCTACCATATTCTCCTCAAGAGTAATATCAGATTCTATCTTCAGGATAACCTCTATCAATCTGGAATCAGGGGCCAGGCCTATTCGTTCAATATGGCCAATAGCTACTCCCCTGTATTTCACCGGAGAGTCGGGTTTCAGCCCCTGAACTGATTCATCAAAATAAACTGCATAGAATTGTCCTTTTTCAAGAAAACGATTCATTCCCAATAAAACGACGGCTACCACTGCAAGGCTGATACCTGCGGCAATGAATAAACCAACAAAAAATTTAGCTTTCTGATTAATCATAATTCAGCTTTCGCGATTGAAAAATTGCCTGACATATGGATTTTGACTGTTATCACGCAAATATTGTGGAGACCCTTCCGCTATAATACTCTTAAACCTCTTATCAAGCATTATAACACGATGGGCGACCGTAAATATACTGGGAAGTTCGTGAGTAACAATTACCATGGTTGTACCGTAACTACGGTTAAGACGTATAATCAGTTGGTCAAGCTCTGCCGATGTTATTGGGTCAAGTCCGGCGGAAGGCTCGTCAAAAAACAAAATCTTTGGGTTAAGCGCCATTGCCCGCGCAAGTCCCGCCCGCTTTCTCATCCCGCCACTGATCTCTGACGGCAGATGATTTTCATATCCGGTCAGACTTACCTGGGCAAGCTTCATCTTGACAATGTTATCAATATAAGGTGCCGGCAAATCTGTATGCTCCTGCATTGGCAGCGCTACATTTTCAGCTACTGTCATTGAACTGAATAGCGCACCACTTTGAAAGAGTATACCGCACTGTCGCAAAACCTGCTGAAGATTACCTCCTTTATCATCAGTAATATCAACACCGTCAATTACGATATTTCCGGCCATTGGGTAGTTTAGTCCAATAAGATGTTTAAGCAAAGTAGATTTTCCACAACCGCTTCCACCCAGAATCACAAAGATTTCACCCTCGTAGACTTCGAAATTAATACAGTTTAGTATTATCTCTTCCTCATAACCAGCCACCATTTCCATGACTTTAATGGCAACTCTCTTTTTTATTGCCTGCTTGTTAATCATTGCTTTATAAAAATTTAATAATTTCCGCCTTTTTCCTGACTTTAGTCACTTATTTACACTTTAGCTTACTTTAGTCTGTCATCCATTCCAGTACCGGAGTATGACCACGAGGAGCGAATCGCTCAAGACGATCAGAAAGATGCTGCTCACTACTGCCGATGTGGTGGCCTGGCCCACTCCTGCAGCGCCACCTTTTACCTGAAACCCCTTCAGGCATCCAGTCCAGGAAATAAGAATGGCAAAGATTCCACTTTTGAACACCCCCCAGAATACATCAAAAAGAGTGAGGGTGTTGATAGTCTGGTTTGTATAGCCGCTTATAGTGAGATCCAGCATAGTTACTCCTACCAGCAAACCTCCGGCTATAGCAAACAAATCTGAAAAAAGAGTTAATACAGGCACCACCAGGCAAGCGGCAAGAACTCGCGGTAGTACAAGGAAAAGATTCGGGTTAATGCCCATAGTTGATAATGCATCTACCTCTTCTGATATTTTCATGGTGCCTATCTCTGCTGCGAAGGAGGAGCCGGAACGGCCGGCTACAATAATGGCCGTCATAATCGGGCCCAATTCACGGGTCATTGAAATACCAACAAGCGAAGCCACATAAATGTTGGCCCCAAACTGTTGGAGTTGAACCGATGACATGAATGCCATTATCAGACCCAGAAGAAAACTGATCAAACCGACAATCGGCAATGCGTCCAGCCCGACACGCTTCATGTTTTCTATTGTATCGTTCAGGCGTAGAGATCCGGGATGGCGCAAAAACCTTAGAAAGGAAAAACAGGTATCACCAAGAAAGGTAAGTATGAAACCCATCTCACTGCCTAAATTAATGGTAACATTTCCCAGGTGAGTAAAAAAGTTAGGAGATGTTTTACGTTCTGAGATAGAATGTTGGCCTAAAACACTAAAGCGGTGCATTGTGAGGATTTCTTCAATCTTTTCAGAAACATTTGTTAATGAGAAATTTCCCCTCTGATTACCCATTATCTTTTTTAATTCCACAAGTACGGACACTCCATAGTCGTCAAGGTGGTTTAATTTTTTCAGGTCGATTACTAAATTATCTGGTTTATGAGTTCGCAGCAGCACCTTAAATTCCTTTATAAACAGTGCGGCGTTACTCACATCCAGCCGGTCATGGAAATGGATTGTCAACTTGCCGGGACTCTCCTGGCTGAAACTATAGAGATTTGTAAGATTTTTACTCAAAATGGTCATCTTGTTTTTATTCCCCCTTTAAAAAAAGGGGGGGGGGCAGGGGGGTTGTAAAAATATAATTTGCTTCTATTTTAAGGTACGGTAATGAAGGTTAAAGCTATTAAATCATAATGTCAATTTAAAAATAAGGTGGAATATAACAAGATGTTGTTGAAGGAATAATATGGCTAGAAACTCTTATGTTCGTATTGTTTGAGAGGTCAGGCTACTAATTAGTGAAGTGTTGGCTTAATAGGGAATTTTTCAGAAAATTATCCCTGTTAGATAGTCAAGAAAGGAGGAAATACCGGTATTCCGGTATTAAGTCTATCTAACAGGATGGATTGTAATCAGTTAAGTAAAAAACTTTTTTGGTAAAGTTCGCAACTGTTATACCGATAATAAAGAGTTGTAGGGAAAAGTTTGGACTAATATCTATATTATTGTACTGCAACATCTTGTGGAATAACGGGGAAATAGGCGGAAATTTGTTTTTCAGTGATTAATAAATAATTACGAAAGAATATTGCAAATCAATAGAATTGTCAAAATTAAAGTGAAAGATTTTCGCGAAAAACCCCGGATAAAGAGATAATGGACAAAATAATAGTCTCAGCCGGTATAAGGAAATAGTCAAGGCCGGGTACAAATATTACATTTTTTCAAACTTTAAATATCTAATTAAGATGGGCAAATTTAATAAAAATGGTATTTTCCTATGTTACTCTGATGAAGACCTGGACACGGTCAGCAAGGTTTATGATGGTTTGGTAAAGAGGGAGTTGAAAGTCAGGTTTGACAAAGTAGATATCCTGTATGGAGATTGGATGTCTAAAACCAAGGAGGCCATTGACTTGAGCCGTTATTTTGTTATTTGCATTAGCAATGCTGTTTTACAGAAAAAGAACAAAAGCTATATCATCAAGGATGAGAAGATTACAAAAGCTCACAACATTGCCAAGCACATTTATAGTAAGGAGTTTTCGTTTGTCCCCATACGGATTGATGATTGCGGCTGGGATAATTTCTATTTAAGTAGTATACAAACATATGACCTGTTCAATGATTTTGAGAAGGAACTGGATACTCTGGCTGTTAATCTAGGTGGCCGTTCGTTATTCAACGACGATGTAATAGATAATAGAACCGAAGAGGAAAAGAAAATCAGTAGTCTTATGGGCAAGGCGGAAACTATTTATTATATTGGTGATTATGCAAAATCAATAGATGTCTGGAATAATGTTCTGGCCCTAAAACCTGATCTTTGTGAGGCGTGGAACAATAAGGGAAATGCTCTCGTTAGGTTAGGTCGTAATGACGAAGCGGTTGCAGCTTATGATCAGGCGCTCAAGATCAAACCTGATTATCATGCGACATGGAATAACAAAGGGAATATTCTCTTTAGTTTGGGCAGTAATGAAGAAGCTATTGAAGCTTACGATCAAGCCATCAGATTAAGATCAGACGCACACAATGCCTGGTTCAATAAAGGAACTGTTCTAAGCTGTTTAGGATGTGATGACGAGGCTGTTGAAGCATACGATCAGGCCATTAAGATCAAGCCGGACTATTACGAGGCATGGTTCAGCAAAGGAAATATTCTTTACAGGTTGGGACGCAATGACGAGGCTGTTGAAGCATATGGACAGGCCATTAAGATTAAACCTGAATATTGTGAGGCATTGTACGGCAAGGTTGTAGTTCTTAGTAATTCAGGGCATAATGAAGGTGCTATTGAGGTTTTGGATCAAATCATCAGGACTAAACCAGACCAGTACGAAGCATTGTACAACAAAGGAAATATTCTCTATCTATTAGAACGTAATGACGAGGCTGTTGAAGCATATGATCAGGCCATTAATATCAAACCCGACTATTATGAGGCATGGTATAGCAAAGGGATTGTTCTTAGCAGTTCAGGCCGTCATGACGAGGCCATTGATGTACTTGACCAAATTATTAAAACTAAACCAGATCTATACAAAGCGTTTTACAACAAGGGGAATATTCTCTTTAGTTTGGGCAGTAATGAAGAAGCCATTGAAGCTTATGATCAAGCCCTTAATATCAAACCTGACTATCATGAAGCATGGAACAACAAAGGAAACGCTCTTTTCAGGTTGGGCTGTGATAAGGAAGCTGTTATCGCCTATAATCATGCTATCAAGAGCAAGCCTGATTATCAAGAGGCGTGGAATAACAAGGGAAACGCCCTTTTCAGGTTAGGATATAGTGATAAGGCGAATGCCGCTTACGAACAGGCTATTAATATTAAGCCCGGCCATTACAAGGCTTGGCAAAACAAGGGAAATGCTCTGTATAGCCTTGGTCGTCATAATGAAGTTGTAGCCGCTTATCAACAAGCCATCAGGCTCAAGCCAGGTAGTTAATCGGGGTACAGTTGGCAGATACAGTCATGTAGGATGGGTTAAACGAAGTGAATCCATCATTCTAGTTTTGCCGAAACGTTTATTACATACCTTTTTGGTGATTCAGGTTGTTTTGAATTTAGAGAATTCGAGTTTCGGTATTGTTTCGCCCGCCTGCCGCAGGCAGGGATTGCGATATTTGATATTTGCGTTTTTTGCACTTTACTTTCGATTGCAGCTCTGCTGCACTGTATATTTAAAAAGCCTCTCCCCCAAAAGCGTCTTCAAACCGCTTGTTAAAAGATTCAGGCGTAAAGCTGAAATTCTGGGGACCGTAAACCTCTACGGAATACGCAGCAGTGACAGCGCCTATTTTTGCGGCATGGACAATGTCGCTGTCTGACAAAAAGAATCCTTTTATTAATCCCGCTCTGTAGGCATCGCCCGCCCCTGTAGGATCTTTTACAGAATCAACTCCGGCAGCAGGGATATCAATATTCTTGGTTTGACCATGCTCTTTTAATATTACTACCGAACCGTACTCACTTTTAGTTTGTACCAGTATCTCTGTCTTCTCCAGAATATCATCAATAGTCATGGAGGTTTTATCCTGGGCCAACTGCAATTCATAGTCATTGCAGATGAAAATCTTTGATCCGTCTATCATCTCTATCAGTTTTTCTTTAGTCCAGGCGGGGAGAGACTGTCCCGGATCAAAAATATAATCGATGTTTTTTTGTTTATATATATTTGAAAAATTATACATATCATCCAGATTTCCCGGTGATATTATGGCAACAGTGTCATCGTGTGCAACGGATTCAAAATCATAACTGGAGCCGAACTTCATTGCTCCCGGATTAAATGCCGTTATCTGATTGTCTGACTTATCTGTGGTTATATATGCACCCGCTGTAAGTTCTTCATCAATGATTTTAATATTTTCCGTGGGAATTTTGCTTTTCACTAACCAATCTTTATAAGAGTCAAAGTCACGCCCTGCAGTGGCTATTATGGTTGGTCTTTCACCAAGCAGGGAGAGGGAATATGCAATATTACCGGCAGTACCCCCGAAGTTTTCCTTTAAACCATCTATCATAAAACATACATTGAGGACGTGTATCTTATCCGGTAGTATGTGATCAGAAAACTTTCCCGGAAAGTCCATAATTCTGTCATAAGCAAGTGATCCTGAAACAAGAATATTCATTTTATCTCCTCTGAAATCAATCAATTTTTACAAAGAATAAGGAAGCCAGGTTGCATCTTACAATCCCTCACCCATCTACCTCAAAACTGCATAAGATTTTTATACAGGCATAATAACTAATTGCCTTTTGAAAATCTAGAAATATTAATGTGAAAAAAAATATACCGGATTAACAAGTTGTCAAAGTAGTGATTACATCAGCTACAGGCGGGGATTCGACATTGATCCTTGAAATTGGTGCCAGGCGCCTATTGTGATTTCTTTAATAATTCTACACCGACTACTCTTTCCAGTCCGGCTATGTTTATGCCAAAGTCGGCTACTGCTCTATAAAAAGCGAGGTTAAAATCAAGCAGCACTCTCTGACTGTCGATAAGATTCAGAAAATCAACCTGGCCTGCCTGGTAGCCGATTTCTGCCGCCTTAAGTGACTGTTCTGCCTGAGGTATAATACTATCCCTGTAAAGTTTAACCAGTCTCTCTGCAGTTTGTACCTTAAAATGATAATCTTTCACGCTGAAAAGTGTCATGTTTTCCATGTTTTTGTATGCTTTTTCGCTGGATTTCAGTCTGGCATCCGCCTCTCTTACGCCTGCATCATACTTCCTTTTCTGAAAGATCGGAATATTCATACTCAAAGTTCCCGAATACGAATCCCTGCCTTCTCCAACCGGTGATGACATCACTGTCGACGGCAAATCATTAATCAAATTATAATTAAAGCCTAACGTAAAATCCGGGAAATATTGTTTTTTTGCAAGTTCATATGCAGCCTTATCTCTTTCTATCCTGTATTTAAGGATACTAAGCTCCGGGCTGATTTCCTTCGCCTTCTCGTAAAGCTCCTTCAGTGAAACAGTAAGTTCCGTAATATCTATTTCCTCGGGAGTGCCAAGCAGGGCATCCGGGTGACGGTTTAAGAGAGTATTTATTCTTGCTATGGCAGTTTCTTTAAGCTGCTCAAGGGTGATCAATTCATTCACTATCCTGGAAAGTTCCACCTGCGCCTTTAAGACGTCCTGTTGTGTCGCCTTGGCCGTTGCATATTTTACCTCTGCAATCTTTACAAACCTTTGCAGAAGTCCTTTGTTTTCTTCATCTATATTTATTGATTTATGGACCCAGAATAACTCATAAAACGCCGATTTGGCCTTTGCTATAACCACTCGTTCAAGTGTTCTATATCCTTCTCCAAATACCTGTGCCTCGCTTTCAGCAACCTCACCCTTCAGCCTGAGTTTTCCGTAGAATGGTATCTTCTGTGACGCTGTAAAACCAGCCTGCACCTCTCCCACTCGGGTTTGTGTTTGTTCGCCATAATAAGTAAATCCCAAATTAGGATCGTCTAGCGCACGAACCTGTGGCACCCTTTCCTTTGATGCGTCCCAACTTAATTCTGCCGACTGGAGTTCGGGGTTCATCCTTAACGCCTCATCTATAACCCATCTTATTTTCAAAATATCGGATTTGTCCTCTGCTATTGCAATTCCAGTAAATATTACAACAATAAATAATACAACTGTCAACAACCTGGAGAAAAAGAAGAATCCGTTTTTAATATACTTTAAATTCATTGTTTACCCCTTTTTAATGTACTAAACTAAAAAACTCTAAAACTGAAGTACGAAATTCTTTACCCTGTTAGATATGCTTTCTTCTTAATGCTAATAAAATTGATTATCTTCTTTTCACAGTTTAACATACAAATATTTATATCATAGTCATCTAACAGGGCGAGCAAATCTAAAATACTTGTTCCCACGATCTGCGTGGAAACAGCTACTAAGACGCTCTGCGTCACCATTCCATACAAACCTCCAACAAACCTTCCTGCTCAGCATAGTTTCTCGTACTGGAATAACGCCAATGCATTGGATCATCCACATATCCTCTTTTTACCGGATTGTAATGCATATATTCCAGCTTTTGTATCATCATTTTCTCGCCTTGAATCAACTCAGGATGACCTACCTTCCTGCCAAAACTGATACGTTCTGTCCTTTTTGTGTTTAAGTTTGTGAAACTGCAATTGTTTGAGTGTTGCATTTATTTTGTTTTCTTTTAAATAATCAATAATCTTTCTTGCCGTAAATGATTTAAAACGTCCTGTTTCTTTAGCTAGATTACTGCCTGAAGCTATAAGATGAAGATGGTTTTCCATGACGACATAGCCGTAAAGTTTCAAATGTTTTTGTACTTGTAAATGATTCAAAGAGTCTAAAACAATCTGTACAATATCTCTGTTTGTAAAGACTGAGATCCAGTTGACTACTGTACAAGTAAAAAAATGAGGACATTCATCTTCTATAACTTTGTAACGGCCTCTTCCCATTGAATAAGCTTAATTATGACGCAAAGCGTCGAAGACTTCATTCCCACGTAGAACGTGGGAACGAGATTAAAACCCGAAGCACGAAATAAATAACTTGTTCCCATGCTGGAGCGTGGGAACAAGTTATTTACTTAATATCATATTTTTGCATTCAATATATCGTTGTCTGTTTTACAACAGGAAATGCATTCATATACAACAGTCGTTTTATTTTGCATGAAATGATTTTGTAAGCCCTACACAAAAACAAACTCTGGAATTCTTGCGAAAAGTCCTCGGCGCCTTTTATCCGGGAAGCAAGGTTGCCTCCCTTTCGGCCCGCCCGGCCTGGCCGTTCGGACGGGGAGGAATCCAAGAACTACCTGCCTCTGGTTGCGGCTACAGCTTGAATCTTCTCAATCTCAGGGAGTTGGCCACCACGGACACTGAGCTGAATGCCATGGCGCCTGCCGCAATCATGGGATTCAGTAAGCCAAGTGCGGCAACAGGTAATGCAAGGACGTTGTAACCGAATGCCCAGAAAAGATTTTGTCTGATTATGTTCATCGTCTGCCTGCTCAGTTTCAGCGCTTCACATGCCCGCAAGATGTCACCCTTAACGAGCGTGATATTTGCAGCCTCCATTGCTATTTCGGTAGCAGTTCCTATGGCAAAGCTGACATCTGCAGTGGCAAGAGCAGGCGCATCATTTATCCCGTCTCCAATCATCCCGACAATCTTACCGCTTTGCTGAATTTCCTTAATCTCGTCACATTTGTCTGCAGGTTTGAGATTTGACTTCACAGTCATAATGCCCATTTCTTTGCCAACCGTTTCGGCGACAACCTCATTGTCACCGGTGAGCATAACAATCTCAACACCCATGTCACTGATTTTTTGTATGGCATCCTTTGATGTTTCTCTCACCACGTCTCCAATGCCAATGACGGCCTCTGCCTTATTATCAACAGCCATAAAGGCAACGGTCTTACCTTCACCTTTGATTTCCATAGCCTTTTGTTTTAATTCAGATATGTCAATATTGTTTTCTGTCATTAATCTATCACTGCCGATTAAAACAGTATATCCATTATAAATCGCCCTGATTCCCATGCCGGCAATAGCCTTGAAATCTTTTACCTCTTTCAGGTCGATTCCCTGGCCCTTGACATAGTGTACTATCGCCATGCCTATGGGGTGTTCAGAGTGTTGTTCGCAACTTCCCATTATGTGTAAAATATCCAAACCGTTTTTGTTGTCCGTTTCTGCAGTCTTTTCATTATTAATATTAAACAAATCCGTGACCCTGGGCTTGCCTTCAGTTATTGTGCCTGTTTTGTCCAATACAAGTGTATTAATCTTATGCGCAAGTTCCAGGCTTGTGGCATCTTTGATCAGTATTCCAGCTTCCGCTGCCCTGCCGGTACCCACCATTACGGCAGTGGGGGTGGCAAGCCCCAATGCACATGGACACGCAATCACCAACACCGCAACTGCAGGGATAAGGGCCTCATTAAATGAATGGCCTGCCAGTACCCACGCCCCCAGGGTCAACAGGGCGATGACAATAACTATCTGGACAAATATCCCGGAAACCTTATCCGCCAGCCGTTGAACAGGGGCCTTAGAACCCTGGGCGTCTTCGACGAGTTTTGCTATATGAGCCAACACCGTATTTGCTCCAATGTTTTCAGCCGTCATGTAGATAAGGCCGGTTGTATTTACGGTGCCGCCGAAAACCTTATCACCTTCCTCTTTATTAAGGGGCATACTTTCTCCTGTTAACATTGATTCATCAATGGAAGTCCATCCATCTGTTATTACACCATCGACCGGTATCTTCTCTCCGGGCCTTATTACGAGTCTTTCGCCAACCTGTACTTCAATCACGGGGACCTCTTTTTCTGTGCCGTCTCTTACGACCCTGGCCATCTTCGGCTGTAAATTCATCAGTTTCCTGATTGCCTCACCGGCCTTGCCTTTTGCCTTTGTCTCGAAGAATCTGCCAAGCAGGATCAGCGTGATTATTATTGAAGCGGATTCAAAATAAAGGCCGCTTCCTCCTTTTATCAGGGTTGTCACACTGAAACCGTAGGCGGCGCCAGCACCTAAAGCAATCAGGGAATCCATCCCTAATGACCAGTGCCTGAGCTGTTTAAACGCATTCTTAAAAAACCCAATACCCGGCCAGAAGATTACGGCAGTAGTTAAAATGAATTGGGCAAGGTCAGAGAACTTGAAATGAATCATAAACATACTTATTGTAAAGACGGGCACGCTTAATATTGCAGAAATTAAAAATCTCTTCCACTCTGATTGCGCAATTTCTTTTTCAGATACAGCAGGTGTTTCTTCCTTAACAATACCATAGCCCAGACCTTCAATGACCTTATAGATTTCTTCGGCAGAAGCGCTGCCCGTAACTGTTGCCTTCTTTGTAGCAAAATTAACTATTGATTCACTGACACCATTGGTGTTGCCAATGGCATCCTCTATTCTTTTTGCACATGAGGCACAGGACATTCCAGTTATTTCTACGGTAATATTTTTTGGTTGCTTTCTCATATTTTCAAGGAATTTACAAATCTAATCTAAGGGGTCTGCCGATAGCTTATCTACTAAACAATTGTTGGTTAAAATAATATCAGTTAAGCCATAAGCAGACTTGACCCCGTTTCGTTGACTGAGCGGAGTCGAAGGATAGTCTTTTGTCGCGAAAGTGACTTAACTTATTTCCAGTAGCTATCCCACCGCTCATCAACTTTTTTAACTATTTCTTCTGACATTACGAGTGGCGCGGGGAGGGGGAGTCAAACACTCCCCCTTTGCCAGATTATCTCATCCTTTTATTAATTTACAGGGGAAAGACGATAAACTTTAGATAGTTTACTTGCGGTATCAATATCTTCACGACGAAGCGCTACTCTCACATCATCCAATTTTTCTGCATCTTCAAGAGATAGATAAGGAGACCATCCTTCACCTGTCTCAATTAGTTCAATGTCAACCTCAGCCACATAGCTTCCCTCATGTACAAGTTTAATATGATGTCTTTTTTTCATTTTCTTTTCTCCATAAAATCTTCCGACCAGATCAACGGATCGGGTTTATATGCGGTAACTAATACAGCTGGGGAAAAAGCATTTTTTGGAATACCCCAAACCACATGTATTGGATTTTCTTCTCTATCTTGTTGTAATACAAGAACACACGGTCCCTTTGGATAATCGGGATAATCTTCTACTACTTTGCCATCCTCCACGTTGGCCATAACATCTTTCACCAATATACCATCTTCGGCAAGTTCATCATATCCATGATTGGATATTTTTATTTCGCCTTTTTCAATAAGTTCAAGAATTTTCTTAAATGTATCACTCACAAGTAATCATTTATTAATAATATTATTATTATAGTTTCATTGAGATAACAGTTAAATATCATAGTCATGGTTTATATTACTTTAAAGCAACTTTCAAGTGAAAATTCTATAAAACAATCCGGCAGCGATTTCTTAATCTTCACTAATTTAATGTATAGTCTTTCAATGTTGATGACACTTCGACTCCGCTCAGTGTGACGTCGTTCTGGCCGCTTGACGTTACGTCATCCCCTGCCCGAACTGATTGGCAGGCGGGTGAGCGGAGTCGAAGGATAGTCTTTTATCGCGATAGCGACCTGATTTATTTCCAGTAACTATCCCACCGCTCATCTACTTTCTTAACTATTTCTTTTGACATTACCAGTGGTGCGGGGAGTGGGAAGCTAAACACCACCCTTACCAGATTATGCTATACTTAACATTTTACTTACGTACTCTTTTCCGGATGTAGGTGTTGGTAGCGGCTTACCGTCTTTCTTATATAATTCTATTGTTTCTTCAACTATTTCACATAACTCAGTGAAAACCTCTTGTTCGTTATCACCATGACAACCGCCATAGAGTAAACTAGGACAACTTCCAATAAAACACTGATCTTTATCTGACCATTCAATGATCTTTACATATTTTGCGCTGTCTTTCATTTTTTTGACTCCTTAATTGCTAATTTGGCTATTTTTTCTTGATAATCCAGTGCATCATCACTTGGCTTACCAGATATTGTAATAGGTTTCGTCACTTTAGGATGCACAAAGTTTTTGTGACTACCTTTACCGCCTCTATTCACAAAACTCGCCTTCTTTAATTCTTTAATAAGTTCTCTTACTTTACGAGGCATTTTAAATTAATTTTTAGTTAATACTAGTTGGAAATATACAGACGCCGTATCTTCCCAATATCATAGTCATGATTTATATCACTTTAAAGCAATTTTCAAGTGAAATTTCTATAAAGCAACCCGGTAATGATTTCTTAATCTTAACTAATTTATTTCCAGTAGCTATCCCATCTCTCATCTACTTTTTTAACTATTTCATCTGACATTACCAGCGGCGCGGGATAGCCCTTCTTCCATGTGGCGTCAATACCCATCTTGCCCTTGAATAGTGGGCTTATGCCTACAAGTCTTTCCTCTGTAAACACAATGTCACGCTCCGCATCGAATCTCGTGAAAATGCCCCAGATGGCTTGTTCCTGATTACGAATATCAACATCAGGACTCACAACCGCAATAATCTTTGGGCCGACCAGTTCCCTGGATTTTGTTAATTTATTAACCACATCCCTCCCATCATCTTGAACCGTAACTACCAATAGCGTTTCGCCCAGGAGATTCCAGTCTGATACTCGATTATCTATTGTCTTTATCAAGGTGCCTATTTCAGATTTTGATGCCTTTTCTTTATCTGCATTTCTTGACCTTGTCGCATCCATAATCATCTTGCTTCCGAGATTCATCTTATAACTGGTAAAATCAAGGGTATCCAACGGGACTTTTGGAATCATGATAAAATCGTATGTGGGATTAAAGTTTTCTCTGATCGCCGTCAGGACTGCGTTAAAGTCTCGAGGATTGACGTCTTCTGAAACTGTTACAATACATTTTGTTAAAGAAAGCTGGCCTTCACCCATAATTGAAATAGCCGTCTTCATTGCCTCTTTTTGATAGCGTTCTTCTACGGAAACCACAAGCAGGTTATGAAACCCGGCTTCGTAATAGGCCCAGAGGTTACAGATTTCAGGATGTATCAATCGAATAAGCGGGCCCAGAACCTGTTGGGTTGCATTGCCCAGATATTTATCCTCCATGGGCGGGCGGCCTACTACGGTTGCGGGGTAGATAGGATTTTTTCTGTGTGTGACCTTGTTTATGTGAAAAACAGGGAATTTTGAGGCGTGAGAGTAATGGCCGAAATGGTCACCAAATGGCCCTTCCATGCGTAGCTCCGTCAGATGAACGGTTCCTTCAAGTATAAACTCTGCATCCGCAGGCACTTTGATGCCAACACTCTTGCCCTTCACCATCCTTGTCCTTCTGCCGCGAAGGAAACCGCTGAACATGACCTCGTCAATCCCTTCCGGTAATGCGGCAACTGTGGCCAGCAGTAAAGCCGGATCAGTTCCCAATGCCACTGCAATCTCAAACTCTCTGCCTATCTTCTTTGCCTGATAGTAATGGAAACCGCCTCCTTTTTGTATCTGCCAGTGCATGCCGGTTGTCCGTCCGTCGAAGACCTGCATACGATACATTCCCACGTTCCTTTTCCCATCATGCGGATCGTAGGTAAAAACCTGCGGCAGGGTAATAAAAGGACCACCATCCTCCGGCCAGGAGGTTATAACTGGAATATCATTTAAATCCGGATTAATCACCACTTCCTGGGAAGTAGGCCTGCATGTTTTTTTTGGGAGAGCGCTGAAAATCCGTTTGGTTATTCCGGCATGTTTGAAAAACACCTTTGGCTTTGGAGGCATGGCCTCTTCCATAAACGTAATCAGCTCTTCGCCTAGCTGGTCCGGATGTTTTCCCAGAGCCAGTTCAATCCGTTTATCACTGGCAAGGACGTTCATGGCCAGCGGGAATTTCGCACCCTTTACATTTTCAAAAAGCAGGGCGGGCATCCCTTCCTTTAAGGCACGGATTGAGATTTCGGTAACCTCTAACCTGGCGTCCACCTCAGCCTTGATACGTGTCAGTTCACCGTTTGAGTCCAGATATTTGATGAAATCCTGTAGCGAATATATTTTCATTGTTATAACATACGAGGAAATTCAAAGTTGCCGGGTAAGAAACCAGACCTACAAAAATATTATATTTTTATACGTAGGTCGGGTTTCTTACCCGACATTTATTATCCGATATAAAATTATTAAATAATCAGTACAATATAATATAAAGTCAGGCGATATAAAACCAGTGTTTTATAATATGCCGTATAATATGCAAAGTAAAGCGGATGCGACAAGGTACTATTTTGTTTGGCAAAGGGTTTTATGGGTATAATATTAAACATCCTTTTCATTACGACCCTGAATTTGTTAAAATGTGCCTTTGGAGAATATGAAAATGACTAAACAGACTGAAGTGGGTTTTGAGTGGTATCCTTATGCTAACAAAACGCCCATACGCAACCTTCATAAGTCAGCCTTAGATGGCAAGAGGGTTTTCCTCAGGGTAAATTACGATATCGTCTGGGATACCAGGATAGTTGATGACAGGCGTATCAGGGCTACAGTCATGGACATTCGTCACATCCTGAAGCAGGGAGCGAGGACGATAATCATTGTATCCCACAACGGTGTAAGGGAGAATTTCTTCAGGGATAGAAAAACCTCAGTAGGAGTTCAAAATGATGGAGAAGTCCACCATGGCTTCAGTTTAAAACCCGTGGCAAAAAGGCTGACAGAGGTATTGAGAGACAAGAAAATTCTACCAGAAGATAGAGAGGTTACCATAACTGATGACTGTATTGGTGAAAAAACAAAATCTATCATTAGCGGGGATGGTGTTTTCCTATTGGAAAATGTCATGTTTCGCAGTGGTGAAACCTCAGAGGATGATAATGAAGTTATGGAATTTGCAAAGCAACTTCATAGCACTACTAATTGTGACGTCTATGTAAATGCCGATCCGGTAACATCTAATATGGGCCAGCATGCATCACTCGGACCAGTAACAAGACTTATTTCAGGCCCAAAGGTAGCCGGATTCCTGCTTACCCAGGAGTTAACCGCACTTGATAGTTTTATGAGGTATCCTCATAAACCTGTAGTTGCCTTTATCGGAGGGGCCAACGTCTCAGCCAAGGTTGAGACAATGAAGAACCTTATTGTTTATGGAAAGGTTGATAAACTGATTATCATTGGCGGTATTGCATTTCCATTCCTCAAGGTACAGGGATATGACGTAGATAACTGCATTCTTGAAGAAGACCCGGATTTGCAAAAACAGGCGCTTCGCAATGCAACCATGGTGCTGGAACTGGCTAAAGGATATGGTGTCGACATAATACTTCCCGTCGACCACATTATGGCAAAACTGACGGGACTCAATCCTGAAACCGTTAAGGTCAACAAAATTAAGGGGAGATTTGCAAAATTGAAGGCATACGACATTGGCCCAGGCACACTCGTCCTGATAAAGAAAAAGATGCGGGACGCAAAAACCATCATCTTCAATGGAATTGCAGGGAAGTACCAGGACGAAACGTTTTGCCATGGCACGAATCAGATTTTAGACCTTGTATTTGCCCATGAGGCAGGGTCCAAGATTATACTTGGTCTTCATAGCGCTACTGCAGCGCAAAGAAGGCTTGGTGCAAAACCACCTCCTGCAAGGACGTACCTTTCAACAATGGGAGAAACCGGTTTAAAATTTCTTGCCGGTGAGGAGTTGACCGCGCTTAACCATTTAGATGACCTGCCTGCAAAAACACACCTGAAACCAAAAGAACCTGTAAAGGAGAAAATAAATCTTAATGCCGCAAATATAGGAGAGTTGGAGAAATTCCTCAAAATTGAAAATGACATTGCAAAGAATATTATTAACTACAAAAAAGAGATCGGAGAATTCGAAAGAGTAAGTCAATTGTTTTCCGTACCCGATGTTACTCTTGAAGAATATACAAAGATACGGGAGCACGCCGTTGCCATGCCAAGTCCGCTCGAGGTGGCAGAAAGTCAATTTGCTGTTGTTGCCGACATCTTAAGGCTTCCTCTTTTTCTGAAAAAGAAATTACTTACCCCTGAGCGGATAGAGGCGATCCGGCTTTCAGAAGGTAAAATAATTTCTTATCGAGTACACCACAATTCAGCCCGTGGCCCTGCCAAAGGAGGATTCAGAGAACATCCTGAGGTATCACTTGATGAAGTCAGGGCTCTTGCTATCTGGATGACATGGAAATGCGCCATTGCCGGAATCCCATACGGCGGTTCAAAGGGTGGTATTATAGCAAATCCAAGAAACCTGCTTGATCGAAAAGACGCATCCATAATCAGGGAATACAGCCGTGAATTGAAGCATAGAAACGCAATTGGGCCACATCTTGATATCCCTGCGCCGGATGTTAACACGAATGCTACAAAGATGGCCTGGTTTGTAGATGAATACCTGAAGACGTCAGTCGAGAAAGAAGATTTGTCTGACTGGTTGACGGATGATACGGAATTGACAAATAAAATCATTAATGATTTCCGTCCACTTCACAAACAACCTTCTTTTCCTATGGAAACTCCATATCTTGATAAATGTATGGAGGTACTGAAAAAACACCCGGAAGCAAAATGCCGGGCGCTTGCTGTGGTTACCGGCAAACCGGACGATAAGGGAGGTTCGCTCGGCAGGGCTGAATCAACAGGGCGTGGAGTATTTATTGCCCTGAAAAAAGCTGCCAGTCATAAAAATATAAACCTTAAAGGCGCCACAGCAGCCATACAGGGGTTTGGCAATGTCGGCAGGCCGCCTGCAAAATTCCTGTATGATGCAGGCGTAAGAGTCGTAGCTATTACGGATGCCAGTGGCGGTATATATAACCCCAATGGCCTGAATATAGATGCCGTTATGGAACACGTGGAAACTACTGGCGCAGGCTTCTTAAAGGGATTTGAGGGTGGAAGAGACATAACAAACGATGGCATTTTCGCACTGGATGTTGATTTCCTCGTTCTTGCTGCGCTTGAGAATGCTATAGACAGGAATGCGTATAGCGTAAAGGCCAAAGTTATAGTGGAAGGCGCAAATGGGCCTGTTACCCCTGAAGGCGATAGAATTGTAACGAGAAAAGGCACCTTTATAACACCAGATATCAGTACAAACCTGGGAGGTGTTTTCGTATCTTATCTGGAATGGGTGCAGAATCTGAAGAACGAGCGCTGGGATTTAGAAAAGATCAATAGCCTGCTTGAAGACAATATCTGCATGATTTTTGATGATATCATCAGGATTTCTCAGGAACGAAAGATTGGAATGAGGACGGCTGCTTCCATTATGGCAATAGGGCGCGTTGCTGTTGCCGAACTATCTAAGGAAATTGCTAACATGATAACCCACTCCTCCTCTTTAGTAAAGAAGGGAAGGAGAGATTTATTGTCAGAAGACAGACTCCACGTTATACGTAATTATCTTACATATCTGGGTAATGATTTGATGAAACGAATACCGCTCGACTACTGGACGCTTGTCACATTGATATCAAATTTGGAAGCCGTAATAACTACCAACAATATCCCAGATGAAAGTATTATAGAAATAACAAAAGACATATATACAGAAGCCATCCACCTTTTCACCTCATTTGTCAAAGCCAAACCTGATAACGATGACCTATTAATGGCTGTGTCAGCCTTGCCGGAAGAAGCAAGAAAGCAATTATAAAGTGGCTAAATAAGCCTAACCAACTCCTGAATATACTGCCTTAAACCTTCCGTTCCCGCATAATGTACACCCAATTTTTTTGATGCGGTATTATCAATAGTATTGATAGGCTGTTTGGGTGTACCTCTGATCTTGGATTTGGAATCACATATCTCTTTAGCCATTGTTGCTATGGTCATGTTATCGACATAGAAGTCTGCCAGGTTATAAACCTTCCCAAAGGCATCTTTATTGTCAATTGCTAAATCTATTGCCTGAGCAACGTTTGTGACCTGAACTATCTTACCACCTCCTGCAACTTCTACATCAACTCCGTTTTTAATGTTCTTAATTAAGTCGTACCATTCAGAATGAGCTAATTGTGGATCAAGACCATAGATGCCTACGGGCCGGAATATGGTGGTATTAATACTCTTTGACAAGAAATACGAATGACAAAACGCCTCTACCGCAGCTTTATAGGCGCCGTAGTTTGAATCGGGTATCAGGGGGTGTTGTTCGTCGAGTTTGATATCGTGAAAGATATGTCCGTAAACCGCACAGGAACTGGTAAAGATGAATTGTTTAGCTCCATGTTGTTTAGCAGCATCTAACAGATCCAGACTGCCTGATAGATTTACATCCAGTAATCGTCTGATATCATTACTGGCGGAATCGTGAAAGCCTGCTCCGTTTCTCTCATAAGCCATGTGGATGACTATGTCGGCGCCTTGAACAAATTTCTTTAAGGCTTCCTTGTCACCCAGATCACCCTGCACAAACGTAATCTTTTCTTGATAATCGTTAAGGTGTGAAATGTTGCCGGTACTCCGTACCAGTGCCTGCATCTGAACGTTTCTCTCAAAGAGTTTCTTTGCTACATAGTGTCCCAGGAAACCTGATAAACCGGTAATGGCAATCTTCATGATTTAATTTAGGAATTTAAGTATTAAGGGATTTAAGAATTAAGAAATTTAGGAATTTAAGAATTGAGGGATTCCTGTTTCTTGCCTCTCCAGTTTCTATCTGTCCTCTGTGAATTATTATTTTAGTGTCATTTCGTGAGCTTCCGTGGTTGACTTTTCTTTAGATACCTAAAACACTTCATCCAATTTCTTTGAAATCAGCGAAAGGTTTTTATCTTTTGTCAGGTATTCTACTTCTCCTGGGTGTACTTTCAAATCGGTAAGCATCTTCTTTATCTTCTTCCACTCGGTTTCCTTCTTCTTCTCACTGGTTTCCAGATATAAATTTGAGACTAATTCTCCCAGTTTTTGAACGAGGCGAAGGTCTTTATTGTCGTAAAAGTTCTTGATAACCTTTTTCTGGTATTCTGAGTATCCATTTGTATTTTCTTTATTCAATTATTTGTCCTCTTTTTTTCCAAAAGGCAGAAGCTTTTTAATAGCATCAGCAGCCTTGTCCACTGTTTCCTTGGCAGTTTCTTTGACTCTCTCTCCTGCCTCTTTTCCAACGTCTATCGCCTTGCCTGGAGTTTCCAGCGCCATCTCGGCTGTTTTCTTGACTGTTCCAGAAATCCCTCTTTGTAACTTTCCTAAATCAAAATTAGTTAGACTGGCAATGGCAGTATTCTTAAGGGCCTTAAGTATAATAAGGCTCACAAAAGTTTCAGGGTTTGTTATATTCTCATACCGCTCGTTAATATTTACGTTATACTCTTTCACCTTCGGCGGAGTCCCCTTTGAATAATCTTTATATATAACCTTGTCTATCCTTAACACTAATAAATCTATTTGAAGCTCTGGCATTTTAGTTTCCCCCTTTTTACCTTCATCTAGTACCTCTTCCTCTTCTGCGGTTCCGACAACTTTTAATGAATCAAGGTTAAGCTCGCCAGCTTCATTCTTCACGACTATAAATTCTTTTAAATTTAACCTGACTTCTTCAAGGTGTGTCTTTCCTGCAATAAAAGCTCCCAGGTCATAATCTACATAAATTTCGGGTAAATCTATCATTAACTCATCTTCGAATCCTGTTGGATTATGCAACCGTAATTCATTTATGCCGATTAAGGATTTAAATACACCAACATTCATACTCCCGATACTTAACTTAAGACCTGTCATTGCCCTGACGCCGGCTGTTACGGAAGACTTAATGATCACATTCTTACCAAAAAAAAGCGCAGCCAATATCGCCAATATAATAACCGGAATTATGATAATTTTTCTTTTCATACTATATTTCTCCTCGTCTTTCTGGTTTATATAATTTAGCAGGGGTTTAAAATCTTAAACTTCCTACCGACTATATTATGTTCAAAGACTTCCCAATCCTTTCAAAATGTTCTATAGCCCATGTAAGGTCTTCCTCACTATGTGTGGCAGAGAGCATTACGCGAATACGCGCCTTGCCCACAGGTACAGTAGGGTAACCAATTGATTGTGCAAAAATACCTTCTTCGAATAACTTCTGACTGAAATTCTTTGCCACCCTGGCATCGCCTATCATAACGGGTGTGATAGGCGTCTTTGTGTTGCCGATGTTGAATCCAATCTGCTTCATCCTGTCCTGGAAGAATCCGGTATTCGACCAGAGTTTTTTGACCAGGTCATCTGATTCGTTCAGGGTGTCAACTACAGCGATACATGCCGCTACGTCGGCGGCTGTTACGGCGCTTGAAAAGAGGAAGGGACGCCCTTTCTGCATCAGGTAATCAGTCAACTTTTTAGTTCCTGCAATGTAACCTCCCACAACACCAAACGCCTTTGACATGGTACCCACTTCAATGTCCACCTTGCCGTGCAGATTGAAATGGTCAACAATGCCCCTGCCGCCCCTGCCCAATACTCCCTCGCCGTGTGCATCGTCCACCATGGTAATTGCTTTATATTTTTCAGCTATTTCTACAATTTCCGGTAATGGAGCAATGTCTCCCTCCATACTGAAAACACCGTCCGTAATAATAAGCTTACGCTTGACATCTTTCTCGGCATGGATTTTTGTCTGAAGGTCTTCAGGGTTACAGTGTTCATACCGTACTGTCCTGGTCTTAGAAAGGCGGCAGCCGTCAATGATGCTTGCGTGGTTGAGTTCATCTGAAAAGACAACATCTTCTTTACCTACGATTGCCGGAATAACGGCAAGGTTTGCACAGAATCCGGATTGAAATGATATAGTACTTTCCACTCCCTTAAAAAGTGCAAGCTTTCGTTCCAGTTCTTTGTGCAGTGTTGTTGTGCCGGCAATTGTCCTGACTGCCGCAGGGCCTACGCCATAAGCGTCAATAGCCTTTTGAGAAGCTGTTTTTAATTGTGGGTCGTTAGCAAGCCCCAGATAGTTGTTCGAACAGAGATTAAGCACCTTCTTCCCATCTACAGTAATCCACGCTCCCTGAGGGCCTTCTATTGTACGGACGTTAATGAGCAGGCCGGCTTCCTTGAGTTTATCTAATTCTTCTTTAATAAAATCCAGATTATTCACGATACTTTTCCTTAAAATTCAATATACAATATTTTCTATAGTCGAAAATAGGAGTTGGATTTTTCAAGCCCTCACCATTACAAGTAATTTAACCTTCCTCTGGCCAAAAGATCAAGTATGTGTTTTTTGATTTCATCGATATTATATGAAAAGTGCACAAAAGCAAATGGATATGTTGATTATTTTGTGGATTTAAAACTCGAACTATATGTCTTCTTCATTTTTCCTACTTTCTCAGAAGGAAATTATAGCAAATTTGTAGCTTAACTACCGGTTCAAATTTTATCATCTTCTTGATCTTTTTCTAGCTTTTCCTGCTGAGCTATGTATTTTTTAACTTTTTAAATCTCAAAACCTACTGTTGGCACCGCATATCATCGCACCAAAAGTTTTTCTCAGTTTAAGTTCATGCATAGGAAATTCAAAGTCGGCGGGTAACCTGCCCGACTTCGCTATTCAGGCGGGGAAACCCGCCCTACATAAATATTAAATTATTACGCGTAGGTCGGGTTTCTTACCCGACACTTGTTATCAGAAAGAATGAAGACATAAAAATTTTGCCGAAAGCCTAAGTTCTGATTCTTACCTTCATATTGCCTTATCTTTCCAATCAGTGACTTCTTCCTGAATTTGGGCACAAACACTACATGGTATTTACAATCATACCTCGAATATGATAAACTAGTAAACTTTTCCATTTATTACTCCTCTCTGGTCTGTTCTAACCGCCAGGCCAGTTGCCTGCCCGACTTGTCTTTCAGGCGGGGAGAAATATTTTTTACTAAATACTTGAAGGTAAAACATTTGATAGTCTCACTGGTAAAATCAGTGGCTTGCCTATCAATAAGTTAATAGAGTTATTTAGATAAATAGATTGAATTATTGCAAAAAAGAATATAACTTTATTTGTAATCCAGCAGTCATGTTAAGATGTATATACAAAAAGTATGAATACCAGAAAGTAATTCTCCCATACACCGTCCTTAAAAATCTTGATTGTGTATTAAGTGATACTAAGCCAGCAGTAGTTGATGCTTTAGTAATGTTTGTTCTTCCAAAATCAAATAATACCAAAGACTTAAGACTATTGGCTATTATTTTCTATCAATATTTATAAATTGTGTGAGCTAATTATGATAAAAGGCGCAAATCTATTTAGTGGTATAGGCAGAAAATTATTTTGCTGGTTTTTATTGTTATCTGTCTTGCCCATCATTGTTGTTGCTATTCTTACCTATCAATATGCTCAGGAATCTATCAAGAACGAGCTACTGAAAGAGCAGTCCTTCATTGTCGGAGGAATCAAGAACCACATATTAACCATTCTGGATTCCGGTGAATATTCATCTCAATTTTTTGCATCTGATGAGTTTATTCGAATGAATCTAGAGAAATTAAATAACAATCCAAGCGACAAACAAGCTGTCAAAGAATTTAACGACTATATGGTATATAAAACAAACTTGAATCAGGGATTTTATGAAACCTTTGTTTTAAACCCCTCTGGTATAGTGGTTGCTTCCAGCAATGAAAATAGTATAGGAAGAAATGAAGTTGGTGTAGATTATTTTGAATACGGCAAAATGAATACTTATGTCAAGGATGTCTACAGAGACAAAAATACAGGAGAGTATTCGATGGCCTTTGCCTCGCCGATCCTGAAGAAAAGCGAAGAAAAATTGTTAGGCGTGCTCGTAATCCGTTTTAATGCCGCGAAGTTAAATGAAATTACCGTAGGTAAAAATATAAATACAAAAGTTGATATAGGCGCTTTTCACAGAAGGGGTCTGACCAGTGAGGTGTATATTGTAAATAAAGACGGCTTCATGATTACTGACTCCAGATTTGAGCATAACTCCATATTAAGACAAATGATTCAATCAAAACCTGTAATTTCTGTACATTCACATGGGAAAGAGTTTGTAGGGGTTTACAATGATTACAGGGGTGTAAACGTTATTGGTGCAGCGCAGTATTTAAAGAGAATGGGTTGGGTTTTAGTGGTCGAAACAGATGAATCGGAGGCATATTCTACAATTTATACATTTAAAAACCGGGTAATTACAATGGTAGGCATATGCATTGTAGGTGTAATTTTTATCTCATTATTTGTCTCAAGAGGTATTATTAATCCCATTCTCATGCTTGTTAAGGGCATGAAGAAGGTGGCAGGAGGTGATCTTGATTTTCGGGTGGAAACCCGTCTGAAAGATGAATTGGGAGAGCTTACCGGCTCGTTTAATCAAATGACCTGTGATATTAAAGATTCTCGTGAAAAACTCCTCGGATTAAAAGGCGCTCTTGAAGAGAGAAAGGAGTATTTAGAGAGTGTTTTACGATTTGCAAACGAATTGATGTTTACACTGGACGCACGGGGAAACTTTACGTTTGTTAATCCTAAGATTACAGACTGGGGCTATGATGAAGAGGATTTAATGGGCACTCCATTGATTGCCATCTTTTTTGACAATAAACTGAAGGGCGATGATCAAATTATACATAGCGATTTCCCACGTAGATTTGAGGTAGAAATCCTGGATAAACAGAAGAATGTCAGAAATGTGCTGCTCAGCACTTCACCAATAAAAAATAAAGAGGGTGAGTTGATAAGTATAATGGGCATTGCCAGTGACATCACCGAGTTGAGAAAACTGGAGCAGAAACTTATGCAATCTGACAGACTTGCCTCTATAGGCCAATTGATCGCAGGAATTGCACACGAAATTAATAACCCTATAGGAGTAATCTATCTCTATAGCACTGAAAGCTTGAAAATTTTCGAAAGAATCACCAGCGCCTTTAAGGATATCAGCTCCCTTTCCATTTCCGAATATACACAACATTTGGATAAGATTATTGCTAATCTGGATAGTGAAGCAGAAGTTAAACAGGAGAAGGGGTTTTTGAAAAAAGAGTTGATGTGCGTTATGGATGATTTAAAAAAATACCATAACGGATTAGGAGAAACCTATACTGTTATCAGCAAGAACAGGTCTTTTTTGGGAGAATATCTGGAGGGGTCTGTCAGGGAGTCTATCAGATGTAAAGAGTTAATCAGCGGTTTGCTTGATTTCTCAAGGCAGAAAGAACCAAAAATGGCATTGTCAAATGTGAATAATCTGATAGATAATGTGCTTAACATTGTAGAAAAACAGTACCGTAAAGAAAAAATTGATGTTATTCGAAAACCAGATCCAGGCATTCCTGATATTATGGCGGATAGCCATCAGATAGAACAGGTTATTATTAATATTGCCAATAATGCTGTTTTTGCCATGAAAGAGGCTGCGGGAGATTTACAGCAGAGAGGGGTTTATAGAAAATGGGCGCTGACAATGGGCACACATTTCCATGCTGATAAAGAGTCAGTAGAAATATTTATCAGTGATACGGGCATGGGTATTAATAAATATGATTTGGGTAAAATATTTGATCCCTTTTTTACCGCGAGAAAAGATGGTAAGGGT
Organism: Candidatus Scalindua sp.; assembly: GCA_021776915.1. Lineage (GTDB taxonomy): Bacteria > Planctomycetota > Brocadiia > Brocadiales > Scalinduaceae > Scalindua. The sequence continues at coordinate 8,360 of JAIQZU010000021.1, read as the reverse complement.
ACAGGGCTTGGTCTTAGTATTAGTTATGGGATTGTAAAAATGCATGAGGGTAATATTGAGGTGGAGAACGAGGTAGGTAAGGGCACAACGTTCAGGATATTATTACCGGTAAGGACAGGAAAGAGTCATGAATAAGAACGAAACCAATATACTGGTTGTAGATGATGAGATCGGATATAGAAGAGTGCTGAATAACGCATTAACGGAACGCGGATTTTATGTCAAAACAGCCGGTTCCGGAGAGGATGCGCTGGAGGAGCTCAAAAATCAGGAGTTTTCTATTATCATTCTTGATATGAAACTTCCCGGAGGTATAGACGGACTTGAATTACTCCAGAAGGTGAAAGAACAATATAATACTTCCGTTTTAATAATGACCGCTTATGGCGGTATTGAAACGGCAGTTGAGGCGATGAAGCGGGGAGCATTTACTTACATAACAAAGCCATTTAGTTTAGATGAAATCATTCTCAATGTAGACCGTATGATTGCGCAGCACAATATCATTGAGGAGAACAAATACCTTCATTCAGAACTGGAAAGGGCCTTCGGACTGAAAACTATCATAGGGAATTCCAGAGAAATACAGAAGGTATTAGATATGATTTCCAGGGTAGCGCTCAGTACTGCAACGGTACTCATTACCGGAGAGAGCGGAACGGGAAAGGAGCTCGTGGCGAGGGCAATCCATTTCACCGGAAATAGGAAGAATAAGAAATGTGTGGTAATCAATTGTGCCACATTGTCTGAAAATCTGCTGGAAAGTGAGTTATTTGGACATAGGAAAGGAGCCTTTACGGGTGCTATACAAGCAAAAAAGGGGCTTTTTGAGGAGGCAGATGGAGGCACTCTCTTTATGGACGAGATTGGAGATATTCCAATATCTGTTCAAGCAAAAATATTGCGTGTACTTCAGGAAGGGGAATTTATTCCTCTGGGAGATACTCTTGTAAAGCATGTAGATGTGCGAATTATTGCGGCAACAAACCAGAACCTGCTCAATAAAGTAAAGGAAAAAGAGTTTCGTGAGGATCTATATTATCGCCTGAATGTTATCAATATAAAAATGCCGCCGTTGAGAGACAGAAAAGAGGATATACCGTTACTTACAAAATATTTTATTGAAAAGTATAATGAAAGAGAAAATAAGCACATGAAGGGAATTTCTCCTGAAGTGGAAGAGGAGTTTTATCAGTACCACTGGCCTGGAAACATTCGAGAACTTGAAAACGCGATAGAGAGGGCGATTACCCTTACAAATGAAGCTATAATTCCATTGCATGTTATTTTGCCATTTGTAAAAAAAGAAGGAGGAAACGAAGTTTTCTGGGACGAATTACTTTCTAATCCATATAAAGAAGCGCGCAAAAAGGCCCTCGATACCTTTAATATGAAATACGTAATAAATGCCTTGAATAAAAATAACGGCAATGTAACAAACGCGGCAAAAGATATTGGAATAGAACGGCAATATTTGCAGCGCATACTGAAAAAATATAATATCAAATCAAGACAATCAACATAATTGTTTACCATTCAACTTCTCATTATTCTGTTCATTTCAAAAACAAGAGACACTACTTAGCGTTTACCCCTCAATACTAATCTAACCCAAAACCTGCAACCAAATTGTTTCCACCTGTAATCATATTGTTTCTGTGGTTATATCTCTTTTCATATTCAACTGTTATGCTTTTTTTGATAACAGAAACATGAAACAAACAGGTTACAGCACCGTTTTGATACAAGGTGTTCATTAAATTATTTCAAAAATATATCTCCATGATCAGAAAACACTTATGAGTAATTTGTGCTTTGTTGATTTTTACAGGCATATTGGTTGCTAAAGTTAGTTGGTTAAGAATTGTGGTTGTTTCCTAAAGAACAAAAGGAATTAAGGCTATAAGAATGATAACAAAAAGAATACTTATTGTAGATGATGAAGAAGGGTATAGAAGGGTATTGTCAAATTCCCTGTCAGATATAGGTTATGAAACAACTGTGGCAACAAGCGGCCTTGAAGCGCTTGACGCAATGAAAGAAAAAAACTACACAGCGGTATTATTAGACATGAAGATGCCAGGTATGGATGGGATCGAGTTGTTAGAGCAAATACAAAAAGTACATTGCCCGTCTAATAATATTGTAATTATTACTGCTTATACGTGTGAAGATCTGGCAAGGAAGGCAATCGGTAAGGGCGCAAGGAAGGTAATCAGGAAACCGTTCAGCATGGACGATATTACGTTATGTCTTAACGAAATAATTGATTCATGAAACATGGCAAGAATAAGACGTGTGTCATAGAAATTTTATCCTGGAAGAGGTGAAAATATGAAAAGATTATTTAAAGAAAGTATAGTCATTGTTACAGTGACACTTATCTTTTTCGCTTTATTACCACTTATGTTATTCAGAGTTGTGGCATTTCCCAATGCGAAGGGTGAACTGAAACAGCATGTTAAAACAAATCTGGATGAAGCGCTTTATAAACAAAAAAACCTTATTAACTTCTTTTTGGAGGAGAGAAGATCACATGCGCGTTCTATTTCTGATGCTATTCAAAGTACCGAGTTGATTTACGGCCACAAAGATTTCGTGAGTATTATAAACGGAGGAAACGAGCAGGAGTACTTAAGATTAAAGACTCAAATGGAATGCGCAAAGGCAGATTATGGTTATAAAGGGATATTTGTGTGTGATGCCACAGGCAAAATACGGATGACTACAGCAAGTGAAGAACCACTTAATGGTATGGACATCATGATAGATCAAACATTCAAAGATATTCGAGAGGCTCTGTATGATGGCAAATCACATGTTTCCAGTATTACTCACTTCTCTGTTGATAGAAAAAAACATACTGAAATGCCTTCTCAGATATACCGTCCCTGGAGCATGCAGAAAGCACCGGATATAATTGCAGTCAGAGAACAACAGGATGAATTGCCCTCTCTGTTTATATCGTACCCCATCAAGAATCAGGACAATCGAGCCGCCGGGGCTGTCTTACTCTGGATGGATATGTCCGTGCTGGATGATGTAATGAAAAATTTTGTATTAGGGAGGACAGGGCAAACCTATCTGGTAAATAAAGACGGTATCATGATTACAAAATCACGGTTTTCCCGTCATTATATGAAAGATACGGATGTTACCTGCAAAACGTGTCACGCCGTCGAAGACCCTGATACGAATATGTTAACAAAAGGGGTAGAGGCATGCATAACGAAAAAGAGAACCGGTCACAATCTTAAAGGTTATCATGATTATGGTGGAATTAAAGTTGTCGGCACATGGTCCTGGCTGAAAGATCTTGACATGGGGCTCATGGTTGAAATAGATACGGATGAAGCATTCGTTACGGTAAATAACATTAATACAATGATAAAGTCCCTCATGTTCGTAATTATTATTCCGGCAATAGTTATCGCCTCGTTGATACACAGAAAAATGAGCCTTGGTTACATGATAAAAAACATGGCTCTTCCCAAAAAGACCTTAATTGGTACAGCGGTTATTATAATGGTAGGGTTCCTGATAGCTATCCTGGATGCATACCAATTGAATAAAGAGCGTGGATATGCCAGGGAGCAACAGTACAAGATAACCAACCCTTTTAGTGTATTTGGTGAAGTGGGCGCAATTACTATCCGAAAAAGAGAAGACTTTATCGAAGATAATGTTCAAAAATTCAAGAAAGAGTATCGTAAATTGAAATCTGAAAACATCCTACAACCAGACAATAGAGAGGAGGAAGAGTTTGTAAAGGGCGCAGATTTCCCGTTAGAAAAAACATTAGCAGTGTGGGATTAACATTTTAAAGAATATTTTGAGGTATGGTTAAGTTTGTCATTACTATTTTTAGAACACTATTTTATTATGAAAGGGGTTATCAGTGAATAACACAATTTTGTTAACAAAGGAAGAAGTAAAAAAAGAAGAAGTAAAGAAACAGGATGCGAAATTTGAAGTTACAGAAAAAGTGACAAAGAAAGGGTGGTTTGAGTATGAATCATCTTATGATGGCGTCCTGTTGAATATTGATACTGAAGGTGCAAGGCTTCTCGGATTCACCTCTCCCGATGATGTAATTGGAAAAAAGATCAATGAATTGTATGCACATCCAAATGACCATGAAAAGACCTTGTCCATGTTGGTCAGAGACGGGAAGGTAAATGGGTTCTTTACCCTGATGAAAGGAAGGGACGATAAACTGTTTTATATAAAACAGGACAGTAAGATCATTGTTGACGATCATTATTACAATTTACCCTCAAAGGTGCAGTCCAGCTTCGAATTCTCCCAGTCCATATAGCTTTTTCAATGTGCTATCATATTGAGAATTTCAATGTTGATAGCACTTCGACTCCGCTCAGTGTGACGTCTTTCTCTGCCCAGGTGGACTGGCGACTGGAGTCGAGGAATTTCAAAGTTTTGGTGGGAGCCAACTCCCGTTGGCGATCGCCGTCAGGAGACGGCTCCTACCGTGTCAAAAGTCGCCGAAGGCCTAATTTGAATCGTTTTGGAATTTTTTTTTATATTGTAGATTACAGGAGAATATTGATTTATGAATAACTCTGCAAATGCATTACATGGAAACACAAGGGTTTTGATACTTGCGACAGTAGCTTTTGCCGTATGCTTTGCCGGCTGGTCTCTGTTTGGCTCTTTAGCGGTATATATAAAGGCTGAATTTAATCTGTCTTCAACAGCGGTAGGGTTATTGCTTGCGACACCGGTGCTACTCGGCTCTATTGTCAGGGTTCCAATTGGTATTTTGACAGATAAATATGGCGGAAGAAAGGTTTTCAGCGTACTGATGTTATTTACTTTCTTTCCCATGTTTTTAGCGGGTTTTGCGCAGAGCTACCTGCTTTTACTGGTATGCGGGTTCTTCTTTGGCGCGGTCGGGGCGTCTTTTGCGGTTGGTATTCCACAGGTATCGCAATGGTATCCCAAAGAAAAACAGGGATTGGCGTTGGGAATTTATGGCGTGGGAAATGTAGGAACCGCCCTGGCAGTTTTTGGCGCTCCGTTTATAGCAGAATCTGCAGGATGGAACAAGGCGTTTTTCTGTTATTCCATTCCGTTGCTTTTGATGGCCGCAATTTACTGGTTTTTCTCCGCCGATGCGCCTAAACCTGAGAATGTAAAACCTCAAACATTTAATGATAAGCTAAAGGTATATAAGTCTTCTCATTTGATATGGGTTTTTTCCCTTTTCTATTTTATGACCTTTGGCTTTTTTGTATGTTTTGCGTTATTACTGCCTACTTACCTGAGAGATACGTTTGATGTTACACCTGTGAAGGCGGGAACGCTGACTTCTATTTTTGTATTCATCGCGACTTTTACAAGGATCTTAGGCGGATATCTGGGAGATATTTTTTCAGGAAGAAACCTTTTGACACTTCTTTCTCTTTCACTCATTGGTGTGCTCGTGTACCTGAATATGAACAGCTCTCTGACACTTGCCGTTACGGCTTTTTATTGCATGGCAATTTTGTTAGGTATCGGCAACGGCGTTGTTTTTAAACTTGTTGCGGAATATTTTCCAAAAGACACAGGTACTGTAGGAGGTATGGTGGGAGCTGCCGGAGGGCTTGGGGGTTTCTTTCTCCCTATAATAACTGGTACGATCAAAGATTATACCAACAATAACTCATTAGGCTTTATCTTCATATCTCTCGTGTGTCTGATGTGTCTCTCGTTTATGGAAAAGAAGACATTTATAAAGACCGATAATAAAACAGAAAATGAAGAAAAGATCTCTACGGTGATTGACAATGAAATGGAAATGGAAATGGAAATGGAAGTGGAAGTGGAAGAAGATATCTTTGCCGGTATTGATGAGAAAATGGAACCGGTAATGCAGAAATAGTATGAATATATTACAAATTCCGTCACATTCAGTTAATACCCGCTGGTTTATTGTGGCCATGGCTACAGTCATGATGGCGCTGAGTTCGTCGTCTTATGGCTACAACTCAGCGACTTCCTGTCTTTTTATCACAGGCCTGGGAGTATCCTTTTTAGTGGCGGTCTTTATGGTTATAAAGGCTGTTTTATACTATGAAGATCTCTTGCGCGAGTTGATCGATCCTGAAAAGCTGCAATACTCTTTCACGCTTGTCGGGATTGTAAGCCTTACGGGCATCTGTGCTTCCAGGTTGTTTGGCTGGCATACCGTTACATACATTTTCTGGTATGCGGCTGTTGTCCTCTGGGCAGGCATCACACTGTCGTCGTTCACTATTTTATTTCTGTGCCGTAAATCTGAAGAGAGAAGGATTGAGGATATTCTGCACGGAGGCTGGTTCTTTGTTACGATAGGCACTCAGTTTACGGCCCTGTTGAGTATAGATATTGCGGGACAGGCGACGGGACATACACTGCTTATCCAATGTTTTTCGTTTGCGTTGTGGTCTGTTGGAACATTTCTGTATCTGATATTCATGGCGTTGATGATCTGGAGACTTCTTTTTTATCCGGTCACACCTGATACAGAGCTGTCATCGTATTGGATGAATACCGGAGCTGCTGCGATTACGACAATTGTATGTGCGGCATTACATCAACAGGTACAGATGACTGGAGGCCCTTTTGTAGATCTGCTTCCATTCCTGAAAGGATTTTCTCTGTTTTTCTGGTCTATAGGGCTATGGTGGCTGCCATTTCTGATTATCCTGGCAATAAGAAAACAGGTTAAAGGCGGCTGGGCGATGCCGTTTACGGTTGGGTATTGGGAAATAGCGCTTGCCGTATGTTTATATGCTGCCGGTACAAAACAATTAGCCGGATTATTTGACGAATACTTCCTTATCGCATTTTCTTTATATTTTTCGATTGCCGGCGCTGCGGTCTATTGTATTACATCCGCCTTTACTCTCGCTCACTTGATAGCAATACCTGTATGGAAGGCAATGTCGTTACAGGCATTGAAAGTAAAATGGAGCGGGTTACACGGAGGCGCAATTTATCTGATGTGACGAGGCCATCTCGTCTTTTACCATCCACTTTTATAGACTCGTATCTTCATCCCCTCTTAATTGATCAAGGCAGTCTAATTGCAGATTCGCCTGCATGTGCGTACATGCAGACAGGTACCATCGTAAAACTAACAAAATATTAGTTATATTGATAAATTTAATTTTTGAACAATAAAAATAAGGAACATTCAGTATGAGGAAAATTATTATTGTTATTATTTATTCAGTATTTATATTGTCGGCTTTTCATGTTTGTGCGCAAGAAGATAATGTAAATAATAATAAATATGATGAAGAATACTGGTTAGATTATTGGGAAGGTCTTGATTCAGATTGCTCTGTTTGCGAAAATAGCGGAACACAATCACCCATCAATATCAGTGGAAGTCGTAAGGGAGATTTGGACTATCTGGAATTCTCTTACATGGAGACGCCCTTGAAAGTAATCAATAATGGTTATACGATAAAAGTGGAATATAAGAGAGAAAGTACTGTAAGGATAGAGAGAGAAGAATTTACACTTCAAGAATTTCATTTTCACCATCCAAGTGAACACAAGATAAAAGGTAATTCTTACGACATGGAGATGCATTTGGTTCACCGGAATGAAAGCAGGTGGTTTGCTGTAGTAAGTGTGTTTATTAGAGAAGGAAAGCACAACGATACCATCGAAACGATCTGGAAAAATATCTTTGGAGGGAAAGACGAAGAAAAAAAATTAATCCCAACAACAATTAATGCTGAAGATTTATTGCCTGACATCAGATCTTACTATTACTATTATGGATCACTCACTAAACCACCTTGTAGTGAAGGTGTTAGCTGGTACATTTTTAAATCGCCGATCGAGATGTCAAAGGCACAGATAAAGAAATTCGAATCTGTTATAGGGTTTAACTCAAGGCCGGTACAACCTGTTAATTACCGTTTAGTTTTTGAATCACAATAAAAAATGCAGCCACAGTTGAATTGATCCTTAAAAAAAGATGGGTTATGATGAATATAAATAATGTCGCCGGTCACTAAAGCATTATTGATATTTAGGATTATATTCGTATAGTTTTATTAATAAAAACTATAATAAGGATTTTAATCAGGTCTTCGGCGAACTTTTGACACGGTAGGAGCCCGCCATGGCGGGCGATCACCAACGGGAGTTAGCTCCTACCAAAACTTTGAAATTCCAATGCATTAATTTAGTATTTTCTTTTATTTAAAGAGGAAAGTTTAAAAGCCGTATGTCTGCGGCTTGTCTGCGCATATCCTGACGTAGACATGCATCGCACGGGTAGACAGCTTTCATTTAACAACCTGTACGAACCGGAACAGATCAGAAATTTATCCATTTTCGGTTTCCCACCTGGAGCG
>JAIQZU010000003.1 GCA_021776915.1 Candidatus Scalindua sp. | reverse complement strand
AGACCCGTAGCATACCACGCCAGATACATCACGGTAAGACCTGCAAAAATCGTTAATACGATTTTTGCAGACTTACCATGGCTTGAAAATGGCATTATTTCACCTTTGTTCCCTCTTCTATACAAGAGGAAACTAAAGAATGTGGATAATATTAAAAGGTTTACGACGGCATTCTTTGCCGCCATCACCCCAAAATACTTTGAAAACGGATGATACTGCTCTCCGATAAGCGCTCTTTCTTCTCCACTCAACGGTAGATTGTGCGGAGTTAACCATACGGCAAAGCAGAAAAATATTATCCCGTTTATATATACTATATATTTCTTATAACGCTCTGCCCCCTCTATTCTTTCCATACCATTCCACAAATAATAATTACCGCCGATAAACAACATCCCGATAAGAATGGCCTGGATTATGAATGTCCAGGAAAAAGCTCCGCCCATCATTATGTTTCCCATAACGGGGCTGGCCATATAAATTTCTCTTCCAAGATAATATCCGGCAAATGGAAGCGGTATCAAGGCGCCCAACCCGATGAAATTGCCTATATACCCCATCCAGTCATAATGTGCCCTTTCTTCATCACTCCTCGACCCCATGAATTTAACAGCAGCATAAGCGCCCACCATAAAACCTCCAAAAGCAACATTGGCAATCAAGCGGTGGATATTAATAGGCATCCAGAGGAAATTATCGAAAGCGTGATAAAGACTTGTTACGGCGCCTGTTTCCATATCGATACCCGCAGGAGCCATCATAAAGGTGGACCACGAATTAGCTAAAAACATCAGTGCAGTACCGAAGAGATTCAGGAAAACACCTAGAGTTATATGAAACCATTTACCTTTGGTTGTCTTTGAGAGCAAGTCCCACGAATAATAATACCCGTAAAGGCAAAACGCCTCGCCAAAGAAGCAAAGCGCATATACGAACATAGTCGGGTGAAAGACATCCGTCATATACCGCATAAAGCCTGGATATAGACCATATAAGGCAAACGCCATCAGGCCGCCCAATGATGCCGTTGTAGCAAAAGCAGCTGACAAAAGCTTTGTGAACTCACGCGCCAGGTTGTCATATCTTATATCCCTGGTCTTTGCACCTATCATCTCAACAGTAACTGCAAATATCGGTACCCCAAGCACAAATGCGGCAAACATGAGATGTAATTGAGCCACTATCCAAACTATCAACCTGGCATCAAGTCCAAAGAAGTTTCTGTAATCTACAACTTCATAAGGTTCTGATTCTGGCTCCAGCTCTGACTCTGCGGTTGCTTCTACCGCAGCTTCGGTAGTTTTTGCAGCTTCAACATTATCTTTAGCAATACCTGTATTGGCAGCCAGAGCTAAAAAGAAGATTGCCAGGAATAGCGTTAATATGACCCTGAATTGAAGCTTATTAGACGTGAAATTAATGAAAGGTTTTATATTATTCATTCTTTATCATATTATATACATAAAGCTGGATTCCCTGCCTGCCAGGCACTCCTTCAAGCGGACAAGCGCAGAGGGCCTTCCTTTCGGAAGGAATCCAGTTAAATTATCATTTTTTCTTTTTTCTTCTCTTATTTTTGCCCTTCTTTGTCAGTTCAAAATCTGCCTTAGTCTCTCCGTCAGCGCTTACGGTAACTTCCTGTGTCGTCTTTCCAAGGGATTCCTGCCATGCCTGAACGGTATAAGTGCCGGCAGGCACTCCTTCAAGCTTAAAGTTTCCACTTGCGTCCGTAATAGCATAATATGGATTACTTTGAACAATCAACCATGCACTCATCCATTTATGCACATCACAAGTTATCTTAATAGTCTCTGGATACTCAAATGTCTTAGGAAGTTTCCCACCACCGGCAACTCCTTCATTAAATGCAGTGTTCTTTATTGACCATGTATGAAGATTGTGCATGACGTCATCACTGTTAAGGAGATCAACTGTGCTTCCCGGCGGGACCACTATAACATGAGGGATGAAGACACATCCTTTTTGATCGATAGCTGGATTCACACCTGATCTATCATATTTTTTTCCTTGTAAAATCCCTGAAATGGATATTACTGCATTTTTTACAGCATTGTCGGAAGATACCACTAATGCTTCTGAAGGTAATGTGCCATGTCCGCATGCCTCTTGATCTTTCTCTACATTAAGCATTCTTACTTCAGGAACATCACCGGCAAGTTTAACCGTACCAACAATTGTACCTCCACTGGATACTTCACTTTCTTTATAAGCGGCAAAAATATCTTTAGAATTGCAAAATAAGAGACAAAACGAAAGTGCAACTATTGTCAAAAAAATGTATTTACAAAAACGGTTGATAAGTTTATTCATTTCTCACTCCTTCTACCAATAAAAGTGTAACTTGTAAAAAAATATATATAATTTTCAGAATGATGTTGTTTGGAGATAATACATTTAAGCCCTTATGGACACGCTGGTTACGCTATGTCCCAATTTAGCAAAGCTTGTACCAAAACTATTAATTTATTCCACAGACTATGATCAACTCTACTAAGTGGTTTTGTTATCGTAAGATATGGAATTTATTTTACTTAGCTACCGATTAAGCGCCAGAAACACATCACTTTAGTATTTACATAAAACGTCATTACCTGGAAGACCATAACATGTTCTGGAGACAGCGTGTCACCTATCATCATAAGCCAAAAATACATGCATAATAATATACTATTCTGCTAATAATCAGAGTATATGCCTATCTTAATCCTCTTAAATAGCAGGCAGCCCGATACAAAACTTTTTTAAAAGATTCTTTTTATAAAATGTAATAAATATTCTGTTTTCAATAAGGAGTTTTACCTATAATTTGAAATATTATTACCTATATATATCTATGAATTCTTTAGTCTTTTCCGAAATAAATTTGATGTTAGATTTGACAAAAAGACAAAGATTTGCTTATTATTGCGCAGATTCCATTTGCATATCATGATTGCCAAAACCAGGAAAATCACATAAGCAGATAATACCAAACAAGTTATACCACAGTTGTTGTATTTTTGTTTTCTTCAGATGTAGTGAAATATCATGGGGAGGGAAAGTGATAGAAAGGATAAAGCACGGATTGTGAGATACTATTTTACCACATCATCCTCTCTTTCAAGAGGATTCCAGAATTGGAATCCTCTTGAAAGAGAGGATGAAATCTCAATCTAAGCTATCCAAGTGGTGCCGTTAGAAAAAAAGAAAAAGGGGACAGATTTATTTTTGCCTATAAACAAATCTGTCCCCTTTTTCAAAAACAATGTATTGCTTTATATATTAAACCACGGAGTTACCCATATATATTTTAAGCTAAATACTAATTTTAAAACCATCTTGATAGGTAACCCCAACATAGACCAGAACAGAAATGCCACTATCGAATACCTTATGATCCCTAATTTCTCAAGTACCAGACTATTCTTCATCTTCATAAGAAGATATGGCACCGTCAAACCCAGGAAGAAATATATACTTACAATACCTCCGCCAATAATGGAACCCAACAAGGATTTTGAATCTATACCAATAAACTGCGTCAAATCGTAATTAGTCTCGGCTACTATTCTGTGAGAATCCCACTCTTCCCATGGCCAAAACCACAACCAGCCGGGCCCTCGCATAAATACACCTACTATAATCAATAAAATCCAGAGAACATGAAATCCGAAGCAAAACGTCGTTATCGCGAACTTTCTCTCCTTGAAAGTATAATAACCATTACCCTTAGGATTTATATCAATATAAGGAATTACCATTAATCCCATTACTATTAACGAAGGAAACACTACCCCTGCTATCCATGGATCAAAATATACAAGCATCTCCTGTAACCCAAGGAAATACCATGGAGCCTTTGCCGGGTTAGGTGTGAGGGAAGGATCTGAAGGTTCTTCTAATGGCGCATCAAGCGTAATTGACCAGATCATTAAGCCTATCATCACAATTATCGCCGCAAGAAATTCCTTCCTCAGCAAGTAAGGCCACGTTTCAAGTTCATCCTCAGACACCAGTGAATCCTTCTCCTTCGCCAGTGACTCTCCCTTGACAAACGCCAGTGCACGGTACCTTCCCTGATCTGTCTTTTTCTTATCAGGCATTTCACATTCCCTTCTCAAAATTACTAAAAATTTGCTGCAATCCTAATACTATCAGAAATTATGCTGTAGCTTCAGCGTAAGAAAACCTCCGCATCTTTATTGCATCCACGGGACACCGCTTTACGCAAAGGCCGCATCTTATACACTGCTCTTCATCTATGGCCATCACTGCATCCCAATCATCAGATACTGCCCCATCGAGAATACCTTCTGCTTCTATCTTATCCCGGGAAACCATCATAATACAATCGTGAGGGCAAACATCTATACACCCTCCGCAAAGGACACATTTGTCCGCATCAATAAATATGTTGTAGTGACAGAGCAGGCACCTGTCGGCCTCTTTAGCGGCATTCTCCTTAGAAAAACCAAGCTCGACCTCTTTGTCTATATCCCATCTTTCACCCATTTCAACTGAATCCTGCTCCTGACGTGGAATAGAATCATAACCAGAAACTTTTCTCACAGGGTCCTTATCCATAAAGGTATAGTCATACTTTCTTTCCTTGCCTTTTCTCAAATATTTATCTATGGCCCTGGCCGCCTTTCTGCCATCACCTATTACTTCAATAGCGTTTCTAGGCCCTGTTATGAAATCTCCTCCTGCAAAAACACCCGTCCTGCTTGTTATAAAACTCTCAGGATCCACTACAACAGTACCCCATTTTGTGAATTCAACACCTGATTTCTCAGACACAAAACCGGCATCCGGAGCCTGGCCTATTGCGGCTATCACCATATCTACAGGCAATGTAAATTCACTGCCAGGAATAGGTTCCGGCCTTCTTCTGCCACTCGCATCAGGTTCGCCCAGTTTATTCTTTATACATTCTATAGCCTTTACGTTTGAACCCACATCTCCCATTATCTTTATTGGTGACGTCAAATAAAGTATTTTTATCGCCTCTTCCTCCGCCATGCTTACTTCAAGCTCGCCTGCCGGCATCTCTTTCAACGTTCTTCGATATATAATAAATACCTCCTTAGCTCCCAACCTTAAGGATGATCTTGCACAATCTATTGCCGTAAATCCTCCTCCTACCACAGCAACTCTCGATGGCACCTTCTTCTGTTTTCCGAGATTTATATCCTTCATATATGTAATACCATGAAGAACTCCTTTCAGGTCTTCTTCTCCAGGTATATCTAATGCTACTGATTTATGTGCGCCTGCCGCTATGTACACAGCGTCATATTCCTTTACCAATTTATCAAACTCTTCTGAACTGTTTACAGGACTATTCAGTTTAAGCTCTATTCCAAGTTCCTTAACCCAATTAACAGCATCCTCAATCTTATTCCATGGTAGCCTGTAGGGAGGGATGCCTACACTTAACATTCCACCTGCCATAGGAAGCGCTTCAAAGATGGTAACATTGTGTCCCATAACAGCCAAATCGTTACCGGCAGCAAGCCCGGAAGGGCCGGCGCCTATTATGGCTACCTTCTTTTTTGTCTTTCTATTTGCAATGGAACTTCTTACAGGAGATTTTTTGTCTGCATAATCTGCCGCCGCCCTCTTAAGCGAACAAATTGATACCGGTTCATCAATTTTGCCCCTGCGGCAGGCACTCTCACACGGATGGGTGCACACTCGGCCAAGAATATGAGGGAACAGGTTTGCCATATAGTTTAAACCCAATGCACCATCATAATCCCCATCCTGGAGCCTCTCTATATAGTTTGAAGCAGGGGTATTAACCGGACAGGCACTCTGGCAACTTATATTTTCCCGGAACCAATTTTCATCAGCATGAACGATCCTGTAATTCACTAAATCATTCCTCTATATAATCTTGTATATGGTAGTGGGCGAACGGCTGTTCGCCCCTACCCGTTATTACTACGAATATTCTTATTCTTCACTATGCCTGTCATTCTGAAATGCCTGGCTAAATGATAACCACGTAAAGTAAATCAACAGGATTATCAAACCAATAATTGGTATATTGTCAGGCTTGCTTATGATGTGCCAAAGGTTTTCCACTTCTTTTTCCCCTGTACTATTGCTCTGTACAATTGAATGTGCAGGATGTGAACGCCGTTCACCCCTACCTGGTTATTTTACAGTTTACCCGAAATGCCTCCGTCCTTACGTATTCTCCAGAAATGCACTATTAAGAATGCGCTTACTATCAGAGGCAAACCTATACAATGCCATATATATGCCCTTAAGAGCGCATTACCACCAACCATTGATCCGCCCAACAACGCAAACCTTACGTCATTATAAGCAGTCATACCAAGTAACTCACCAAAAGGACCCTCATGCCCCAGGCCTGGTGTAGCTCGAGCCATATTAGTACCTACTGTTACAGCCCAGAATCCTAATTGATCCCATGGAAGCAAGTAACCCGTAAAACTTAAAAGCAACGTAAAAACCAGAAGGACTACTCCTATCCCCCAATTAAATTCTCTCGGCGGTTTATACGAACCGGTCATAAATACTCTGAACATATGAAACCACACGGTTATCACCATCAGATGAGCGCCCCACCTGTGAAGGTTCCTCAAAAGTAAGCCAAAAGGCACATGGTATTCCAACCCCTTCATGTCCCAGTATGCGTCTCTTACATTGGGGTGATAGTAAAACATCAAAAAAACACCGGTTATCGTTAAAATAAGAAATGTAAAGAATGTGATACCGCCCATGCACCATGTAAATTTAAACAATGGAGCATGTCTTTTTACCTTGGCCGGATGCAGATGGAGAAAGGAATTGCTTATTACGGTCTGCATCCTTGTCTTTGGCGTATCCTCCAGACCATGACGAAAAAACGAACTCCATACCTGAGAACTGAGCATCAAGTCCTTAATTGCGCCAAGGATGCCCTTTGCCTTTATCAACTCTCGTATATTTAACTTATCTTTTCCTTTTTTATCACTCAATTTCAAACCTCCAATATGCCGGCCTGGTGAACAAAACCACTCTGATAAGGAAAACAATTACTAAAAACACCAGCAAGGCACAGCTATAATCAGCAGATACTTTAAACTGAAAGAAAAGCACCTGATTTACCCCATTCACTTCGCTCGCCCCTGAACCTTACACTCTCATCAACCATAATCTGCCCATCATCTGCTATTGCAACCTTAAATCTCTCTAACGGCCTTGGGGCAGGCCCTTCGATATTTACACCGTCAGGAGTAAAACCACTCCCGTGGCATGGACATTTGAATTTACCCTCTGAGGCCAGCCAGTTAGGAGTACAACCCAAATGAGTACATTTGGCCTGGATCACATATATCTTATCAACCTCTCTAACTATCCATACCCTGAATTGTTTTTTAAACCTCTCGCTAACCCCCGCAGAATACTCAAATGGAAAGCCTACCTTATATTTCGTAGGAGGCTCATAAAGTATACGCGGAAAAAAGAACCTGATAGCCGCACCAACCACTGAGGCCAGAAATACGCCTATAAAACCCCAGCCCAGCAGATAAAGAGCCCTTCTGCGATTTACAGCCTTAGTAGAATCATCGAGTGATTTTTCTTCTGTTGTTATTTGGCTACTCATATATCACTTTTTCTTTTTTAAATCAAAATCGACATTTGACGCTTTTCCTGATTCCACAGTCACGTCTTTAGTAACGGTCTTCAGTTTCTCATGCCATGCGCTCACTTTATAAGTACCAGGCGGCACATTCTCTATCTTAAATACGCCATCTCTTTCAGTCACGGAGAAATACGGATTCTTTAATACTACAACGAAAGCTGACATTTCTGCGTGTACATTACATAAAAGAGGCACGTCGCACACCTCGTCAAACTTAACAGTCTTCACAACACCAACATCGTAAGTGCCCAGATTAAACTGCTGACAACAATCCGGCGGCGAGAAGAGATTGTGCCGTACAAGGTCACTGTTTGGGAAATCAATTTCTGCTCCCTTTTGAACCGCTATAACATGAGGAACAAATGTTAAATTTAACTGATCCAGAATACCTTTCTCCTCTGGAGCAGGATAGTTGTTACCATTCACTTCTTCAATATATACGACGACATCTTCAGGATACTTTACTCTCTTACATTTTACGCTACCTGTGATGGTACCGCCATTATCTACTTTTACCTCAGACCTGATCTCTTTCTTCAGCGACTTTAAAGCCTCTGCCAATTTTTCCTGTGCTTCCTTAGCCTGTTCTGCTGTAAGTGTCTTTCCATCCTCTTGAGCGACAAGAACAGGAACACAAAAAAACGAGACAATCAAAACCGCTACAAAGAAATTCAAAAAATTCCTCATACTAAATCTCCCCTTTCATCACTAATGAAATAACATAAAGAATCATACCTAAAATACTGAAGTCAGTTAGTTTCGCAAGTATAATGCCAAATTGCCAGGGGATTGCAGCCATTATATCTCTTTCTGTAAGTACTTTATAATATGGCATGATACACAAAATTCAAAATTATCTCATTCCATCAATTCCGTCATAAACCTATCAACATTTGACAAACTGTCAGTTGTTAAATAATCAACCAAATCTTCTTCCGACACATTGTCAATCAGAAATTGATTTGCCTTTTTTAAGATACTATTTGATTTCAGATATGAAGTCTATTTACGTTTCTTCAATTCAAAGTCCGCCTCTACAGTTTTGCCGCCTTCAACCTTTACCTCATGTTCCTCAGATCTGAGTTTTTCGTGCCATGTCTTCAACTTATACGTACCGGGCGGCACATTATTAATCGTAAAGCTTCCATCCTTCGCAGTAACGCCAAAATATGGATTATCCAACACCACCACAAATGCAGACATCTCTGCATGAACATTACAAAGGAGAGGCACTTCACACGATTTATCAAAATTAACAGGTTTTGACGCGCCAGCATCATAAGTTCCTAAATTAAACTGATTGCAACAATCGGGAGGCGAAAACACATTATGCCTTACCTCGTCGCTATTAGGAAAATCAACTGTTGCACCCTTCTGAACAGCTAACACATGAGGTATAAAAATCAGGTTCATCTGGTCAACAACACCGTGTTCAACCGGTGCATCGTATTTGTTATCTCCAACCTTCTCAATGTAAACAACCGCATCCCCGGAATGCCTCACTCTTCTGCACTTTACTGTACCCGTAATTGTTCCAGGATTTTCCACCGTAACGTCAGACCTTATCTCTGTTTTTAACCCCGCTATGGCAGCTTGTAACTGCTCCTGTTGATCTTCCGCCTTCAAATTTGCCGTAAACAGAACCACTACTACAAAAGCAAATACTGCTAAGTACGTTCTTTTCATGGACTTATCCCTCCTTTTCCTATAGTCTGTAATATTTTAATATTGTAGAGAAAGCTTTAGCAAAGCCAGTACCAAATTCACCTTATAAACTAACGCTAACTACGCTAAATAATGTTGTCACCATAAGATAAAGAGAAACAATTTTCTTCCTTCCAGAAGCAACCACTACAAAACCACGTTTAATCTTTGCATAAGGTGACATTATAAAAGAAGTTGTGCCATTTCTCGCGACAAGATGGCATTTGCGGTTATAGATTAAAAAATACTGAATAATAGTGTATTAATACAGCCACAAATAGGGATATCACCTATTTGCGTTTCTTAAAAATAGGAATTTTTTACTTTCAATCTAGATAAGAACGTTGTTTTTAGCAAATTATTTAAAAATCGGCTTATATCTAAGGGTTTTCCCTAAAAATAGAAGCATTTCAGTTTATAAATATTTACAATGTTATCAGCTTTTTGGGTAGGAATTAGATACTCAATTTGACAAAAAGACAACAAGCTATAACTCCCCACCTCCACAAATGACAGAAACCCAAGCCAAAACGGGGAGGTTATTGTTTGACCTGGGTTTCTGTCTAGAGTTACACTACATATGACTTTAACTCTGTTTCATCTTTGCTAAATATAATTACAACCTAAATTGTTTGAGTTTGCCTAAAAATCAATATCTACACCAATCCTCATCACATCATCAAATGGTGGTAAGTCAGGATTTGACACTTCTAATCCATTTACACCTGTTTTTTCATCCGGAAGGGATGAGAAAGATGCGCCGACAAGGAACTTCATATTCGCCCTTGCAAGAATTGAAACATCAAAAGAATACCGCTCAAATGTATTAAGGTCTCTTACGTCAAAATCAGGATTGACCTTCTCAAATCTGAAAGCAGGCACAAGCCATGGATATGCAACATACTGAACCTCGGCTGTATAAATATCTACATAAAACTTATCACCAGTTTCTTGCGGCAAATTCAACATATTAGGCATGGTTGTTGTACCAGTAAGGTCATCCTCCATGAATGATGCTGCTCCTATAATGTTAAAGTTCCACCAGTTGGCATCAACAACAACGCCATAACGCTTAAAACTATTAGCGTCCTCGTCCCAGGCATTATCATCGGCATCAGCACCCATGAAAGCTGCATTACCTATAAGACCACCTGGATCATCAGTCCAAGCGCCTGTCGAACCCTGGTAATAATACCCTTTTATTGTGACTGAATCATCCTGCCAGTTCTCGGTCGCTATAAGTTTTTCATCAACTGACGACTCACCAAGTACGCCCATACCCCCAATCTTGTATGAGGCCGTGACATACCAGTCTTTCCCACTGTTCACATCAAATCGTTCATTATTTCTGGTATTTACATTGTCTCTTATGGTTCCCGACATACCTGATGCGCCATTAAATGCACCAAGAGCGCCTCCCGGCTGACCATTAACAATACCAGCTGCCCACTCAAGACCGCCCTTCCCACCAAAACCATTTAAGCTACCATATACTTCAATACCCTTCTGGTTAGGTGCAAAGCCAAAGAAGTTACCTGCCGGTAAGACCGGAAATATATTCATTAAGTAAGGTGTTATCCTGAGCTGTCTTCTATGGTTTGACATTGGCACTACACGAGGCTCGAACTGGCCAAATCTGACATTGACAAGCCCCTGTTCACCAAAGACGAATGGCGCATAATTGAAATAAGCCCTGTCGATATTTGTTGTACTACCGCCAAAGCCTTCATTATCAAATAATCCAACAACTGCGAACCATGATAGAGTCTCACCCAAAGTGCCACCACTGAAAAGCTCTACACTACCTATACCACTAAAATAATTACCAGGAAGATTGTCACGTCGTGTTGGGCCGCCCATCCCTATCGGATTCGTATTCCTTTCCCTGGTCATATTGAAATCGGATTTCATAGCAATGCCTATAGGCGGCATACCCGGTATATCAGACGGCCATACCGACTTTGGAAACAACCTTGACCATGCAGCAGCTCCTTGAGACACAGGCTTATCCTTTACAAAAACTTCATCAGCGCCACCAGGCATCCTCAGGCCGTTTGCACGAAACGCCCTACCAAACGCATTAAGCTTCGGGAAAGTTGACCAGTGACAGGTTGTACATGCCGTCATATACTTCCTGGCAAATGGCGGTATTGCCTGTGAATCCTGAGGAAATGTTGCCTGTACTGTCCCAAGGATCATAAATACCGAAAATCCCAATATAAACTTTCTCATTGCTCTCATTATTTATCCCTCCCTCTCTTCAATAATACTAGAGCTAATAAAATTCTGACTCATAAACGCCTTAAGCAACATCAATTTTTTTTCAGTAAGTACTTTCTTCTATTTTCTGAAAGAAAACAATTTATCAGCTTAAGGATTAAGAAGTGCTAAGGAGTTTACCGCCCATGCGGTGAGATGACAATTGGTGGATGCATATATTTATGAAAAAAAAAGACCGCTTTGTATGCTTCTATATTCCTGAAAACAGTACAAGGAATAAGATGTAATGAGTAGGTAAAATAGATGTTGTTAATTAAAATATGGCTTGTTCGGAATGGTGTTGCGATTAAGACAAGGCCAGCGCATGTTATTATAATTATTGTTATGTACCACTTATAGCAAGAAATTCTTATCTAATTTGAATGCCATTGAATTAAGCAGGTTTAATAAGCGTTACCATAAATCAGGAGACTGTAGTAGCGAAGGCTAAAGCCGTACATAATAATATAGCAATCATAGAAATGGAAACCTGAATATTTCCGCTACAGCTTTATTCAATTGACATTCACATGACAAGCCGAGTTGTTCTAAACAGGCAGATTAATACGGTAGGAAATTTATATTAAAGAGTAGTTAAACCTTCACGGATAGCATATTTGGTAAGCTCTGCAACATTGTTAACCTTTAGCTTGCCCATGATTTTCTGGCGATGACCTTCGACAGTCTTCACACTCAGTCGAAGGTGTGATGCTATATTCTTTGCAGACATACCTTCAGTAAGAAGTTGAAGTACCTCTCGTTCTCTGGCTGTTAAGATTGAGTGCGCCGAGGAGCCGGCTTCCGACAAATGACGCACATAACCCTCGGTTACGATGCCAGCTATACGAGGACTCAAGTAAACCTGATTTGAAACTACCATACGGATGGCATTAGTCAGCTCCCTGAAGTCCCCTTCCTTTAATAAATAACCCGAGGCGCCGGCACTGAGCATACCAGCTACAAACTGTTTGTCAGAATGTATAGAAAGGGCAATTACTTTAACGGACGGAAATCTGGAAATGATTTGACGAGTGGCGTCTATACCATTTAAATCCTGCATGCTGATATCCATAACAACCACATCAGGCGACACTTCTTCCACTTTCTGTACAGTCGTCCGTCCGTTCTCTGCTTCAGCGACTACTTCCATGCCCGGCTGCTTCTCGATTAGCGACCGTAGCCCCTCTCGTACTATCTTGTGATCATCAGCGATAACAACTCTTATACCCATTATTATCCTCCTTTCTATTTATCTAAGCATGACGATGTGTGTGCTTTTTGGATAATTTTACAACCTCTTCCTTACAATTTAAAGCTAATTTCGTAGCGCCCGCTAGATACTATATAACGGTTTCCTTCTCTTGCTTCAATGGTGCAATCATCATAATCTGCGTTCCATGACCTGGTTTCGACACAACTTCAAGGTGTCCACCAAGATATTCCAGCCTCTCACGTATGTTGAATAGACCGAACCCGCCAGCCTTGCTAACCTTGGAACGAAATCCAGATATATCAAAACCCACTCCGTCATCCTCAACCACAATTCGCATGTTGCCACCTTCCTTCTTAAGAAGAACCTTTGTACTGCATGCCCTGGCATGCTTGACGATATTAGTGAGCAATTCGCGTAACGACTTGAAGAGGAGAATACGTATATCATCAACTAATGGTTTGTACTCTTCATCGTTTACTAATTCAATCAAAATTTTGTGTTGCTCCTGAAACTGTTCGATTAACCATTTTACGGCTGGCTCAAAACCAAGCTCATAGAGGACAGGTGGACTAAGTTCAAATGTTAATGTCCGTGTATCCTGAACGGTTTCCTCAAGAAGAGTTCTAATTTCATCTATGACAATGTCTCGTTCATTCGAAGTGCTTAATTCTCGCAACCCTACTAACTTAATATTCATGGCAACCAGGGTCTGACCGATGCGGTCATGTAGTTCTGAGGCAATGCTACGACGTTCTTTTTCTTCGATCGATGACAATTCAGATGCAAGAGATTTGAGCCGTTTTTGATAGCTGATAAGTTTTCTTTCTGCTATTTTGCGTTCGGCCACTTGCTCCTCCAGAGTTTTGTTGATATCTTTAAGGCGATCTTGATACACCCTCAATCCCTCCCTCATATCATCAAATGCCTTAGCTATTTCCCCAAACTCATCCCTGGATCTCAACCCTACCTCTCTCGTCAAATCACCCATAGCCATTGTCTTTGTAGCAGAGACTAATCGCTTCATGGAATAAATGATACTGCGTCCCATGCTTACTCCAAGGAAAATAGCCAGGATAACACAAGTAGAAGGAATGCCAATGGAGATGTATTTACCCACATCTTTTGTATTATCAGCCACCTTGTCTAATTTATCCATATAAAGCTTATGATTATCCATAAGAACTTCTACCTGTTTGAGCAACTTTTGAATATAGACTTCTATTACTTCAGAATTCGCAGGTTCTGTCTTATTAATTAATTTTTCTACTTGTTTTTTTATTTGATTAAAACTAATTGAAATTCCAGATATCATATCCTTTTCATTTTGGGGAAGCAATTTGTCCACTATGGAGGAAATATGTTCTTCCAATAACACGGTATTCAGGTAGAAATAGTCATAGAGTGGTTCTCCCCTAAGGATAAATTCTGCAGAAACAACCCATTGTTGAGTCATTACATTCAGGTTTGCTATTTGTGAGGCTTGATGACTCGCCTTCTCTAACTGATCTGCGCTACGTCTCATCCAGATAACAGAAAGTCCTCCCGCTATACCCAACCCTATCACCAGAAAGATAACAACCCCAAGTATTAATACCAGCTTACTAACTATCTTCATAACAAGTTTTTTACTTTTCTGCCTTTAAAGGATAGCCGCTCTCTCCAGGCATCTTTCCATTAACCTTCATCACCTTTATCTTTGCCCATTCAGATATCTTGTTCACCTCAATAGGGGCTA
Source organism: Candidatus Scalindua sp. (assembly GCA_021776915.1). Classification (GTDB taxonomy): domain Bacteria; phylum Planctomycetota; class Brocadiia; order Brocadiales; family Scalinduaceae; genus Scalindua. The sequence continues at coordinate 72,046 of JAIQZU010000003.1, read as the reverse complement.
TAGCCCCCTGAAGTTGCCCCACTAATATATTAACCATGCTCGCTGAGCTGATGATTGTGGGAGGCTCCGTAACAATGTTCCCATAGACTTTCTCAAGCCAGAAGAGTTTAAATTCCTCTTGAGGCATATTATAAATCTTTTCCAATAACACTTTGCCTTCAATACTATCCATAGGTCTCATAATCAACCTGATCTTCTTACCATTTTTCCAAAACTGTTTTTCAGCTCTGAAGATTTTCTCGACATCCCCCATGGACAACTTATCCACCACGTTGTTTACATTCACTACAATGGCTATATCTGCAGCCATTAATGTTTTGCACGAAACCAAAAGAACTGTAAAGAATGCAACTATGTATAGTCTTAAATTATGCATAGTTAAAATGAAAATGCAGTCTGTATGGCTATTGCTGCAATGTCTTCCTTGTTAGTATCAGAAAAAGAGAATTCGAACTTGAGGGCATTAAAGTCCACGATGTCATAGCGAAGGCCAAGACTGTGTTTTAATATATTCTTAGTTCTCGTATCAAAAAACGGGTCATTCTTATCTAAATCTACCCTGTCAAATCGGTAATACGGCTTGAATTTGCCCCAACGGTGTGCCATCTGCGCGTAGTAACCCAAGGTATCATAATTCCCTGATCTACCATCGTTCCCATGGTGTGTGTTAAGTACCTCTGCGAGAAACTCATTGTTACCCTTTAGATACGCAATGTGCGCCCCATAGATGAATTCGTCCATGTCCCCATGTATGGGAGAGGTTTCAGATGCTGGAATGTCGTCATGATAAAGGGTTACACCAAATGTCAGGCCTGGCATTCCGGAATGTTTAAAATCAAGCAATAGGTTAACAGCTTTTTGATCATTCAAGTCTCTGGTATCTTGAACAATGCCGGGGGTGTTTCCCCTCCCGTTAGAGAATCCCAACTCGTATCCTACATCAAAGGGGCCTATGGGCACTCTTCCGTCCAGCATGACGCCTAACTGATGTGTTGGTAACACCCCTCCATCATCCTCCCATTTGAATAACTCCGGCCTGAATATAGTAGTATGTAACCACCGACCATGTGCGTACGCCGTATTCCAATATCCTAAAGGAGTATGGCGTCTCCCCACAGAAACATTTATGAAATCGGCAATAGAATACCTAACCAATAGTCTCTCTATATCTATCTCCATTTCAGAAGAACCTTCAGGAACCTCAAAAGCTGTCTCACCAAGGAAAGTTATCCGATCACCCAACCGAGAAGTAATGAACAGGTTATAATGGCCCAGTTCAAAGAAACTCTCATTCCCATCAGACCTACGCTTGGAGTGAATGTCTTGATCTTCAAAGGTTATGTCACTAAATCCTCTGATAACCATCCTCTCACCAGCCACCCTGAGACCCTTACCTAAATAGTAGGATAGAAATTCGTCCCTATCATTCCCCGTATCCTCTTCTTTTACCGCAATTTCAATCTCTCCGGGATAGTCTTGTACCTCACCTTCTTCCTTTGGCACTAATACGTATTTTTGCTGAATCTCCCCTAACACTTCTTCTTTTATTTCTTCTTTCAACCGCATTTTCAACTTTGCCAGGAGTTCCTCATCAATCTCTTGAGCACATATAGAAAGGGGCAAGAACAGCAACAATACAAATATGCCTAAAGAAAACCATTTATTATCCACTTTTTCCTCCTTTTCTGTTCAGGTTCTTTTGTAGTAGAATGATGAATCCATTTACACATTTTACAGGCTATGCACTATATGTTTTGCAAATATTAATGGAAACTCAAAAATCACAGCGGGAAAATTGGAATGAAAAGATGCATAAGAGTAAGGTTAGATTAAATGTAAAATATTGTCAATTAAATAAATTAGTTCACTTCCCGCCAAAAAACATGTCGGGCAGGCGTTCACTATTTATGGCATTTTTACTCGAATAGTATGAGGGATTTTTTTAAACCTTTGTGAATTAAACCTTTAGTATTTTATTTTAAAACAAACTGGGCTCCTCTCGAAAGAGAGGCATCCCCCCCCCCTGCTTTCGCAGGGAATCCAGTCTGTAAAAGAAGGAGGTTATTCATTATGCGATGGGATTTTCCGGGTAGTCAACAAATTACAGTAAGTTTCCTAAATTTTTTCTAAGATAAGCTTGGAAAAAAGGCCGCTTTCTTCGGGTTGTAAGCGACAACATGTTTATAATTTAGGCGCTGTAAGCGCACAATAAAAAAACCCAGGCCAAAATATGATAATTTATCTGGCTTGGGCTTTCCCGGTACAAAAAATATGCAAGACCTCGTTTTTTCAGCAAAGCCTTGTGTAAGTCATTGAAAACAATATCGAACACAGAACGGTGAATTTTGAAAAGACAGACTGCGTAAGCAAACAGCAAATAACCTACAACGCTTGCCTACTGCCTGCTTATGGTTGTGGATAAAGAGTTGCCTTTAAAATGACAAAAACCCAGGCCAAAACGGGGAGGTTATTGTTTGACCCGGGTTTCTGTCCATCCATCATAGCTGCTATCTTGTAAAGCAATTACTTTTGCAACTTCACATGAACTGTCTATAAATTACGCAAAGGACAACTAAATTTATGCTTCAAATTTTTTAGAAAGCAACATCTAAAGCAACCCTGTACGTTGTATCCATAAGCCTGTTTCCAAGATCAAGCTCAGGGGTTCCATCTGAATCACTATCCGGATAATTGGAGAAATTCGCAGCAAGCTTAAGCTTCATATTTGCCCTCAGGACTACGGTTGTATCCAACGTATACTTTGTAAATGACTTCAGGTCCCTTACATCATAATCAGGATTAACATTCTCAAGCCTTGCAGCTTGTATAAGCCATGGCAACGCAACCCACTGAACTTCTCCCGTGTAAATTGATGTATCAAAGTTAGAACCCGTCTCTGCCGGCTTGAAAGCATTGCCAAACTCGCCTGCTGCATATGTCATCGTGCCTGACAGGTCATCCTCCATAAACGATGCAGCCGCCATGAAGTTAAAGTTCCACCAGTAGGCATCGACCAGGACGCCAAATCGTTTAAACCTATTACCGTCAGGATCCCATACACCGCTAGCACCGTTACCCGCCAGACCAAGAAAAGGATTGCCCCTGCCACCCGTAATCGGGTTATCAAGAAACGCACCAGTAACACCGCTATAGTAATAACCCTTTACCCTGACGGAGTTATCCTGCCAGTTCTCTTTTGCAACCAGCGAATCGTCCACCGACCCTTCACCAAGCACACCCATACCCCATAGTTTGTAAGAAACCATGGCATACCAGTCCTTATGGTTATTAGTCTCGCCGCCGCCGGGAGTACCATTTTGCGCATCTGCAGTTACATTTCCTAATATAGTCCCCATATCTCCAGCACCTGCAAACCACGCCTCCGCATCACCTGTGCTGCCATTGACAATACCTAATGCCCATTCAAGACCGCCCTTGCCACCCGGGCCATTCTTACTACCCCAGAACTCAATACCCTGCTGATTAGGATGAAACCCGAAGAAATTACCTGACGATATCGAAGGCATGACGGTCATGATGTAACCAAAATCAGTCATTTTCCTATGGTTTGATATAGGAGATCCGCGCATGTCTAGTTTACCCACTCTTACATTAAGCAGGCCCTGCTCACCGAAGATAAATGGCGTATAGTTAACATAAGCCCTCTCTAGTCCTGAGATTGGGCCGGCAGCGAAAAAGGACAGTGTCTCGCCAAATGTTCCGCCAAGGAGCACCTCTATAGCATCTATACCAACGAACGCTGTATCGTTTACCCTTTCCGGACTTCCGGTAGCTGACCCTCTGGCACTGTGTGGCCTCTCCTTTGTTACATTAAACTGGCTAATCATCTTAAAACCTATAGGCGGCAATCCAGGAATCTCACCCGGCCATACGGCCTTTGGAAACAACCTTGACCAGGCAGAGGCGCCCATTTCTACCGGTTCGTCCTTAATAAATACCTCATCACCGCCGCCCGGCATCCTCAGGCCGTTGGCGAAGAAAGCCTTTCCAAACGCATTGAGTTTGGGAAAAGTTCCCCAATGGCAGGTAGTACATGATGTCTTATACTTCCTTGCAAATGGCGGGATTGCCTGTGAATCCTGAGGGAACATTGCAAACAACATCCCCACAATTGCAAAAACCGAAAAACCAGCTAATAAAATTCTCTTCTTCATAAAAACTCCCCCCCTCTTGAAAATTGAGAAAACTAAAAATATAAATATTGTCGAAGATGAAATCAACCCTTCGACTTTCCCCGACATCAAGAACGAGGTTTGCTCAGGGTTGATACTGAGCACCGTCAAAGTATCAACACTTAACTGAGTGTATAAGGAAATATACACCAAAGCCTATAATATACGAGCTAAGCAGCTCTACATTTGTATGTTACAACTTACACAAGGCTTATTACCTATTACTAACATCTTTTCCCTGTCATATATCCAATACTTTTCGACAAAGTAAACAAGGTTATTAGCAATTTTAATACCGAACTATAAAACCAACATATCTTTCCATATCAACGCCATTAGATAAGCACCTAACACCATTTGCGTTACGTCAATAACTCCAGTTTAATTTACAAACTAAAGAGACCTGGATATAACTCCAAATCTGCAAAAGCTGTCATTTGTAAATATATAGCCCATATCAATGGAACAAATGTGTCACCAACGCATATAAGTAAGAATTATTGAGATTATAGGGCTATCGAAGCTTGATAATTAAGAATCTTTGCATATTTTCCCAAGAGACAGATTTTACAATGCACATTCTTTATGCTTCTCGAATTAATCTCTAATAAAAAAACTACTGACAATAAGTAATTAACCCTATATATAAATATATTACACCTTACTTGTTCTTGTAATTCTACTGGTAAGCTAAGGGGATATTTTGTTAGTTGCTTTGACAAAATGACACCAAATGTTGCATTTCCATGAGGCAAAGGTTCAGTCTACTACCAGGATAATTCATAAAAAGCATTAACCTGTTTATACTCTGCTTGCGGTAGGCACTGTATTATCAACAGCTTAGACTGTTTATGCAGTGTCCCATCAGAGTTAAGAAATATATCTTAATTTTTTTTGTAGGTTTTCACTTTAATCACATATACTAAGATTTCCCGTTAGATGGCAACTTACCAAATTGCGGTGGTTCACTCGAAGAGCAGGCTTATTTGACGCGTCAAAAGTAGTTGCTGTTAAGTAGTTCCCATCCGGAAATTCCTAGGTGTTATTATGGCTGTAATTAGTGCTTGCAGGCGAGAGGCAATTGGAGTGATGCGGAATATTTCAAGAAAGGAATGGGCAGGCTTGAGGAAAAGTACGGATTTCTTCAGGAGGAGATCACTACAGACGATGGATTTACAAGTAGTGATGATTATGATTATGCAGTTTGGCAAGGGGAATAAGAAGGGCTTGTTTACCTGGAAGGGAACATCCATGATAGTAGAGTTTTCAAAGCTATGTTTGGTTGAGTGTGATAACTTTTAATGTGAATATTGTGTCTGTAGCGCTTTGCTGAAATAGATTGAACAAAAGGCACATTTATAATCAAAGAATATACTGTGGTTACGGTGTGTTTAAATCCGGGCAGAAAGCCTGATTTTCAAGCTCTTCTTGAATTGTTGTTAATTTGAAAAACAAAAAACTGCAAATCGATTAGGATCGTTTTTAAAGCCTTATTTGGAAACTATGTAATGCCGTGAAATTGATGTATTACAAAGGAAAATGCTTATGTATTTTTTGGAAATTGGATGTGTCAGGCTTGCAATAAAAAATTGAGCGATTTTTATGTGATGTTGTCATTCCCGTGCCCGCCCGGGTGAATCCGTTCGGACGGGGAAACGGGAATCCAGAAATCAGAAGAACTAAATTCCCACTCAACAGATTGCCTGCCCGATTAGTTACAGGCGGGCGGGTATGACTGAATTCTTCACTTAAAAGGTGAGAAGAAAATTTATGGACTAACATAAACTTTCAAAACCTTATGATGATCACTCAACAAAAATCTCTCAATTCAGGTATTACCAAAATCTGCACGGTTATCCGACATCTTTCTATTAGACCTACGATACCTTGCGATGAAGAAAAACTCAACACTTACACCCATAATAATGGCAATTGCAATGTAACCATAAATGCTTTTTGGTGTGGGTGTTACAAGTGTTATATAATACCAGGATGACACAGCTTTTTTTTCTTTATGTTCAGCATTAGAACCATCCCAAACAGCCAATGTAAAGGGAATAAGCTTTCCTTTTTCAAAATTAGTATCATTTTTGTCTCCACTAAATAAAGGCCTCTTTATCATCACCCTCCATCTACCATTTTCCCATTGACCAACACCTTTTGCCTCCTGGTTATCTTGAGATTGTAACTTATAATTCATTACGCCTTTTGCATTGGATTCCTCCACAACGACAAGGCCTTCCCAATCCAAAAACTTACTATCTTCTACTGCTTGTTCTTTAATTTCAGAGTGCACATCTGATTGATGGTGTGCTTCCCAATGCAACATATAAACCTTACCACCCGAATCACCCATTACAAAAAAAGGTTTTTTTGCTCCATCCGGTATCTTTACCGGAAATTGCATGGTTACTGCATCGCGATAAACTTCATCCTGCTTATTTGTTCTGTCATCCCATTCAACCAGGAAGGCTATATTATCTTTATTATATAAAGACCTGATTATTATTGAGTTTATAGAAGCATTCCATAATCTTGGCTTTACGAGTATTTGTCCTGCCAGTGGTATTTCAGTTAATTCTGCATCTTCCCAGATCGAACTATCCGGATCCATTGGTATTTCACTTTCTATAGGCTTTGATTTAAGCACTACATTAGTGCTCATCTCACGGGAAATTGACTTTACATAATGCGCCAGGCGCCATCTTTCTTCGTCAGAAAGGTGCTCTTTATATGAACCCATTGGCGTCTCATTAATACCAGTGGTTATGGTACGATAAATATCTTTTACATTGTTTCCACCCTTAAACAACCAGCTCTTTGTCAGGTTTCTTGCCTTATAAGGCATATCCCACTCCGCCTTCATTGTCATTGTAATTTCTCCATCACCTCTTCCCTTATTCCCGTGACATAAAAAGCATTCAGCCTCTTTGAACAACCTTTTTCCATCTTCTATTGTTTGTGAAGTGGCATTAGCTTCTTCCCCAATTTCTATCTCTCCAGACATTTCATTTGAAAAGCCTTTATAAAAAGTCTTTATATAATACAAAACCTGCCATCTCTCCTCGTTGCTCATGGTACTCCAGAAAGGCATGGCAGAACCTTCCACGCCACTTGTAATTATCCTGAAAAGGTCCTCATCTGTGGGAAGCGCACCAAGCCCTGTAGAACGAATCTTATACTCATTTCTGGTGAAATTTCTTGGTTTTGGATCCATACGTGGCGCTGCGGGGCCATTGCCATTACCTTTTACACCGTGACAATAATAACAGCTCTTCTCATAAATCATCTTTCCTGCAACTATTGCATCTTCGGTTTCTGGAATCTTTCCAGAAACATCATGCATATATGTACGAAATTTTTGAGTGGCCTGCGCAAAGATATTAACTTCGTAAAAAAAACATATAGTACAAACTATAAATACAAAAATCGGTACTCTTTTATTCATTAGTTCCTTAACAAAAATTTTTTGACCAATTTTGGCACAAGTTAGGTCGCTATCGCGACAAAAGGATATCCTTCGACTCCGCTCAGGGTGACGTCAAACTGAGCGGAGTCGAAGTTGTCACATTGAATTTCCTATGCATAAATTTAAGAATTTAAAAATTCAGGAATTCCTTAATCCCCATAGCTAAGCTCAGCTTTGTCAATTCCTCAATATTATAATTCCGACTGGTTCGGGTTAGGATTTAAATAAGTTGACTATGATTGTTCAAATTCTTTTGTGACGCATTTTAATGTATTCTTAACACTTTTATCAGGTTCTTCTGAAATTAACATGTCTTGTGGAAAATTCATGATTAAATCCTTGATTGCCTCGACCTGGTCTGTTGGCGTCCCGGAAAAGAGATCCTGAAATGCATCTTTTCTAAAAAAACTTGGCATCTTTGTGCCGGGTTGGATCAATTGCGGATTCAGCAACCATCTTACTATCCAACCCGGTTTTAATCTTTTGCTTGCCAGTGATAAATCAGGCGCCCAATCTGAAGGATCTCCCTCTGGTGTTATATCTCCCCTGACATGACATGACGCACAGTTTATGTCCCTGGACTCAAATAGACTCCTTGCCCTTGCCAGATAACCTGGATTTTCCCTCTCTTTTTCTTTCATATATCCCTTGTCTGTCTCCTTATGAAACTCGTAAGGGTATTCCTGCTCATCCATTGCAGCAAAATATCTTACAATAAGCGAAGCTTCATTCCCTGAAAATTTAAACGTTGGCATTTTTACATCAAGCCATGGCCTCAGGTTAATCGGCCTGTTGAGGAATTTAAATAACCACTCAGACTGTACCTTTTTGCCTTCCCCATAGAGTACCGGTGGTGTAAATACCTTGGCCTCTTCCGGCAATCTTCCCTCTTCCTCTACATGATAATCTATTATAAATGAAGCTATTTCTCCCCCCTCAGACCTCTTTCTGCCCTTTATCTGTTCCTTCATTATTTGGGCCGTCTCTCCTGCCTTCCGGTCCAAATTATCATTATCCTCCCATAACTGAAAGTATAAGCTGTCCTCCTCCTCAAGTTTAACCATACCATTTACCTCTGTGCCGTCCTCCAAATACAATTTATCTATAGTAAACTGATGGCAACCCATACAATTATACTTTTCAACTGCCCTCTTACCCTCTGCCAAATACCTCTGTTTCTCTGTCTGTTTATACACATAACTCCCTGACATTTCATCTTCTCTCATTCCTGCCAGCAGTATTGATAGCGCTCCGATTTCATCTTCGGTTAGACCGAAATTGGGCATTCTTAATCTATCTTCCGGCCTCTTATACCTTCCTTTATCAAATTGTCTCGGATCCGCTAATTTTGCCATTATCCAGGCACGCCTGGCCTCTCCGATATTCTCATGAGAATATTTCAGGCCGGCTTCTTGAAGCAATTCCTTCTCCGATAAACCAAAATCAAACAAATGTATATGTTTAGAACCTACCTCTGAAAGCTCTGCGCCTATATTGGATTTCCCTTCCATGCCCCGCATCTCATGACAACCAAAACAACCATATCTGCTTACTAATTTTTCTCCTCTTTTTGCCGTTCTACTATCATTCAACCATCCAGCCTCTTCTGCCGGTTTTTCGTACTCTTCACTCTTTAAACTCATCAAATACGCTGCTAATAATTCTGCATCATTCTCATCCAGCCGAAAATCTGGCATTCTTGTCTTCGGCTGATGTTGCTTTGGATCTAATAACCAGCTAACCAGGTAATCATAGTTCATCTTCTCGCCAATCCTGGCAAGATTTGGCCCATGTGTTCTGCCGCTATCTTCTTCATCGCTATGACATGCCAGGCAACCGACATCCTCAAATATATACCCACCCTCTTCTATCATATCCTCATTAAATTCTCTTTCATTCTCAACGCCTGTATCTCCGGAATTCTGCCAGAGGTAAGCGGCTATAGACTCAGCTTCATCTTTTTCAAACTTAAAATCAGGCATCCTCGTACTTGCCCGGAAACTCTTAGGCCCCTTTAACCACGAAACCAACCATCCCGGATTAACCTTTCTGCCTGTCTCCGTCAAATCAGGCCCTATCGTCCTGTTTTCATCTTCACCAAATCCATCTGTCGCATGACAACCAAAACATCCCAGCTCCTCAAACAACTTTATCCCTTTCCAAAGCTCCTCGCCTCCCGCCAACTCTTCGCCTTTATCATGACATTTTATACATGAAGATTGCGCCATCTTGCCCCTATTCATAGGTTCCAACCAATATCCAACCTCACCATGTGCCTCTTTTGGACTTGTCGTTGCTCTTGCCTGCCCTTCATGACACAATGCACAACCAAACTGCTCAGGCGGATGATTACCTAGATACACTTCTCTCCTTGGATGGCGGCTATAAGGCTGCTCTTCAGAAATGCTTTCCTTTTCATTTATACCCACGTGGCAGGACATACACCTATCTACCTTATTCAGTTCATCAAGATGCACCTGGTATACCTGCAACTGTGGACGTCTCGACCCTAAATTAACCATAGCATCCTTATATTTGAGCATGTTACTCGAATGTGACTCCAATTCCTTTGTGTACCTCGTAATCTTACTCGTAAGCCCGTCTATTTCCTTTTGCAACCCGGTTCTCTTCTCCTCAATATGTTTAATTTTTTCAGCTAGTTCTTTTATCTTTTTATCCATTTCCTCTATCTTTTTCTTTGATTCCTCTCTCTTGTACTTGCCATACTTGTATTCTTCTTCCAGCATCTTATTACGTGTAACTATTGATTCAAATGTTAGCGGCGCCAACTCATCCCTATCCAAAGCGTGTAATTCTTCTAATGCCTTTTTATATTTGTACTGTGTAGCCGGTCTCTCAAACTCTTCCTTTGCCTCATTTAGCTTTTTCTCGAACGCCTTGTAGATATACTGTTTATCAGGTTGCCCAAAAGCCAATACAGCATCTTCATATTTCTTTTCTGCATTTTCGTATTCCAGCTCATAAAAGCGATTTTGATAATCTTTCCATGGCCTTTTACCTACAATTTCATTCCAGAATGCCCATACGTTTGTGGATGCAAGTATAAAGCTTAACACTACGTACAAAACCACATATGATTTTTCTTCTTCCCTTTTGCTCATATTTTTACTCTAAATTGGCCTTCTTACTTTTTCACTAAACTTTTCTTATTTAATCAGTATTAAGTTAAGTCGCTATCGCGACAAAAGACTATCCTTCGACTCCGCTCAGGATGACGTCACACTGAGCGGAGTCGAAGTGTTATCAACATTGAAATTCCTATGCATTAAATTAAACCTTCGGCGAAATTTTTATGTCCTCATTCTTTCTGATAACAAGTGTCGGGTAAGAAACCCGACCTACTCGTAATAATTTAATATTTTTGTAGGGCGGGTTTCTTACCCGCCGACTTTGAAATTCCTCATACACCAAGTTAGGTCGCTATCACGACAAAATTCCTCAACTCCGCTCGAAATGACGTCACACTGAGCGGAGTCGAAGTGTGATCAATATTATTGAAATTCCGATACATCAAGTTACTCTAAACGAAAACTTTATTAGTTTCAGCAAACATAGTACCGATTATAAAGATAACACAAATTTCTATATTGATATTACCGGCTAAACACTAATACCAATATGACTTACGCCAATAAACCCTATCTGGATATAAAGGAATGGCTTGAAGGTATCGTGATAAAACTGCATACATTGTCATTTACAGATAGGCCAAACTATATCCGTGGCACAATGTGTCATTAACACATATAAGTAAAAAATATTAAGCTTATAGGGCTATTGAAGGTTGATAATCAAGAATTATGGTATAATTTTAAGGCACTAATTTTACAATGCACATTTTATTACGTTTTTCGAACCGACTTCTCACAGCAATGCTATTAATAATAAGTAATTAACCCTACATGCTCATTAATTACACCTTATCTAATCTTACGATTTTACCGGCAAACTAAGGAAAAATTCTATTTGTTGTTTTGACAAAATGACACTAATTTACAGCATTTTAATAAGGTAAATATTTAATCTCCTATATAGAATTATTCATTAAAGGCACTTGATTTCTATGATGCATTTGTAATATACACTGTATTATCAACATGTTAGGCTGCCAACACAATGTACAGAAGGGGCTAAAATATGTATCTAAATTTTTTTGTAAGACTTTTGTTATCAGTATCTGAATTGAGGTTTTCATCTGCAGGATGACATGACTTCAAACGAAGAATTAATCATGAATCCTGATAAGCCTGATGGCGGAAAATGTTCTCACCGTGATTAACTGATACAGGCAAACCCTGGTGCCGTCTTTAAATCACAGAGATCAGAAATTTTGGAATTGGTTACGTTTGTACTGGAATACAAAATTGATATAGCAATTACAGAAAAAGGAGCAAATGTGTTGTTGGAAATTAGAGGTATGCTGAACTGCTAAAACTTTATAAGTCCTTTTCTAATTGAATATTTTACGAGACCTGTTATATCGTGTATATTAAGTTTCTCCATTATGTGAGACCTGTGGACATCAACAGTCTTTACACTTAACTTAAGATTGTGGGCAACCTCCCTGTTTGTGTGGCCCTCAGCGATTAACTGTAATACTTCACGTTCCCGACCGGTGAGCACATCCAGACTATCAAAATCCCCTGACCCATCCACAGCATGTCTTATATAATCTTTAACAACTACTTTAGAAATTGAAGGGCTTAAAAATATATCTCCTTCTTTTACGGCATTTATTGCTGAAACCAGGTCTGATACTGCCGACTCCTTGAGTAGATATCCGGAGGCTCCTGCCTGAAGGATTTGATGTACATACTCTTCATTGTCATGCACTGTCAGAACCAGTACCTTAATTTCCTGATTCAGTTTCTTAATCTGACGTGTTGCTTCAACTCCATTAAGATTTGGCATAGTAATGTCAATTACTACTACATCAGGGAGCAGTTCTTTCGTTTTCTCAAATGCCTGCCTTCCATCTTTCGCCTCTCCAACTACCTCGATATCTTCTTGAGAATCTAGAAGGGCCCTTAAACCCTGCCTTACTATAGTGTGATCATCCGCCAGTAACACCTTGATTTTAGACATTTTCAGCCACCTCAGAAGAACGGTTTTCATTATTAGTTTTAATAAAAGGCACAAGGATCTCTATTTCTGAACCCTTATTTTCTTCTGAATGTATTCTTATACTCCCATTCAGGAGAGCCACTCTTTCCCTCATACCGAATAAGCCGATACCTGAACCATTCATATTTCCCTCAAAAGGATCTACTATATCAAACCCCTTACCGTTATCTTTTATCCTCATACAGACTTCCTGCTCCTCCTGTACAATTTCTATTATAACACCTGTTGCTTCGGAATGTTTTGCTACATTGTTTAAAGCTTCCTGTGCACAACGATATAAAAGGATGTCTATCTCAGGAGAAAATCTTTCAACAATATTTTCGCCTCGAACCTGTACGTTTATATTAGTTCTATCAGAATAGTTCTTTGAATATTCTCTTATCGCCGCCAGGGCGCCAAAATGATCGAGCAATGAAGGCCTGAGGTCGAATGCGAGCGATCGCATTTCCTGCAAGGTATGTATTACAAGCTGCTTTGTTTCGGCAAGTCTTTCTCTGATATTTGTTGCGCTTCCAGGAATATTTTTTTCCATCATCTCTATATTAATTTTCATGGCTGTGAGCGCCTGTCCCGCTTCGTCGTGAAGTTCCCGGGAGATTCGCCTTCTCTCTTTTTCCTGGATGGAGATTATGTGCGAAGACAATAGCTGTAACTCCTTCTCGTGCTTTTCCGATGCCTCTGCCTTCTTTTTTTCTGTAATATCACGAACGAACGCCCTTGTCTCTATACATCGTTTTTTTGCATCATACATGGCGTTAGCATTGATTTCAACATATATTATCTCTCCCTGCCTGGAGAGAAACATTGTTTCCATAAAGTCGCTACCTTTTCCAATTACCCTCCGGATATGACTTGTTATCTTCTCACGCTCAATAACAGGCACAATATTTTCTATTTTCATTCCCATAAGCTCTTCAGGTAAATACCCAAGTTTATCTAACATTGTTTTGTTCATACCTGCAAAGAATCCCTTTTGATCTGTCTGGTAGATAATCTCTGAGGAATTTTCAATCAACCCCCGATACCTTTCTTCCGATTGTTTCAGATCATCTCTGAATCTTCTCAAGTCTATGGTCATCTTGTTAAAAGAATCTGCCAGATTGCCTATCTCATCTCTGGACTTAATTCCTTCTATGCCTTTTAAATTACCATTTGCTATGTCGTCTGCAGCTAAAGCCAGTGAGGTGATAGGCCTTGTTATCATATTGGAAAAAAAGGTTGCAATTGCTAATATAACTATTATGCCCACTGAACCCATAATGATGGTAAAAATTTTCACCCTTGTAAGTGGAGCGAAAGCCTCGGAGATGCTCTTTTCTGCCAGCACCACCCAACCCATCCTCTCAATATACCGGGATACACCAAGTATCTGATGACCTTTATAGCCGGTATATATGCCAGTCATACCCACTTCATTATCGAATGCAGCCCTGACACCTTCTGTATCAACAACCTGTTTAAACACGACATCATTATTGAATCTTGATTCAGTTATAATTAACCCGTCACTGTTTACAATATACACCTCTCCTGTCTCTCCTAATCCTTCCAGTGGTATCTCCTGCCCGGATTCCCCTATTATTCCACTGCGGGTGATTTTTCTAAAACTGTCACCTCTGTATCTGTTTGCTATTATGCCTATGGTATGCAGACCGTCATTGGTCAATAGTAATCTTGCTACATCAAAGAATGTACTTTGTTCAAATTCTGAAGACAATTTTATATCGCTTATGTAAAAACCACTACTCATTGTCTCTGAAAACCATGTTTCACCTGAGATATCTCTGCCAATTTGTTCATTATCTGTTGAACTGAATACTTTGCCATCGAGGTCAACGACAAACACCGCAAGGATATCAGGATCAAGCGGTTTCTTGTTCAGAGTAAGGTGCGTATTTAAGCGGTCAGTACAATACGGAATCCTCTCTTTTCTTAAGATTATCTCTTCTGTACAATCTCTGACAAAACCATCAGAGCTGAAGTCAATGATTCTCCCTCTTTTCCCTTCTAAAAAAATATTTACGTGTTTCTTCAATTCATCAGCAGCTATTTCCAATTGATCAAAAATATTCTTTTTTACTGTTTTGTGGGTATAGAAATACCAAAATGTCGCCGTTACAGTTGCGATTAAAATAAAAGGAAGCAGGAACCATAACAGGCTTTTAACTCTAATAGTCATTTTCTATCCGTTCCTTGTTTTGATTTATTCTACGCAATTTAAATTGGCAGTCATCTGAGCAGTCGATCATGAAATGTGCTAATTTACCGTTCTTATATTTGTCTCTCTATCACGGAAATGATAAGTCTCTCCCGCTTCTACAAAGATTTCCGGCTCCATCTTAATGCTCCTGATCCAGGAAGTTTCGCCGGGTGGCTTCCAGTATATTTTGTACCCGCCGGGAGGTACTTTTTCAAAAAGATAACGTCCATTCTCATCTGTAATTGTTTCAAATCTTAAACCTTCCTTTGGCTTGCCAAATATTCCCCATTTTTCCAACATCATTATTTTTACCTGACACCCCGGAAGAGGCTTGCCTTTAGCAAGCATACGGCCTGTCACCTTGCCGTAGTTCTCTACCTCAAATAACTCCTCGTCCATCTGCTTTTTATCCTCAAACTCAAGCCTTAATTCTTCTTTTATTTTTTCTTCAATTGCAATATCACCTTTACCCTGCTTTCTTTCAAACTCAAGCCTTAACTCTTCTTTTATCTGTTCTTTTAACCTTTCAGTATCTACTGGTGGAGGCACGCTCTCTTTCCTGCGTTCATCTGAGGAACCCCTCTGATTACTGTCCGTATCCTGCTCAGTGCCGGGAAAGGCTATCTGTATTGCAGAAACCTTCTCTCTGGGGATTTGCAATGTAATACTTCCTGGTTCTTTAGTTATTTTCACAATCTTACAAATCACCTTACCTTCTTTGTCATCAACTTTTATGAAGACTGTATCCGGATATTTATCGTCATCCTGTGATTTGATACCTAGCGAACCAATCTCTCTTTGAGGGACAACAACCTTAATAAACTCCTCATTCATTTCGAGTATCTTTACATCAATCTTTTCTCCAAATCCCTCCAGCTTTAAAGTATCAGCATACGTCTCTGTACACATTGTCAAAATCAAAATGAAAGAAACACAAAAGAATCTGTACGACATTTCCCCTCCTTTAGTTCAAATATGAGCCGCTAAGACCAAACATGATTTCTCTTAATAATGTCTTTGATAGAAACTAATAAATCATTTGTTTATTAAATTTGAAATATTGGTTTTTGTACGTTTCTTATTGTCAATATCCTGAGCAACACATCCAGGTATGAAAGCTGTGAAATGAGATAATTTGCGGTTGTGTAAGTGTTCCTTATGTTTTAGGCCAGACACCATATGCACAAATTCAACAGGTAAATAAATTAAAGAATTCCGACTACCACAGATTTAAGGTGCTTTATGCTAACAGCAGTATACTTTCGTTTCAAGAAAAAAAACTGAAAAAAAACTGTAGTGATCAACAAAGTTGCTGCTTATGGATATTTCATGGGTGATTTACATACTGTCTGCAATATATAACTTGCATGGCATTGATAAGCAATACCTCAAAGGAATACCAGGTGTCTGTTTTTAATGAAGGCAATAACATAAGCCAGGATGGTAAAGACTATTATTCTCTTCATCCCAAGCTGCAGACCACCGGCAATGAAATACAATCCCAACCATACAAAGACATACGGCCTTAATAAGATAGTGGATATGAATAAGCCAAAGATTTCCATCTATATCTTTTTCGTAACCCGTACCAGTTTGTTTTTTTCATTTTGTTTGGCATTAACCTCTTTCCATTTTGACTGAGGTAAGACAACACTCACATACAAACATATAAAAAGAAGAATGCCTTCTGTCACACATATTCCTATAGGTATTCCAATATACCACCCAAATGGAAATGCGATTATCTGGCCGCAAAGAAGAAGAAGGAAAAAAGACATAAAGCCGCCTTTCTTCTTTTCCCCTATCAACCCATCACTTAACTTTTGCATTTGGTCATCAATCTTTATAAGTATTTCATCCCCTTTTCTTCTTAACAGTTCCTTTTTTAGTTGCAGCTTCTTAGATAAGAGCGCAAGTAGAATACCTGCTATGTGTGCATCAAAAATCGAATTGTTTTCCAGCATTTTATCTATTTCATTGTTTTCACCTTTTTGGAATAATTCAACGGAATAATTTTCGGGTACATCATATCCTAACCTTTGAATACTATTTACGGCATTATTTATTAAATCCGCTCTTTTTTTCTCTTCTTTTAATTTTTCTTTAACTTCTCCATTCTTCTCGTTCCTGATTTCCTCGTACAATTTAATGATTTCAGGTTTTATTCCGTTAAAATCCCGTTCACCGTTAATCTTTAAACAGTAGATAATATCCTCTTTAATAGCCTTCTTTAATAACGAAACAGCTTTCTCAGGTCTCTTCAAAAGGGCATTATATTGAGCATTTTGATACACCGCCTCAGCAAAATCAGGCGAAAGTTTAACCGCTTCATTTGTACATCCCTCAGCTTCCTCTATGAGTCCAAAATCACGTTTGATTAATGCCTTGTATAACAAAGCGTAACTTGCGTAATAAGCAGAAAGCGATCTGGCATATTTTACGGCTTTCTCAAAATATTCCAGAGCCTTTTTTTTATTTATCTTGTGAAAAAGGTAAATCATTCCAAGACTTGTACAAACAGAGAAATCTTTCGTAGTATATGGTTCCAATTCCGTGAAATACACCAGCGCATTATCCATCTTACCACTTGCATAAGCACCTTCCGCTTTGTCCCTGAGCCTATCTATTTGTGTATTAGAGGCCCTACTAATGGCTATCATAACCTCTTTAAAATCTTCTGTATCCTTTTCTATTAACCAGACGACATCAGATATTCCCCACTCGAATGCCGCCTTCAACCCGAACATCCCCTTCCCGACACTTTTTATGTCATATTCAATATCCTGAATTACATCGTCTTTTCTTTCCTGGCTTGAAATAATTGAATCTGTTGAGGCAATTTGAGCAGTTATCATCTTCTGCGTCTGCTTCTTCAAGGCTTCTTTCATCTTTGTGATGCTATTGCCAGGTTTTATATTATTATAATACGCCCTTCTCTCCTCCCATGGTGCAAGCTTGTCCAGATAAGTATCCATCCTATTCTCCAAATAAAAACGTATTCTTTTAACAAAGCATCACAAATAATCACACATGAACTCAGGAAATATACATAAATAAGGTATGACGGTCAAGCCTATATTAACGTCTTAAATACTCACTTTTCAATGGTATCAGGGGTATTTTGACTTATTTTTTGAGCTTTAATAAATAGCCCCTCAAGGTGAAAAATCTTCAGGGAATTGATAATCTGGATTTCCCTCAACCTTAGCGGTGAGCCAATCCGGAAGAAACATTTTGTATTTATTTTATTTCAATATTTTAGCGCAATATATTATAACATAGATTAAACATCCAAATGAGAATTAACATTTTATACAATGGATTGAAATTTATATCGGAAATGTATATCTGGATAGATTTGATTTTGCACCGGTGATGACAAAACCCGAGCAGGAATTGCAAATGACAGGAATTGGTAAGGTATTGGGAATATCTGGCAGTCCCAGGAGGGATGGAAATACCGAACTACTTTTAAAAGAGTTTTTACGAGGCGCCAGGGCCAACGGCCATCAAACTGAGCTATTTATTCTCAATGAATTTAAAATATCGCCATGTACGTCTTGTGATTCTTGCCAAAAGAATGGTCAGTGTATAATCGATGACGATATGCAATTGATGTATAACAAATTATTGGAAGCAGATTACATAGTGTTTGCTTCTCCGATTTATTTTGGAGGAGTTAGTGCCCAATTGAAATCACTTATTGACCGTTGTCAGGCCTTATGGTCCAGAAAATATGTCCTTAAGAAGGCATTGATAAGTCCTGAAAAAGGAAACCGTTCAGGATATTTCATTTCCACTGCGGGATCGATAGATGGTAAAAATATTTTTGAAGGAGCAATTATAGTAGTAAAGGCTATATTTCACGTACTTGACATAAAATACAAAGGTGAGCTATTATTTACAGGTATGGAAAAGAAAGGAGACATTATTAAGCATCCTGACGCACTGAAGATTGCATTTGAAACAGGGATGTCTTTAGAAAATTAAATAAATTCCTGAAACAGTGAAAATCTTCTATCACCTGAATTGAGCGATTTTATTTTACATGCCGTTGTAGCCGCTGGCTTTAGCCTGCGTTTTACATCACCTGATGGATTTGTGTAAGTTACGCAACCTCACAGAGCTAAGCTCAGCTTTGAGGTTGCGGCTACGAAATCGCTCAATTTAGATATCATTAACTTATCTCAAAAGACATGTCTAGCGCCCTGGCCGAATGAGTTATAGCGCCAACCGAAATTCTGTCCACTCCGGCGCCCGCATATTCTTCAACATTTTCAATGGTAATATTTCCTGAGGCTTCTGTCAGGATGGCTTTGCCTGTTCCTGCACCTTGATTCTTTTCGGCTTCCTTCACCATGCTAACGGCTTCTCTTATCTTTGATGGCTCCATATTGTCAAACAAGATTATGTCAACACCTGCATTTACCACGTCCTTGATCTGGCATAAATCTTCTACCTCGATTTCTATGAGCATCCCATTTTCTATTTGCTCCCTGGCCTTTTTTACAAGCCTGATGATAGTACCATTTTCTTTCTCTGATCCCATTGTCTTTAGATGGTTATCCTTTATCAGAATCTGATCGTATAATCCCATACGATGATTTATCCCTCCTCCAACCCTCACGGCATATTTTTCGAGGTAACGCCAGCCCGGTGCAGTCTTGCGCGTATCCATTATCTGTGTCCTATATCCCTTGATTTTCTCCGCAAACCTGTTTGTGGCGGTCGCAATACCGGAAAGTCTCTGCAGGAAATTCAGCACCAACCTTTCTGCCGACAACAATGATAATGTTAAACCCTTAACACTGCCTATTATCGTACCTTTTTTGACCATTGAACCGTCTTCAATATTTGAAGTGAGAATCAAATTCTCATCTATTTGTGACAGGACATATCCGGCAACCGGCAGCCCTGCAACAATACCGGCTTCCTTCGCTATTAACATCCCTTCTGATTCGGAACCATCGGGAATGAATATCTTAGAGGTTATATCTCCGTCTCCGATATCTTCCTTAATAGCCAACTGAACGATTTCTTTTATCTTTTCAAGATCAAATTCTGTATGCATATCTGTCTGTAATATTCCAATAACTTTAGGCGCTTAAATCGTCAAAACTACTAACATGTTGTTGATGTTTTATAAGTTGTTGAAGTTTCATTAGTTAAAATTCGAAATCAGAATATCGAAATTCGAAACAAATCCAAAATTCAAATTTCTAAATGCTCAAAGCAAAAGATATTTTGTGGACTTAAATTCTTTAGTTTTTAAAATTGGAATTTTGGTGATTTGAAAATTGTTTCTAATTTCGGATTTCGTGCTTCGAATTTATTCTAACAACCTATCCTCCATTATCTTTCAATTACTGCCAATTCGTGTTAATTCGTGCAATTCGTGTCTACAACCTTAGTGTCAATTCGTGCCTTTTACTCGCCCTCGGCGCTGTTTGTCCGGGGGAAATTCGTGTCTACGATTGCAATCTGATGACCCTGTCGCGTATCTCAGCCGCCTTTTCAAAGTTGAGATCGCTGGCCGCCTGAAGCATTTCTTCTTCAAGTTCTCTTATATATTCCTGAGTTACGTATTCAGCCTCATCTTCTTTAACCATCTGCCTTGCAATCTTTTTTGAAGCGCTTTCATCTTCAATACTTTTTCTGATTCCCTTACGAATAGTCTGCGGTGTAATATTATTCTCTTTATTATGTTCAAGCTGAATCCTGCGCCTTCTCTCAGTTTCATCCATCGCCTTCTGCATGGACTGCGTTACCTCATCAGCATATAATATAACCTCTGCGTTTACGTTTCTGGCAGTCCGTCCAATCGTTTGTATAAGGGATGTCTCTGAACGAAGGAACCCTTCCTTATCAGCATCCAGTATTGCCACCAATGATACCTCCGGCAGATCAAGGCCTTCCCGCAACAGATTCACGCCCACAACTACGTCAAACTTTCCAAGCCTGAGGTCTCTAAGTATCTCCACCCTCTCAATAGCGTTAAATTCTGAATGCAAATACATTCCTTTAAGGCCATCTTCTTTTATGTATTCACTCAAATCTTCCGCAAGCCGCTTGGTCAGTGTCGTTACAAGTACACGTTCTTTCTTGTCTGCTCTCTTCCTGATCTGTAACAGAAGGTCTTTAACCTGGGTCTTTGCAGGCAATATCCTTACTATTGGATCAACAAGTCCTGTCGGACGAATTATCTGCTCAACAACCTTACCATGACACTTATTTATCTCATACTCTGAAGGAGTTGCTGAGACCAACAATACCTGTTTAACCATAGATTCCCATTCATCAAAACGCAAGGGCCTGTTATCCAGAGCGGAAGGAAGCCTGAAACCATATTTTACCAGAGTCTCTTTCCGTGACCTGTCTCCAGCGTACATACCACGAATCTGAGGAACTGCGACATGAGACTCATCAACAATCATGAAAAATTCATCAGGAAAATAATCAATCAATGAGTACGGCCTCTCTCCCGGCGCCCGCCCGCTGATATGCCGGGAATAGTTTTCAATACCATGACAGTAACCTATCTCTGACAACATCTCCATATCGTAACGCGTCCTTGCCTCCAGGCGCTGTGCCTCGAAATCTTTATTTTGAGAACGCAACTCCTTCAGCCATGCATCCAGTTCCCTTTCGATTGATTCTATAACGCTTTCTATCTTACCTTCCGGCATTACAAAATGCTTGGCAGGATAGATGGATATCTCTTCCATCTCCTCTAACCTGTCTCCGGTCAATGGGTCAATAATGGACAGCCTGTCAATCTCGTCTCCAAACAGTTCAATACGATAGGCAAATTTTTCATAAGCGGGAAACACATCGACCACATCACCCTGAACACGAAACACACCACGTTCAAATTTAATGTCACTCCTCTCGTAAAGTATATTCACAAGTTTTAAGAGGAGTGTGTTTCTCTCTATCTCCTGCCCTTTTTTCACCTGCACATACATCTCCCGATACTCTTCCGGTGAACCCAGGCCGTAGATGCATGATACACTTGCCACTAATATCACGTCCTTCCGTGACATCAGGGCGCTTGTGGCTGCCAGACGAAGACGGTCTATCTCCTGATTTATTGTCGCCTCTTTTTCAATATAAATATCCCTCTGCGGAATATAGGCCTCCGGCTGATAATAATCATAATAACTTACAAAATAACCTACTGCATTTTCCGGAAAGAACTCCTTGAACTCACTGTAAAGCTGTGCGGCGAGAGTTTTGTTGTGGGACATCACGAGCGTAGGTTTGCCCAGGGCCTTTATGACGTTTGCCATGGTGAAGGTCTTTCCCGAACCTGTTACTCCCATGAGAGTCTGGAACTTTTCACCTGATTTAAAGGCCCTTGTTAATTCTTTTATCGCCTCGGGCTGGTCACCCTGGGGTTCATATTCTGATGATAATTTGAAGATAGACATCTTATTTTAGTTCTTTGCCATCAATAACTATTTCGTCTCCTGCAATATTCCGGATTTTTATTTTAAATTTATTGGTACCAAGTAAATATGTGCCTTTTATTTTTTCTTTTATCCCCGCTTTATCTTCAAGCCTGAGATTGCTTGTCCAGACATCTTTTTTCAAGGTAGTATCAAATTGGATAGATTCAATTAATTCAAGACCTGATTTGCTTATCTTCACAGCCTTGCTCAAATCCTGCGCTAAAACCCCTTTTTTCGTCTTCTTTGCGTTGTAATCATCAATCTTGTTTTTAAGATAGGGGCTGAAATATTGTTTTATTTCCACTTTATATTTATTACCAGATTTTGAAATTTTAATATCAGCATTATCCGGCATAAACAGGGCATCGCCTTTTTCTCTAAGCAGACTGTCGAGAGAAACAAGTTTTACTTTCAGGGTAGTTTTTGCGGTTTTATTTAACTGTTTATTTAAGTATGCCTGGTCAATATCAATGTCCTTATGCGCGTAAATCATTATAACATCGTTTGTCTTGTCAGATACGTTTTCCAGTTGATATATCTCTTCCAGATAAACATCAAGCAGTTCTTTTGTCAGTTTTTCATGGATACCTGAGAACTTAACAGGAGTATATGAACCGTTTGCATAGGCAATCCCGCCATCCCAGAACTCGTTAAGGTTTAAGTCTGATCTGCTTTTAAATCCGTCAATGATGCTGAATATTTTTGCAGTTGTTTGTGCGGGGTTTCTGAATATGCGTAACCCGTCCCGTATTTTTAATATATCAAATTCGGCACCTGATTTTATAAGACGGTCTCTTGTTGCTTGTATGGCGTTTATGCCTATATCGCAGCCTATGAATTTTCTGCCCAAATCATTTGCAATCTTGGCAGTAGTACCGGAGCCTGAGAACAAATCGGCGATAATCATTCCGCGAAGAGATGAAGCTTCTATCACCCTCCTTAGCAACTCTTCTGGTTTTTGTGTAATATAATCTAAGCGTTCACCTGATGAACCAGCTAAAGAAGGGATTTCCCATACATTATTTAACATAGTTTTATCGAATGTTTCATAAATAACATTTCCATTTTCATCTCGAACTGATTGTTTTACTCCATTAATTTTTACTTCTTTTGCTCTTTTATGTGGCTCAATTTTTTTATATTGTATATTGAATATCTGCCCTTCCCCCTTTGAATAAAACAGAATAAAATCACAGCAATTTGTAAAAAGAGGTTTCCTTTTATCAGGAATTTTATTTGGATAGTACCATATTATTTCGTTTCTAAAATTTTCTTCACCATATATCTCATCCATTAGAAGTTTTGCATAATGTCCAATATGCCAATCAAGATGTAAATATATGCTAGCAATGCTTGACATAATTTCTTTAATTGCCAACAGTCTTTCATAGAGCCAGTTCAAATAATCTTCTTTTTGCCAAATATCACCATACATAACCTCCTCACCGATTGATGCAATTTCGCTTTCCATTTCGTCTTTTTTGCCATTTCTTAAATAGATCTGTTTTGCATAATGTGCCCCGCTTGCAAAAGGCGGGTCAATATATACCAAATCAACTTTAATGTTTTTTGACTTTAAATAAGCGCAGGCAGAAAGGCAATCACCCTGAATAAGCAGGTTCCTGAAATCGGAGTTTAAATCTGTCTCTTTATCAAAAAGGTTTTGCTGTCTCTCTTTTTTGCCTCTTACTTCTTCAATCAGGTCAGTTTCGAAAAGGTCAATCTTTTCAGGGAACCTTCTCCCCTGAAAGCTTAATAATGCCTGCCCTTTTGCCGGTGTGATATTGTATTGTCTTGGTTTTTTCATACCTTAAAATTCCTTTAATATTTCTTTGAACTCTGTCAGATGTTTTCTGAAATCATTTTCCCCTTCATCTACAAAGCAGTAATACTTGAAGTGTTTATTGTGTTTTAAAAACTCCTCGTTTACAAATTTCTCTTTTGACTTAAATTCATCGTTGTAATAAGGCTGGCCTTTTGTTTCCAATATCAAAATCTTTTCAATATTAATCTTTGAATTTTTACGGTATTTTTTCCCCCCTTTCCTTTTGAGTATTAAAAAGTCAGGGGTGTATCTGCCTCTCGGTGTTTGTATCCAGAAACTTTGTAGTTTTTCATCTTTATAGCCGTTAAAATATACTTCATAGCCTGATAATTCACTCAACTTAAGCATTTCCTGCAAAGCGTTTTGTTCAAATTCAGAGTCCATTTTATAGGGGATATAGTTAAAACTTATATCCTGCGGATCAATATTATTGTCCACGCCGAAACAATCTTCAAGCATATCTTCCGGGTGTCTTTGGTAGGTTCTTGCGTCGCGTCTTGAAATTCTCGGCATAAATTTATAAACGCTTCCGTTCGGTGATATAAAAGTCATTTCAGGACTGCTGCATTGCCATTCAAGAAGCTCAATTTCCGTTTCTTCTTCTATTACTTCTTTTGCATACTCGATTCTGTCCATAAAACAAGCCGAAATATCCCTGATTATGTCTTCGATTTCCAGGTAAGGATTTAAATATATCCAATCATGTTCTTTAGTTATCTTCCTGAGGACAGAATTAAGAGGTTTATCGTGTGCCTTTGTCAAATCTGTTTCAGATAATAATCCGTAAGAATATTTTGAAATCATATAAAGCAGGTCATTATATTCTATTTCATTTTTTGCCTCTATTTGCGCATCCTTGATAGAGACCTCTCCGGTAAGGCCAGATTTGCCAATTTTACCGGAAATAATGGCTTTGTCGTATTCAAATTTCTTTTTGTACTTTGAAAATGCGAATTTATCCAATTCCCTTTTGGTATCAGGAGATGATTTCTTTACAATCTTATATTTGGTTTCAATCTGTTTGTACTTAATCTTTCCAAGTTTTGGTTTGCGTACTTGTACCTTTATTGTCTGATCAGATTTTCCTATTAAATCGCTGATTGAGAGTTTGTAATTTTCTTTTAATTCTTTATCTAATGTCTCATAGTTGTCATCAGACAGATAAATTAAGGCTTTTTCATTCTCAGCATTATCAACCTCTCTTAAGCAGCGGCATGTTGTCTGCAAAACAAAGTTTTTTGTTGTCTTTTGTCTTGGAAGGACGACAGCTGTTAAACTCTTGCAGTCCCAACCCTCCGTTCCAATGGCAACAAGCAAAACAACTCTTTTCTTTGAATAAGGTTTATCAAGATTATTGAATACCGCCAGGCTCTCCTTAGGCAAAGCATATTCTTTATTCTTTTTATCTACATTTGAATAGAATCTGAATATCTCACCTTCTTTACCCTTTCTGTTTTCTGCATACCACTCTTTTACGAGCGGTAAAATATCCTCGTTTAGTTTTTCAATAGACGGGCAATAAAAAGCAATTTTGCTTCTTGTGTTATTGTTGTATTTCTTATTGTAGTCATTAAAGAAATCCGTAAGCGCTTGTTTGATAAACGCAGTCTCCTTTATACTGGATTTTCTGATGTCTGGTATTTTCAGAAATTTGCCTATGCCAACATTAAGCGGATAATTATAAACAATATCCTGTATCTGATTCAATTTTATGGTCTCTTTTCCATCAATTTCAATCTTGCTCTTAACATACGGAGTACCGGATAAGCCCAGTACAGTATTTATGTTGCCATGCTGATTCAATACGGTGATAGCCTGCCGTAATTTTTTCTCGCCATTTCCGATGCTTCCATAAGTATGATGCACCTCATCAAGAATAACGGTCAAATTCGGTATTTGAGATAAAGCCTCTCGCAATTCATTTGTTTTCTGAATATCTTTCAATTCTCTATTGCCCAGAAGAGATTGTCCTTTTTTTAAATCTTTAACAAACACCTTGTCCTTATCATCATATTTTTCCAGGACGACCTTTTCTGCATTTGTTATGAAAACGAGACCGAAGTTATTTGTCTGCTTTATCCTGTTTACTTTCTCAAGATTAGGATTATTGCCATGAAGCTTGTCTTTTCTTTTTGAACTCAGGCTATCAAGAATTTCGATCGTAATAACCTGCTTTAATCTTTCCGCTTCGTTTTTTGGCAGAATCCATTCGGGGTGAAAATCTTTTATGGTTCGCAGTGAAGGCAAAATAGCTGTTTTTGTTGCTTGTGGCGCAAATACAACGAAGTTATGGGCAAATCTTTTATCATCTTTAAACAGTGAAGCAAAATATAAATCTAAATATATAAAGGAAGCCATTAAGTAAGTCTTGCCAGCCCCCATAGGCAAACTGAATAAATAGTTCGTGTAATCAAAGTTATGTAATAATTCTTCTAAAATATTTTCCCAGTTTAGTTGTTTGCCGTCAGGATCATTGACTAATTTCTTATTAAGGTTTTTTAACTCATTGTCCTGAAAGAATTGATTTAGAAATTGCGTTACATAATTATCCTTAAAAGTATGATAGTAATCATATTCCTGGGCAGAAATATCATCGTACAAAAGTCCTATTTTTACTATTTCTGATAATTTTTTGTTAAGTCCGACAAATTTTACCCATAAATAAGTTTCGATCGCCTCTTTTTGGGGTGGTCTTAATTTGTCTTTTTTTTCGATATGCGTGATTAAATCGTTGATTATTGACTGAGAATTTTCTTTCTCAAGTTTTATCCATGTTTCTGTTTTACTTCGTATAAGATTGTAAATCGTATTCATTTATGCTTTTTCTTTATTATCCCTTTTGTACATACCTATTGAATCATTATGTGTTCATTTTTTTCAATCCTAATTTATCATCCTCAGATAACTTTAGAATAAAGTAATATTCATTGTTTGGCAAGCAGGTCTGGAACAGTTGATTTTTATACCCAAATTTTTATAACAACTTGGATTATAAGGTGTTTTTCGCCAAATCTTCTTTTATTGGTTTCAAATATCCACCTTTTCTCTCAGTGAATTTTAATTGCAGTCCGTATTTTTCTGCCATTTCAGAAACGTTGCGATGTGAGTTCTTAAAATAAGCGTGTATATCATTATTTGCTTTTTTATTAAGTCGTTTTTGAGAGTCATATTTCTCCTTGAGTATAGGATTAATAATCATTTTTTTCCTCCGTAACCAATTCTAATGGGGTTGTAATTTCTGGGATTGATAGATTTAGTCTGGTGTTGATAAGCCGAATATGCTGTTTCTTATTTGCGTTTGCCAAATGATTACAATTCCACGTTAATAAAAAGTCCATTTTATAATATGAAGCATATGCTAAATGAATGGCATCGCCTTTTAAAACTTGAGGCATCACATAATTTTCAAGATAAATTCCGGCTATTTCAATAACTTTTTCATCGGGTGGTAATAATGTCAATTTTGCCGCAAACTCGATTACTTTAACTTTATTTGGATAACTTCCTTCGTTTAATTCATCAAGGGTTTCTTCAGATGTAAAAATGTCGAATTTATTTCGTTCTTCCTCCCACCATTTTTTTGTAATTTCAACAAATGGCCTTAAAGATTCCCTTCCATCAAAGTAATAACTCGAAATTGTTGAATCAAGATACACTGAGCTTTTCATATTAAAATCCTAGCTTCCCTTAAAAAGCTTTGTCTCTTTATATTTAACAATCCCCTCGTCGATTAATACTTTGGCTACAGATGCAATAGGTACGGCAAGTAAAAGTCCCAGAAACCCTAATATCTGACCACAAATCAGGATTGCCAGTATGATAGCAACCGGATTTAACCCCAATTTAGTACCCACAATTTTCGGCGTTATCACAGTACCTTCTAAAAATTGCCCTATACTAAAAACCAGCCCGACAAGAAGGAGATGAGTGATATCCTGGAATTGAATAAAGACAAGGAGCAGGGCCGGTATAAGACCCAGCATGATACCTATATAAGGTATCATGTTCCCAAACCCACCCACAAGTGCCAACAGATATGACATGGGCACCCCTATAATAGTGAGCCCAATACCATAGATAATTGACAGAATAATACAAACCGTAATCTGGCCTCTGAAAAATGCTTTGAGGTTTTCATCTATCCTGCTAACGATATCAGATATCTTCTCTTCTTTAGAAACCGGCAGCAACTCTTTGCCCTTTGCTATAATTATATCAAAATCCTTCAGGAGATACACCATCACAACCCCGAATACCACAACGTTCATAACTATTCCAAAGAACCCAAATGTACTGTAAAATATATTTTTTACGATTCCCAATACAAAGTTCAAGGCTTGCGGCACGTACTTCTTCATCTTAAACAAAGGCTCAGGAATAGTGCGTTTTACGTCAACCGGTTTTTTCGTTGTGACCACTTTGTTCTCTTGTGGTTGTGGTTGTGGTTCACTGCTTTCAGTTTCCTCTTCCTTAGTTGTCTGAACTCCCAGTTTTGATTTAAGGAATGTCCCAACCTCGGTATCACCGTATTCTTCTATTATCTTTTCCACCTTTTCCTGATACTTTGGATATTGACTCTTTAAGGCAGTTCCGACACGCTGAATACCACTAACCGTTTTAGGAATCGTGTATGTTAACAATCCTCCCATTACCAGAAATACCAGGGTGAAAAGTATCGCTATTGCAAGACCACGCGGCACATCCTTTTTTGAAAATAAGAGTCTTCTGTTTGATATAAAATCCACTAACGGATCAAAAATATATGCTATGGTAAAGGCAAGGAAAAGCGATATCAGGATTCCTTTCAGGAAATAGCATAACGTGAAGAACAGAGCCAGCGCGCCGAATATTGCAAAAGTTCTTATCCACACATTTTCAAATATTTTCTGTTTTTCCATAAATTAATCCCTTTCATTCCACCCGAGCAAAATTATTAATAAAGACGAGATTCTCAATTTTCTTCACGGTCTCTGCCCCTATACCACTAACCTCACACAACTGTTCTATAGTTTTAAATCTACCGGCTTCTTTTCGATATTCAACAATTGCCCTGGCCTTCTTCTCACCAATTCCAGGTAAGATTATAAGTTCGTACCATTCCGCCCTGTTCAAGTCAATCTTTAATTTTATCGATTCTGGATCAGTGTCTTCAACTTCAGTTTCAGGTAGCCACCAATGCTGGTCTATCGAATACCTGATCCCTGTTCCTATTAAGATTGTCGTTATGAGGAAGAATGCGGCAAGAGATTCCTTTCTTGAAAATTCAAAAATCTTCAATGGCCCAGGCAGTTCTGGCATTACGTTAATAAGTGTATGAAATGATATGGTTTAACATATTTAAAAGGTATAAAGAAATTTTAGTTATTTAAAACCTATGGTCAAGCAAATTCCAGGGCTATAAGAACATAGCTGCACAAGTTGATTAAAAAGAGAAACCACAGATTTCACTGATAACACAGATTTAACACAAATAGTTGAGGCAAAAACAATAAACGAATAAGGGTGGATTAAGGAATCATAAAATACCTCAATTCTTAAATCCTTTAATTTCATATTAGCATCTTTTACCTTGAACAACTTCAGGGTGTATTGTAGAATTTTCGATTATGAGCACAGGCAAACTCAAACATTCTGAAATTAAGACAGAAAATGACTCTGACAAGCTCCTTGTGGAGAAGGTATTTTCCCATAAACAGGAACATGTATTCAGGTGGTGGAATGATCTTACCATAAATGGACAGAAAAACCTTTTAAACCAGTTAAGACTCGTAGACTTTACGCTTCTTCAATGCCTGACAGAAAAGCACATCAAAGGAAATAAGCTTACCAGTCCAGAGGCGGCAACCCTGGAACCACCAGACATCATTCCAATTCCACAAAACGATTCACAAAAGGCACGCTCAGATGAGGCCGGGAAGATTGGGGAAGACGCCATAGGCGCCGGTACGGTCGCAGTTGTTACTGTTGCCGGAGGATTGGGCACCAGATTAGGAGCGAACAGACCAAAAGGTACGCTCCCTATCAGCCCCATCATGGGGAAGAGCATTTTCCAACTGCATGCCGAAAAAATTCACGCTATTATGAATAAGTATGATACTGTTATTCCGTGGTATATTATGACGAGTCTGAACAATGACGAAATGACACGCAGCTTTTTTGAAGAAAACCGTTTCTTTGGTTTAAACACTGACAATGTTTCATTCTTCACACAGGGAGTCCTCCCCGTGATGGATCTTCAAGGCAAACTGTTAATGGACTCAAAAAACAGTATTGTAACCAGTCCAAATGGCCATGGAGGAACTTTGCTTGCTCTGAAAGAAAGAGGTATTCTGTCCAACATGAACCAACGCGGAATTAAACACATCTTTTATCATCAGATTGACAACATATTGATAAAGATTGCCGATCCTGTTTATTTAGGATATCACATTAGGGAGGGAGCTAAGATGTCTCCAAAGGTGGTACCAAAGGCCGACCCTGAAGAGAAGGTAGGTATTGTTGGCATAAAAGACGGACACCTGGACACAATAGAATACAGTGAACTGAGTAATGAAGAAAAGCATGCGCTTAATCCGGACGGAACTCTCAAGTTCGGTATGGGAAATCCAGCCATTTATTTACTTGATGTAGATTTTGTTGAAAAAATCAATGAAAGCCATTTTGCGCTGCCTTATCACAAAGCAGTAAAAAAAGTGCCTTGTGTCGATGAAAATGGCTGTAAAACAAAACCATCCGAAAACAACGCTGCCAAATTTGAAATGTTCATCTTTGATGCACTCAAACATGCGGGGAAGTCTATAATTATGGAGGTAGTACGTGAAGATGAGTTCTCTCCGGTTAAGAATGCGGAAGGTAAAGACTCTCCTGATACTGCGAAGCAAAGCATGATAAATATGTTTGGTAGATGGTTGCAAGAGGCAGGGATTGAAATCCCGAAAGACGAAGCCGGAAACGTCAAGGGCACTATTGAGATTAGCCCTCTTTACGCCCTGGATGCCAAAGAACTGAAAAAAAAGATTGACCATGAAATTGTTTTTACCGGTGAACTGAATTTACAATGAGTTTACAAATCCCCATAGATCCCCCTTTAGTAAAGGAGGGACTAAAGTTCTTGGCGCTTTTTGACCAGGGAAAGTCCTCGGCGTCTTTTGTCCGGGGAAGGAAAATTAATCCAGGTTGTTAAACTTAACTAAAAAATCCGATATGTTGAAAAAGATTAATCCCACGGAAACTCAAAGCTGGAAGGATCTCGTCGAGCACCACAAAGAGATGAAGAATATTCATATGAAGGACCTTTTTGTTAATGATCCGGATAGATTCAACGAATATGCCATCAGGTTCGATGATATACTTGTCGATTATTCCAAGAATATAATAACGGAAGAAACAGTAAAGCTATTATTTCAATTGGCGGATGATGTTGGATTGAGGGATGCGATTGATAAGATGTTTTCCGGAGACAGGATAAATGAAACTGAGGACAGACCTGTCCTGCACATTGCTTTACGAAATAGAGAAAACAACCCCATTTACGTTAAAGGTAAAGACATTATGCCGGAAGTAAATACGGTTCTAAATAAAATGAAAGATTTCTCAGATAAGATCATCTCTGGAGAATGGAAAGGGTTTACCAATAAAAAGATTACGGATATCGTAAATATCGGAATCGGGGGTTCTGACCTGGGACCCGTAATGGTAACTGAATGCCTGCGGCCTTACGCAAAGGATGGCCTGGTAGTGCATTTTGTCTCAAATGTCGACGGAACTCATATCACAGAAACTCTGAAACGGCTGAATCCTGAAACCACTCTGTTTCTGATCGCTTCAAAAACCTTTACAACTCAGGAAACAATGACAAACGCGTTTACAGCAAGAGAATGGTTCCTGAAATGTGCAGATGATCAAACACACGTTTCAAAACATTTTGTGGCAATCTCTACAAATATAGAAAAAGTTGAAGAATTCGGTATTGACAAAGATAACATGTTCGTTTTCTGGGACTGGGTTGGCGGCCGCTATTCACTCTGGTCTGCAATCGGTTTATCTATTGCGTGTTATATCGGATATGACAATTTTACCGAACTACTGCAGGGAGCCTTTGAAATGGACAACCATTTTAGAGATACACCATTTGAAAAGAACATTCCAGTTATCCTGGCCTTGATAGGAATCTGGTACAACAATTTCTTCGGTGCACAGACAGAGGCAATCCTGCCCTACGACCAATATATGCACAGGTTTCCGGCATACTTTCAGCAGGGAAATATGGAGAGCAACGGAAAGTCTGTAGACAGAAACGGAGGCAAGGTTAATTATCAGACAGGTCCTGTTATATGGGGTGAACCCGGAACAAATGGCCAGCACGCCTTTTATCAATTAATCCATCAGGGAACAAAAATGATTCCCGCAGACTTCCTGGCGCCTGCAATCAGTCATAACCGGATTGGTGAACATCATAACATTCTATTATCAAACTTTTTTGCGCAGACAGAAGCCCTCCTGAATGGAAAAATAAGAGAAGATGTTATCGAAGAGTTAAAAAGGGATGACAAGGGAGATGATGAAATCCGGAAACTATACCCTCACAAAGTCTTTGAAGGCAACAGGCCGACGAATTCAATCTTGTTCAGTAAGCTTACCCCCAGAGTCCTTGGCAGTCTGATAGCGATGTATGAGCATAAGATCTTTGTCCAGGGCGTGGTCTGGAATATCTTTAGTTTTGATCAATGGGGAGTTGAGCTTGGCAAACAACTGGCCAAGAAGATACTGCCGGAGCTGAGAGATGATAAACAGGTTGGTTCCCACGATTCTTCTACAAACGGATTAATAAATACTTTCAAAGAGATGAGAAGGTCTTAAAAGTAATATTTTAGATTCACTTCCTTCGACTCCGCTCAGGATGACAGAATAGTTAGGTCTGGACAACAAAAATAGTAGGTCAGGTTGAAGTAGAATCAAAGACACGCCACCCACTGAGTAAAGTTGAATAAACACGGTAATCCTGATAAGAGCTAGTGCCACTGGACACACGGAACATAGCCTGATACAAACTTTCTACCATAAGAGGAACTGACTTACGCGGTCACACTGAGCAGGACAGCATAAACACCGTCACCCTGAGCGGAGTCGAAGGGTGAACTATATAAGACTATCATGAAAACGTATTATGTATACATCGTCAAATGTGCCGATCAGTCATACTATACAGGCATCACGAATAATATTGAGCGTCGATTATATGGGCATAATCATGGGATTAATCCGGATTGCTATACGTATAAAAGGCAGCCTGTAAAACTAATGTTTGTTCAAGACTTTTCAAATCCAAAAGATGCAATTGCAGCAGAGAAACAGATAAAAGGCTGGAGTAGAAAAAAGAAAGAGGCTCTTTTTCAAGGCGATTGGAATAAAATTCATGAGTCAGCAAAATGTAAAAATATTACTACTCATGTTCATCACAAAAAACTATCCCTCGACTCCGCTCGGGATGACAAAACAGGAACCTGGATGCCGAAAAAACTGAATACAAACTGTTACCCAGACAGCGATAGATATTACCGGTCATCCTGAGAAGAACTAAGCAAACACTGTCACCCTGAGCGGAGTCGAAGGGTGAGGAAATGGTAATCGTGTATCAACAAGAAAAAGATATCCCTTGAATCTACTCCACAGGCCATGGAGCATCATCCTTTTCCTCCGAAATATAACAGAATAGGTCCCAAGTATATTCTTTCTTTGTTATGGGACAGCGCAGAGTAACCTTGCTCTCGGTTGTATCGACAACCTCCCAATCGCCCTCGCGTTGCGATCCCTCTATCCTGATTTTCTGGCCCACCCGGAACGGATATGGTTTGAAAATTGTTACCTTATGTTTTGACATAGATTCCTCCTTTGAGTCTTTGTGTGATTATTATTTTACATTTCCTATCTTCTTTGTATTTAAAGCTGACCACATGGGTGGAGGCCTGAAGGCCACCGCTACATTGTTCAATCATTCATGCGTATGGCAAACCTCTCTTTCGAGAGGATTCCAGTACGGAAACGAAATATTAATCAAATTTTGTATTGTTAATTAAATCCTGTATTCTCTGGGCGTGGTCTTTATCAAATCCGACCAGATTATCAAAAACTTTCAATGCTTTTTCATCTGCCCTTTTTGAAGCAGTCTGTTGAAAAAAGAATTCAAGAGAGGCCTGTTCCAGCTCAAGGGCATAGGTGTATGCATCCTTCTTGTTAAGTGCCTTCTCATGGAATTGTGCTATTTTCTCTTCCAGCTTGTTATTTGTCACCTTTAAATCTTTTCTATCCAGATCCAATATTGCATCTGGAAACAGATTTTCTTCCAGAAGCAATTCAAGTCCACTTTCAAGAATTGTAGCATGGTGCTCCTCTTCCTCACTAAGTGTCTGCCAGAATACCTGATCCTCTTTGAAATGACCTGCACACAACGTATAAAAGGAAGCAATGTTTCTTTCCACCCTGATTGCTTCATTAAAAAGAAGCGTATACTGATTTTCCATAAACAATCTCCTTGATGATCCCTAACTAACAGGAATCTCATCAATCTTTGCGGCCAGGATGAAGTCGCTTTCTGTCAGGCCGTCTATCTTGTGAGTCCAGGTCTTAATACTGACTTTTCCCCAGGTCAGAAAGATATCAGGATGGTGTCCCTGCTCTTCTGCAATTTCTCCCACCTTGTTTACAAATGCAAGCGCCTTTACAAAATTTGGAAACTTATACGTCTTGGAAATGTGGTGTTCCTCAATCACATCCCATCCGTCTACCTGTTCTTTAAGTTGTTTCAGCTCCTCACCCTTTAATGGCGGCACTCCACCCTTACAGGGTATGCATTCTTTTCTGGCAAGCGACATTTTAACTCCTTTCGTAAAAAATCTATCCTACTGCTGACCTCTAAGTTTTGACCAGGTTAGGCCTAAATATTCATGAATAGCCATTTCTGACCTGAAAAGATTGCCTGTACTTGGAAAAAAAGAATGAGGACTTAATCCTTGTCTTTCACTAACACGATGGCCGATTGGGGATGGAATGGGTTTCATACCAAGTTTTTTAAACAGTGCCATTGATCTTGGCATATGGGAAGCAGTAGTTACTAATACAAATGGTTCATTACCAACTATGGGCTTAATAAACATTGCTTCATCTTTTGTATCTTTTGATTTGGATTCAAGGATTATATCTTTTTCGGGTACGCCTGTCTCAATTGCAACACGCGCCAGTACTTCAGCCTCGGGGACAGGATCAAAGACGCTGCCTCCTGACAAAAGAAGTTTTGCCCCGGGGTATTTCCTGTAAATACGAATTCCTTCTATCAGTCTCACCAATGAACCTCTGCCTATCTGGCTTAATAATGGTAACTCAGGATCTGAAGAGTGCCCTCCCCCGAGAACGACAACATATTTTATTGCGGACTCATTTTCTGTTTTTGATACCGATGAGGAGCCTTTCATTTCAAACGAATTGTATTCTCTTTCAAGCGGCCTTAGAAGCTTATCACCTATAACGCTGTAGCTGAACAAGGTCAAAATAACCAAACCTGCCGAAACCAGTATCTTTCCCGCTTTCTGTTTAGACGTAAACCATAGCAGGTATAGTCCCAGAAATAAAAGCAAAAGACTCAAAGTCAATGGAGACAGGAAACCTGAAATAATCTTCTTGAGAATAAACATTTATATAAAATCTGCATTATCTTGATAACTGATTTGCTTATCAGCATGAACCGTCAATCAAAATCATACTAATGCCAACTATAGATAAAATCAATATTAATTTCTATCTTATACATGCCAAATACATGGGTTACAACTTGACATTATATGAAGGCAGGTGTATTTTAAGAATCCTATGAATCAAAAGCCTATTCCAAAGGAAAGTTTTAAAGACAAAAAAGTAACCGTAATGGGATTGGGATTATTTGGAGGAGGTGTTGGTGTCGCCAGATTCCTTGTTTCTCAGGGTGCAGACGTAACGGTTACAGACCTGAAAAGTGCTGAGGAATTATCAGCATCTCTTATGCTCTTAAACGGCCTGCCTGTTAAGTTTCGGTTCGGGAAACACTCTGAAGAAGATTTTCAGGATGTGGATTTGTTGGTCGTTAGTCCTGCAGTGCCAGATGATTCGAGGTTCTTACAAATAGCACGTAATAATAATGTATGCATAGATTCAGAGCTGAATATTTTCTTCAGGCTTTGTCCGGCGCCTATAATAGGGATTACGGGAAGTAATGGTAAATCTACAACCACATCTTTGTTAGGAGAGATGCTGAAGGAAGCAGGGATTAAAACGTGGATTGGAGGAAACATAGGTGTTTCATTATTGGAACATCTTGATGAAATAAAACCGGATGATGTAGTTGTCCTTGAGATATCAAGTTTTCAACTTAATCTCCTCTCCAGAATAGAAATGAGTCCGCACATAAGTGTAGTAACAAATATAGCGCCAAATCACCTTGACAGACACAAGACCATGGAAAATTATATAGCCGCCAAGAAAGCAATTATTCATTATCAAAAAGAGGATGATTACACAATACTGAATTATGACGATCCGTCATTGAGAGAATGGGAAGGTGAATGCAAAAGCCAGGTTCTATGGTTCAGCGCCACAAAAGAACTGGAACATGGCGCTTTTCTGAAGAATAACGCAATCATTATTAATCATAATTCTAACGTTATCTCATGCCCAATACAAACTAACATAAAGGGCATTCATAATAGACAAAACATAATGGCCGCATCATATGCAGCAATCGCAATGCATGCAGACGTCGGGTCTATTAAAAATGCGATTGCAGGATTTACAGGGTTAGAACATCGATTGGAATATGTAAACACTATAAATGAAGTGCAATATTACAATGATTCAAAGGCAACAACACCGGAAGCCGCAATTGCCGGCATAACGGCTTTTGACAGCCAGACAATATTGATTGCAGGTGGGTATAATAAAAAAGTAAGCCTCAGCCAGTTTGCACAAGAGTGTGTAAAGAGCACAAAATGCGTAATCCTGATAGGAGAGACTGCCGGAAATATACAGGAACTTATTCAGGAAGCAAAAGATACAAAAGCGGAGCCGGAGGTTTATGTGGCAACATCTCTTGATGAGTCGGTGAGAAAGGCATACGAGATTGCTGAAGCCGGCGATGTCGTTTTACTATCACCGGCATGTGCAAGTTACGGTATGTTTACAAACTACGAAGAGAGAGGAAATAGATTTAAAGAACTAGTTCACCATTTGGAGGAGTAAAACTCGAACACGAAAGTCTAGGTAAAATTACATATTATGACAAAGATAGCTGACAAAAATATGCTTAAAGAAACTGCCATAGGTATCGTTAAGCGTCTCAGAGCAAGCGGTTTCAATGCATTATTTGCAGGTGGTTGTGTTCGGGATATGCTGATGCGTAGTGTCCCTGAAGACTATGACATTGCAACAGACGCCCGCCCCGATGATATTTTAAAACTTTTTAAAAGGACGGTTCCTGTAGGCATTCACTATGGGGTTGTCCTGGTTATAGAGAATGGCTTCGAATTCGAGGTTGCTACTTTCAGGTCAGACGGCACATACACTGATGGCCGTCACCCTGATACTGTAACATTCTGTGATGCCAGGGGTGATGCATTAAGACGGGATTTTACCATAAATGGAATGTTTTACGATCCGATAGATGATAAACATTTTGATTATGTCGGAGGCAGGGATGATCTCAACGCTCGCCTGGTTCGAGCCATTGGCGACCCTTCTGAAAGATTTAATGAAGACAGGTTACGAATGATAAGAGCAGTTCGTTTTGCATGCAGGTTCGATTACAATATTGAAGACCAGACTGCAGAGTCCATAAAAAAACTTTATGATAAGATATCAACCGTAAGTATGGAAAGAACCAGGGATGAACTCCGAAAGATATTGACAGGCCCAAGCCCGCATACAGGTATCAAAATGATGGACGATCTAAACCTCCTGAATGAGATCCTTCCGGAGGTAACGGCAATGAAGGGTGTAAGGCAGCCTGAAAACTACCATCCTGAAGGTGACGTGTTTACTCACACCCTGCTCACACTATCAGAATTGTCTGCCAGCCGAAAGTCAGTAGATAGTTGGGAATTAGCTATGGCCGTACTCCTCCATGATATAGGCAAGCCCGTGACATTTGAGATTGCAGACCGCATAAGATTTAACAATCATGATAATGTCGGCGCCGAGATGGCAGAAAAGATATGCGAACGTCTAAGGATGTCGAATGCAGAGAAGGAACGTATAACATGGCTGATAAAGATGCATCTCTACCTGAGACATGCACAGCAGATGAGGATAAGCAAGCTCAAGAGGCTTTTTGCTCATGAAGGTTATCCTGACCTTGCAGAGCTTTATAAAGTAGATTCACTTGCCAGTACAGGGGATCTGGAAGATTACAACTTTTGCCAGGATATGTTTGAAGAATTGCAGGAGGAGGAGATAAAGCCGGAACCCCTCATCACCGGTAATGATTTAATAGCTTTGGGACTAAAGCCAGGCCCAATTTTCTCAAAGATCCTGGATACAATAAAGGACGATCAATTGGAACAAAAGATTACGACAAAAGAAGAAGCATTAAAAAGAGCAAAGGAACTTGTGTCAATAGAATCAAGTTAAGTCGCTATCACGACAAAATTCCTCGACTCCGCTCGGAATGACGTCACACTGAGCGGAGTCGAAGTGTTATTAACTTTTTCTGAAAGGTAGAAAAACAGTGAAGGTCATAATAAAAGATTTAAAAAGAGTATATGATGGTTTTTTCAAGGTTGAGAAGGCCGTCCTTCAACACGAAAAATTTGATGGTTCGATGAGCATGGAAATTGACAGGTTAAATTTCGACAGAGGAAGCACTGTGGCCGTCATCCTCTATAATAAAACTAATAAATCAGTTGTCCTGGTCAGACAATTTCGTTATCCGGCATACGTGGACGATGGCCCCGGCTGGTTGACAGAATGTGTTGCAGGGATAAAAGACAACGATAAAGTTACTGTAGCAAAGAAAGAGGTACTGGAAGAGACCGGCTATAAGGTAGACGATCTGAAATATCTAACGCAATTCTACCCGAGCCCAGGCGGATGCTCTGAAAAAATATTTGTATACCTTGCTTACGTTGAAGCAAAAGAGGAGACAAAGAAACAATACTTTGGCACAGGAAACGAAGATATTCAGGTTATAGAGATACCCCTGGCCAGGGCATTTGAAATGATTAAGAATGGAGAAATCTGTGATGGAAAAACCATAATCAGCCTTTTTCACCTTCGTGATGAATTAGAGAAAAGATAGATTGCGATAGACAGAGGTTTAACCTTGTTTCCCCGGACAAAAGGCGCCGAGGACTTTTCACAAGGAATCCAGAAGCACATTGGAATCCTCCCGAAAGGGAGTAAAAATACCCTTACCTACCAGCAGACAGTGCTTATGGAACTCTGATATTTACTCAATTCTGACCATGGTATCCAGAAAGAACATGAAGGGATAACAAGCTAATGAAGAACAAAACTGTGTTCGTTGACATAGATACTCAATTTGATTTTATGAATCCCAATGGTACTCTTTATGTCCCGGATGCTGAAGACATAATTGATAATATAAAAAAACTCTTTGTCTATGCAAAAGAACATAAAATTAAAATACTATCTTCAACAGATGCACACAAGGTTGATGACCCGGAGTTCAAACTCTTTCCCCCCCATTGTGTAAAAGACACTCCCGGCAATCAAAAGATCGATGCCAGCACTTGTAAAGATAATATCTTAATTGAAAATATAGAGCAGGATATTACTGAATCCATGCTGGATCATGAACAGATAATCGTTGAAAGCCAGACTTTTGATATCTTCGAAAGTATCAACACAGACGAAATCGTAAAAAAACTGGATGCACATAATTATGTAGTTTTTGGAGTTGCAACAGACTATTGTGTAAAGGCGGCTGTTCTCGGGATTATAAAACTCGGCTACAATGTTTCCCTGGTTACGGATGCAACAAAAGCAATTACAAAAGAAGGAGAAGGAAAAGCCCTTAAGGAGATGAAAGAAGCCGGTACTGTTTTCACAACTACAGAGGATATAACAGCAAAGTAAACTCCAAAAGAAGAAATTGCAGCTAAAAATATTCTCAGCGCTACTGTCGAATAATTTACAATGTTGAAGAGATTTGTAATATATTCAGTCTTAATTATATTATTCATAATGGTCTTCCCGAAATTCATAGAAAAAAGATTAATTTTTCACCCGGACAGAAGTAATGATAGTACGACGCCGGATGTTTACGGCATTGAGTATGATGATGTCACGTTCCGGACTAAGGACGGACTGAACCTGCACGGCTGGTT
This sequence comes from Candidatus Scalindua sp., assembly GCA_021776915.1. Lineage (GTDB taxonomy): Bacteria > Planctomycetota > Brocadiia > Brocadiales > Scalinduaceae > Scalindua. The sequence continues at coordinate 31,396 of JAIQZU010000003.1, read as the reverse complement.
CGTCCCTGGAAAACCCCCCTCACCCGATGCTGACCTGCCCGCCGGACAACTGCCTGCCGACAAGGCAGGGACGGACAGGCATACTCTCCTATGGTTTCACGGTAATGCCGGCAACATAAACCGCAGGCTTGATAACATAAAGATGATATATGATAGAGTGCCGGTAAACGTCTTTATCATTGACTATCGTCAATTCGGCAGGAGTGAAGGGAAGATATCTGAAAAGGGAACCTATATTGATGCCAGGGCCGCCCTTGCATATCTACACTCACGAAATGACATAAACAATGAAAAGATTATCTTCTTTGGCCGTTCGCTTGGCAGCGCAGTAGCCGTTGAACTTGCTGTAAAGGAGAAATGCCGTGCCCTGATTCTCGAAACTCCCTTTACGTCTATAAAAGAGATGGGTAAAAAGCTCTATCCATTCCTGCCTATTCATTTCTTGTTAAGGACAAAATATGACTCTCTTGTAAAGATAGGAAACATAAAAGTACCAATCCTCATCATGCATGGAGACAAAGATGAACTTGTGCCAATTGAACACGGAATGGAGCTGTATGAGGCAGCCAATGAACCCAAGGAATTTTACACCATCCCCGGCGCCGGGCATAACGATACCCATATTGTGGGTGGAGATGAGTATTATGATGTGATCAGGAATTTTGTGAATAAACTGTAAAAAGCGGACAGGCTGCTTTTACTTCAGTAATTTCTTTATAACCTGCATTGCAAGCATGAGTATGTGGCCGTCATAGCTCTTAATCATTTCTATTACACCGTCATTGCCGCCTTTATCCCCGACCATCTTCTCCAGCCCGTTCTTTATATCGTCATCGGATTCTTTTCTCTTTATCTGGTCCAGCACGTTACACACATCTGATATATCTGAGTCCTCCAGAGAGTCCCTCAGCTTTGATATCAGTATCTGTATATTATCATCTGCGACCGTACCCATACGCTTGGCAAGATTTCTGTCCACCAGTTTTCTATGGATCATCTCATCTACTTCCTCAAGTTTATCAAAGTGAATCCCCGCCTCTTTTTCCCATGTTTCAAGTTGTTCGATTGACAAAGCCATTCTAAATCTTCCATCCTTTCATTTGTAATTTGATCAGAAATAGCCGGGGCATCTTGCCTCGGTATTACCAACGGTCAGGCAAGATGCCTGACCTATATTGTTAATCGTGATATATGTGGAATATGCATTTAAATGATAGAGAAACCACCCCTTCATCCCCTCCTTCACAAGGAGGGGAAAGAGGAGTGGTTAAATTCATTAATTTCCTACTTGATATTGAGTAATTACATATCTATCTTTTACCTTCTCTCTTTTTTATATTTCATGAATGCGTCAGGCAGGTAATCAATTATGTCAGAAGCGATCATTGATAACTCTCCCTTCCTCCTTGCTGCAATATCTCCTGCCAGGCCGTGGATGTAGACACCAAGCTGTGAAGCATCAAATACATCAAACCCCTGGCCTATTAATGATACAATGATTCCGGTAAGGACGTCACCGGCGCCAGCCGTTGCCATTCCGGGGTTACCCGTACGGTTTACGTATACTTTTTCATAATCAGCAACCATAGTTTTATCTCCCTTTAATACCAGAACGAGTTTCCTTTCTCCTTTTAACTTCTTTTGAATTGATTGAACAAACTGCGATGCAGTGTTAAGTCTATCTTTTTGCACATCCTTTGCTGAACGAAGACCTGTTAAGCGTGACATCTCTCCCGGATGAGGTGTTAACACTACGTTCTGTTTTATCTTGTGCAATACATCCACATTATCCGCTAACGCATTAATCCCGTCGGCATCAATTACCATGGTGCGATCTATGGTTTTTATTAACCAGAGGATGAGTTCTCTTGTCTCCGGTTGTTGAGAAAGGCCTGGACCCAAAGCGACAACATCGTGTGTTTCACACAACTTCAGGATTTCTTTCCGACCCTTGTTAGATAGCGTAGATGCCTTTGTTTCAGGCAGTGGATACGTCATTACGCAGGTCAGTTTCGTCTCCATTACAGGATTCAGGCTTTCAGGTATACCTAATGTAACGATACCTGATCCGCTTCTCAGTGCAGCTTTGGAGCTAAGATATGCGGCTCCTGTCATGCCGGGAGAACCGGCAAGAACTAACACGCGTCCATAGCTGCCTTTGTGTGTGTTGCTTTTCCTGGGAGTTAATTCATGTAGTTTTTTTACTTGAACCATAAGTCTAGATTATTTAACATTGTTTATCAAAGATGCAACATAAGCAGCCCCGAAGCCATTGTCTATATTTACAACCGTTACGTTTGCAGCGCAGCTGTTTAACATTGCTAATAGCGGAGTAACGCCGCCAAAACTGGCGCCATATCCAACACTTGTCGGCACACCGATAACAGGGCAAGCCACCATTCCTCCCACCACGCTGGCAAGCGCTCCTTCCATGCCTGCAATAACTATAATCACCCTGGCGCCAGTAATGTCTTTTTTATTTCTAAGCAGGCGATGTATACCGGCAACTCCTACATCATAAAGCACCTTTACATTGTTTCCCATTATTTCCGCAGTCTCTTTTGCTTCTTCGGCAACAGGGATGTCTGAGGTACCGGCAGTTACAATTAAGATCAAACCCTTCTTCTTTTTTGAGCGGGAGTTCTTAATAACTATCGTTCCGGCCACATCATTATATCTGGTGTTTTTAAATTTTTGAGAAACACATTTATATATCTCCTCATTTGCTCGGGTTGCCAGTAAATCGGCCCCATTCTTGATGATCTGGGTGGCAATCTTGAGAACCTGCTCCGGCGTCTTACCTGCACAGAATATTACCTCGGGAAACCCACAGCGTATAGTTCGATGAATATCCACCTTGGCAAATTCCAGGTCCTTGTATGGCATGTCCTTAAAACTATGCAAGGCTTTCTCTATTGTGAGTTCGCCTTTTTTTACTTTTGTTAAAAGTCTCTTGATAGAGTTATTGTCCATTATTAGTGCCTTGTTACGTACGATCTGAAACTTGTTATTTTTGACCAAGCCCTAAGTTATACAGATCAAACATTCCCGCACATTAAAAACCTTGCTTTCGCAAGGAGTCCAGTACTGGATTCCTCCCGAAAGGGAGAGGACAACTGTCAAGTTACGGCATTGCCTCAACCTCAAACCCCGCAAACTCTTTTTCACCATACTTATGGTATGCCAGTCCTGCTACCATAGCAGCATTGTCCATACACAATTTCTTTGAAGGATAATAGAGTGGTATATCCCGTTGCTTTGCAGCATCTGCAAGCCTTTGCCTTAACCTGGAATTGCAGGCAACACCACCACCCAGGATTATACTTCTGGTTGAAAATTTAGTTGCGGCAAAAACAGTTTTGTTTACCAGAACATCAACAACCGCTTCCTGAAAACTTGCCGCAAGGTCTGCAATCTCCCGGTCCTTTAATTCCGGCATTTCGCCGGTATTCTTTGAATCCTGACCCAGGCAGTGATACAAAACCGCCGTTTTAACTCCACTAAAACTAAAATCAAGAGAGTCCTTTTTCAGATAAGACCGGGGAAATAGAATTGCTTTCTCATTACCTTTTTGTGATAAAGTATCAATCTCCGGCCCTGCTGGATAGCCTAAACCTAAAATCTTACCAACTTTATCAAACGCCTCCCCTGCCGCATCATCAATAGTCCCTCCCACCTGTGTATGACTTGTTTCACTTTGTGTCAGGAACAAAGAGGTATGCCCGCCCGATACTACAAGGCTGATTGCCGGATACTCAATATCTTCATGTTCAATCTTACTTGCGTAAATATGCGCATGTAAATGATTGATAGTTATAAGCGGAATTCCCAATAACCAGCACAATGTCTTGGCAGTCGTAAGCCCGATTAATAATGCGCCTATTAGACCCGGTGTATTTGCCACCGAGATTGCGTCTATATCGTTAATCTTAATATTAGCCTCTGTAACAGCTTTGTCAATCACTGTTATAATAGTATCTGTGTGTGCACGACAGGCTATTTCGGGAACGACACCTCCAAATCTTGTGTGAAGTTCTTGTTGGGATGCTACTATGTTTGAATGGACTTTTATACCGTCTTCTACTATAGAAGCAGACGTTTCGTCACAAGACGTTTCGATACCCAGGATTATCATATGTGTTTAACTGAGTTTATTAGGCACTGAAAGCAGCTTTTTTTCCAGGCTTTAAAAGTTTTTTGCGTGTCAAATAAAGTTAAAAGCGACTAAAGTTTAAAGTGAGCTAAAGTTGTAGAATTTTTTTTACTTTAGGCACTTTCCTTGCCTACCGGCAGGCAGGAGTTCACTTAAGGCACTTCAAACTTGTATTCGGCATGAACTCAGCCGAACGGTGTGATAGAAGGTCTTTAGGTCGACAATTTCCAGTCAAAGAAAGCAAGCAATTGTAGACTAATCAGTTCCTATTGTTTTGGCATAAACCCTTATGCCTTTCAACACGTCAATTGCCCTGGAAAGTTGTACATCAACAAATTCCCCCTCATCGTCACTGACATCGATATCCCTGGAAGGCTCCTCCCGGTCTTTCGTACGTATGTCTGTTGCATTAGCTATGGTCAGGTTTTTATGCAGTTCTCTTATTTCCTTGTTTGTAAGGTCCACCTCTATATCCGGTTCAATACCTACTCCATCAATCAGTGTGCCGGAGGGTGTGTAGTATTTGGCTGTTGTCAGTTTCAAGGCAGTATTTTTATTTTCTATTGGTATCAAACTCTGGACAGAACCCTTTCCAAAGGTTTTAGTCCCCAGCAAGAGGCCGCGGTTGTGATCTTTGACGGCGCCTGCAACAATTTCAGAGGCGCTGGCGCTGCCATTATTAACTAATATTATCAGTGGGAAATCTTTATATGTTCCTGATCTATGCGCCTTATATTCATGTTCTTGTGACTTATGCCTGCCTTTTGTATAAACGATGATACCTTTTTTAATAAACTTGTCCGACATCTCTACTGCAATATTCAAGAGACCACCCGGATTAAATCGTAGATCCAGGATAAGAGAGTCCATTCCCTGTTTTTCTAATTCCTCAATTGAAGCATCCAGGTCAGTTATTGTATTGTCCTGAAAACCAGTAACTGCAATATAGCCAATCTTACTTTCTTCATTAACGATCCTCGTGCCACGTGTGCTTTTGATTTGAACTTTTGCCCGTTCAATAGTTATGTCAACCGGATCTCTTTCTCCCTCATGCAACACCGTTAATGTAACCTTAGTATGTGGTTCTCCACGAAGTACTTCAATCGCCTCGCGAATAGTAACATTTTTTGTAGATTCTCCATCGATCTTGATTATTCTATCCCCGATAAACACTCCAGCACGAAAGGCCGGTGAATCAACAATTGGCGTCAGAACAGTTAAAACACCGTCCTTTATAACAACTTCAATACCCAGCCCCTCAAATACACCTCCTGTTTCAATCCTCAACTCTTCAAGATGTTTTGAGTCAATGAACTGGCTATATGGGTCCAGGCTGCCAAGCATACCTTTATATCCACTCTTAAGCAGCTCTCTGAGGTCAACTTCGTCAACGTATTTATCCTGTATTTCCTTTATTACTGTGATGAACTCTTCAAAATCCTGATAATAAACATCCGGACCAGGCTTCTTCTCTGTTTGCGCATGCAGGCTGCATGGAGTTAAAGAGAAAAAAATAATTACTATCCAGATAAAATTAAAAAAACTCCTCGTTGCTGACACTAAAACTTCTCCTTATTTTAGTTAAGGTGGTGGGCAGAGCCGGGATCGAACCGGCGACACCGGGATTTTCAATCCCGTGCTCTACCAACTGAGCTATCTGCCCTGGAATATGATGCAGGGGTAATTCATGAATTGACCCTAATCTGTCAAGACCTTTTTAAAATGCCTGTTTGTGAATCTCATTTTGTCCCGCTCCAGCTGTCGTTTCAATTCATCAGCATTTTCAAACTTAATTTCTTCCCTCAATTTATAAAGAAACTGGACTTCCAGATCCTTTCCGTAAATCGATTCATTAAAATCAATTATGTGAACCTCGACCAGAGGTTCGTTATCATCTGTATTTTTCTCAAATGTAGGGCAAGTTCCTATATTGGTTATGGCGTTGTATTCCCTTCCATCCAGAAATGCCTTAGTAGCATAGACCCCGGAAGGAGGTTTTATCTCATGGTGAAGATTAAGATTGGCAGTGGGAAATCCTAACTCCATGCCGCGACCGATACCCTTGACTACCGTACCGAGCACAGAAACGCGCCTGCCCAGCATTCCTTTCGCTTTCTGCAAATCCCCTTGAATAATCTTTTTTCGTATGGCTGTGCTACTTGTTATTTCTCCTTCAAATTCTGCGGGCTCACACACAACCACTTCGAACCCATATTTTTCCGCAAAATTACAGACCATTGATGCATCGCCCCTTCTATCCTTGCCAAATGAACAGTTAAATCCGAGCACTACTACTTTAGCCCCGAGCCATTCATGAATTATCTCAGCTATAAAATCCTCTGCACTGATTTCTGCAATCTTTTTATCAAATTCCAACACAATTGTTATATCAACGCCCAATTGATCAAACAAGGCCAATCTGTGTTCAAGTGATGTAATGCAGGACTGTTGTTTCTGTGAAAGAAAGCTTTTTGGATGACGATCAAAGGTCAGAATTATTGATTCTCCGTTTTCTTTATTCGCCAGATTTATAGTTTTTTGAATAACCTTCTGATGACCTGAATGTACTCCATCAAATACTCCTAATGTAACAACAGGCCAGTTAAGTTTCCTTTCTATCTTTTTAATACCGGAAATTGTATCCAATTTATCCTCTCAGCCTTTTCTTTTTCCTAATTGAGACTTTTTGCCTACCCAGGATTCCCATTCTGTCATAAATGCCAATTGCTTTTCCATTAGATACTGTGCCATTATTGAATCTTTATCCTCTTCAAATTCATTCGGATCAACCTTCTTTCTGTCTACCAGCATTACCACATAACATTTTTTTGCCCCTTTATCTTCCACTGCAATGGCTGACTCACCAACTTTAAGACCAAAAACAATTTCAGCAATCTCAGCTCTTTCCTGCCCCAATACCTCTACATCATCATCTTCGCTGATAATTCCCGGCCTGCTGATATATTTTGTTTCTGTTATTTCTATTTTACCTGCCTTGTCTTCAATAAATTTTAGACCTTCTTCAAAGGACGTCTGGTTGATCTTCTCAAGGCATTTTTCAGCAACCATCTCTGCCTCTGCAAGCGCCTTTTCATAACTCAGGTCCCTGGCAACCCTCTCACGAATTTCTTCATAGGGCGGTGTGCGCGGGGCAATTTTTTCTATCACCCGATAGATAAATTTACCTTCCACAGAACTAAGGGGCGGAGAAGGATCGTTTATATCCCGGTCAAATACCTGCCGGGGAAATTCCGGAAGATCTATCATCACTTCAATCAATTCATCTTTTGCAAAATAGTTTGTTCCATTATTCGAGTTTGTTGGAATAACATACGCAAGGCCATGTCTCTCCGCAAGATCAGGAAAGCTGATAAACTCCTCTTTGTCAATCATTTCGTATATTTCTTCATCCGCATCAGCAATCTGTCTGTTAATCGTGGCGTCGTACTCTTTAAAAAGTAGATTATTTTTTATTTGCTCCTTCACTTCTTCAAAGGGTTTGAATTCTGGTACAGAAGTTTCCCCTGAAGTTTCCTCTGAATCTTTTTCTTCGGCTTCCGTTCTAAACATAAGGTCCTTTTTCTCTTCGTAATAATTACGCATTGCCGCATCAGTAATAGTAGTTTTTATCTCTCTTTCTACTGCAGCATTCTTTGTTATCACATATTCTATCTTGACCTTCTCAGGCTCTTTATAACCCCATCTTCCCTCTTCAACATTCGGGAAGGCTTCACTGTGCTTATCGTAAAAAGACCTGATTTCGTCCTCCTCAACCTTAACATTACTGACAAAATCCCTGGCGTTAAGGGCTGCATATTTTATTTTTACTTTTTCATTTTCCTTGATGTATCTCTGCAATGCCTCGTCTCTGGTAATCTTTACTGAATTCCTTAAAAGGTATTGAAGTTTTCGGGTTATAAGATATTCCTTAATGGTCTTTTCAAACTGATACTCCGTCAAATGGAATACTGACCCGATCATACGTCTGAAACCTTCTTTGTCTTCAAAGACACGCGGGTCAACAGGAAAGAAATTCCGTACCTCCTGCGCAAGTTCTTCTTTAGTTACGAAAACACCCATTTTCTCGGCCTGGATAAAAAGCGCCATCTGGCTCCAGACCATTTTAGCGACAGGCTCTTCCGGATCTCTGAAAAAGATCCTCGCCCATCTGGTAGCAGTATCACTAAACTGTTCCTGTGTGATTTTTTCACCAAGGATTTCCCCGATAGCAGGCTTTGGCACCAGATATTCTGCCGCCGGACCAATTCCCCATATCACCATCAAAAATACAACTAAAATACCCAATAGCTTTTTCTGATTTTTTCTAAACCAACTTGTTGCTGCCATATATACCTCACATTATGTTATTCCAGACGTAAAACTAAGCACAGGAAACTCTTTAATTATAATAAATTCCCTGTATCCCTTTACAAATGCGAATTTTGAATTATATAAAGCATCGTTATAACTATCAACTGCTTTTTGTAAAAATTTAATGTTTTAATTTATTTGGAAGAATACTGGTAAATGTGTTAAGCTGGAAAGCCACAGTAACAAAGACTTTGAAATCCCATTCACTCAAGCTGAAGGAGTCAGAAATTGATTAAGACAAACAAAGATAAATTAGTTATGCAATCAGTAGTAGGGCAAATATCAAGCCCCACTTTTGCAAGCACACCTTATGTTATAAGCGCTGACGGCAAGCCACTGGTCCTTCCGAGTGTTGGCGGGATCACTTACAACGTCAGGGTTGGAGACCCGGCAATCGGCTGGGCTGCCGATCATGTGGAACCTGGAGTCAGTATGACTAATACAGAAAAACCTATCGGAAGCTGGTCGCCAAATGCGGGGCTGAACACACTGGCATGCGCCGGGAATGAAGTAAAGGTTATCTCAGGAGACGCCAAGGGAACAAAAGGCTTGGTAATTGGAAAGCATGGCGGCATAGAGCATGTTATAGTAGACTTCCCTCCAAAGGCCCTTGAAAAGATGGTGGTGGGTGACAGGATGCAGATAAAGGCGTATGGAACCGGATTAGTCCTGACAAATTACTATCCTGACATACACGCAATGAACATCTCTCCCGGACTTTTATCAAAGATACCTGTGAAAGAAGCGAAAGGGATTCTCAAATTTCCGGTGACCCATATAGTCCCGGCAGCAATTATGGGATCCGGACTGGGCTCCAGTCACAGCTACTCCGGCGACTATGACATCCAGATGTTCGATAAGAAAGTCACAAAGAAATTCGGACTTGGAACACTCAGGTTTGGAGATTTCGTGGCAATATCTGACGCGGATCACTCTTATGGAAGAATATACAAAACAGGCGCTATTTCAATCGGCATCGTAGTCCACTCAGACTGTGTTATCGCAGGCCACGGCCCCGGTGTAATGACAGTACTTACCTCCGGCAAAGGAAAGATTACACCCGTAATAAACAAGAAATCAAATTTAGTACATTATTTAAAACTGAAATAAAACGTAATAGTTCACCGCACCTGCCAGATAAAGCTTTTCTGGCAGGTGCGGTAAATTGAACCGTTAAGAAACTTCATTCTGAAATAGCCGAGGCATCTTGCCTCAATATTACAAAGGACGCCTTCTTACATCCATGAAGGTAAATATTCAATATGATAAAGGTCAATAACCAGCCAGAAGAGCTTTGTCCAGGCGGTAGTAATCCTGCGCAGTTTATCCGGATCATCCCTCAGTTCCTCAGCAAACAGGTTAAACAGATATTGATGGATGTATCCCCAGAGTGCGATATTCAATCTCATAGGTATGTACATCTCCTCCAACCCGAATGTAGGAACATGTATAGCTCCAACCCATCTAACATGATTTAAAAAGTCTTCGTCCCATTTGCACTCCAGTATTCTGAGAAGAAACTTTTGCTGCTTCGCCCTCCTGACGTCAACGTATTTCGTAGAGATCTGTCCTGTGTCATCCATGAACCACCTGGATAACCATGGATCCTTTATCAGCTTTTCATAATAAATATGGTCAAGGATTGTCTTCAGGTTTGCGGCAATTATCTCTTTTGATTCTTTAATCGCCTCTGTATCTTTATCAGTAAAACCCACACATTGAGCCATATACTCAAAGCGCTTTACGATATCCATACTCGTTTCCCTGTGAAGATCCCATGCCTTTCTAAATTCTGGTACATCTAAAACCGGCGTAGGCTTACCGGAAGACTTCTTCTCTTTAGCCTCCATGGGATACATCTTCATGTATGCCTCTGACATAATTGACATGTACTAACCCCCCCTTCTTAAAAAAATTAATAATACCTTTAAAGATATAAACTATAATGATTGTTAGATAATAACAGATACATTATAAAAATCAACAATTTTTTTAAAAATTCATATCTTGTTGATACCACTTAAGTTAGTATATTGAAGAAAGATACTCCTCAGGGATTTTCGCTGAGAGGAAGGTTGGGACAGCTTTTACCATACCTTCTAATCCAGATAAACTGGAAATCCTAAATCCGAAGCACGAAATTATAAACAATATCAAAATACCAATTCTTCAAATTCAAAACCTTGCGATGCCTGGTTTTGAGATATTAGAATTTCGAATTTAATTTTCTTGCCAAAAATGGTCAAAAAAAATTGGTTAAGGTACTAAATAGCCACTGACAAGGATATACCTTGCCGCATCTGATGCCGGACTTAAGTTAGGTCGCTATCGCGACAAAAGACTATCCTTCGACTCCGCTCAGGATGACGTCACACTGAGCGGAGTCGAAGTGTTATAAACATTAAATCCTATGCATTAAAATAGAAAAAGAGGCATTTCAATATCTGAAAAAAGCTATTGAAAAGGGTCGGCAAATAGATACGATAAAAGAGCTTCCCGAATGGCAACCGTACAGACACAAGCAGAAATTCACTAACGTAATCAGGAAATAACATAGTTAAATAAGACTGCGCGATATATGTAAGACCTAAATTGAGCGATCTCGTAGCCGCAACCTTGAGATTGCGTAACTTACGCAAACCCATCAAGTGAGGAGAAACGCAGGCTAAAGCCAGCGGCTACAACGGCATGTAATATAAAATCGCTCAATTTAAGTAAGATTAGAACTGTTAACTGAAAAAAAGAATAAAGAGATCTGATGATAAATAACCCCGATTGGAACCAGCCTCAAGAAAAAGTTTACTTTCATCAAATCTCGCAGGAGTGTATTTCAAAATTGGCAGAGGTGGTCGCAACGCTCAGTAAGGGTAAAATAGATATTGAAACCGCTTTTAGAATGTATGACCAGATACTCAGCGATGACATTGACGACCCGGAGTTCCTGTCATTTGCTTTAGGAAACCTCAGCGAATTATCTTCTTATATTGCTAAAGGAAACGTAAATATCAGGATTCACAGGAATGATGTAGATGAGTTATGGTTTGATGTAGATGAAGTATAGTGCGGCATAGCCGCAACGAAGTTTGAAGTGTCTAAAGTGTAAAGTGACTAAAGTCAGGAAACAGACGCGTTTTGAACCGTTTAAGCCGTTTAAACCAAGCTGAGCGGGGTAAACAGTTTAAACCGTTATTGTATTCAATGAAATATAAGAGTAGATGAGAAAGAAAAGATTCCTTATTCTAATCGTAATGTTTGTCGTAACAGGTATAGTAACAATGTCAGGGTGTTCACATAATCAGGAAGCATTAACCTGGACGGAAGTGATAAAGAATATCAGAGATAAGTACCCGGATGTCAGACAGCTTCAGACTGATGAGTTATATTCATGGCTGACAGATCCCGAAAGAGAGCCCATAATCTTAATAGATGCCAGGGAAAAGGAGGAATTCCGCATAAGCCATATTACCGGAGCAAGAAATATACCTTATAAAACAGACCCCCTGAAACATCTCACAGATATCAAACCGGAAAGCCCTATTGTCGTCTACTGTTCCGTAGGTTATCGTTCTTCCATCCTGGCAGGAAAATTACAGGATATGGGATTTACGAAAGTATACAACCTGGAAGGATCAATATTTAAGTGGGCTAATGAGGGAAGGCCGCTTATACAAAACCAGACAACAGTCCATAAGGTCCATCCTTACAATGCCCATTGGGGAAAACTGCTTGAGAAGAAATATCATGTTGATGCTGATTAGCCTCTCTTTCGAGAGGATTCCAGAATTGGAATCCTCTCGAAAGAGAGGACTGCCTCATTATCTTTATACTAATGAGGGAAAGTTTTCTTTTAATTACAAAGCCCCTGTTTTTCTTATATCATTGGTAATAAATTCATCAGCGGCATAAGGACCCCAGGTACCGGCCCGGTAAAGGTGAATATGGGGTAATTCTTCTCTGGCCCATCCTTTAAGTATGCCATTCACCAACGTCCATGCTACTTCAACCTCATCCTGCCTGATAAAGAGCGTGGTGTCACCCAGTATGGCATCTAAAATCAGGCGCTCGTATGCCCCGGGCGGTTCTACACCAAAAACTTTATCATAACAAAATTCCATGTCTTTAGGCTCTAAGATCATTTTCGGGCCAGGAACTTTCATGCCTATGGAGAGGCGTATACCCTCATTCGGCTGTACACGTAAAGAGAGCATATTAGGTTTCATTCGGCTCCGTTTTTCTGTATCCCCATCATTTTTTATATGACCGAAAAGCGCAAGAGGCGGCTGCCGAAATTCAATATTTACTTCAGTAAGACGTTCAGTCAGCGCCTTTCCGGTACGAAGGTAAAACGGTACGCCGGCCCAGCGCCAGTTATCCACATGTAGCTTCAGCGCCATAAAGGTCTCGGTCACGGAACTGGGCTTTACACCCGCCTCTCTTAAATAATCCGGGATCAGTTTTCCATTTATAGTTCCAGCCGCATATTGTCCACGTATAGAACACTTATTAACCTCATTCATTCCTATAGGGGAGATGGCGCTCAGTAACTTTACCTTTTCATCGCGAACAGCATTCGGCGCAAAAGAAGCAGGCGGTTCCATGGCAATAAGCGCCAATAACTGCAACATATGATTCTGTACCATGTCGCGGAGCGCTCCGGAATTATCATAATAGCCGCCTCGCCCCTCCACACAGACGGCCTCTGCGACTGTGATATGGACATGACTCACGTAGCGGCGGTTCCAGAGCGGTTCAAATATGCTGTTGCCAAAACGGAACGCCATTATATTTTGAACGGTTTCCTTGCCCAGATAATGATCAATACGATAAATCTGCCTCTCATCTAATATGGATAATAAGCTTTTATTTAAGGCACAGGCAGTTTCAAGGTCGCGTCCAAATGGCTTCTCCACTATGACTCTTGTCCAGCGATCTTTATCATTCGGGTCGTAGATGTGTCCGGTCTGTCCAAGCATTGTAACAACTCCGGAAAAAACGTTGGGAGGTGTAGAGAGGTAAAACAGGCGGTTAGCTTTACCGGAATCTATTCCGCGTTCTTCATCAAGTTTATCTATCACTGTTTTTAAATCATAAAAGCTCTTACTGCTGTCATAGTTTCCGGTTTGATAATAGCAACAGGAACTGAATACTTTTAATTCCCCTGATCCTGCCTCAGGCTTGGATCTGGCAAATTCCACCAAAGCATCCTCAATTTCAACACGAAATTGTTCATGAGATTTTTCCCGCCTGGCAAACCCGACAATAGTGGTCTTCTCTGCAAGCAAACCATCCTTAAACAGCTGAAACAAGGCCGGTATCAATTTGCGTTTTGTCAAATCACCGGATGCGCCAAAAATAACTATGGTGGTAGGCCTGGCTTTCTTCATTTCTTGCCCCTTTTCTGCTTAAAATTCATGAGTGAGATAATGGCTTGTGTTGTATTCACGTCTCCTCCCAGTCAGCATGGAAGGTGCCCGGTTTATCAATACGCTCAAATGTATGCGCTCCAAAGAAATCCCTTTGTGCCTGGATCAGATTAGCAGGCAGACGTTCGCTGCGGTAAGAATCATAATATGCCAGCGAAGCGCTCATAGCCGGCATGGGAATACCCATCTCTATAGCACATTTAATGACAAAACGCCAGGCTTCCTGACGGGTATCTATGGCTTTCCTGAACTCCTCATCTACCAGTAAATTTGGCAAATCCTTGTTCCGGTTATAGGCATTGGTTATATCATTAAGAAATCTTGCCCTGATAATACACCCTGCTCTCCAGATCTTCGCAATAGTTCCAAGATCCAGATTATACTTGTATTCCTCAGAAGCCTTTTTAAGCAGACTCATACCCTGGGCATAAGAACAAATCTTTGATGCATAAAGCGCATCCCGCACTGCATCTATCAACTTTTGTGGTGAACCTCCATCATATTTTCTTGCCGGACCGGTTAAAATTCCTGCGGCCTTTACCCTTTCTTCCTTCTGTGAAGAGAGAATCCTTCCATCAACAGCAGCTGTTATTGTGGGAATTGCCGCCCCTAAATCCAGGGCATTTTCACTCATCCATTTACCAGTCCCCTTTTGACCGGCCTTGTCTAAGATAACATCTACTAATGGTTGCCCGCTCTCTTCGTCCACTTTCTTAAATACATTTGCTGTTATCTCTATTAAAAACGATGACAGTTCTCCTTTGTTCCATTCAGCAAAAATATCATGAAATTCCTGGGCTGAAAGCCCAAGAGCCTGTTTGAGCAAATCATAAGCTTCTGCAATAAGCTGCATATCGCCATACTCAATACCATTGTGTACCATTTTAACATAATGCCCTGAACCCCCTGGACCCAGATAGGTCACACAGGGTTCCCCATCTTCCTCTGCCTTTGCAGCTACCGCATTCATGATAGGTTCAACTTCCTTGTAAGCATCTCTGGAACCGCCCGGCATCAGACTTGGCCCCCATAACGCGCCTTCCTCTCCACCGGAAACTCCCATACCAAAGAAATTGAAACCCTGAGACTCCAGCTCCTTCGCCCGCCGTTCTGTATCAGTGAAAAAAGAGTTTCCCCCGTCTATAATCAAATCACCTTTATCTAATAAAGGAATGAGTTGCTGGATAGTAGCATCAACAGGCGCACCGGCTTTGACCAGTAGCATGATCTTGCGGGGGCTTTCCAGCGAGTCAACAAATTCCTTTAATGTATACGCAGGTTTAATATTCTTTCCGGCGGCAGGACCTGCAATATATTTCTCTGTTGTTTCTGCCGTTCGGTTATAAACAGCAACTCCATAACCGTTGCGCTCAACATTGAGCACAAAATTCTGTCCCATCACTCCCAGACCGATCAGGCCAAAAACCTGCTTATTCATAATTGCTATTTATCCTCTCTGAATTTTACCGATTAATTAAATGTATTAGAAAGTCGGCGGGTAACCTGCCCGACTTCGCTATTCAGGCGGGGAAACCCGCCCTACAAAAATATTATATTTTTATACGTAGGTCGGGTTTCTTACCCGACATTAATTATCAGACAGAATGAAGACTGCCGAAGGCTTAAATTGATTGTTTATTAATAAGGGAACATAACTTCTCTTGCGTTTTTATTGATTAAAACCATAGCTTCAGAATCCAGCATCCAGTGAAGTGTCCCGTTTTCCGGATTGACCAGGGATGCAGGAAATTCTTTAGCAGGTTGTTTAATACTTATTATGCGCTGAACAATATCAGACTTGGATTTCCCGGAAGCAAGAAATAAAACCTCCCTGGCCGCATTAAGTACAGGAAATGTCAAGGTCACCCGCCATGTATCCAGCCTGGGAACAAATACAGCCATTGCATGTTTAACGCCCTCTTCAACCGCATCAGTACCGGGAAAGAGTGAAGCGGTATGACCGTCTTCCCCTATCCCGAGCAATATTATATCAAAACGTGGTGAATCTGACTCAAAATGGTCGTGCAGTAACTCCGCATACTCCCTGGCCGCCTGTTCAGGCGCAATTTCTCCCCGAATTCTATGTACGTTACCGTCCGGTATACTGACATGATCAAGAAGGGTTTCCTTAACCATCCTGAAATTACTATCCTCATGCTCCGGAGGAACCATTCGTTCATCACCCCAGAAAAGATGAAGCCTGCTCCAATCCACACGGTCCCGGCAAGTGTCATCAGCTAACATCGAATATACTTCACGTGGAGTATTGCCGCCGGCCAATGCCATATTACATAAACCTCTTTCCTCTATCG
Source organism: Candidatus Scalindua sp. (assembly GCA_021776915.1). Classification (GTDB taxonomy): domain Bacteria; phylum Planctomycetota; class Brocadiia; order Brocadiales; family Scalinduaceae; genus Scalindua. The sequence continues at coordinate 15,137 of JAIQZU010000003.1, read as the reverse complement.
CCTGCCCGATGGAATTAACCACATGCTCAGTGGCGGCAGTTACCAGTTTATCCTTATTCGGATAGGCGTGAATCTTCCTTTTCATAATTTACCTTAACGCAGAGGAGCAGAGGTCGCGAAGGAAAAATCTTTGAAAAATGAGAAAAAGATACAGGAGTAGGGGCGTATTGCAATACGCCCCTACAAAACAACAAAATTATTCAGCAATTTTCATCATTTACTTTTAAAAAATAATATCTCTGCGCCTGCCCTGTGAAATCTGAAGTTATTTCACCGGGGTCCTCTGCGCCTCTGCGTTAGATTATTACCTCTTTTGTTTTTTTATAACATTCTTTGCCACCTGCACTACTCTCTCCGTGGTAAAACCGTATTCTTTGTATAAATCATTTGCAGGCGCCGAAGCCCCAAAACCCTTAAGCCCGAATATACCACAATCATCCTGTCTTCCGGTATATCCATGCCAGCCGTAAGTTGATCCCGCTTCTACTACAACGCGTGCCTGTACAGAATCAGGTAAAACTGCTTTCCGGTAATCTTTTTCCTGGCTTTGATAGAGACTGCAACACGGCATACTTACTACCCTTGCCTTGATTCCATCATTTATCAATTGATCATACGCATCAAGACATATCTGAACTTCAGAACCGGTTCCTATCAGAATAACATCAGGGACACCTTCACTCTCAATCAGGACATAGCCCCCCTTCAAGGCGCCATCAGCCGGAGCGTATATTGAACGGTCAAGAGTAGGCATAGCCTGGCGGCTCAGGACAAGCGCAACAGGGCGATCCTTAAGTTTCATAATATACTTCCACATCACTGACAGTTCATTGGCGTCTGATGGACGAATGACATCTAAGCCCGGCATGGCACGCAGAGAAGCCAAATGTTCGACAGGCTGATGTGTCGGCCCGTCCTCACCAACACCAATACTGTCGTGAGTGAAAATATAAATTACAGGCAGCTTCATCAAAGCAGATAAGCGGATTGCAGGACGTGCATAATCTGAAAAAACAAAGAATGTCGCCCCATACGGCCTGAGCTTGCTGAGAGACATTCCACTTATAATAGCCCCCATTGCATGTTCACGAATACCGAAATGGAGATTCCTGCCGCCATAATCCTCTCTATTAAAACTCGTAGCCTCTTTTATATAGGTCTTTGTAGAAGGCGCCAGATCAGCGGAGCCTCCCATGAACCATGGAATTTTATCAGCAATCGGATTTAATATTTTATTGTTTGATTCCCGGGTAGCAAGGCCCTTTGCATCAGCCGGGAAGGTTGGAAGGATACTTTCCCAGCCTTCCGGCAGTTCGCAATCCTGCATCATATTAAATTGTTTTGCCAGATCAGGAAACGCCACTGTATAGGCCTTTAACTTTTCGTTCCATTCCTCTTCCAACCGTTTACCCTTATCTATCATAGCCTCTTTAAACTTCAAGACTTCATCAGGCACATAAAAGGTCTTGTCAGGATCCCATCCATAATTTCCCTTCGCTGCCCTTACTTCATCTTCGCCAAGGGGAGCCCCATGCGCATCTGCAGTATCCTGTTTATTTGGACTGCCATACGCAATATGACTATCAACAATTATTATAGACGGCCGATCTTTCTCATCTATAGCAGTTTGCAGTTCCCTCTCCAACGCTTCTAAATCATTAGCGTCTGTAACATGCTGAACGTTCCAACCATACGCCCTGAAGCGGGCGGCCACATCTTCGCTGAATGCCAGTGATGTGTTGCCTTCAATAGTAATATGATTATTATCATAAATCCACACCAGGTTGCTCAGGCCGAGATGACCTGCCAGAGACGCCGCTTCACCGGATATGCCCTCCATCATGCATCCGTCACCCGCAATGGCAAATATATTATAATCAATTATCTCGTGTCCGGGACGGTTGAAATATGTTTGAAGCCATCTCTCTGCCATCGCCATGCCAACGCTGTTTGCAGCGCCCTGTCCGAGAGGCCCGGTAGTCACTTCCACACCCGGCGCCAGGCCATATTCAGGATGGCCGGCACATTTACTATGCAGTTGTCTGAAGTTTTTTATATCATCCAGACTGATGTCATATCCGAAAATGTGTAATATACTGTACAAAAGCATTGAAGCGTGTCCCGCCGAAAGTACGAAGCGATCCCGATCAGGCCAATCAGTGTTGCCGGGAGAGTGGCGCATAAATCTATCCCAAAGTGTAAATGCGACAGGTGCAAGACCCATGGGCGCTCCCGGATGTCCGGAATTAGCTTTTTGAACTGCATCCATGGATAACGTTCGTAAAGTACCTATACATAACTGAGCCAGGTTTTCTTTTTCTTTCATTTTCTCCAATCCGCTTTCAAAGTTATTTGAATTCTATATAACGAAGTTTGAAGCGCCTTAAGTGAACTCCTGCCTGCCGGTAGGCAAGGAAAGTGACTAAAGTTATAAAATATTTTCCACAACTTTAGCTCACTTCAAACTTCCTGCCCGAACTGATTGGCAGGCGGGTAGGCACTTTTAACTTTCCCTAAGACCCGGAAGCAATGTATGCAGCTCCCAACAACGCAGCATGATCATCCAGGATAACGTACAGAGGTGTATTTTCTACAAGATAAGATAACCTCCCTTTATTTAGATAAGAATTTACCGTAGTGCCATCCGCCAGTTTTTTGTAAATACCTGCCGGAATACCGCCACCGAGATAAATGCCCCCTGTTGCCATTAAAGTAAGCACCATGTTGCCGGCCTGCGCACCCAGAATAGAAGCAAAAATATCAAGGGCTTCAGCACAGAGTTCATACTCACCCGTTTTCCCCGTGGTTGTGATTACCATTCCGGGGTCTTCATCACGTAATCGTTTTCCTAATTCCGGGGGTTCCGGCGCAAAACCGGTATCTTTTAATAATCTATATATACTGTTCAGCCCCGGCCCTGAAAGAATACGATCGTAGCTGACGTGATCATGTTTTGCTTTTAAATATTGAAAAAGTTTTACTTCAACTTCGTTTGTGGGCGCAAAGTCTGTATGCCCACCCTCTGAGGCCATTATGTGACGTTGGCCGGCAGTTGTATATATAAAAGCCTGGCCAAGCCCTGTGCCGGGCGCCAATACTCCAATAACAGACTCTCTCTTTTCTGATCCTTTGCTGTCATTATGCCCAGGCGGCTTACCATCATGCAGAACATATAAATCTTCCGGCATTAAATGAGGTACGGCGGCTGCGGTGGCGACAAGGTCATTTACCAGTCTAACCGTTGGTATATTCAAGTCCTTACTGATCTGCTCCTCTTTGAAATGCCAGGGCAATTTAGTTGCCTTCGCCTCACCATTAACAACCGGCCCGGGAACTCCAAAGCAGGACTTATCTACAGAGACTCCGTATTTATTTATAAAATTCTGTACAACTTCCTCAAGGCAGGAATAATCGCGACTGACAAATGTGTCTGTCTGCTGTCTGATTATCCTTCCATCCTCTAACCGGCAAAATGCCAGGCGAGTCTTTGTACCACCCACATCACCTGCAAGAATCATAGTATCTTCCGTAACCTTAACAAGCCAAAATCAAAGAGGTAATTCAATAAATAAGAATTTCGAAACCCGAATATCGAAACTCGAAACAAACTCGAAGTTCAAAGTTTCAAATGTCCCAAACCAGAGACTATTTGCACACGGAAATTTCTTTGTTTTGAATCCAGGGTTTTTGTTATTTGACATTGTTTCGTCCGCCTGCCATTTGTCGGACAGGGATTTCGTGCTTCGTATTTCGGATTTTGACTAAAGATTATCTTGATTATCCTGTAATCCTGTCTAAAAAATTTATATTTATATTAAAGATCCGGCGCACCGGAATCCAATGGTATCATTCCTGTAATCAGGTTCATCATAATCGCGATTTGCACAACGGATATGGATCACGCCTCCGCCATTCCAGGAACCGCCGCGCAACACCTTACAATCACTCAGTGTACTGTTGCCAGCCTCTGCGGGTTCCAATTCATAAATAGAGGTACCCACATCCTCCGGCCTCCCGAAAAACGGCATATCTTCTGCTTTGGCTGGTCCCTGTGGATCTCTATCAGGAGCGGAACGATAGTATTGGCTGTCAAACCAGTCTGCTGTCCATTCCCAGACGTTTCCCGCCATATCAAAACATCCATATCCACTTATACCATCCATGAATTTTGTAACAGGGGTCGGTTTTTCAATCTTAGACTCGGCACAATTTAATTTTGTTTTATCGAATTCATTACCCCACGGATATATCCTGCCGTCCGTACCACGAGCTGCCTTCTCCCACTCTGCCTCGGTAGGGAGTCTTTTCCCCGCATATTTTGCAAATGCTTCGGCCTCGTACCATGAAACATTTACTACAGGACAATCATCTTCACCATCCATGGCGCTGTTTACAACATCGCCGTCCAAAGGTTTTGCCTGCTGGACATAATCCCAACCTGCATCCGACCAGAAATCTCTCTGTTTATAACCACCTGATTCTATAAACTTTTTATATTCCGCATTAGTTACGGGAGACTTATCAATCAGATATGCACTCATAGAAACCTCTCTCTGCGGAACCTCAACATCAAACCTGCTCGCCTCAACATTACGGTCAAGTTCTAATAATTTATTTACCTCATCTTCTGTGCTTCCCATTAAAAATGGACCTTCAGGGATGAGTACCATGTCCTCGGGGATTTTCTGTTTCATATCACTTTTTGTAACCATATCCTCAAAGCTTATCATAGAATGTTCTTATGTCAAATAGTCTTTCTAAGCTATGCAGACATTGATCTTAAGTTCTTTAAATCTTTAGACTGAGAGGATAATTCAGAATTCAGAATTCAGAATAGAGGATTTGGGGAAACGCTGATATGGGAATTTTAATATTGGAGATTTTAAATAGAGGGTTAAACGCCACTTAATAAAAATATTTCAATTGCCTGCCGATTCCACAAATTTCTTAATCCGCTCAAAAGCGGTACCGGGTATATCGATAAACTCAAAACCATACTGTGTCTCATCAATATCTTCCTTATCTGTCTGTTGGTGCCAGATCAAACGGGCAAAAGTATTGATTGGATCATGATCTGCATAAAGTGAAAAATTCAGACGAATCTTATTTTCCCCTGTAGATAGTTTCTTCAAAACACCCTTATCAATATCAGGCAATTCACTTAAACTTGCACCCTTTGCACTAATGTCAGTAATAGATGCCTCATAAGAAGCCTTGCAATGATCCAGATCTGCTACATTCCACTTAACAAACTCAAATCCGACCTTGATATTAACCTTAGTCCGTGGAAAAAGCCGTTTATTAGTAAGCATTAAGTCTTCCTGAACTGATTTATAGTAAATAAGTTACATTTTGAGAGTTTATCACCGAGCTTTTGAATGTCAAATAGTTTATATATATATCGGTATCTTTCTTAAGTTCTTTAACAATTTGGTTGAAAAGAATAATATTTCAACGCAGAGAACGCAGAGGAAAGAGTTAAGATTGAATACTGACTATTGATGATTGGAAAGGCAAAAGGCTGGTATCTCGCCAAGGCGCCAGGTTCGCAAAGATAAAACAGGTAAATTAAAAGACAAAATTTTCACACGAAGCTCCCCGGACAGAAGACACCGAGGACAAGCAAAGAACACAAAGGGTAAAAGCAGTTATCTTTTGTTTTATTCTTTAAATTTCGTTTTCTTAGCGCTCTCTGCGAGCTCTGCGTTAAATATGTCTTTTGCCTTTCGTCTTTCGTTATTTGCTTCATTCATCTTTTTCTTGATTTACGCTGCCTCTAAAGATATTCTTACCTGAACAATGAAACCGTTTAAGAAAAATGACTACCCCACATTAGGCATAGAAGAAGAACTTCATTTGATCGACCCTGAAACTGCAGAACTTACGCCTTCTGTCAATGAGGTTATGGCGCTTCTTGATACCGAATTTCGGGAGAGAATATGTTACGAACTGCTTCAGTGTGTCTTAGAGACGCGTACTGGTGTTTATAAAACTGTAGAGGAACTGATACAAGAGACAGCTAACGGTCGAACTGTCCTGGCAGATAGCTGTAAGGGACTCAATGTTGACATTGTTGCTGCCGGAAGCCATCCATTCTCCGATTGGAAGAAACAACCTTTTGTTGACAGTGACCATTATCAATGGGTACGTGATAACCACGGATATATTGCCCACCGCATGCTGGCCTTTGGATTACACATACATGTCGGGGTAAAAAATGAAGAAGCGGCCATTTATGTCATGAACGAAATGCGGCGATGGGCATATCCTCTATTAGCCCTCTCCGCAAACTCACCTTACTACGATGGGATAGATACCGGATTGGTTTCAACACGCGCGCACTTGTTCCATTCCATGCCTCGAACCAAATTTGCACCACCATTTAAATCCTTTCCGGAACTGGTCGCTTATTACGAAAAACTACTTGCTGCAGGCGACATTACACGTCCCGGTGACCTCTGGTGGATTATTCGTCCCCAACCACCACTGGGTACTGTTGAGTTTCGGATCTTTGATATTCCCACATCCGTTCGTCGCATAGGGGCACTTGCCGCCCTGATACAGTCTGCCGTAGCTACATATCAAGACAGCTTTTTTGCAGGAAAACCCTCAAGTAACCTTCATGCCGGATATCTCGAAGAGAATTGGTGGAAGGCAATGAGATATGGACTCCATGCTAAAATAGTGGAACCGGAGACAGAAGAAATTATAACTATCAGCGAACAACTCAGGCGCCTGATAGAGTTGACTACACCAAAAGCAAAAGAACTGCATGCTGAGCGCCACCATAGTTTTGCCAGAACTATGTTAGAACAAGGAAGCGAATCAGACCTGCAGAGGGTACTATACAAAGACTTGAGTGGTGACCTGGTTGCGCTTGAAAAGGAACTTGCCACAAGAACACTTGATTTTTCTGTTTAACATAGAAGGAACGTATGCATTAATGGTACTGTTAAGTTTGTAAATCACACGAAGTCATACAGTAGCACGGTTGCTAGAGGGAGAGGCTGGCTTTATAGCTCCCTTAGGAAATAATTTGCGATGGACATTATAGTAGCGTAATATCTCTGCATTGTTGATTATATGGTGAAGACTGGAAATGAAGAAAAACAGTTCAAAAAAGGGTTCCTTTATTATCGGTTTCGGAATTGGTTTGTGTACGGTTTTCGGGTTCTCCACCGTAGATGCGGGCGAGTCTTTTTTGCATGAAAAAGCTGCTGTGAAAGCACAAATAGTAGCATTGCAGGAGAACGACGTCGGGTACGATGAAGAGAAGCTGAAGAGAAAGCGGGGTGTTGATTCCTTAGTAGGAGCGGACTTGTCAGGGGCCGATTTGCGATGGATCTATCTGCAGGAGGCGAACCTGGCACAGGCAAACCTGCAGGGTGCGAATCTGAAAGGAACAAATCTGCGAAAAGCAAACCTGCAAGGGGCTGATTTGCATGGGGCAAATCTGTCCAGGACAAACCTGGAAGAAACAGACTTACGGGGAGCAGACCTGACCGGAGTGCAAAATCTCACTCCCAGGCAGATTGCTGTAGCCGTTTATGATAAAAAAACAAAATTTCCAGAGGGTATGACGTTTGAGAATATACCCAAACACAATAAGGACAGTCTGAGAAGTGCTTTGGGTGTTAAAATGCTTGAAGGGGCGGAAGCGAAAGGAATGATATTAAGATGGGGAGATTTTGAAGGAGCGGATATGCCGTGGTCATCCCTACAGAAAGCTGACCTGACAGGAGCAAATTTGTCACAGACAAATTTGTCGGCAGCAAATCTGCACGGTACAAACCTGTCTCAGGCAAATCTACAAAAGGCAAATTTGAAGAACGCAAGTCTGCAGGGAGCGAACCTGATGTGGGCAAATCTACAAGGAGCTGATTTAACAGGCGCAAGTCTGCAAGAAGCGAACCTGTCGAAAGCAGATTTACAGAAAGCAAAATTGCTTTCGGCGAACTTGACCGGAGCAAACCTGTCAGGGGCTGACCTGCGCAGTGTAGATTTGCGCGGAGCCGATCTGCGGGAAGTGAAAAACATAACGATGAAGCAGCTTGTGCAGGCCATCGTTGATAGACGTACACGCCTGCCGGAAGGTATAACCTTCAAACAGATAGAATAACGTAAGACTGGTGTGATATCGACACCATCATCAGTAAATGTGTCAATGGTTGGTTATAAAATGTATATCTTGTGAGCACTAGTTGGATAATTAGCGGTGTGTTTGCTATCTGAAGGTATTTATATATTTGTAACAAAAGGGTTCTTTGTAAAAACCTGAATGGTGATTTACGCGCACTTGAAAAGGAACTTGCCAAAAGGACGCTTGATTTCTCAGCATAGAAAAACACCGGTACAACTACAGTGACTTTATGCCAATTACCTTATATAAGATGAATGAAATTAGGTGTATGTAAAGCCGTATGAAATAGAACTACACATATTAAAAAATCTACAGATTATTAAATTCTTCTATTGTAAGATCTGTCTGGCGGATCAATTTTCGAAGAAGACCAGGTCCAATTTCATTGTGCTGGGGAATAGATAAAGTCCACTGATATTTCGGCTTTGTCATCATTACATGAGAGCCTTTTTGGCGAACGACAGACCATCCTGCTCTTTGAAATTTCTGGACAACTTTTTTACCAGAACAAAGCCTTAGTTTCTTGGACATTAGACTGCAACTTCAATAATGTTGGTACGATCAAACGACTGTTTGGATTCCATTACCTCGAGCCACCCTTCAATGGCCTCCTTAATGTTGGCAATCGCTTCATCATGTGTTTTTCCCTGAGAAAGGCAACCAGGAAGTGCAGGAACCTCGGCTACATAATAACCGGATTCATCTTGTTCAACTACCACATGTAATTTCATAAGATTTCCTCATATAGTGTTAAGTCTTATTAAAAAAAATTCCTAACTCTTTATCATAGATATAGGTTTATTAAGTATTTAGTGTTTATAGCACATCTTGTGTAATGTATCAAAAGGAATTCTTGTTTCTTTAATGGTAAAGATAATACACCATAGTTGTTCTTATAGAAAAACAAAAGGGTATCAAAGACCTGAATGGTGACCTGGTTGCGCTTGAAAAGGAACTTGCCAAAAAAACACTTGATTTCTCAGCATAGAAAAACTCTTTAATACTTAGCTATTTCTTCTTTATATCTCCACTTTCAATCTTCAACCACACTAACATCTTTAATATTTACCCTTTATGCCATAAACCATTTTTCTTATATAAGGTGATTTCCTTATTGCATTTATACAAATAGTGAATTATACTTTGGATAATTTTCCTTCTCATGAATTAGGAGTATACTTTTTAAAGCATTAAAGTCACAAAATCAGTATGTCTTCTGGAGGGGACGACATGTTTAAAGGAAAAAAACTTCACTTCTACACTCTTCATAATTACCTCAGAATTCAAACACGTCTAACGTGCTTAAACACTTTTTCTATTTATTTCCCAAAAACTTAAGTATTTGGGAAATTTTCAGTTATTTAAACATGCAGGAGAAGTCCGTTCGAAATTTCTGAATTCTGGCTTTCATTCAGATATTTCACTAAAGGAACGGTGAGGAATGTGTATTTTCTGACGTCTTCTGATGGATCGATTTTGAATTTGAACCTTCCATATCTCCTGCATGATGTAGCAAGATGTGAGTAGCATTTCTAACAAGATATCCCCTTCAAAAATTGGTAACCAGAAAATATAAATAAGATTTCTTAGGCATAAGATTGTAAGCAATATTTCATCATCCAGTTTGCGGGTTGAGAAAAATGATGAAAAGTAATAATGAAAGACCTGACCCCTTATTATTTGTAACACCCTACCTGACCAATCCATCAGTCCTGTCTTCCTATGGTGCATAAGCATAATTCTTAGTGAAAATAATGAATATAGAAGAATTATTAGAATTAATGGTTGAGAAAGCCGCCTCAGATATTTATATAACAGTTGACTCTACACCTGCTTATCGTGTGGAAGGTAAAACGACACCTATGCCTGGAGAGGCATTGACTATGGAGGCAGCCATAACCTTTGCAGAGACCGGCCATCTCTGTCTTGCTACCCTTCATGCTAATAATGCTAACCAGTCTCTGGAGTGCATCATAAATTATTTCCCCGCTGAAAGAGACCATGAAACAAGGCGATCAGGAAGGACAGGAGGAAGAAACAGGAAACAAGACGCAAGAAAGAAAAGTCATTGGACGCAGATTTAGGCAGATGTACAGAGAGACAGGTGGAAGTAAAAAGTAAAAAGAAGAAACCCCATTAGATTGCAAGCCTCTAACGGGGCAGGCAAGAAACAACCCGCCCGAACGTACCATTCGGTACGGGCGGGGAAGCCAGTCAAATGTTTTATTTTAACTTCTTTAAAATCTTTTCACTATCCTTTTTGTGAGTGATGGCGAGAATGACGATGTCTTTTGAGTCGATTCGATAATAAGCTCTGAAATTTCCGCTTCGGAGTCTATAGAGAGGAGGTGCAAAACCGGTTAATTTTTTTATACGAGTTTTGCCGAAAGGAAAAGGGGATGTTGTAAATAAGTCTTTGTATCCTTTATAATCTGAATTGAACAATCAACCTCTAGTTTTTCAATATCACATTTAGCCTGGTTGCTGAATATGACCTTAAATCTTTTTTGTTCCACTGCGTTTTTCTAATTTATTTATCAGTGCATCAGCTTCAATGCCGCCATGGACGGAATAGTCGGTATATGCCTCTTCTATCCTTGTTTTAAAGGCAGGATCGTTTTCAATAAGGTAGTCAGCCAGATCATCCTCTGTTATATGGTGGAGTATGGCCTTAGGTTTACCATAAGCGGTGATAATTATATCCTCTTTTTCAGAATCTTTTAGAATATCCATTGTTTTATGTTTAAGTTCCTTTACACCTGCAAAACGCATTTTATCCCTCCTTTCTAATGTTACATAATAGTGTAACTTTAGATATTTATGGTGTCAATAAAAAATATCACAATATAGGATAATACTAAACTGTCATTCCGAATCCTGTTTAGCTGAAATGGAATGCTTACCCGCCTGAATGACTTATCTGATCAAGCATTAGCGGCTGGAAGTCGGGCAGGTTTACCCGACGCGTCTTTTGGCGGGCCTGTTATATCCCTGTGTATCCTGATGTAGAGCTTTCACATATCAAGCATAATTAGTTGGAAATTTGCAATGTCATAACCTCTCTTTTTTCCACTTGATTTTATTATTTAGCACTTCTATTATATATAATCCTCAGAAATTCAACAAATTATTGTATTTCTACATTTCATACTGAAGTTGTTTTTTCATCTATTTTTTAAGAGGTAACAGGAAAATGAAAAATGTATCTGAACCCACCAGGAAAGCAGAGGAAGATATTAAAGAAAGCTATAATCTCTTACGTTCAGATGAGGCACTCACGGAGAGCGAAAAAAGATTTCTTGCTATATTCGATCAGGCATCTGTTGGCATAGCTCAGATTGAAACGAAGACAGGGGAATTTGTCAGGATCAATAAAAGATATTGTGACATTATTGGTTACACACAAGAGGAAATGATCTCATCTACATTTATGAAAATTACCCACACAGATGACCTTCAAGCCGATCTGAATAATATGCAAAAACTGAAAGAGGGTAAAATACGCGAGTTTTCGATGGAAAAACGTTACTACCATAAGGATGGTTCAATTGTCTGGGTAAATCTTACAGTATCCCCCATGTGGAATGTAGGTGAACAACCTGATTATCATATAGCGGTTGTGGAAGACATCACCGAACGTAGGCATGCTGAGGAAGATCTGCTAAAAAGCAAAGAAACTCTTGATTATGCTCAGAAAATTACCCACATTGGTAGTTGGGAATCGGACATTGTAAAAAACAAGACAATTTGGTCTGATGAGGTGTATCGCCAATTTGGTTTAATTTCACAGGAATTTGGTGGAACGAATGAGTTCTTTTTGGATTTCGTTCATCCTGACGACAAAAAATTGGTAAGAAAAGCCATTAAAGAAGCCTTATACAAAAGAAGACCATACAGCGTTGATTTTCGCATTGTTTTGAAAGATGGCACAGAACGTATCTTACATAGTGATGCCGAAGTTGTGTTTGATACTAATGGCAAGCCGCAAAAAATGATCGGAACTTCACTGGACATCACCGAAAGCAAACAAGTGGATAAAGCGATTCAGACGCTTGTAAAAAGCATAGTGGGAAAAACAGGGCAGGAATTCTTTGACAAGATTGTTGTTAGCATAAATGAATGGCTAGGCGCTGATTGTGCTTTCATAGGGCAAATAACGAATGAGAATAATGTAAAAGCATTATCAATGCAAATGGATGGGAAGATTATTCACGATTATGGTTACACCATAGGTGATGGATCATGTGAAGTTGTGGTTAAAGATGGTTACCAGGTTTACAAAGAGAAAATATGTGAATTGTTCCCAAAAAACAAGGTCCTTTCAGAAATTGGAGCAGAAGGATATGTTGGCACTGTCCTGAGAGATAAAAATAGCAAAACTATTGGGATAATTTGGGCTGTATCACGTAAAAAGCTAAATATCCCGGTACGTGTGGTTGAAGTTATGGATATTCTTGCCGCAAAGGCGATCTCGGAAATTGAACGTAAGCAGATTGAAGAATATCTCCGGAATTCAGAGGAAGCGTTGCATATAGCCAACGAGGAATGGGAGAGGTCTTTCAACGCCATGCAGGATCACATCTGCATTTTGGATATGTCCGGCGCCATCATACGATCCAACAAGACTATGCGTGAACGCTTCGAACCAATTCACGGCGATCTCAAAGGACTCGACTACCGTCTGATTTACTGCGGAACAGCAACCCCCGATCCACAACCCCCGTGCGCTGCCGTTCTATCGGGAAGCCCATCTGTTTCAGTGGAAACCCAATTACCAACTATGGATGGTTGGCAGAGGGTCTCCTCGTTTCCACTCTTTAGCAAAGAAAAAAAACAGATTGGTGCAGTTTCAGTAGTTACAGACATCACCGAAAGCAAGCAGATGGAGGAGGAGTTGAAAACACTCAACCAATCTCTTGAGCAACGCGTGGCAGAGCGCACAGCCGATTTGTCAAAGACAAACAAAGAACTTCTAATCGAAATAAATGAACGTAGGCAGGCGGAGAAGGCAATGCGTGAATCTGAAGAGAGATATCGCAAATTAATTGAAACTGCAAACGATGCTATATTCATAGCGGATGTTGAGACTGGAATTATACTTGATGTAAACAAACGGGCTGAGGAATTGATGAATATGCCTGCTGAAAAGATCGTTGGAATGCACCAAAAACAACTCCATCCACAAGATGAAGCTGAAACTTACAAAAAGATTTTTAGCGACCATGCTCGAAGAGGAAAAGGGATTTCGGAAGATGTCTTTGTATGTCGTAAAGACGGGTATAAGGTTCCTGTGGAAATCAGTGCAAGTGTTATAGAGTGTAATGGCAAAAAGGTGATTCAGGGTATTTTCAGAGACGTCACCGAGAGGAAGAAGGCGGAGGAAATATTGCAAGAGCAAAAAAACGCTTTAGAGCAAAAGAATATAGTCCTTAGTGAAATTCTTGGACAGCTTGAACTTGAAAAGAAACAGATAAAAGACAATGTAATAGCCAATGCAGAAAATCTGCTATTGCCTGTTATACAAAAGCTTAGGTTAAAAGGGGAATCACATAAGTATATACAACTGCTGCGAACAAACGTGCAAGAGTTAACGTCTTCATTTGGCATAAGGCTGACCGAAAAAAGAGCCAAATTAACTTCCAGAGAACTTGAGATTTGCAATATGATAAAAAATGGCCTTACAAACAAAGAGATAGCCGGCCTTTTAAATATTTCCCTTCTGACTATAGAAAAGCATCGCGCCAACATTAGAAGAAAATTAGGCATCATTAATAAAGATATCAACCTATCCTCTTTCCTGAAAACACTTTAACTAGATACCCCCCCTAGATACCCAGTACTATCTATACTCATTATGTACTTATTCATACCGTGTTGACTTATCCATACTATATAGGTACACATTACAATATAAGTATTTTATATTACATACATTATCATAACTGTCCAAATTAATTCCAACTCGTCTGGGTTAGAGTATTTACATTGCCTATATTTTAATTTAACTCATTAATCTTAAGTCTTGAAATTTGCCTGAGTTAAAAGTATTATACCTTAGATGTTTGCCTGCAAATAAGTTGTAGGCAGCCTTGTCGGACAAGACCAGGGCTTGTAAGTCGAAGGCGCAGTTGGGACGTTCTCTTAAAGGAGGAGATTCTCAATTGTGCCTTTTTTATTTGTACCTATCACAACAAACACTTCAACTTACTAAGGATTTTCCTAACTTTATCTAAGAATCAATTTCATCTGGTAATTTTAACTTTATGTTATGTCTGAGAAGGAAAAAGAAGAGAATAGAATGAAATCAATGTTTATTGGATTATTTTTAGTGTTTACAGTTTTGATGACAGACGTCCGGGTATTCGCTGTTGACGAAAAAAAGTTAGAAAAACAGTCAGACCTGATTGCAAAGTTGCTGATTTCCTGCAGAGCCATTATTGCCCAAAATCAGGATTTGTTTAATGATCCTGAAAAAGGCGATAAAGGATTTACAGGAGATGTATACATAAGCAAGGCCAGGGAGCATTTTAAGAATGCGACAGGTATAGAGGTTTCTGAAAGTGATGTCTCTTCCACAGATCCTGTAAAAAAAGCGCTTGGCTCCTTGCTTGTTTCCACGAAGAGGATATTAGATGAAAGTCAGAAGGTAATAAATATAAGGGGCCTGGGATTTAAAAATGTTATCCCTGCTGTTGTAGGCAGACGGACGAGTTACATATATAACAAGACGATGGGGGGGGTTATTACCTCAAGCAGACGAGTATAAAATACAGAAATCCAGCTAATCGTCCAGACGCTTTTGAGTCCAAAATCTTTGCAATATTTGAAGAACCCGGCTATCCGAAGGGCAAAGGACTAGGAGAGGTCATTACTTATTCTGATGGATTTAAGGTCTATCGTTATATGTTGCCCCTTTACATAGAGCAAGAATGTCTACAATGTCATGGAGAGCCGAAGGGTGAAAAAGACATAACCGGAAGAGTCAAAGAAGGATACA
>JAIQZU010000020.1 GCA_021776915.1 Candidatus Scalindua sp. | reverse complement strand
CTTTGTTTCCAGTGGAGTCTTTACGATATTCGGGACTAAGTCACCGGCAGCCGGAGCGCCGGAAGTAGATAAATTCCTGAGTGAGGGGCTGGAAGATATTGTGGGTGGAAAATGGGCGTTTGAACCGGACGTTGATAAGGTAGTAAAGCTTGTAATAGATCACATAGAGAAGAAGCGGGATGCGTTGGGCATAAATGAGAAGAAGGAGAGAAAGCTTTATGACATGGCTGACAGACGTGCGCTTGATGCTGAAAACCTGAAAACAGCAGAAACCGGATGTGAACCGGGGCTCGCTCATTCTCATCGGAAAAAGGATTAACAACATAACACCTTTTGTCACAAACACTAATGTACAGGCATCGAAGATGTTTTTTTAAGAAAGGAACTTAAGAATGAACACAACCGTTTCTGAAGAAACAGAAAATTCAATTGGTAATACTGAATTTAAACCTTCAAAGTATGCTATACATCGTCAAATAGAAAATTCTCTGGATGAACAATTTTCAAAGGAGAGGCAGCATCCGTGTTATATAGCTAAACTTCCTTCACATACGGCAAGTATGAATGTTGGTGTCGTAGTGGCAGGCGGGACCTCTGGCAATCACCGCCACTACTATGAAAGCTTAATTTATATTATTAGAGGCAAAGGGTATTCCGTCGTAGAGGGGAATAAGGTAGACTGGGAATCCGGTGACATCATCTATGCACCGCCATGGTCATGGCACCAACACTTTAACACAGATCCTGATAATGAGGTCCGTTATGTTGCCTACACTAATGCGCCACTACTGCAAAATGTTGGAGGAATTGCAAGGAGAGAAGAAGCTGCGTAATTTTGTCAGGACCTTGTAAAATCAACTAAATGGAGAACAAGATTTATGGGTATGAAAACAGAATTTGATTCCAGAGCAACATCTGCCGAGTTTGGAAAGACAACGGATGATGTTAAAGTCAAGATGCCTGAGAAAGTAATTATTTGTCAGCTTGAAAAGCAGATAAATTCTTCATATTCAGAGGAAAGGCAATGTTCGGTTTCTATTGCTGATCTCCCCTCTTATACAGTAGGTGTCGACATTACGTTGTTACGCCCATCTAGTAATGACAGGAAGCACCGTCATTATTATGAAGCATTAATCTTTATTCTGGAAGGCAGTGGTTACTCGATTATTGAGGGAGAAAAGGTAGAATGGGAAGCAGGCGATGCCCTTTACATTCCACCATGGTCATGGCACCAGCATTTTAATACAGACCCTGATAAAGAAGCGCGTTACCTCTCCGGTACAAATGCACCTTTGCTGCAAAGTGTTGGTGAAATCGACTGTAGAGAAGAAGCCTGAAGGCATCCTCTTCTGATACAATAAAAGTCTAAAGTAGGGGCGAACCGCCGCCTGCCCGACGGCAGTTTGGCGGGTTTGCCCCTACCACAAACAATTCAAACTGAAATAATATGAAGATTGAATTCAACAAAAAATTAGCAAAACTATTCATAAAAGACTTTGAGAATACGGATAACAAATCAGTACGCATCAAGTATGGCCTGCTAGCCGGCTGGTTTGGAATTTATTCAACTTTTTTACTTTTTGTACTGAAGATGACACTTGGAGTATTATCGGGATCTGTGTCTATGATTGCTAATGCATTTCATCTTCTTTCGCACCTGGCCAACTCAATTATCCTTGTAATCAGCTTTAAGCTGACTGCCCGCCCTGCTACAGCAAAGAATCCTTTTGGACACGGAAGGATGGAGCATATAGCGCCGCTTATTATGTCTATATTTCTATTTATCTCAGGTATCCAGATAGGAGAGCATTCACTTCATCAGGCTATTAAACCACACGAACTACACTACTGGCCGGCATTACCATGGATTCTGCTCTTTACAATTGTAGTGAAACAATGGCTTTCACGGTTTGTAACTTTTCTTGGCAAGAGTGTTGATTCACATGCTATTCTAACAAATGCCGCTCACCATAACATAGAAATGGTAATGACACTTACTGTTATTGGGGGGTTGTTAGTTGGTCATTACCTGCATCATCCGGAAGTGGATGGCTATATTGGTATTCTGGTTTCTGCATGGCTGTTATTCCTCGGATATACTCATGGTAGAGAAGCTATAGTCCCTCTCCTCGGCCAGGCCCCCAGCAAGGATATTATAAATAAGATTCGAGAAACGGCTCAATCTGTCAAAGGAGTTGAAAATGTTCATGAAATCATCGTACATGACTATGGTTCAATGTATTTGATTTCATTACATGCGGAAATTCCGGCTGAAGTTGGAGCTGTTGAGATGCATGAGATTACCGAAAGATGCGAACACAAACTGAGAAAAACTTTTGGCGGTGAAGCAGTTTGTCATATGGACCCGATGATGGAAATGACCCCTGAAATCAAGGCTATTGAGGACAGGTTCAGGCAAATCGTTAAAACTTTTTCACAAATTATAAGTTACCACGACTTTCGTATAGTTGCGGGAACTCAGGGGAGAATTATTATCGTAGCTGATATTGACCTGAAAGAAGATGTAGCAGAAGATAATTTCGCCCAGATATCAAAAGATCTTGGTATTCAAGTTAAGAAAGAAATCGATCACGTTCTTTACAGCAATTTCTATATAACACCAAAGTTTTCGTATTGAATATTTTATTCAATAAAGAACCGATTAAGCAGAAAGGAGCATACAATATGCCAACTGAAACAGACGAAAAATATGAATGTGAAATTTGCGGTGCAGTAGTAGAAGTAAAAGAAGGCGGCGCCGGCACCTTAGACTGTTGCGGACAGCCAATGACGTTGAAAGAATAAATATCTCGCCGGATATTTTCTAATTCATTTAAAGGAGAAATTACTTTGTTGAAAAGATATCTTATTTTAAGCCTGTCAATTACGTTGTTTTTGTCTTTAGTCATGATTGACTCATCAATTACATTTGGCGATAAAATTGATTATAAAAAAATATTTAGAAATGATTGTGAAAAATGCCACGGAAGGGATGGCAAAAGGTCAAAAAGAGGAAAGAAACTCGGCTCCCCTGATTTCACAGATGCTGAATGGCAGGCTTCTGTAACCGATGAACAACTGATTGCATCTGTAACTAACGGAAAAAAGAAAATGCCGAGTCAGAAAGACAATCTGAGTCCGGAGGAGATTAAGGCTATGGTAAAATACGTAAGGATGTTTGCTCCTAAAAAGAGACGTTAGCAAAATGTAACTATTTATTTGTTACCAACCCACCCCCAAGTGGAAACCATGCAAGATATGCAGATTGACAAGTTAAGCCTTCGGCGAAATTTTTATGTCTTCATTCTTTCTGATAACAAGTGTCGGGTAAGAAACCCGACCTACGCGTAATAATTTAATATTTTTGTAGGGCGGGTTTCCCCGCCTGAATAGCGAAGTCGGGCAGGTTACCCGCCGACTTTGAAATTCCTCATACATCAAGGCCTTCGGCGACTTTTTACACGATAGGAGCCCGCCATGGCAGGCGAACGCCAACAGGAGTTGGCTCCTACCAAAACTTTGAAATTCCTATGCCTAAATTTAAAATGAATTGACTTTATAGAATATTCATATATTATAATAAACGTAATTGAGACTCATTGTCAATTTGTATTATGATGTTGTAACTCCTTGAGCGATTAACACTTATATGTAACGGTTTAAGAAATGCAAGACGCAAAAACAAAAATTTTTGATTCTACGGCAATTGATTACCGAATTGCGCTGGTTGGTAATCCGAATGTAGGAAAAAGCGTACTGTTTGGCCTGCTTACCGGAAAGTATGTAACTGTCTCAAACTATCCGGGAACAACAGTAGAGGTTTCCCGTGGCATGTATGTGGGTTCTAATGAAACGGTTGAGGTGGTTGATACACCCGGGGCCAATAGCCTGATTTCACACTCTGAAGATGAGAGGGTTGCGCGCGATATTCTTCTGAGAGATGAAGAGCAGAAGATAATCCAGATAATAGATGCCAAGAATATACAGAGGGGGTTATTGATCACTACTCAGTTAGCAGAAATGGGCCTTCCAGTATCGATAGGTTTAAACATGTGGGATGAGACGCTGGACAGGGGGATGACCATTGATACTGATAAATTAGAGAAGACACTGGGGGTGACTTTAACAAAGACAATTGCAACTCAAAAGTATGGAATCAACACATTAAGAAACTCGGTTAGCTCGGTGAAAATCCCAAAGATAAAAATAGATTACGGAGATGTTATTGAGGATGGCATAAAGAAGATTGAGGAATTGCTGCCGGACAACCTTACTATTAAGAAAAAGGCAGTAGCCGTAATGCTGCTGTCTTACGATGCGGATTTAGAGGAGACCTTGAAATTTGATAAGCAGGTTATTGACAGCATACACAAGGTCAGGGACGATGTGCAGAGTAAATACGGCCATTCTTTAAGTTATGTAATAATCAGGAAACGCAGTGAATATGTAGATAATTTGTTGAAAGGGATTGTAAGCTACAGAGATAAGGAGGAAAAGGCAGGTGCGATATCAAGAAATGCATTCTTCTTCTTCATTATGCCTCTGGTTTCTTTCTTTATAGGATTTAAGGTTATGGATCTGCTGATGTTTATGATTGCAAATTATGTGGTGGCTAGTGGACAGACGGCCTTGATATTGAAGCTTGCGGGCGGCGGAGTATCCGTTGGCTATTATTCATTTTATCTGTTCTCAAGAGAATACAAGACAGACCGGAAGATAACCAGTATCCTGGGCACTTTAACCATGCATCCTGTCCTGGCTTGGCCAATGCTGCTTGTAGTTTTATGGGGTATTTATAAAATTGTAGGTGAATTTGGAGCAGGAGATTGTGTCGATTTTATTGAGAGCAAAATTTTTGGTTCATCCCTGGAAATGTCAGGCGGATTTGATTTCAAAGTATTTATACCGTTTACTAATATAGAATATGTGTTTACACATGTAAATTTTCAGGGAATCAACTATTACCTCGGATGGTTGTGTCAGAAGTTTATGAGTGCAGATAATTTCTTCTTTGAATTGTTCCTGGGTAGAGATGCAGGCATTATACAGGTAGGTGTAACTTATTCCATCGCTATAATACTGCCCATTGTCGGCTTTTTCTTTGTAAGTTTCGGGTTAATGGAGGACAGCGGATATTTACCGAGGCTGGCCGTGATGCTTAACAGGTTTTTCAAGATACTTGGATTAAATGGTAAGGCAGTATTGCCCATGGTATTGGGGTTGGGTTGTGATACCATGGCCACATTGACTACGCGTATCCTTGATACGAAGAAGGAACGAATTATATCTACCCTGCTGCTTGCCCTTGCAGTACCGTGTTCAGCTCAATTAGGGGTGATTGCAGGGATACTGGGTAGTGTATCCGGGTTGCATCTGGCGATTTATTTTGCTGTTATATTTTCTCAGATGTTACTGGTTGGTTATATCTCATCAAAGGTTCTTAAGGGTACAGGGTCGGATTTCCTGATGGAAATGCCTCCATTCAGAAGGCCGAAGTTGACTAATATATTGTTGAAAACATATTACAGGACTAAATGGTTTCTAAAGGAGGCAGTGCCGTTATTTGTATTGGGCACATTTATATTGTTTATACTCACAAAACTTGGTATTTTAAGGTACATTGAGACGGCGGCAAGGCCTGTAGTAAAGCATTTTCTGGGCTTGCCGGTTGAGACTACGAGTGGTTTTATACTGGGTTTCCTGCGCAGGGATTATGCCGTTGTGAGTATTTTCAAGGCATTGGAGGAGAAAGCCGGTAACCTTGCAATTGACCCAAATCAACTTATAGTTGCACTTGTTGTTATCACACTTTTTGTGCCTTGCCTTGCAAATTTCTTTGTTATGATAAAGGAAAGGGGCGCTAAGACGGCATTTTACATGCTCGCTTTCATAATACCGTTCGCTTTCCTTGTCGGTGGAATCTTAAGATATATATTACAGTGGCTGTCAATTTGAAAAGTTTATATTAGGCATTCGAACAGCTTTGACTCCTCGACTCCGCTCGGAGTGACGTCATGCTGAGCGAAGTCGAAGCATTGAATTTCTTAAAATATAATATTTAGTTAGGAGTTGGTTTAAATGGCTGATGAGGTACAGATAGAAGAGATGCTTGAGTATATCTGGTTGCTTGAGGAGGATCATGGCAAGGCAGAAAGTACGCTTATGGATAATAAGTTTGGCAGTGAAATAGCAAGAAATTATTTGAATAAAATGGTTGAGCAGAAGCTGATTAGTTTCAGTGATTCCATAATCGCTTTTACAGACAATGGGAGAAATCGGGCAAAGTTGATTATCAGGCGTCATCGTATTGCTGAAAGACTTCTAAATGACGTACTGGATATGAGCGGTGACGAGTTTGAAGCTGGCGCCTGCCAGTTTGAGCACTTTGTAAACGAAGAAATTATTGCAAGTATCTGCACATTGCTTGGCCATCCTGCTGTCTGCCCTCATGGAAAGAAGATTCCACCTGGTGAATGCTGTACAAGCGCAAGAAGGAATCTGGGGCCGGTAATAAATCCATTATCTGAAATAAAATCCGGTGAAAAGGTAAAGGTGGTATATGTCACAACCAAATCTCATGCAAGCCTGGACAGGCTTTCGTCAATAGGAGTGATTCCCGGACTCGTACTCACAATACATCAAAAACGGCCGAGTATTATTATTCAATATGGAGAGACACAATTGGCGCTGGATAAGGACATTGCAGAGAATATATTTGTAAGAGCAGTATAAAATATCAGATGTTTCCATCACCCGCAAATTCTAGAATGCTTAAACTATCATCCAGAAGTTCACCATCCTGTTTTATCTTGACATCAAAATACTGCTGTGTTATTTTCCGGCATTACCGGGAGTCAGCTTCGCTTTCAGAGTTTTGTAAAGTACTAAAACAACAAAAGTATATAAGGGATTTAAATGAAGAATATGATTTATAGAATCATCATAATTAAACTGTCCTGTCTTCTCATGTTTCATTGCTTTAATACGGTGGAAAATGTTTATGGCAAAGATAAGGTTTCAGATTATTCACGTCATGCGGCAGCAGACTCTTTGCTGGTTAAAGATAGGGCAGGGAATAACGGTTTTATAAAAGAGGATGATATTATCATTACGACAGACGAGCTTGATAAGGCGACAACAGATGAGGAAGTCTCTGAAAAGACAGCGACTGCCGAAGAAAATAAAGATAATGAGGAGGAAATATCATATTCACATAAACTGGTTTCTGAGTATCTTAAGAATGGGAAGAAATATGAGGCAAGAAATAAATTGTCAGATTTATATTTTGCCGAAACTGATAAAGCCAGACGGGCAGAAATAAAAAGCAAGCTTGATGAGCTGAACGCTGAACTTGTCTTTTCCAGGAATCCTAGTCAGGATGCTTTCTTTTACATAGTAAAACCGGGAGATTCGTTGATAAAGATAGCCTCTGAATTTAACACAAATTACGAATTCATTATGCGCATAAATGATAAGTATCGTACCAGCATTAGGGTAGGAGAGCGTTTAAAGATATTGAAAGGCGATATTACGATATTGGTTGACAAAAGTGAATTCACATTGACATTGTTATTGGATGGACACTTTATAAAGCAATACCCTGTTGGCACCGGTAAGTCTGACAAAACACCGGAGGGCAAATTTACTGTTGATAATAAATTGATAAATCCCGTATGGTATTCACCGGATGGGATTTATCAATTTGGTGATCCAAAAAACGTATTAGGAACTCGATGGATTGGTTTTGAGGACAAAGAGGGGCTTTATGGTTATGGGATTCATGGCACAACAGAACCTGACTCAATCGGTAAAGAAATGTCGAATGGCTGCATACGATTAAGAAATGAAGATGTTGAGGATCTTTTTGACTATGTTAAGGCTAAAACGACTGTTGTAATACAGAAATAAGAAAGGATTTATTTAAAGATGGAATGGTATGTTAATAAAGGTTCTAAAGCCTGCTTTCTATGTGAGAGAACGTTTACAGAAGAAGAAGTTTATCTGTCTGCACTTTATGATGAAAGCAACACCTTTATAAGGAAGGACTTTTGTGTAGAGTGCTGGGATAAGAAAGATGATGGAGATATCTTTTCATACTGGAAGACAAAAATACCTAAAAAGCTGGAAACGGTACAAAGGTATGCAAACATAGATGTTTTTTATGATTTGTTTAACAAGCTGGAGAATGAGAATGATATATCCAGGGTGAATTTCAGATATGTGTTGTCCCTGTATCTGATGAGAAAAAAGATTCTGAAACTAAAGACTTCACACAAATCAAACGGGAATGAATACCTGGTGCTTCATAACGTTAAAGAAGCTAAGGACACTGAAGTTCTTAAACCGCAGTTAAGCAAGGAAGAGGTATTGTCGGTTACAGACGAAATAGGTAAACTGGTAAATTGCGCACCGCAGGTTAGCGCCGGCAACGCATAGCTTTCAACAAGGTCGAAGTGCCTGAAGCTTAGGCGCTACCGGCTACTTTCCCCCAACTTTAGACACTCTAGTTCACTTCAAACTTTTCTGCCCCCGCCAGAATGCACGTCGGGCTGGCGAACTGATTGGCAGGCGGGCCACGCTAAGCGGGGCGGGTAGGCACTTATTTAACGTTGCCTTATGCGGTTGCTGCAGGTACTGGAGCTGCATGCGTAGTTACATTGTACGGGCAACCATCACAGTCTACTGCAATCCCCTGATTTTTTTTCTGCTTTAACCTTAAACGTAACTTATCGATTGTCTTCTCGGTGATAGATGGATCTCTCTGCAGCCTGAATAAATCACGTCTTATTTGTCTGGTCTTTTTTATGCTCGGACATTGTGATCTTGCCACCCTTGAAGGGCAAATACTTACTATTTTCTTTTTGTTTATTCGTTTTACCATGTTATTTTCCTTTATTAATTATTCTATGTCTACGGCTAAATATTCTAATGTTTTTCTGGCTGCTACCTGTTCTGCTTCTTTTTTGTTATTTCCTAATCCGGTGCAATGTTCAACCGTGTTGATTAAGGTTACTACTTCAAAAGTCTTATCGTGATCCGGACCGCTTTGTTTGATTATTTTGTATCTGGGTATATACCCCTGCTGCCTTTGGCAAAAGTGTTGGAGAATGGATTTATAATTCTTTTCGTGTTTATTGTTGCATACGATATCAATTTCTTCTTTCAGGCTTTTTAAGGTAAAATCATAAGCGACCTTCAAGCCTCCATCCATATAAATTGCAGCAATGATAGCTTCAAAGACGTTTGCTATAAGTGACCTTGGAAATGAATTGCTTTCCTTTAAGCCCTTTCCTACAGAGATGTACTCCTTCAAACCCATCTTCGTTCCAATCTTGGCAAGTGTTACGCGACTCACTACCACAGATTTTATTTTTGTCAATTTTCCTTCTGAATAATCCGGAAACTTCTTAAACAGGTGTTCAGAGATTACCATTCCAAGTATGGCATCGCCGAGGAATTCCAGCCTTTCATTACTGGGGTTATAAGGTGTTTTAAAGGATGTGTGCGTCAGTGCGTTCTCAAGCAGTTTTATGTTTTTAAAAGAATAAGCCAGTTTCTCCTGGCAATCTACCAGTTTATCCGCCAATTCTTCTTTTTTAGTTGCTTGCACCATTTTTAACGAATTTCTTTTCCTTAAATAACATTGATTCCTCTATTGCCGTATACTGGGTAGATGCCTCGATTAATTCCACGGCAGTGCTCTTACGGAAAGATACTACCTCAACACGGCAGCCATGCGCCTTTAGCATCTCTACCAGGGGCACGAAGTCGCCATCACCTGAAACGAGCACTATTGTATCAAGTTTAGGAGCTATTGCAATAGTATCAATAGCAATTCCCATGTCCCAATCGCCCTTGGCAGTCCCGTCAGGCCTGAGCCGTAATTCTTTAGATTTTATTTCGTATCCCAAACGTTTGAGTGCATCCGAAAAGCCTGATTGGTCAACATCCGGTTTATGTACGGCATATGCCACAGCCCTTATAAGTTCTCTTTTTGCAACTATTTCCTGTAACAGTTTGCTGTAGTCAATCTTTGATTGGTGTAGCGCCTTTGCTGAATAGAACATATTCTGTACATCAACAAATATCCCTAATCTTTGCCTGTTCATCGTAACTGTTTTTCCCGTCATGTCTTATGCCTTTGTAATACGGTTTTGTCTTAATGCCTGAAACAAATATTTAACAATAATAGCGTCTTAAAATAACATTTCTTTGAAAACATGGAAATATAATAATATATACAATGGAAATCACAATTGGGATGTTTGATTTAGCAGCAACTAAGCCAAACACATACAGGAATAATGATTTTCGCGCTGTGTTCTCTGCGTACTGCTAATAACTCACAGCAAGCAACAATGGATATGTGTGGACTCGGATAATATCCTTCTCGCCAATTCCTACCGGAAAAGGATAGTATTTCAACAGGTTAAGGAAATTTACGTTATCTAATAGCATCTCATTTTATCCAGTTTTGCACAACAGTCAATTAAAAAAAAATTTGGTGAGCAGAATGGTTGTTGAATTGTTATTTTGTTGACAGTTTGCACATGTTTTGTTATATTCCCAAAAGCGTGGATGATCTATAACCTACTGAAATGATATATGTTTATGTGTTTTCTTGTACCAATAATTCCAAATGAATCTTAATAAATTAAGAGGAAAAATTGATGCCTTGGATTCGAAAATTATAGAACTTTTCAATGAAAGGGCAAATGTTGCCAAGGAAATCGGGGTCATCAAGAAACGTACTAATGCACAAGTATATGCACCTGACAGGGAAAAAAAGGTGTACGAGAGGGTTTCTGCAAAAAACAAAGGCCCTTTAAGCGATAAATGTCTTTTTGCAATATATAGAGAACTGATGGCAGGGTCTCTAATGCTGGAAAAGCCTATAAAGGTGTCATTTTTGGGGCCTGTAGGTACCTTCAGCTATTTCGCTGCCAAGGGCAAATTTGGCGCTTCTGTTGAATATTTACCCTTGAACGGGATCGATTCGGTTTTCAGAGAGGTTTCAAGCGAACGGGCTGACTACGGTATAGTTCCTGTAGAAAATACGACAGAGGGTGGTATCAGGGAAACCTTGAATATGTTCATTGAGTGTGATGTGAAGGTTTGTGCAGAGATTATCATGCCTGTACATCACAATCTGATGGCTAACTGTAAAATAGGCGAGATAAAGAAAATATACTCAAAGCCTCAGGCGTTTGCTCAATGTAGATTGTGGCTGGCTAATAATTTTGAGAAGGTTGATCTCCTGGATGTCGGCAGTACGACTGAAGCGGCAGAGATTGCAGCAAAGAATAAAAATGCAGCTGCGATTGCTCATTCGGAAGTAGCAAAGATATGCGGATTAAAAATCCTGAGACGTAATATTGAGGACTATGCTAACAATATAACAAGGTTCTTTGTCCTGAGCCGTGAATTTCCGCCACGTACCGGAAATGATAAGACAGCTATTATGTGCCATACTAAGAACGAGACAGGCGCACTTCTTAAGATATTGGAGCCTTTTAAAAAGCATAATATAAACCTGACGGATATAGAACCATTACCAACAAGAAAAAAAGCGTGGGATTATTGCTTTTTTATTGATTTCGTTGGACATGCATCTGATGAAAAGGTTAAACGTGTGCTTAAGGATGTCAGTAAAAGGTGTATTGATATGAAATTAGTGGGTTCATTTCCGTCAGACAATACAATCAGATGAAGAAGCAATTTATAGCCGGTAACTGGAAAATGAATCTGACCATGGGTGAGGCTCGATCCCTGGCAGAAAAGCTTTGTGACGAATCAGATAATTCTGATGCTGTAGTAGATATTGGAGTATTTCCTGCTTTTGTTTTTTTAAGGGATGTTTGTGAAATCCTTCGTGGCAGCAAGGTATATGTTGGTGCACAAAATATGTATCTGGAAAAGAGTGGGGCGTTTACCGGAGAGGTTTCAGGAGCAATGCTCAGGGATGTTGGCTGTACGCACGTAATAATCGGGCATTCTGAACGAAGAACAATATTCCGGGAAACAAATTCAATGATAAACTCAAAGCTAAAGGCGGCTCTTTCCTGTGGCTTGAAACCAATTTTCTGTGTTGGAGAGAAGCAGGAAGAGAGGGATGCGGAGAGAACTAATGAGGTTGTTGGAAATCAGTTGTCGGAGGGGCTGGCAGGCTTGACATCAGAGCAGGCTAATGAATTGACTATTGCCTACGAACCTGTCTGGGCTATAGGCACCGGCAAGACTGCGACACCTGAACAGGCCAATGAAGTACATTCCTTCATAAGGAACACAATTAAAAGCAAATATGAAAATGACACGGCTCAGTGTATCAGAATTCAGTACGGAGGAAGTGTAAATGCTGAGAATGCTGACAACCTTCTAGGGCAACCTGAGATTGATGGCGCTCTGGTCGGAGGGGCAAGTTTAGAACCGGGATCTTTTTTAGATATAGTTTCTGCGGCAGTCAGGTTGTCATAGATTTTAGTTTTCTGAGTAACTTTATTTTATCTGTAAATTTATTGATTGTTTTAGAAGAGGTATATATTTATGAAATTAAAATGGATTACGGCTGTAGTGATTATTTTTGGCTTGCTGACTATGTTTTATATATTTAACTGGTCAGCAGTTTTGAAATCTACTTTAATATTTTCATGTATTGTCTTGATTGGGAGCGTTCTATTACAATCCGGAAAGGGAGGTGGTTTGGCAGCTATTGGTGGTTTGGCTGACGAATCTGCCATGGGAACTCAGACTGGTGGTGTGATGGTTAAAGTTACCTATCTGGTGGGTGCAATATTTATTGTTTCTACACTTTTGCTGACAAAACTGACATTATCGTCAATACATGGAACAGATACTCTGAGAAGTGAAATGTCTACATCACTTCAGGAAGCGGCGCACGACCATTCCGAACATGAAGGTGCTGTTGATGAACATGCCGGCCATGACCATTCACAAAGCACGGCAGGGAATGCTGAAGGGGTGGTAGGCGCTGGTATGGGCATGAAGGCAGTTGATGATACTGATGCGGAACAAGAGAGCAAAGAAAATTAATTCAGGTTAAAGTCAATAGCTAAAGAAAGAAGAAAATGATTAAGAGTATGACCGGTTTTGGAAGGGCAGAAATAAAAGACGACGAGAATACAATTCTCGTCGAACTACGTTCTGTTAATAATAAATATCTGAAGATTAATACAAGAATACCAGAATCGTTAATGGGTTACGAAGACAGGATTGAGAGGTTATTAAAGAAAGAATTGGTACGGGGAACTATTAACCTGACAATAGAGTACAAAGTGTGTGACCTGGTACCAAAATGTGTGATCAACAAAGATGCACTAAAAGAGTACCACAACGTGATAAGTGAAGCTGGCAAGGAAGTGTTCTCCAGGCAGGATATATCATTAGATAATCTTATTTCTCTTCCAGGCGTACTTGAGTTTAAGAAGGAAGCAGGAAACGGAAAGATACAGAATGATGGTTTCTGGAAAGAATTGGAGCAATTGATCAGGCTTTCAGTTGATGATTTAAATACTATGAAAGCGGCTGAGGGCAGAAATCTGCAAATAGAAATTGAAAAATGGAAAACCAGGATTTTAGAATTACTGGATGAAATAGAAACTATGGCTCCAAATGTAGTCCTGGAGTATAGCAAACGAATTCAGGAGAGGGTTTTTTCTCTGCTGAAAGATACGGAAAACAAAATAGAAAAGAATGATTTAAACAGAGAGATTGCAATCTTTGCCGATAGATGTGACATTTCTGAGGAGCTGGGGAGGCTGCGAAGCCATATTTCATTATTCGACAATGTGATAGAAAATGAAGAACCGAATGGCAGAAAATTAGAATTTATATTACAGGAAATGTTCCGCGAGGCGAATACAATTGCGTCCAAAGCAAACAACGCTGATATCATCAAAGACGTAATTACGATCAAGACTGAGATTGAAAGAATAAAAGAACAGGTACTTAATGTAGAATAATGGAACAATTCTTAAATTTGTGTTTTAGGAGAGTGTTATTAGTGAAGGTGGAAAAGGCAAACTGGTAATTATTTCAGGGCCATCGGGGAGTGGCAAAACATCAATTTGTAAAATACTGACAAAAAGTTCTAAAATAAAGCAATCGGTTTCTTATACCACAAGAAAGCCCAGAGATGGTGAAAGAAACGGCATTGATTATTGTTTCATAGAAAGAAGCGAATTTGAGAAACTTATTGATCAAAATAAATTCATAGAATACGCTGAATACTGTGGCCATTTATATGGAACACCTGTCATGCCGGTTAAAGAAGCAATTGATAACGAAGAGATACTAATACTTGCTATTGATGTAAAGGGGGCATTGCAGATTATGGAAAAAATGCCAGAGGCATTATCTATATTCATAAATGCACCCGATGACGAAACGCTGAAACTAAGACTGAAGAACAGGCTTTCAGATGATGACTCCGTTATTGGTAAAAGATTTATTGCTGCCAAGGAGGAGATGGAATATAGCAAGCATTATGATTACTGTGTTATTAATGACAGGCTAGACGATGCCGTAAAAGAGATTGAAGGTATTTTGAATCTAACCTGAAACAAGGATCCGAATGTCTAAGAATGTAATATACGGTGTAACCGGTAGTATTGCTGCATTTAAAGCTGCATCAATAGTATCCAGGCTGAAAAGTCAGGATTTTGATATTACGGTTATAATGACAAAATCCTCACAGAATTTCATTAATCCATTGACTTTCAGGACACTTTCGCAAAATAAGGTTATCACAGATATATTTATTGATGATAACGAGTATGATCCTCAACATGTCTCCATTACAGATAAAGCAGATATAGTCGTTATTGCACCTGCAACTGCTAATATTATTGGTAAGATGGCATCTGGTATTGCTGATGATGCTCTGACCAGCATTGTAATGGCATCAAATGTTCCTGTATTGATTGCTCCTGCAATGGAGGAGAGAATGTACACTAATCCAATAACACAGAGGAATATAGAGATTCTTCGTAAAGTGGGATTTAAGTTTGTTGGGCCGGAAAAAGGCAGATTAGCCTCCGGCAAGATGGGTGTTGGACGTATGGCAGACATAGAATTGATAATTCAGACAATAATTGAAGAGGTTAATGCAAAGAGTAAAACTGAAGATAAAGAGAAAAAAAGGTTGCGAGGACCTGCCATTACCAGGTTATATGAGTCCGGCTGCTAGCGGCATGGATCTATACGCAGCAGTTGATGATCAAACAGTCGTAGAAAGAAATGAAATCATATTAATTCCAACAGGAATTTTTATTGCGTTGCCTCATGGTTATGAGGCGCAGGTTAGACCAAGAAGCGGGCTGGCATTAAAGCACGGCATTACAATAGTCAATTCACCAGGTACAATCGATAGCGATTATAGAGGTGAAATAGGTATTATATTTTGTAATCAAGGTAAGGATAAATTTGTAGTTGAAAGAGGTATGCGAATAGCTCAATTAGTAGTGCAGCCTGTTATACATGCTGAGTTGGAAGAAGTAGCTGAACTGGATGATACTCATAGGGGCGAAGGAGGGTTTGGACATACAGGGCATTGATCTGTTGACACTGCCCAACTGATACTATCACTTCAGCGCATAATACAGAAAAGAGAATGACCTTAATATACTTCTTTATGGAGGTGTGAAAATGGTTTTAAATGCAAAAAATTTTGGTTTAGCGGCGGGTATATGGTGGGGGTTTTCTATACTGGTGATGACTTTGGTTTCAGCAGGTACCGGCTATGCGGCAGGTTTTTTAAATGTAATAGCTGGCATTTATCCAGGTTATAGTATTAGTTTGTTTGGAAGTATTATCGGTTTGGTATACGGATTTATAGATGGGTTTGTAGGTTTTTTTGTACTTATTTGGTTGTATAATTGGTTAGAAGCAAAGAAATAAGAGGATCTACTGTTTTATATACAACATCTTTAATACGCTATGATATGCGTGTAGGCAGCATTGTTAATTTGCAAGTTTCGTCTGTAATGTTTAATTGAAAGTCTCTTCTTTAGAAATTATTATGTAGGACTGAAAAGGAAGTGATTTAATGCAAAGAACAAGAATCTTTCATTCGGCTTATTCAATGATTATCTTTACTATTGGAATTTTCATTCTGATAAGTATAGCAACATTTTCACCTAACGACCCTCCATTTGCAAATTATCCTGTAAATAACCCTGTTCAGAATTATTGTGGTAAGATAGGCGCCGGGATATCAGGTTATCTGATAACCTGCATTGGAATAACTTCCTATGTATTTGCTTTCTTGATAGGAGTGTTGGGAGTTGCGCTCTTTTTAAGGAAAAAGATTGAAATCTTGTGGGTAAGGATACTTGGTGGTATATTACTTATCTTTTCAGTTTCACCGATACTTGGCATACTTGATAATTTTGCAAACTTTAAGCTTCCACTCGAAACAGGCGGCATTATTGGAATGATTGCCGCCTTCAGGTTGACAGAATATCTTGGCGTACCCGGCGCCAGTATATTGTTGGCTATGGGATTTCTTATATCCCTGACTCTTATTTCCAATAAATCCATGGAATCCTCTTTTGGCTGGGGATATAGGAAAATAAAGAAAATGTTTATATCAAGACCTTTATTGGCTGGCGATACACAGAACATTCTTGAGATGGATTTGGAAGAAGATGCTAATGTAATAGAAGATAATGCCTTAGAGGATGAGGAAAACTCAGGTACTGTAACTGTTATACCAAAATCTTATGTGGAGAGAAAACCCGGAAAGAGAGACTCATCATTTAAAGTAAAGAAACATGTTTTGTCTAAAGGCAAAGGCTATGTTCTTCCTCCGATTTCACTATTGGATGAACTTAAGAAACATAAGTTTGACAGTGATGATCATGTCATGGAGAAAGCGTCTATATTAAAAGAGTCATTAGCGCAGTTTAATGTTATTGCAGAGGTTGTAGGAATGGAGAAAGGGCCTTCTGTTACCATGTATGAATTGGAACTGGCGCCAGGTACAAAAGTAGGAAAGATATCAAATCTTTCTGATGATATTGCAATTGCCCTGAAGGCGCAAAGTATACGCGTAGTTGCCCCTATAGAGGGAAAATCTACTATTGGAATTGAAGCGCCAAATACTCATAGAAAACCTGTCCAGGTGCGAGAATTATATGAGATTGCTTACAAAGATATTAATAAGCGTACCATACCTCTACTATTGGGTAAAGACATTGCCGGATATCCTTTAGTTTCTGACCTTGCAGCAATGCCACATTTATTAGTTGCCGGTACGACAGGTTCTGGAAAGTCCGTATGCTTGAATTCCATAATCTTGAGTATACTTCTTTTCCAAAGGCCGGAAGAGTTGAAATTAATATTGATCGACCCTAAGATGGTGGAATTTTCAGCTTTTAAGGATATTCCACATTTGATTGCGCCTGTTGTCACAGACATGAAGAAGGCGGCTGCAATATTGGAATGGGCAGTAAATAAGATGGATGAAAGATACACCCTTCTGGCAAGAGCTGGTGTAAGAGATATTACCGGATACAATAAATTGAGTGATTCAGAGAAGGAGAGGAAACTGAATCCGGAAGGAGATGCAAGCCTTGATGACGTTCCATTCCTGTTGCCAAGTATTGTGATTGTTTTAGATGAATTGGCTGATTTGATGATGGTCTCCTCAAAAGAGGTTGAAGCTTCCATTATCAGGCTTTCTCAGAAGTCCAGGGCAGTTGGAATTCATCTTGTAGTCGCAACTCAAAGACCGTCAGTAGACGTAATCACGGGTTTGATAAAATCTAATTTGCCATCGAGAATCTCATTTCATGTTTTTTCAAAGGTTGATTCACGTACGATTCTGGATCAAAACGGGGCGGAAAAGCTTTTAGGTAAGGGCGATATGCTTTTTCTGCCGCCAGGCACCTCAAAGCTGGCAAGAGTACAGGGAACATACATCAGCGATAATGAGATCAATAGAGTTGTTGATTATTTAAAACAAATTGCTGCTCCTGAATTCAGTCCTGAATTAAAGGTGTGGCAGGGATCGTTAAAAGGAAATGATGCCGCCAAGGATGAGCTTTATGAAGAAGCGGTAAGAATTGTATTGGAAACACAGCGAGGGTCTGTATCGCTACTGCAAAGGAGATTAGAGATCGGCTACTCTCGTGCGGCAAGGCTGATAGACTTGATGGCAGAAGATGGGATTGTCGGCGAATATAAGGGGAGTCAGGCAAGAGAAGTATTCGTAGAACTTGAAGTATGGGAGGCACAGAAGAAATAAAGTGCGGTTGAATCATGGATATAGAATACCAGAAAACCAACGCTCAAACAGAGAAATTAAGCTTCCTGAAAAGCGCAGCTTTTAATCTCCCGAATAGAATAACACTTTCAAGATTGTTGCTTTCTATTATCTTTTTTGTTTTATTATCACACAGGTATTTTAATGTGGCTTTAGTTGTATTTTTTATTGCGGTAATTACAGATTGGCTGGATGGATATCTTGCCAGAAAGTGGGAATTATCAACAGACCTTGGACGCATAGTAGATCCATTTGTGGACAAGGTCATTATCTGTGGAGCTTTTATTATTTTTATACATATCGCAAAGGATGTTATAGCGCCATGGATGGTGATTGTAATAGTGGCCAGAGAATTTTTTGTCAGTAGTATAAGGGGGTTTTCTGAATCAAAGGGAGTTAAATTTGCCAGCAATATGTGGGGAAAAACTAAGATGGTTATACAATCAGTAACTATTTGTGCAATGATCCTCTACTATGCTCACTTTAAAGGCATTATCTGGATGGAATACATAGTTTATGCTTTCATATGGATCACCGTTATAGTGACCATTGGTTCCGGCATAACCTACGTATTCTCAGCTAGAAAGACCCTGCTGGCCGCCTGATAAATGAAATAGCCGTGAGGATGATAGCTGTTTCAACGATTTGCCTGATGTATAAGGCAATCCATGCTATGACCTCTTACGTACGATTGACACTTCTTTACTCTTTCACGACAAACATGCCTTCATAGTCGCCAAGCAACACCATTTTGACCCTGTCATGCCAGAGGTTACCGAACTCTTTAATCTCCTCATCGGTACCTGTTCCGCTAACGGCAAGAGGCATTAGCTCTCCCATCTTTGGATCGCCGGGAAGCATACTATTGTTATAGGAAACCTCTACAGATTTCCCGTTGTCAATTCTTTCAAAGATTGCCGAGCATATTGCGCCTGCAGGAGCTTCGCTGTTCTCATCAAAAGTCAGGAGATTGTGCCTGTTGAATCTGCCGCCTCCCAACCCGTGAAATCCACTTTCTCCGGCAGCACCGGTTATAAGCGTAACAACCTGAGAGATTGGCCCATTAACTCTGTATTCAATACCACCTCTGAATATTACCTTTATACCACCTCTGGTGGGAATTTCATCTCTATAAAGATGCTTTAATGCGGTCTGAGTTAATCTATATGCACCTGAGACTGCGAGACATGAATGGCCGGCAGTTTTCACAGCGTCTTCATATCTATACACAAATGGTTCATCCTTGTCCATGGCGCCCAATGCCACAGCAAGTGGGTCTTTCATTTTAATTGGTTCTACCTGATCAAAAAAATCTTTGTTAAACTTAGTCTGTCCTTCTGCCATTATTTTTCCTCCACATACTATAATCAAAAATAAGAAAGATAAAATTATCTGTATGATCCCTTTAAACCTCATTTTGCTTTCTCTCAAAGTATACCTCCATTAATTTAGCTACTCTTAAGTCTTAAACGAATACCCTTTATAATCACTGCATACGCCCCCAATCCAAGCATTATGTTAAACAAATTCAGAAGTAACGGTAGCACTTTAAAGCCAAGAAATATTGTTTCTAATAAAAGTGTTGTGCCTAGCAAAAAGTAAAAATTAATTAAGTACCAATTTAACCTGACTATTGTTTTCTTGCAGTCTGTGCATTCAAAAGTGTTTTTAGTACAAGAGGGGACAAAACCGTATACAACACTTGTCATTGATTTAAATTGTAGTGGTTTCGAACAGCCTGGGCACTCGTTCATAGTCTTTTCTGGAGCAAATGTATATCAACTGACTAATTATAGATTGAGGGACGTCAAAAATCAACTTATAAAAATTATGTGGTATTATGAGATTAGTGACGGTATGAATGGTTGAAATGTTTGTCGTATAGCTTTGAATACTCGAAGTTTTTAGAAAGAACTTTGCCT
The DNA here is from genome assembly GCA_021776915.1 of Candidatus Scalindua sp. Lineage (GTDB taxonomy): Bacteria > Planctomycetota > Brocadiia > Brocadiales > Scalinduaceae > Scalindua. Next base: position 25,357 of record JAIQZU010000020.1, on the reverse strand, counting down.
ACAATGATTATAGCAGTCTTCTTAATATCATTCTGGATTATTGCATCAACAACTGCATCAAGATTGGAAATGATAACTTTCTCATCTTTCCAGCTTGCTTTGTATACAATTGCAACGGGACAATTAGCTCCATAAGCGGGCTTGAGGATGTTTACAACTTTCTTAATTTCTTTAATGCTCAGGAATATACATAACGTTGCTTTTGATTTTGCGAGGATTTCTAATCCTTCTGTCTCCGGTACGGGGGTTCTTCCCTCTACACGTGTTATTATCACAGTTTGTGATACGCCTGGTAAAGTAAGCTCTTGTTTTAATGCTGATGCTGCTGCAAGAAAAGAGCTCACGCCGGGAATTACTTCATAATCAATCCCACGTTTGTCCAGCTCTGACATCTGCTCCTGTATTGCCCCGTATATCGATGGGTCGCCTGTGTGAACCCTGGCAACATCTTTATTATTTTGCTTCGCCTCTTCTATTATGCTTATGATTTCATCCAGAGCCATAGATGCAGAATCGTAAATTTTGGTGTCTTTATTACAGTACTTAAGGATATCTTTGTTAACCAGTGAACCTGCATATATACAATATCCTGACATTTCAATTATTCTTTTCCCTTTTACAGTTATGAGTTCCGGGTCACCAGGGCCGGCTCCAATGAAGTATACTTTCATATTATCCAAATTAAAAAGATTTAAGAATTTAGGAATTGGGGAATTCAAGAATTCCTTAATCACTCAATATTATAATTCCGCTTCGTTCGGGTTAGAAAAGACTATGCATTAAAATATCAGGAAAATGAAAATTTAATTATGAGATAGAATACTGCGGTTAATAAGGCTGCGGCAGGAATTGTAATCACCCATGAAATGACTATCTCTCGAATGGTTCTCAGGTTTAAGGAGTTTAAGCCCCTGGCTAGTCCTACACCGAGAACGGCGCCTACCAGAGTATGTGTAGTTGATACCGGCAAAGCAAGCTTAGAGGCTAATACAATAGTTATGGCAGCCCCGAATTCAGCAGCAAAACCTCTTGTGGGGGTTAATTCAGTAATGTATTTTCCTATGGTTTCGATGACACGCCATCCCCATGTGGCAAGCCCGATAACAATACCCAGCCCTCCTAATAAGAGTACCAGTATAGGAATCTGCGCCTTCATTCCAACCACTCCGAACTTTATTGCAGAAAGGACACCCGCCAATGGCCCAATGGCATTGGCCACATCGTTTGCGCCATGAGCAAAAGCGACAAAGCAGGCGCTCAGAATTTGCAAATAAACAAAAATCTTTTCTACTGTTAGATAGTCTGTACTGACGTGTTTAATACGAGAGTATTTCTCTAATCGGTTTGAGATATTTTCAGATTTATTCAACACTTTAGTAATATCATCAGAAAGTTCTCCGGTGACGGATTCCCTTACTCTTCTAAGATGCATCACCACTTTTTGCATACTCTTCTCTACCTTTGGATCAATAAACTCTTCATCATTTTCAGGTCTGGAAGATTTAACTCTCTTTACCAAAGGTATACTGATAAGAGCGCCTAATAGTCCTGTCATACCGGCAAGTATCAGGGCTTCAGTGAAAGGTAGATCAAGGTGAAGATTCTTTAAACCTTTGAAAACCATCACCAGTGTCAGTATTGCAATAACAAAAAAAACTAAAAATGGCGTTACCCTTTTCGCTGATTCGACTGGAGTCTTGGAATCAAAGATAATCTTTCTTAAGAGAATAAATATCGAGAAAGAGATTGTTCCGCTTAGAACAGGCGATACAACCCAGCTGGCGGCAATCTGTGATACTTTGTTCCAGTGAATAGCGTCAAAACCACTGAATAAAATACCAAACCCCAAAACCGCTCCAACGATAGAATGAGTGGTGGAAACAGGCCACCCTTTATAAGAAGCAATGTTCAGCCATGCACCGGCAGCCAATAACGCAGCTATCATTCCATAGATATAGCTGTTAGGGTCTCCGGAAAATATAAGGGGATCGATAATCCCTTTTCTAACCGTGTTTGTGACGTGAGAACCAACAAAGAATGCCCCGGCGAATTCCATGACTGCGGCGACGAGAATAGCCTGTTTAAGGGTTAATGCACCCGAACCCACAGATGTTCCCATAGCATTTGCAACATCGTTTGCACCGATATTCCATGCCATGTAAAAACTGATACATAGGGCAATTGTAATAAGTATCGTTTCAGGACTCAAGTGACTCTCTCTCCAGCATTATTCAAGATCAAGAAGATTGCGGATACGGTGGGCTAATTTTTCAGAAGTGTTTGATAACGTTCTAATTTCTCTCAGAATTGATAACCACAATTGGAATTCTCCATGTGTAAAGTTATCTTCATTGCGGAATATATTCTTAAGCAGCTTCCTTTGAGTCAAGTCTGTTTCATGCTCCTTTAAAGCTACGTTGTTAACCATAGCCCTGACTTTTTCAGCCTCTCGGCCGGTAAAGGAGGTTTCAAGTAGATTGTCAAACTCATCAATAATCTCTTTAATGAGTCCAAAAGTCTCAAAGTTCTTATTCAAAAAGGTTTTAAAATCATCCTTGAATATGTCTTTTAATGTGAGTTCTTTAAGTGTAAGCAATACACCGATATCCTCACAATCGTCTGCAATATCATCCTGTAATGATAAGATTTCTAATAATGCAACCTTGCTGATAGGCATAAACAGGCCTCCCGGCAAATGATTGCGTAATTCATTCTTTGTAGTATCCGCTTTTGCCTCAAGCTTTGAAATCTCTTTGGCTATTCGTAAGACAGACTTTGAATCATTTTTCTCCAGAGCCTCAAATATCTCTTTTACTTTAATGACACAGTCATTTACCTCCTGCATATGCTTTTGCAGTGGGGCGAATGGAGATTTTGCAAATAATTTTGCCAGTGTTCTCATGTCAAATGTTTAATAAAAAAATGAAATTAAGTCGATCTTTTGATCTATTAAAGAATGGACGGTAGCGTATTAAAACAAAAACCTGCAAGATTTCAATAACTTTTTTAAATTTTCCAAATTCTGCAGCAATTGTACAGTCTGGTTGACTTATGCTTAGTAAATTATTCTCTGGTGCCTCTAAGTTGTTACAAACTTTTTAGCATCATCAATCATTTCTTTCGCCTGTTTTCTTGTTACCTCCGTTTTTTCTGTGCCTCTAATCATTTCTGCCACTTCTTCTAGACGTTCTTTTGTTGAAAGTATTTCTATGGTCACAAAAGTTTTGTTATTTTTTACAAATTTATTGACCTTAAAATGTTGTTCTGCATAGCTGGCTATCTGGGGCAGGTGGGTGATACAGATAACCTGATGTGACTGTGAGACCAGTCTTAGTTTTTCTCCAATGATTCTTCCCATCCTGCCTCCGATGTTTGCATCAATTTCATCAAATATCAGCACAGGTGTATTATCGGCTGATGCCAGATGCCGTTTCAAAGCCAGCATTATTCTTGAGATTTCTCCGCCAGAGGCGATCTTTCTAAGCGGTTTCAGTTCTTCGCCGGGATTAGATGAGAACATAAACTCAATTCGGTCAAAACCGGAACTACCGGCATCTTCCAATTTCATTTGTTCTGAATTAGTCATGTTTATAGTTAAGATGTTGATGTCAAATCTTCCGTTAGTAATACCAAGGTCAGATAACTCACTCTTAACAAGTGTAGATAGCTTTGTGCCAGCCTTCTTACGCAATTGAGTCAGTTTTTTACCTGAATCAATGACAGATTTTCTTAATCTTTCTAATTCTTTTTCTGTGCTGCCAAGGTCTTCGTTATCTTTTAAGAGTTGTTCCAGTTTTGATTTTGATTCTTTACAATAAGAGAGTATGTCTTCTATCGTTTCACCATATTTGGTTTTAAGACGGCGAATGGTTTCAATTCTGTCCTCTATCTGTTCTAATCGTTCAGGCTCAAAGTCATGTCCTTCTATGCACTTACTTAACGCAATAGCAACGTCTTCCAATTGAAATAGAGATTGATTACAGGCATCCAGTGGATTTTCAAAACTATTGTCAATATCCTTTATCTTGCTCAATTCATTTGAGATTTCTTTCAATCTCGATATTATAGAACCGTCAGATTCATACAAACTGTCAGTGCAATATGACAATGTGTTTTGTATCTTCTCCGAATTTACAAGGATGAGACGTTCCTTTTCCAGTATATCGAGTTCATCTGGTTTTAGACAGGCACTCTCGATTTCATTAATTTCAAAATGGTAGAGATCTATCTGCCGTTTTCTTGCTTCCTGATTTTCGTTTAATGATTGTATTAATCTTTCTTTCTCGATCGCTTTAGTGTACACCTCTGTGAATTTACCCCGATTGGTATCTAACTTTCCAAATCCATCCAGTATAATAAGTTGGTTTAACGGTTTGGTCAGTGACTCATGTTCATGCTGGCCGTGTATATTCACTAATAGTTCACCAATCTCTTTCAATAGAGGAACGGTTATAGGTTGATTATTGAGCCTGCACCTGTTTCTGCCACTTTGGTCTAAACTCCTCTGAATAATAATTTCTTCATCATCAAAGCTGTCAAAGTGTACCTTGAGCCTTTCACGAATATGCTTATTTTTGATAATAAATACTCCGCTTACTGAAACGTCTTTCTTGTCTGTTCCGACAATATCATTTGTTACCCGGCTTCCCAGGAGAAAGTTTAAAGCTCCGATGATTAGAGATTTGCCGACACCTGTGGTTCCGGTAAAGATATTTAAACCTTTATTAAATTTTACTGTAATATCATCAATCAGAGCAAAGTTAGAGATGTAAAGTTCGCTTAACATGAATTATGCATGGAAAATACGATAGACAGAATTAAACAGCACGCAGATTTTCGCAGATGCTTTCTGACAAGAACTTTTGGATAAAACCAATGTCCTTACTCGCAAGATAATAAACACTTAAAAGGAAATCAATATACTCCGATGATCTGGAAAGTGTCAAGAAATATTCCTGTCAGGCATGTGGCCTTTGATGGATTGAGTATGTGGTGAAAGGTAAAAAATTATTGCCTAAAACTAAATATAAATAAACATGGACAGACACTTTATAATTTAATGGGTACCTGTCCCTTATTATGAGCCGTTGGCTAGAATCTCTTAGTTTCAGTCTTTTTAAGTCTTTAGTGATTCGTTTAAATCTATTAGCAACTGGTCTATGTTCGTAGGGTTTATCTTTGTCGCCTGGCCTATATTAATCGCCCTTGTAAGCGTGTTTCTAAGAATAGGATTCTTGAGCTGAGCAAAACCCTTACTTATCAGAACGTCTACTGTTTGCGGGTGTTGTTTTATAAGATGATACACATTAGTTGTCGCCGTTACCGTGGTTATCGCCTCATGAACTTCATCATCGTTAGTGCCTCGCCTCTTGCCTTTGTTTATAGTTTTCCATATGTTAAACCCAAACAATAATATCGCAAGACACTCTATAAAACCGCTTATTCCCATTAGCAAGAAGGCAGGAGTAGAACCGGTATGAACGGCAACAGGTTGGAATATAACCCTCATTGCACAGCCAACATTAATGAGAATAAATATCTTTGTTAATAATGTATAACTGTAAAGTTTGATGCCCTGGCTGATAGGTATAATTCTTGATGCAAAACCAAAGATCATCATGGTAATGAATCCGATTGTAACTGCGTGTCTGTATGCCCCAATTAATGCGTGTGAAACCGGAGTGCCAGATGTTTCAAAGAATGTAAATATCAGCACGGCGGCTTCAGCAAAAATCAACCAGAAAATACCGGCCCAGACAAATTTTTCGTAACTCTTCTCAATCTCCATTCCGGAAAAATCCACTTCCGGCTTTGTAAGTATATTTAGATTATAAACGAATAGCAGGATGAACACAAACTCAAGGCACCCCGATGTGAAATATAAAGAATTGAAGATGTAATAGGCTGGCTGGCTGACATCTACAAAGTATGCCATTAGTGGTTGAGACGTTGCCCTGAGAATGATAGAAAAGTTTAACCCCAGCATAATGAGAAGATTCATCTTTGGATTAGGTGTTTTCAGGCCTAAAAAGGCAGGTATTGTCCTGCTCAAGACACCAAATATTACCAGGGTAATAAATCCCATTACCTGTATATGGCGAAGCGGATATACGAGGATATGAGGCAAAACAGTCTCACCGGCTTTAAGCGTATACACGTTTATACCTGTAAAGACTAATGCCTGGACAAGGAACCACAAATAACCGGATATCAAAAACCCCTCGTACGTTTCAAGTTCCTGCTTTTCAGCAGATAGTATTGTCTTAACAGCAACTAATAAGAATATCAGTATCGCCAGGACTTCCAACAGACATCCTGAAATGATGAGTAACTTGAAGAAAGAGGAATCTAAAAGAGGAAGAAGTGACCTGAACAGAAATACCAGGAGAATACCGATAACCATAAAATAGAAAGATAGATTAGCAAGCCGTCCACTATATAATTTGACAGCATAAAAACGCGGGATCACAAAATATGATACGCCCATTATGAAGAGTCCGCACCAGCCAAAAATTTGTGTGTGGCCATGGGTTTCTATCAAGACCTTTGACACAGCATAGAGAGAATGTTGAATCCCCATGTAGAAAAGCATGAATGCACCGTAAACACATCCGGTTGTCAGCGCTATGACAATCGCCGCTTTTATGAACTTTTCGTATATATTCTCGTATGCCGTATCCATATCTTCCGGTGAAACTTCCGGTGCAGCAGCTTTTCCCTGAATAACATCATTAAGTTCTTTTATCAGGCAGTCAGCGTCTACATTATGAACTCTGGCAAAGAAATAGACTGCCTCCTCAGGGCCGTATTCGCCGCCGCATTCGAGCAGGCCATATTTTGAGAATACGCCTTTGGTTTGGGGATAGTTCTTTATAATGTCTTTTACAGTCACCGTTCCAGTTATTTCCAGCTTTTCAGGCCCTGTAGTCTCAGTAACCGGAGGTGGGGGAGGTGTTTCTTTAACTTCTTCTTTAGCTGCATCTTCGACTGTACTGCTCATTACAGGAGCAGACACAGCACTTTGTACCGGTTCCTGCTTCGGAACTACTTCATTCAGTGCATCCACCAGTTCATCAAGATTCTTTACATTACAAGCTATTGCTGTTTTTTCTACGCTTTGTACTCCACCACAGCACATGTCAACACCGTACCTGGTAAATATCTTATCGGTTTCTGGATATTTGTTAATAACCTCATTGACAATCATATCCTTAGTTATTACAGACTTATCAGGACTCATTAGAAAGATTCTCCTTTCATACAATAAACGATAGATTCTGTTGCCGTTAGCAGCTTTTATAACCAAAAAACTTAATTTAAGCTTATTAACAAATAATAGCTATGAGTCGATGATTATACAGAAAAAAAACGTTAAATCCATTCTAAAATGCCTTTTACACAAAAATGACTTGCAATATTATTGATCATGTGATTTATTGACAATGGATTGAATAAAGGACTAATAATTGTATTTACCGGAAACGGAAAAGGGAAAACAACTGCTGCAATTGGTCAGGCTATGAGAGCCGTAGGGCAGGGGTTAAAGATATTAATGCTTCAGTTTATAAAGGGAACGTGGAATTACGGCGAGCTTGAATCTATAAAGAGACTTGGGCCTGATTTTAAGATTAAACCGCTGGGAAAGGGCTTTGTTCGCTCAAATTCAAAATTGAGTGAAAATGAAGCTAAAGAGAACGTTACTCAATCATGGAATCAAGCCAGGAATGAAATCCTTTCAGATGAATACGATATGGTTATACTGGATGAAGTTAATTATGTTATCAGCTATGGCCTGTTACCTGTTGAGGAGGTATTAACGTTATTCGAGGAAAAACCGGACCGTCTACACCTCATCCTGACAGGAAGGGACGTACATAAAAGTATAGTTGAGAAAGCGGATTTAGTTACAGAGATGAAGGAAGTAAAACACCAGTATTCTAAGGGTATCAAGGCACAAAAGGGGATAGAGTTTTAGTAAATGTTTGCCATAGAGGACAGCATAGCTGCCCGCCTGAATGGCAAAGTCGGACAGGCAAACAAGTTTGAAGTGCCTTAAGTTAAAGAAATATTTCTTCCACACGGAAAGAACTAAACCAAAGCAGACTAAGCTATGCACAGATTTGAGGTGTTTTGCCATAACTTTAGTTCACTTTAGGCACTTTAAATTTTACAACAATTCTAAACGATAAATGGGACAGGCAAGACTAAATGTAATATTATTAAATTACACGAAAGATCCGGAAGGCTTGATTGCTCACGCTGCCAGGTTGTGTTACAGCCCAAGTTCAGTAGAACAACTCAAAGATAAGGTTGAAAAGTCAGACAATAGGAAATTTATTGAAAAACTCCTTAAACTGGGCCACATGTCTCCATTAGAGCATGTTTCGTTCAGTTTCGGTGTTGAAGGAATTTCCAGAGCATGTTCACACCAACTTGTCAGGCATAGGGTTGCGTCATATTCACAGCAGAGCCAGAGATATGTGGGCGAACACAGTAAGAAGCAAAATAATTCTGAAGGGCAAATCTTTGATTTCATCATACCGCCGAGTATTGCTGCTGCTGGCAAAAATGAATGGTTTGTGGAGAAGATGCGGGATATCCAGAAATGGTATGATGAACTTGTAGAGGCTCTGGGTGATTCCGGTGAAAAGTCGAACGAAGACGCCCGTTTTATCCTGCCTAATGCCGCGGAGACAAAGATAATTGTTACTATGAATGCCAGAGAGCTCCTTCATTTCTTCAGCGTAAGATGTTGTAATCGCGCCCAATGGGAGATCAGGGATCTTGCAACTGAAATGCTGAGGCTGGTCAGAAATGTCGTCCCCGGAATTTTCTCAAAATCAGGGCCAAACTGTGTATCCGGCCCCTGTGCAGAGGGTGACATGTATTGCGGCAAAATCGATGAGGTCAGAGAGAAATTTAAAAATTTGTAAATTATTTATAACTGATTCGTCATTGTCTGGAATTCCCGCGAAAGCGGGGAAGATATCCTCCATTTCTGGAGGAATCCAATATTTTTTCCTGGCTCTAAGGAGTAAAAACAATTGTTTAAGGGAAACTTTTCTGCAACGGCTATAGGTAGTTATCCTCATAAGAATGTTGATGACGCATGTAATCTTATCCTGAATACGCTTCCGGAAATACCGTGTTGGCCGCAACTTCCGGAAAGAGATATGAGGGAGGAAATGTTGGTTCAATACACTGAAGGACTGCCTTTCCTGAAGATTGTCCAAGAGGAGAAGAAGATATATGTAGATATGCCTGACGACAATACTGATGAATTAGAGACGTTTTACAACAAGTATTTATCAGAAGATGCAGAGCTCTTTTCTATGAGTGATAGTCACGCTATTGGATTTTCAAACATGGTCAGGCTCCTTAAGGAGAGGAAGCCAGAACACCTGCGTGCAACCAAGGGGCAGATAGTTGGCCCCATAACACTTGCCGGTACCTTAAAGAATCCAGAGCAGGTATCCGTACTTCATGATCCGGTTCTTTTCGATGTAATAGTAAAATTACTGGCGATGAAGGCCTGTTGGCAGATTGATAAATATACTGAATTTGGTTTGCCCACTATTATATTTCTGGATGAACCGTACCTTTCGAGCTATGGTTCGGCATTTGCCAATCTAAAGAAAGAGCAAATAGTTGAATCCTTAAATGAGATATTCCAGTCAATTCACAATCGAAAAGCTCTTTCAGGCATTCACTGTTGCGGGAATACCGACTGGACTATGCTTATGGAAACCCAGGTAGATATTATAAACTTTGATGCATTTGGATACATGGACACCATGTTAATGTATAAAGGTGAAGTTAAATCGTTCCTTCAGAGGGGCGGGATTCTGGCATGGGGGATTGTGCCTACTACAGACAGTATTAATGAGGCTACGATAGACAACTTGATGGAAAAACTTGTGCCAGCCGTTGATTATTTAGTGAAAAGCGGTATTGAACAAAAACTGATAATCGAGAATTCATTGATAACTCCAAGTTGCGGCACTGGTACTATGTCTTTAGAGGAGGCGGAAAAGGCAATGACCCTGACCCACGATTTATCAGCAAAGGTAAAAGGCAAATACAAAATTGCATAAGTTTTTTTTGACAAATATACAATATTTTGTTAAGTTGATTTTACCGTAGAATAGTAAGGTGTTAAATCCTTTTAAAATCAAGACCTAAACGAATCCAAATTATTGTAGAATATTAGAAGGTATATATTAAATGCTTAGAACTATTATTAAAAATAAATATCTTATTTTGCTGATATTGTTCGCATTTTGTTTATCAAGTGCGACTCTAGGCGGTTCTCTGCTATTTGGATCTGATGCACATTTTCATCAAGATAATGTGCATGTTCATCACAATGATAAGGATCATGGTCTTGGAGGGTCAGACCATAAGGACGCAGACATAATCTTGTATCTTGATTATTTAGTGGTTAATTCCGCTAATCAGGTTAACATACTTTCCAGCCTCAATTCATATCTTTGTTCTCATCATCTTCTAGATTACTGTTTTAATTTGTCTAACAGTTTTTCAGGAAGCCTGCATTATTTAAACAAGTGTAGTTTCTTCACTTATGATCTGTATCAACTCAAATCATCATATCTGATTTAGACAATTCATTCTGACCTTCTCTGCTTTCTCGAATCTCAAACCTAAATAATCCTTTTAGAATGATGGACTCTGTCCATTTATTCTAATTCAACTTAAGAGGTCTTTCAGTTTGGATTATGTTTTTATGAGAAAAACTTCATTCGCAGAAGTGGCAAATCAACGCTATTTTAAATAACCAGTATTCACAATGTTTTTTGAAACAAACATTATTAATAGAGGTAATTATAATGAACATATTTAAAACGTTTTACCTTATTGGTCTTATGCTTACAGCCTGTTATTTTGTAGTTTGTTCCGATCAGACTTTATTGCTGTCTCATGCACAGGACACCAATACAGCAACCGAATATTTGACAGTAGAACATGCTGTTGAGATTGCCATTAATAATAATCCCTTAATAAAGTCCAAAAAGCATAATATGGGTGCTTATGAAGGAAGAATAAAACAGGCAGGACTGTTACCAAACCCTGAGATTGAATTCTTCACACAGGAAACGCCAACAAATAATATAGGTTTTGATCAGAGTCAGAACTCTGTTGCCTTATATCAGAAACTGGAGACAGGAGGAAAGAGGAAACTGAGAGTTAAAGCAGCCGAAAAGGAAAAGAAGGTAATGGAACTGGTTTATAAGACTACAATAGCAGATATTACGGCAAAGGTTAAAAAGTCTTTCTTTAACGTCCTTACGGCACAGGATGAATTAAAATTTGCAGAAGAAACCTTAGAGATTGCAAAGAGCCTGATGGCTATTTCTAACAAGAAATTTAAAACAGGTGATATAGCAAAGATTGAGGTTCTCAAAGCTGAAATAGAATTGTCCAATGCTAAAATGATGGTACAAGAAGCTGAAAGAAAACATCTTAATTCGGCAAAAATGCTTCAGACAGTCATGGGAGTACCAGATACTTTCTTGAACAACCTGTTTCCAATTTCCACTGCTGATACACCGTCACTAAATCTGGACAAACTAAATGATTTACTTTTAAAGAATTATCCCGCTTTGAAAGCCCAAAATAAGGTTGTTGACCTTTCATTATTAAAGATTTCCGAGGCGAGGAGAATGGCTATACCTGATATTAACGCAACTATTGGATACAAGAGACTCTCTGCAACAGATGAAAATACAATTCAGGCAGGAATAGCCCTTCCTTTACCAATTTTCAATAGAAACCAGGGCAAAATTATTGAGGCCAGAGCATTCTCATTCAAGGCAAAAGACGATGAGACGAATGTTAGAAATGAATTACTACTTCAGTTAAGCAATGCTTTCTCTTTATACTCTTCAACTCGTGAACAGGTTAGTTATTTTGTTGATACTATTATCCCACAGGCAGAAGAATCTTTAAAAATTTCTAAACAGGGTTATAAACATGGAGAATTCGACTATCTTGAGGTATTGGATGCCCAACGAACTTTAGCAAACACAAGGATTTCATATTTGAAAATTTTAAATGAGCTTTTTTCATCTATGATAGAGATAGAAAAACTTGTTGGAGTTAAGATTTCTGATATTAAATAACTTCATATTTACCACTGAAAATCACTATAAAATTAAAAACATTTTTTACATGAGGATATTTACATGATAAGAACATCTATTCTTTATCAGGTTTGCAGAGTTAAGCATTTGCGTATTCGTAAGCAAATTTTTAATCATTTAAAATCATTCACTATGAATAAAGCAATTATTTCATTCGTCATCGTTGTGGGCTTATTAGCAAGCTGCAATAATGCCGAACACGGACTTCCACGCGGAGATGAACGACTTACAGGTGATGCGCCCGAACCGCTTGCTTACACTCTCTATACGGATAAATCAGAACTATTTGTAGAGTTTAAACCTTTGATTGTAGGGGAAGTCTCAAAATTCGCCGCCCACTTTACCCGATTAGGAAAAAACTTCAAAGCAGTTACAGAAGGTTCGGTAACCGTTAGCCTGATTGGAAACAATAAACATTTAACTGATAAAGCCGAAAAACCATCATCTCCAGGCATATTTAGACTGGCTTTGAATCCAGAAGATACTGGCACATATCAGTTGGTCTTTGACATCCAGACTAAGGAGTTTTCTGACAAAATAATTATAGCAAACATCACTGTTTATCCTGACACAAAAACTGCACTGGTAAATCAACAAGAACAAACAATCGGCGAAGAAATTGTTTATTTAAAAGAACAGGCATGGAAGATAGATTTTGCCAATATGGAAGTAAAAAAACAGCCCTTTACAGAAATAATCAAGACCACAGGTCAAATCTTGTCTGCACATGGAGACGAGACAACCATAACAGCAAGAAGCAGAGGTATCATAACATTCGGAAACAATAAAAAACTGATTGGTTCTGCTGTAAATTCAGGTGAAACGTTATTTGTAATTTCAGGAGCCGGTTTAACAGAAGATAATTTAGACACGAAATATAAAGAAGCAAAAAATAACTATGAAAAAAGCAAAATAGATTTTGAAAGAGCCAAAGGTTTGGTAAAAGACAACGTCATTTCACAAAAATATTTCCAGGAAATACAACTCCTATACAAAAATGCTCAATCCACTTTTAATACTATTGAAAAAAACTATACTGCTGGTGGACACAAAATCACATCACCAATACAAGGTTATATTAAAAATGTGATGGTAAGCGAAGGGGTATATGTTGAAATCGGGCAGCCCATCGCCAGTGTTTCCCAAAACCGTAAACTCATTCTAAAAGCCGAAGTGCCTCAAAAGTATTTCTCAAAACTCAATAGCATTTTATCAGCGAATTTCATAACTGCTTATGACAGTAAAATATACAGTACTGACAGCTTAAATGGCAAGCTCATTTCATATGGAAAAAGCGCCGAAGATAACGCTTATTATATCCCTGTAAACTTTGAGATTGACAATAAAGGCGAAATCATTCCCGGTTCATTCATAGAGGTTTTTCTAAAAACAAATGTGATTAAAAGTGCTCTGGTAATACCGTATTCAGCGCTTTTAGAAGAACAGGGAAATCACTTTGCCTATGTGCAAACATCAGGCGAAGGGTTCCAAAAGCGTGAATTAAAACTCGGAGCCAATGACGGTTTGCATGTGCAAGTGTTGTCAGGCATAAAGGAAGGTGAAAGAGTTGTTACCAAAGGTGGCTACCAGATTAAATTAGCAACAATGTCAGGTAAAATGCCCGCTCATGGGCACGAACATTAAAAGAGGAAAATTATGTTAAACAAAATCATACAATACTCCCTGCATAATCGCTTAATGATTATTGTAGCATCAGCGTTGCTTTTAATAGTGGGTATTTATACGGCGTCTAAAATGGAAGTTGATGTATTTCCTGACCTTACTGCACCAACTGTAGTAGTGTTAACCGAAGCGCACGGAATGGCTCCTGAAGAGGCTGAAAAATTAGTAACTTTCCAGATTGAAACCGCAGTAAATGGCGCTACCAATGTACGCAGGGTAAGGTCTTCATCAGCCGCAGGAATATCAATCGTTTGGATAGAGTTTGAGTGGGGAACCGATATTTTCAAAGCGAGGCAAATAGTCAGTGAAAAACTCATGACCATTGCCGAAAAACTACCGCAGGGAGTAGGCAATCCCACGCTTGCGCCTCAATCATCCATTATGGGCGAAATTATGCTTGTCAGCTTAACTGCTGATAGCACCAACCCAATGGATTTAAGAACCATAGCTGACTGGAATATTCGACCAAGATTACTGGCTACCGGAGGAGTTTCGCAGGTAATTGTAATTGGCGGAGAATACAAGCAGTATCAGATACTTGCATCACCTCAAAAAATGAAATATTACAATATTTCTTTAAACGAACTGCTGAAAGCAAGTGAAGAAAGTAATCTTAATGCTTCCGGTGGTTTTATGAATGAATTTGGAAATGAATACATCATCAGGGGCATAGGCAGAACAAACAAAACAGAAGAAATCGGCAATGCCGTAATCAAGGTTGTCAATAATGTCCCGATTAAAATAGAAGATGTTGCAGATATAAAAATAGGCGGAGCAATCCCTAAAATCGGAGATGGTTCCCTCAAAGGCAAACCCGCAGTCATTATGACAGTAGCAAAACAGCCCGGCACTAATACATTAGAACTTACAGAGAAAATTGACAATGCCATTATAGAAATCAGTAAAACGCTACCTTCTGACATTAAAATCAACACCAAAATATTCCGTCAGGCAGATTTTATTCAGGCATCAATAAACAACATCCAGAAAGCGCTTATTGAGGGTTCAATCTTTGTCGTAATAATTATGTTCCTGTTTTTAGTGAATTACAGGACCACCATTATTTCCCTCATAGCAATTCCACTTTCATTATTAGTTTCCGTCATTACACTTAAACTCTTGGGCTTAACCATTAATACTATGTCATTGGGTGGAATGGCTATAGCCATCGGCTCTCTGGTGGATGATGCGGTTATTGTTGTAGAAAATGTATTCAAACGCTTGAAACAAAACGCACAAAAACCAGATGAAGAAAAGGAGAGCATTGTTAAAGTAATTTCTAACGCATCAAAAGAAATTATGGCTTCCATATTGAATGCCACCTTAATCATTATTGTAGCTTTTATCCCCCTGTTTTTCCTTAGCGGGATGGAAGGCAGAATGTTGCAGCCACTCGGAATATCATTTATCGTTTCCCTGTTTGCATCACTAATTGTTGCCGTAACACTTACCCCTGTCCTTTGTAGTTTTATGCTCACCAATGAAAAAAAACTTTTAAAGCAGGCAAAGGGAAGTTGGTTAGAAAGATTTCTCAACAAACATTACAATACAGCTTTAGAAAGAGTAATGAAGGTTAAAAAAACAGTACTTGGCTTATCTATTGTGTTATTCCTTGTAGTCGGCTTTCTGATGTTTGGTTTAGGTAGAAGTTTCTTGCCCGAATTTAACGAAGGTACTTTAACGGTAAGTGCCGTAAGTGTTCCTGGCATATCGCTGTATGAATCAAATAAAATCGGGAACAGGATTGAAAATATCTTGCTGTCCGTTCCCGAAATTTCAATTACCTCACGAAGAACAGGCAGGGCTGAATTGGACGAGCACGCACAAGGTGTAAACGCAGCCGAAATAGATGCACCTTTTGTTTTAAAAGACCGCAACCGTGAAGAATTCATGAAAAAGGTGCGCGAAAAGCTAAGTGCTGTTTCAGAAGCAAACATCACTATCGGGCAACCCATCGGACACCGTATTGACCACATGCTGTCAGGCACAAGAGCCAACATAGCAATTAAACTTTTCGGAACCGATTTAAACAAAATGTTCACACTTGCCAATCAAATACAAAGCAACATTGAAGGCATTGAAGGGCTTGTTGATATCAGCGTAGAGCAGCAAATTGAAATACCACAGGTACAGATAAAAGCAAAGCGTGATATGCTTGCAAAATATGGTATTTCTATCGGGCAATTCACCGAATTTATTGATGTTGCCTTTGCAGGAGAAAAAGTATCACAGGTATTTGAAAGCAACAAAAGTTTTGATTTGGTATTGCGGTTTAATGATGAAAACAGGGGCAAAATAGAAAATATCCGCAACGTCTTAATTGATGCCAATATCAATCCAACTCAACAATTCAAAACTCAAAACTCAAAACTCAAAATCCCCTTACATTATGTAGCTGATATTGTTTCAACAACAGGCCCCAACACCATCAACAGGGAAAATGTACAACGAAAAATTGTGGTTTCTGCCAATGTCGCCGGGCGTGATTTAAAAAGCGTAGTAAACGAAATTAAAGAAGAAATAGATGATAATATTCAGTTGCCGGAAAACTACCGCATTCAATATGGCGGACAATTTGAAAGTGAAGCAAAGGCATCGAAAATATTATTCCTCACCTCTTTAATGGCATTACTTATCATATTCCTTTTGCTTTATCAGGAATTTAAAAACATAAAAACAGCTAGTATTATTCTCCTCAATTTGCCTTTGGCGCTGATAGGCGGAGTATTGATCATCTGGCTTACATCAGGCATCATCAGTATTCCTTCAATTATTGGTTTTATCACGCTTTTCGGAATAGCCACCCGAAACGGAATACTGTTAGTATCCCGCTATCAAACCTTGCAACAACAAGGTATTAACCTCTATGACACCATTATTAAAGGTTCATTAGACCGGCTAAGTCCCATACTTATGACTGCACTTACAACCGCCCTGGCATTAGTTCCTCTGGCATTGACAGGCGACTTGCCCGGAAATGAAATACAAAGCCCAATGGCAAAAGTGATATTAGGAGGCTTACTCAGTTCTACCCTCTTAAATATATTCATCATTCCTGTTGTTTTCTACATTTCAAATGTTAAAAAAGAAAAATAATGATAAGTAAAAATCCCAGAATAAACAAGCGCTGGCATCTACATCATTATTTTATAAATTTGGAAAAACAGTACAATAATATTTATCTGTGACTATCAAATGGATGTTATAATCTGAAAATATATTCCTGTTTACATGATATAGAATCAATATACGAAATCAGTTGACATACTATGCACCAAAAAGTAGAATTCAGCAGTTATTTTGACAATTTGAGAATAAAGTTACAGGTAATCCTATTCTTTGAGTTAAAGAGTGGGATTTAAAAGGGAATCCCTTGTAGGACAGGGAACGGACCCGCCGCTGTAGTCGATGACGAAAATTGCCGGTCTTACCGATTATTTGTAAGACTGTAAGTCACTGCCCACCTCAAGGTGGATGGGAAGGCGCAATGAGTAGGTTGATTCGATAGTCAGAAGACCTGCCTGTAATTGCTTCACATAATCTTCGATGGTAAAGAAGGTGAAGGTCAACAGAAATAAGTCTGCAGTCTCGTTCGAAAGCAGACTAACTGATAGCCTGTACCCTTTTACTATGAAAGGATACGGGCTTTTTTTATTTAAAGAAAGGGGGTGTGAAACCGATTTATAGATAAAATCAACACTACAAAATAAATATTATATTTTATGCAGGATGTAAGGGAAGTTCATAAGAACGCTGCCCCGCAACTGTATGCGTTGACGAAATCTGCAAGTATGCCACTGTCAGGACAGACTGTCATATAAGTTCTGGCGGGAAGGTGCAGAGAGTAGGTTTGAGACGCTAGCCAGGAGACCTATCTTGCATGGTTATTTACTCTTTCGTTTCCGGAGGGGAAAGGAGATGCAGATGAAGTATGCATATTGTCTAGTACGCCTATTCTTAATTGTGCTTTTTTTTGATTCAACGTTTGCTATGGTAACAGATGGGGAATTTGACAAGTATGTTCATGCTGGAGAAAGAGAATCTGTTGATGGTTTATTCAGTACAGTTCATTCATCAGGTATTCTTGATCCAAGGTTTTTTGAACATGAGCATCTTTTAGATTTTAGGCTAAAGAACATTCTTGAAAGTAAGGGGATTTCACTTGATATAGTTTTCACAGGTGACTTTGTAACCAATCACTCAGGAGGATTAAAGAGGGCTGGTTCCGGTATTGATACCTCTATCAGCTATCTTTCAAATACTGATTTGATAGCTGAATTTGATACGGAAAAAGCAGGTTTCTGGAAGGGTGGAACATTTCACGGACACTTTTTCAACCACCATGGAGCTAACCCATCAGAAGACTATATTGGTGATTTGCAGGGATCTGACAACTTCGAGTCTGAAAAGGGGACAAAGTTGTATGAATTTTGGTATGAACACTCTTTTGATTTGTATGGCACCGACTTGTCCGTGTTAATAGGGCAACATGATTTGAATAGCGAGTTTAACATCTCCGAGTATGGGTTGCTTTTTTTACACTCTTCTTTCGGTTTTAATAATGAGATCTCAAATAATATTCCGGTTTCCAATTTTCCGGTAGCAGCTCTTGGTTTCAGAATAAAATGGGAACCCACTGAAAACTTGTATTTTATGGCTGAAATATCTGACGGTGATCCGGGCAAGAACAATGGAGGATTTGACTGGAAACTGGACAGCAAAGAGGGCTTTGTGAACTTTTATGAATTAGGATATCATTTTGGTGATCAGGAAGAGAGCCGAACCATGCCCGGAACGTACAAATTGGGATGGTGGTATCACACTGCTGAATTTGATGATGTCCGGGACAGGGATGAAAACGAAAATCCAATTCGACATTCTGATAATTACGGTCTCTATTTTATTGCCGACCAGATGCTGATCCCTGGTGAAGGAAAAAAAGGGCTTGGGGCTTTTTTCCAGATCGGAGGAGTGCCGAGTGACAGAAACGAGGTTGATTTATATGTAGGGGGGGGGATTCATTATCAGGGGATTATTCCTGCCAGAGAGGATGATATACTTGGCCTGGCAGTGGCACATGCCTCCATAAGCGAAGATTTGAGAGATATTGAAAAAATGGACAGTCATGAAACAGCCGTGGAATTAACATACAGGGCACAAATATTTCCCTGGCTTGCTATACAGCCGGGAGTGCAGACTATTTTCAATCCGGGGGCAGATCCTGATCTGGATAATGCCGTAGTTTCTATAGTGAGATTTCAGATAAATTTTTAGTTTAATGTAAATTTTTATATTTGGAGTGGATATGTTTAAAATGAAAAGATCAATTCTGTTTTCACTCATCTTGATTTCGATTATTATGATACCGGATTTTGCCTTTGGTATGCATATTACAGAAGGTATTTTGCCTGCAAAATGGGCTATCTTCTGGTTTATTCTGGTAATGCCTTTCGTTGTTATCGGCACACTCAAACTTAAGAAAAAGAAGATAGAGGTGCCCGGCTTCTTGCCGCTGGTAGGATTAGTTGGGGCTGCCGTATTCGTTTTTTCGTGTTTTCCAATTCCTGTTGTAGGCTTAAACGGAATGGCAACTGCGCACCCTGCCGGGACTGGGATGAGTGCGATGCTGTTAGGGCCTTTTGTGAGCGTTGTGATTGCGGGGATTGCACTATTTATACAGGCGCTCTTCCTGGCACATGGCGGGCTTACAACTCTGGGAGTTAATATCTTTTCAATGGGCGTACTCGGCTCATTTTCAGGATATTTTGCATTCAGGCTTGCGCAAAGAATTGGCATGAAACTTTTCTGGTGTGGTTTTGCTGCCGGAGTGGTATCAGATATATTTACTTACATGGGAACCTCGATCGGATTAGGGCTTTTGGTATTCGAAGGGGGAGAACCTTTTCCGATCGCTATAATGGATAGTGCAAAGGCAATGCTGGAAATCTTTGTTGTATTCATGACTACTTCACAGGGACCATTATGTGTCGCAGAAGGTATAGTGGTAGGTTTTGCTATATCCTATGTTTACAAAGTTCGTCCAGGCATTTTACATAACCTTAAAGTTGTAAAGGTTCAATAATTTAGGGATTGGAGGTTTCTGGTATTATGTTAAAATACCTTATTATTGTCACATTCATATTATGTCTTGCCCATTCAAACGTTTTTTGTGCAACTGAAGCAAGCTCTGGCAATACAATAAAAAGTATTGAAGATAAAGAAACAAAAGAATCTGAAACCGAAAAGTGGACGGGAATTGACGTAAGTATAGTGGGAAAGTATGCCGAGAAATACGGACATCCGCCAAGGGATCCTTACATAAATACTGACCAGGGAGATCTTTTACTGTTTGTTTTTACTTTTTTCGGCCTTATCAGCGGCATCATAATCGGCTACAATTTCAGAAAACTATTTGTTGAAAAAGAGGAATTGACGAATTGACGATAAAGTCAGGCAGGATGCCTGACCTATTAGAGCATTAATATAGGTCAGGCGTCTCGCCTGACTATCTCATTTACAATACATGAGGAATTCTGGGACTCGCAGGAAGCATCTTTTAATTTCTCAATTCTTACCTGTCCGCCAGACTATTAGGCGGGAATCCTTAAATTCCTTAATATCTCAGGCACATAAATATGGAAATATTAAAGCATGTTGTCATGGATCATTTTGCGCATAGGAACAATTGGCTTACTGACATAGAGGTAAGGGTCAAACTGTTTTACATTGGAATAGCCTTGATTCTCAATATTTTATCTCATGATATTATAATTCCATTAGTTTTCTTTGTTACATCATTAATATTGTTAATGTCCATAAAAGTCTCCTTTGTGAACCTGGGTCTTCGAATGATAATGCCGCTTTTTTTCGGAGTATTTATAATGCTTATAATGGGGTTACACAAAGGTGAGACAACTGTGTTGTCCGGTTCACTCCTGGGTTATAAACTTGTTTTGAAAAAAGAGGGGTTATTAATTGGTCTGTTGCTGTTCACAAAAGTAGCAGGGGGGGTAATGCTCTTGCTTTTATTGTCCTTCACCACAACAATTTCAAAGATATGCATGGCAGCTCGCTGGATGAAGATACCGGAGACGTTGATTGAAGTAATGTCGTTTGTTTATAGATACCTGTTCTTGCTGATAGAAGAAACTGAGACAATGATGTCTTCGCAGAGAAGCAGACTGGGCTATGTTACATGGTTTAAGACAATAAAATCATTTGGAAACCTCGGAGGTGTACTGATTATCAGGTCAATTATCAGGGCTGAGAGCGCTCATACTGCAATGATATCCAGAGGATATGATGGAGGGAGGGTGTTGTCAATCCGTCTTACGCCATTAGTAAAAAATGACTATGCCATACTCTTGTCATGTGGAATGTTACTGGCAACATTATTCTATTTGGAAATGATTTGTTTTTAATTTAATGCATAGGAATTTCAATGTTGATAACACTTCGACTCCGCTCAGTGTGACGTCATCCTGAGCGGAGTCGAAGGATAGTCTTTTGTCGCGATAGCGACCTAACTTGATCTTCAGGTTTTTCAATTGTACTGCAAAGTAGGGGCGTATTGCAATACGCCCCTACATTCTTTGTGTGGTATAAAGATGCCACAAATTTAATGAATAATAATGATTAAGATTAAGGTCGAAAATTTAATACATAAATATCCTGATGGTACGCAAGCATTGAATGGCGTTAACATAGATGTTGTAGAGGGTGAATTTCTTGCAATTCTCGGTGCCAACGGTTCAGGAAAGACTACATTGCTTAAACATTTTAACGGCCTCTTAAAACCGGCTTCCGGATCGGTAGTATTAGATAATAAAGAATTAAATAAGTCTAAACCGGGCGATATTTTCAGGAAGGTTGGTATGGTTTTCCAGGATCCCAATGATCAGCTCATTGCACCCACAGTTGAAGAGGATGTTGCATTTGGCCCGACAAACCTGAACCTGAGCTATGATGAAATTGTGAGCAGGGTAAATAATGCACTCGAATTAGTCAAGATGAAGGAGTTTGCAAAAAAGGCAATTCACGCACTCAGTTACGGCCAGAGCAAACGGATATGTATTGCCGGAATCCTTGCCATGAAGCCGGAGATACTTATATTAGATGAACCAACCAGTGGGCTTGATCCGGAAGGCGTCAAGATTGTGATGAAAATACTTAATGAACTGAATAAGAAACATGGTATTACCATAATACTCGCCACAAATTCAGTTGACCTTGTGCCTGTGCTTGCTGATAGGGTTGCAATCATGGACAAAGGCATAATTGTCCAGGAAGGAACTCCGGAAGACGTGTTTACAGATTCGAGAAAACTTGAGGGTCTTATGCTGGAACTGCCACAGATAGCACAATTGATGGAAGTATTGCGGGATAAAGAGAAGTTTCCAATAAACTCACTTTCTCTTACAATCGGGCAGGCCAGACAGGATCTGTCACAATTAATCAGATTGGAAGACAATGCCTTTGTTAGTCCTGAAATTTCCTAATCTATAACATTGTTTCTGTAAAATTTCGTTGTTAAAAATCTCATTAATATAGAAATATGCTTAACGGACACGGCGGCAACATAAATCAAATTTGTAATAAGCATGGATTAAATCCGGATGAAATTATTGACTTTAGCGCAAGTATAAACCCGCTTGGCTGCCCTGAAGACGTACACAAGGTTGTTTTGGAACGATTTGACGATATCAAGAACTATCCGGACAGTGAGTGTACAAACCTGAAAAAAGCTATTGCAGATAAAGTTTCATGCAATGACTCAAACATAATTATTGGTAATGGCTCTAATGAACTGTTTTATCTGATACCCCGTGCCATGAAACCCAGACAGGGCGTCCTCCTGCAGCCTACATTCAGTGAATTTAAAGATGCTCTGTCCAACGCAAATGTCGAAGTGGTTGAGATTGTAAATGATGACGGAATCTTTCCACTGATTAACACAGATCTCTCAAGCCTGAAGAATATCGAAGATGGTATGGTATTTTTATGCAATCCGAACAATCCAACAGGGCAGCTTATACTGAAAAAAGATATATTAGAGCTTGTTAAGAGGAATTCAAACAGGTTGATAGTTGTAGATGAGGCGTTTATGGATTTTGTTGATGATGGCGAGAAATATAGCGTTATAAAAGAGGCATCATTAATTGACAATCTAATAGTGGTCAGATCGCTGACAAAATTTTACGGCTTCCCCGGCTTGAGGCTTGGCTATCTTGTTGCAAATGAATCTATCGTTAATAAATTAATGCAATATAAAGAGCCATGGACCGTTAACACATTTGCACAGATTGCAGGTTATGCTTCCATTAACGATGTTGAGTTCGCTGTCAATACACGAGAATACGTGTCCATGGAAAAGGCTTTCCTGTATGACGGTCTATCCGGGATAAATGGCATACAGCCGTTTCAACCATCAGTCAATTTTATTCTGGTGAAGATTGACAAAGCGGAGATAACATCATCAGGAATTCAGGCCCTTTTGATAAAAGACAATATTATAATCAGGGATTGTTCAAATTTTACTGGTCTGAATAATAAGTATTTTCGTGTTGCTGTAAGAACCAGAGAGGAAAACCAGAAACTTCTAAACGCATTGAATTTGATTATGGATGATGTAGTTTCAGAAGAAACGGGTCAGAGAGATAATGTACAGGAGTTTATTGCCGGATAATTGATTCTATTTAATCTTTATTCCTGTTTCCATTATTTCTTTTACAAATGGGTCATCAGTATTGAAATCTTTTGGACTGTAAGGCAATACTTCAATATCACTGCTTACATTTAGTGTTATTAATCTAATTTTACCACGATCTTTAATGCGAACACCTTCAATTACTTCAGAAACAAGAGCCAAATCTATATCGCTCCAATCGCCATTATTACCTTTTGCATAACTCCCAAAGAGAATTGCTTGATTAACTGGAATATTATTGTCCTTCAAAGCTTCCAGGTATTTATCTATTATTCCTTTTACTTTATCTGGGATTTTAACCACTTGTAATACTCCTTAGCCAATAATCAATATGTTCATTTTTTGTCATAAATGTTCATTCTTGTCCGCAAAATGTTTCTTTATTTATAATGTGGAAAACTCTGCAGTTAAGCCATCAGCAGACTTGTCCCCTTTCCCCTCGAAGTGTATAGGAAAAAGAACAATATCTCGATGTATCATAATAACTCAACTCCTCATATTTCGACATTATGCGATTTATTAATAATATCAATTAGTTGACTTTGAATAATGTAAATATTTGTTTTCTCTTTCTTTAAAAAAGCCCGGCTTGCTAACAGGTTTGCTTAACTCGGTATTAAATTCAGGACTAGCCAATAGTTTCTTTGGAAGAATAGCTTGGTTTTGGGAAGTTGGATGGTTTGAAACTTCAATCTTGTAATAGTGTTCAGCAATTTTCTTTGCGAAAGGGAATGGCTGGTGAACATGGACAGCTAGAAAAAATGTATCGCTATTGATTAGATAAATATAAAAGTTAGGCTTGTAGACAGGTCGATATTGAGGGTCATAGTATTCATTTATTTCTTTACCCAGCACAGATTCAACTTCTCGCACAAAATCGTTGAAAGGAATCACTTCATGGGGATAGGGTGGTCCTTTTTTAGTAAATTCTATTTGTTCATCATTGGCAATATGTACATAGATCGGGACATCATTCCTGCCCTGAAATGGATATTTGTCAGTAACTTTCTTATATTTGTCTAAAATTTCTGCATAATATTTCAGATGCTGAAGTCTTAATATGTCTGCATCATTCTGAAAGTCGGTACTTGTTCCTGAGCACCCAACTACTAGGAAAAGAACAAAGAATGAACAAATTGTTTTGATGCTACTTGATGTTTTGCTGTATGTTTTCATATTTTTTTACGCATAACGACTGAGGTGAGCAACCCCGTATGGCAAATTAAATAATAGATAAAAAATAAGATAAACAAAGAGCTTAAAAGTAATCAAACCGCACAAGATAAAGGGGTTGGCTCCAGTGACTTGTTAGAAAAAAAATAAAATTCACGACTAAAGACCTGACCCTATTTCTCTTCAAGAATCCAAAGATGTAGAAATCGCAAGAGATAAAGGCGTCACCTCCAGTGACTTGTTAGAAAAAAAATAAAATTCAAGATTAAAGACCTGACCCTATTTTTCTGTTATTAACATCAGAATCAATGCACTCATCTAAGCTTATGATTAACTCATGAGCTAATTTCGCACGATCATCTACAGGCAAGGATAATGCTTCGTTCCTCATTTTGTTAAGCAAATCTGACATTCTTGCACCTCCATATTAATATTTATCAATACTCTAAGTATATCATGTTTTCCATTTTGCTGAATCTAAAGATCGTTTCCGCAGTTAAGCCATCAGCAGACTTGATAATCATATAGTAGGCATCTGCAAGTTAACAATATATCATAATGTTGATATTAATTATATTGTTAACAATTTTTTAAGGAGGTGCTGTAATGAGTTATTATGTAGGGATAGATTTAC
>JAIQZU010000019.1 GCA_021776915.1 Candidatus Scalindua sp. | reverse complement strand
CCAGGTAATAATGCGCATCTGCCATTTCAGGGTCTAACTCTAATGCTTTTCTTAATTCATTAAACGCTTCTTCGCTGTTACCCTTAAGATAATGCACCAATCCTAAATTACTATACGTATCTTTATTACCAGAATTTAATTCTTCTGCCTTCTTTAATGCCTTCAGCGCCTTATCATATTCCTCAGTAGCAATATACGCAATACCCAGATTGAAATGGACCTTTTCATAACCGGGCTTAAGCTCCTTAGATCTTTCGTAAGATGAAATAGCTTTTTCAAGTAGATTATAGTCATGATATGCAACGCCCAGATTAAAATGGACGCTTGAATTATAAGGATCATACTCTAGAACCTTATTATACTGCTCAAAGGCGAGATCCATGTTCTTCAATTGTTGATAATAGATCCCCAGCCTTATACGGGACTTTGAATCTTTCGGGTCCATTTCAATTGCCCTTTTATAAATCACAAGTTTATCATCAGGCACTCCAATTCTATTATATGTATCTGTGAGCTTCGTATTGGCTTCATTATAATCCGGACGAATTTCGATTGCCTTTCTAAATTCCCTTGCCGCCGCCTCTAACATATCTTTTTTGAAATAAATGTCCCCTAGTTTATAATAAACTTCAGCTCTGTTTTTATCCAGATCAATAGCCTGCTTATACTCTTCAATGGCCTTTTCTGTCTTATCCTCAAGGACAAGCTTGTCCCCAAGCTCAATATGGTTTTGTGCATTATCACAACCAATGACAATTCCAATTAAAAAGACCACAAATAAATACCTGTATCTCTTCAAAAATTCAGAAAACATCTACGTAAACTCCTTCCAATTCATACATAATTATAGCCCGCCAGACTAACAGGTGGGCTTAGTAATATTTCTTAAATTAGCGCCTTCGGCGGACTTTAAAATATTCGCGTAGGGTGGATTAAGGCCCTTAGGCCGAATCCACCAAAAAAACCCATACGTTAATACCGTAAAAATGAAGGTGGATTCGCTTCGCTTAATCCACCCTACGGCTAATAAACCTTAACTCGTTTGTTGATAATGCTTAAAATGGAAATTCCTCATATGATATCCAGTTATTTTTACTTTTCGACCTTTTTATCTTTGGTACAGATCATTCTTGTTCTAATATCCAGTCCTTGAAACTAGGAATAAGGTACCTCTGAATCTGCTCCTTATCTTCAATTCCCCGTAACGCAAGCGCTGCACCCTCCTTGCCTGTTTTTGCCTTCATTATCTTGCTGTAAGCTATATAATCGCCGTACGCTTGAGGTCTATTGCCCATTGATGCATAAATCTGTCCTCTGTTATAATAGGCATCCTGGTAGTTCCTGTCTATCTCCAGTGTCAAATCATACTCCGCTATTGCCCTCTTCAATTCTCCCTTTTTATGATATACAACAGCTATGTTAAATTGGGAATTGATATGTTTTGGATCAATCTCCAGTGCCTTTCTGTTCATCTTTAAGGCCTCATCATAATTCTCCTGAAAGGCATATATTATACCCTTTTGATAATGTGCCTCTACATTATCAGGATCAATCTCCAGTGCCTTGCCATAGTGTTTCATAGCCGCATCAAAATTCTTTTCCCTAAGTTGTATCAACCCATAATCAACGTATACCGGAGCGTAATTCGGATTTATTTCCAGGGTTTTCTTGTATTCAACCATTGCATCTTCCAGCCTGTTGGTCTTGAGATAGGACACTGCCAGGTTATAATGTGCATTGTCGTAGCCCGGTTGCATTTCTATAGTTTTCATATATAGAGGAATGGCTTTATCCTCAAACAGGTTCATATCCTGATAAGCAACTGCCAGGTTATAATAGATAAATGGGTTATCAGGATCCAACGTCAGCGCTTCTTCGTATTCAATGATTGCATTTCTTGTCTGATCCCAATTATGATAAAGTACCCCAAGGTCTATACGGGCTATAGGATCTTCCGGATTTTCTTCTATAGCGTTGTACTTCTTTTCAAAATAAGAGTCAGGAGCACCCATTGCTATAAATGTTTCCGAAAGTCTCTTATAAGCCTCTACAAACTTAGCATCCAGCTTAATTGCCTTTCTATAATGTATAGCTGCATCTTCAAGCTCTTGTTTTTCTACATAAGTATTGCCTAAACCAAAGTGTGCCTCTGCCGAATTCGGATCTCTTTCAATCGCTTTCTTAAACTCTGCTGCTGCATCCTCAACCTGACCCTGTTCTAATAATGTCTGGCCTACTTCAACATGGTTCGTCGCCTTTCCACAACCAACTAAAGCTACTAGTATCACTAATGGTATTAAAATGCCCGGTTTCTTGATTTTGTTTATGATTATTGTCAACATGTACTCTCCACCTGAATAAATTAAAAAAGAAATATTATTATAATTACAATATTATACACAAAAAGTCCGCAAATAGTTTAACTAAATTTTGTGTTACAATTAAAAAGCCCACCGGAATGGTGGGCTTTTTCATTGTAACACCACTAAAAAATAAGGGAGCCGGGCATATACCCGGCTCCCTTTACTGTACTTCAAACTTCTATAAACATCAAATTACTGATGCATACCATGCTTACCAGCGCTCATGCCTAACTCTTTGAGCTTCCTGTTGATGTACTCAACCTCTGCTGCTGGTGCATGATGCGTATCTAGCCAACCTGGTTCAGGACAAAGATCGAATATATTCTTGCCAGGGAACTCCTTAACAATCTTCGCACCTGACAACTCATTCATCCAATCACCCTTCCTCCAGAACTCTGACGGTACCCAGTTAATTCCGGCCTTCTTCTCAAGCGCTGTAAACCTTCTCGCCTGCTCAGATGCTACCTTGGCCTTTACCAACCATCTGTCCATACCAAAGGATCCGTCACAATACGTTGCATCGTTCCATGAACCATGTGCCATTCCTTTGAATATGTAAGTCATCCAGTATCCAACACTCTCAAAACATATTCTTTCTATGTCTGAACAGTTTGACATCCTGAACTCACCGGACTGACCCTGCGCACCTCCATAACCGGGACCATCATGATAAGCACCAATCTTCAAACTCCAGACGTGCTCACCTGCCCAGTCAGGATGGAGATCCTTAGGCATTGGCTCGCCCATTCCATCTAACTGCAGATTCTCTGCTATCTTAAACGTCTCAGTGTACTTAAGCCCCGCATCCTTACAAGCTTCGTCCATCGCCTGCAGATTCTCTCTTGCAAACCTTGGTGAATGGCAATCGTCACATACTGATACCCAGGTGTCTCTCTTTTCCTTCCAGAGAGGCGCTCCCCTGTCAGCATTGGACATACCCATACTTGTATATACCGTTGAAAGCCTCTGTACGTTGTGGTGACCACCTCTTAAATGACAGTACTGACAGGTCGGTCCAACGTAATCAGCATCTGCGAGCTTCTTGGTAAGATCAAACTGAGTAGGATCCCATTTGTTAGTCTGATATACAACACCGTGTATTGAGATGTCATATGCTTCCCAGTCCCTGTGATCTTTTCCCCAGTGACAAGCCTTACACTGCTCTGACTTCCTGGCTACTACTGGATTGAACTGATGTCTCTGATGACATGTGCTGCAACGCTCTTCTGAGCTTGTGTGACAAAAAGTACATCCGGCTGTATCTCCCGGAGGCCTTTCAATCGACCATGCACACTCAATCTGAGCAAAACTTGAACATGATGCGTGTGATCCGATACCACCCTGTGAGTTCTGAATATACTGCTCTTCATGACAGTCACTGACGCCGCATGCCTTTGAACTTGGCATCAACAGCTTCTGGTGGTTGTTACCGTGGCATGTGTCACAGCCGGTCGGGCTTGGTTCTGCCTTGGCATGTGCACTCTTCTCGTAATCTCTTACGATACCAGGTGTGACTACTGAGTGACATCCCAGACACTCTTTGAG
>JAIQZU010000018.1 GCA_021776915.1 Candidatus Scalindua sp. | reverse complement strand
GGAAACAGATGTGACGGATGTCATACCAGACATAAATTTGCGCAATCAGAAGCAAGAAAGCCTGACAACTGTGGTGTCTGCCATATGGGTGTAGACCATGCTGAGTGGGAATTCTGGCAGAACTCTTATCATGGTAAGATTTACGCAATGGAAGGTGATACCTGGGATTGGGATAAACCGATGAAACCACAGAATTACAGAACGCCAACTTGTGCGTACTGTCATATGGGTGAAGATGGTAATCACAATGTACAACATATGTCAACTGAATATGCACATATGGGTATGTTTCAGCTCGACAGAGGTGCGCCAAAGCATAAAGCAAAGAGGGATGCATGGATAAAAAAATGTCAGGGATGTCATTCTCCGCGTTGGGCGGCAATGCAATTGGATGCTATGGACGAGCAGATTCATATCAGCTTCACAAAGTGGCGCGAAGCAGTTGGCATTCTTGTTGGATTGTATTTAGAAGGACTGTTCGATCCTATGCCGGCTGATCTGGCACCTGACTACACTGGTGGTCACACGATGAATCTGTTGCCGGGTGGAGCGCCAAGGTTCTATAACGTGTCAAGAATAGAGAGGCTTGCTGTTGAGATGATTGTTTACCAGGTAACTGCTGTATACAAAGCAGCAGCTCACTTCTCAATTGATGATGTCACTTACAATGCAGGTGCATTCGTAATGGACAGACAACTCGTTGAAATTAAGGATGAGGCTTCTAAGTTGAGAAGGATCTCTACACTTGAAAAAGAGGTCGGTATAGAACATGTAGCATATGATTTCTGGAAGCATGGAGAATATACAGATCTGCTTACAGGTTATAAGAGGCAAGAGGGTGATATAGTCGAGGATGCATGCGACCACGGTGATAATCCTTGCTTTGGTGAAGAACATTAATCTTCATTAAGGTGCTTTTTGTAGTTTTTTGAAGGGTAGCATAGCGTATATAGCTATGCTACCCTTTTTTATAGTAGAGGGAGAGGATAAATTATGAAAACATTAGAAACCGGTAAATTAAATCTAAACGAAGTGTTCTATGGGCAGAGTATTCCAGATAAGAGTGGACACTTCGGAAAATATGGCGGAAAATTCGTACCGGAAACTTTAATGCCTGCCCTGGAGCAACTTGAAAAGGAATATCTTAAGGCTAAAGATGATCCGAAGTTTAATGAAGAATTAAAGTATTATTTAAATCAATACGTAGGAAGGCCATCTCCTCTATATTATGCGAAAAGATTAACAGAAAAATTGAGTGGTGCAAAAATTTATCTTAAAAGAGAGGATTTAAATCATACAGGCGCACACAAGATTAATAATACTTTAGGGCAGGTTTTGCTTGCCATAAGAATGGGCAAGGAAAGAATTATTGCTGAGACCGGTGCAGGGCAACACGGTGTCGCCACTGCTACTGCGGCCGCAATGTTTGGTATGAAGTGTGATGTTTATATGGGAGAAGAAGATATACGGCGACAATCCTTAAATGTGTTTAAAATGAAATTGCTGGGGGCAAATGTGATTCCCGTAAAGTCCGGTTCTAAGACACTTAAAGATGCAACTAATGAAGCGCTTAGAGACTGGATGTCTTCGGTAGAGAATACTCATTATATAATAGGTTCTGTGGTAGGCCCGCACCCATATCCAATGATGGTCAGAGATTTCCAGGTGGTGATTGGGCAGGAAGTAAAAGAACAGATACAGAAGGCAGAAGGCCAATTGCCGGATTATATTATAGCATGTGTTGGGGGTGGTAGTAATGCAATAGGAGTTTTTTATCCTTTCATTGAGGATAAAGATGTTAAATTGATAGGAGTAGAGGCGGGAGGCCTGGGCTTTGATGTGGGACAACATGCTGCTTCGCTTTCCAGAGGTGAAAAAGGAGTGCTTCACGGCAGCTTGAGTTATGTGTTGCAGGATGACGACGGACAGACATCTCTCGTTCACTCAATCTCAGCAGGTCTGGATTATCCGGGAGTTGGGCCTGAACATAGCTATTTAAAGGATACAGGAAGGGCTGAATATGTTTCAGTTACTGATGATGAAGCTGTGGACGCTTTCAATCTATGTACGCGCCTGGAAGGAATAATTCCAGCTCTTGAAGCTTCTCATGCAATAGCATACACTGTCAAATTTGCTCCAACGATTGAGAAAGATAAAATTATTGTAATAAACCTTTCTGGCAGTGGAGATAAAGATTCTTTTGAGGTTGCCGAAAAGATGGGAATAGATCTATGACAAGCGATAAGAGGAAGCTGATTTAAGTGAATAGGATTGATGCCAAGTTTAAGGAATTAAGAGATAGAAATGAGCCTGCATTTATCCCATTTATAACAGCGGGCGATCCCAGCCTGGACGTAACAAGGGAATTGATCGTAGAGTTTGACAGAAAAGGATCAGATTTGATAGAGTTGGGCGTACCGTTTTCTGATCCTATAGCAGACGGCCCTGTGATTCAATCGTCTTATTACAGGGCGCTTTCCGGAGGGGTTAAACTTTCAGACATCCTGGAGCTTGTAAAAGATGTTCGCAAAGAGTCAGAAATTCCTATTGTGTCTATGATTTCGCAAAGTATTCTTTTTAAGAATGGTTGCGACAATTTTGTCAGAAGTGCAGTTAAAGCAGGATTTGATGGTGCTACAATCCCGGACCTTCCTGTTGAAGAAGCTGAAGAAATAATGGAAGCCGGTAAAAAAGAGGGGTTTAAGATAATATGCTTTATTGCGCCAACTACTACAAGTGACCGAATGGAATTGATTGTCAAAAAGTCTCAAGGGTTTCTGTACTATATTTCTGTTGTTGGTATTACAGGTGCAAGAAGTGAACTGCCTGCTGACATAACTGAGAATATACAAAATATAAAGAGATCAACAGACCTGCCGGTTGCCATGGGATTTGGGATTTCTACTCCTGAACAGGCCAGGGCAGCCGGAAAAGTTGCAGATGGCGTAATCGTAGGAAGTGCTATCATGAGAGAGATAGAAAAATTCAGTAATCAAGGTAATAAAGTATTGGTTGATAAGGTAGGCAGGTTTGTTGGTGAATTGGTAAAAAGCACGAAAGATCAAAATTAGCTATTTTGAAATATTGCCGTAGTTCTCTTTTCAGTTTGACAGGTTAGGAGTATGAATATGAAGACACAATCCAGCATAGAGGAAAGCGATCACCGCTCAGATGAAAACGGACGTCGCAACTTTTTAAAGATATGTTCTGTTGTACTGACCTCTCTTATAGGCATTGCATACGCAATTCCCCTTATACGCGCTTTTATCAGTCCGGCCATGCAAGATACAGTTACCGGTGCATCCGGTTTGTTTGATATTGGTAACATTAATGATTGTGAGGTTAATGTCCCCAGGAAGGTGTCAATCAAGGGTGCTAAGATGGATGCGTGGAATAAATTTCCGCCAACGGCGCTAGGAGCGGTCTGGATGGTAATGGATAAGGATAAAAAATTTACTGTCTTTTCCTCAATCTGTCCTCACCTCGGATGTGGTGTTGACTGGGACGAGGCTTCGGGAAGGTTTGTCTGTCCATGCCATGAAAGTTATTTTAATATCAAAGGAAGCGTCCTCTCTGGGCCTTCCCCACGTAAACTGGATACTCTTGAAACAGAAATCAAACAGGGAAAACTATTTGTAAAATACCAGAAAATGAAACTTGGTATTTCTGAAAAGATTCCTGTTTGAGAGTTTGCTTATACTTAAATCTTATGTCTAATTTCGAGTACTATAATATAATATGAAGAAGTGGCTAGAGGATAGAACCGGTATTAAAGATCTTTTTAATAAGCTCATGGATGAACCTGTGGAAGGCGGCGCCAAGTGGTCCTACGTCTTTGGCAGTGCACTTGTTTTCGTCTTTATTATGCAGATTGTCTCAGGCGTAATTCTTGCTACCTGCTATTCTGCGTCAACCACAGATGCATGGGGAAGTGTATATTATATACAACACAAGACGTTTTCAGGCTGGTTTGTAAGAGGGATGCATAACGTTGGTTCCAGTGCAATGATAGTTCTGGCTGTTCTCCATATGGCTCAAACACTTATATTCGGCGCATATAGAAAACCACGTGAGTTAAACTGGATTTCCGGAGTCTTCATGCTTTTCATCATACTGGGATTTGGACTTACCGGTTACCTGCTTCCCTGGGATCAAAAGGGTTACTGGGCTACACAAGTTGCTACGAGCATTATGGGATTAGTTCCTGGAATTGGCGAATTTTTACAGGGAGTAATACAAGGCGGAAATGACTATGGAAACCTTACATTGACGAGGTTTTACAGCTTTCACGTATTTTTTCTGCCTGCAGGCCTTATGATGTTTATGGCCATCCATATCTATCTATTCAGACGTCACGGGGTTACCCCACACTGGAAACCCGGTGAGTTGGAGCTCAAGAAGAAGACGCAGCCCTTCTGGCCTGACCAGCTCTTTAAGGATGTTATAGTGGCTGTAATTGTTTTTGTGTCGATGGTAGCCGTAGTTTGGTATCGTGGTGGTGCGGAATTACAATCCCCTGCTGATCCAAGTTCCAATTACATTGCACGGCCTGAATGGTATTTTCTCTTTCTGTTCCAACTATTAAAATATTTTGAGGGTGAACTGGAGGTAGTGGGAGCGATTATCATTCCTTCCATTGTTGCATTCTTAATTATTGCACTGCCTTTTATTGACAGGGCAAGGGATCGTTCTCCACTAAGAAGGCTGCCAGTAATGGGTTTTTCTGGTGTCTTTCTTGCAGGTTTAATCTCGCTGACAATAATGTCAAGTATAAGCGATTCCGGAAACGAGCGAATCATAAAACAAAAAGAGGAGTCTGAGAAAATGGCTCATGTTGCGGTCGAGCTGGCAGAGCATGGTATACCTCCACAAGGTGGGACCTCAGTGTTTAGTAATGATCCTCTGTATTCGGGAGAACAATTGTTTCGCCAGCACTGTATTGTCTGCCATAGTTTCGAAGGCGTGGGAGGTAATTCAGCCCCTGATTTAACAGCGTATAATTCTAAACCGTGGCTTATTGGATTCATGCAGGATCCCAATGCTCCCAAATATTATGGGAGTACAAAGATCAGCATAATGCCTGAGTACGACCTGGAAAAGGAAGATTTGTCCAACCTGGTAGAGTTTTTACTTGCACAGGCTGATCAGGACAAAGAGATTGATCCTGACCTCAAAGAAACCGGAGAAATGATTTTAGAAGAGAATGGGTGCTATAATTGTCATGCCTATGGCGGAAATGGTGGGGATACCGCTCCGGTACTGGACAACTTTGCTTCTGATAAATGGCTAAGGGGATTGATTGAGGATCCAGGCCAAAAGGAATACTTTGGTCTTGTAAATGATATGCCGGCGTACAAAGACAAGCTTTCAAAACAAGAGATAGATAATATAGTCTACTTCCTCCAAAGTTTGCGAAAAAAATCCCATTAAAACGTGCTAAATAGACAACAGTGGCTTAAATTCGACAGTACCATAAGATGTGTTGATTGTTGCAGTTAAATGAAGTAGTGCAAAAATACTTCTTTTTTTGACGGAAAACTTACAACGCGAGTATGAAGGCAGCGGAACGCCATGACTATTAGAATTTCTGTAAGCTATCCGAACGTCATAGCTTATGTAATATGTAAAAAGAAACTGAATTTAGGCATCTAGCTTGCGTTAGTTCTGCCGCTTCTATTGCGTCCGCTGTTTGTTA
Organism: Candidatus Scalindua sp.; assembly: GCA_021776915.1. Classification (GTDB taxonomy): domain Bacteria; phylum Planctomycetota; class Brocadiia; order Brocadiales; family Scalinduaceae; genus Scalindua. The sequence goes on along the minus strand of JAIQZU010000018.1, from coordinate 634 downwards.
GTTTAAATTATGTTTGGTATTTTCTGTAAAAATGGAAGATCTTAAGTGGCTATGGAAAAGATAAAAGTAGTGATTTCATAGTGATATACTACCTCAAAAAAAGGTTTTCTTTTGTTTGTATTTTTTTGGCAAGTTTTAGTTGACATATTTTTAGAAAATTATATAATCCACGTTTCAAAAGAGAGAGGCTTTTAGTATGATATGGAGTGAAAGGGGGTGCTTGCTTTTTTCACAAAGATTCCTTTAGGCAAAAGACTTCACAAACGTTTGTATCATAGTTCACATTAGTTATTTTATTTTTTGATAGTTAGAAAGGGAAGGGAGAAGGTAAAAATAAATGCTAAAAAGATTTAAGACGTTATTCATTGCATTACTTGTGTTCGCAGCCGCATTCTGTTTTTACGAGAATTTTTCTAGTAAAGACGCCGAAGCGGTAGAAATCATCACACACTGGGTGCCGCACGAGGTTTACGGTATGCCTGGAGATCCTGATAATTCCGGAAAGGTTTTCTTTTCCGGTCTGTACGCTAAGTACATGGGATACCCAAAGGGCGCTCCACCATATCCTGGTAAGTATTCCAGGTTCTGGAGAACACTTCCTGCATATCGTTACTACATTCCTGATTATATGTAC
>JAIQZU010000017.1 GCA_021776915.1 Candidatus Scalindua sp. | reverse complement strand
TGTTCTGATCTCACCGATTTTGCTATTCATTGCAGTGTCAATGATATCAACCGTATTCCACATACTACCGGAACAACATACATAAGCCTTTGACCCGTCTTTTGACAGTTTAATACTACAAGGCCAGTCACCAACTTTTATAGTTTTAACGACTGCCTTTTTACCTATATCAATAACTGATACAGTATCACTCTCTGCATTACAAACAAACAGAGTACGTCCGTCCAGTGTAAACACAGACGCTTCAGGTTGAACCTGAACAGGCACCTCTCCGATCACCTTTTTTGACCTCGCATCAACAAACGTCACGCTATGGCCGGACTGATTGCATAAAGCCAATGTCCCACCATCAGGCGAAACAGACACGTGGAATGGTGATGGATGCTCTGTTCTCACCCTTGTACCCTGTATGAAGCCGGCACCGGCGCTTTGAGCCAATGCCAAGCTCAATACTCCAGCACCCAAGAAACCTAATAACCAAGCCTTTTTCTTCATTCTTCACCTCCAAAACATAAAATTATAAAATTGTAACATCACTAAAAATCTGGAATATGTGGACATGTGCCAGACATTCTGCAAATGGTGTCAAGTTCTCCTCCACAATCAGCACAATTACCGAAAGTCATTAAATGTTCCGCATATTCCTTCTTATGATCAATCTCAAACCCTGCTCCAGGTTCGGTATACTCCTTACCACATTTTGTACACTTGAAGTCAAGCTTTGCTCTAGTCATATTAGCGGTCAAGTCATCATTGCACAATTCGCAAAAGCCAATGTTGAAAGCATAGCAAGTCTTTGAATTCTCACATTTATCGTTTACGCAATGATATTCCTTCCTTAAACATGACCAAGAAGGTTCCATTTTATGCGTAGCGATTTCTTCACCAGCTTTATGCTTCTTGGTATCCCAGATGTATTTCAAGTTACCACATTCATTCCAGGTGAAAATCTCTTTGCACTCTGTGCACCAAAACAACTTTTCATTCTCTTTCTTCGGACATTCTTTTTCACCCTCTGCCACTGCAAAATTCATCTGACTACCCAAAAACAATACCACACAAAAAAAGGCACCAATATACAAAGCTTTGTCAAAGTAACGTCTAAATGTATACACCTCTTCACCCCCTTTCATTCTATATTAACGATATAACACGCAATATATTGAGATTGCGCATATCACGTGCCAAAATACTTCATGCCTTATACATTTGACGTAAGCCGTTTAACGTGAAAGCCTTGATTTGTAGCACCCAAAAATATATTCCCAACGACTCTAAAAAACTGGCTCAAAAAAACCAATATGGCTATTGTTATCGCCAGTAATTTATCAATAGCCGCAACCACAATCAGTTTTTTTAATTTTAATGCAACTTTAGTTATTATTGTCATACTTTTCCAATCTATACCTGAACGTTCCCCTGCTGAGACCCAGCAGTTTAGCAGCTTTAGTTTTATTGTTTTTGCTTTTTTTCAACGCCTGCAAAACAAGATGCTTTTCCAATTCATCTATTGAAATCCCCTCTGGGGGCAAATTAAAATCCACCGTCTTTAACGCATTCTCTTTACCATTCTCATAGCCTGACATAGAATCTTTAACTAAAGCCACCGGAAGATGTTCTTCTGATATCAAATCTCCTTTACACAGAATAACGGCCCTTTCCAGGCAATTTTTCAATTCCCTCACATTGCCCTCCCACTTACTTGAAACTAGTATATTTTCAACCTTCTTTGACATTTTTAATGATAATTTACCCATCTTAGCAGAGAATAGACCAACGAAACCCCTCGCCAATTGCAAAATATCTTCAGGCCTCGCCCTGAGTGGAGGTATATTTATGGGAAACACATTTATGCGATAGTATAAATCCTCCCGGAACAGACCTTTTTTAACATACTCTTCAAGATTCTTATTACTGGCGCATATTATCCTTACATCAACTTTGATAGTTTCAGACGCTCCAAGCCGCTCCAGCTCCCTTTCTTCAACAACTCTTAACACTTTGGCCTGAACAATGGGATTCATTTCAGATATTTCATCGAGAAACAGAGTGCCTCCGTTAGCCAACTCAAAACGGCCCTTCTTGCACTTCTCTGCACCCGTAAAGGCGCCCTTTTCATAACCAAACAGTTCACTCTCTAATAAATTCTCAGGCAACGCAGCGCAGTTAATCGCAACCAATGGGCCGCTCTTCCTTAAACTATTAAAATGAATAGCTCTTGCCACAAGTTCCTTCCCAGTACCACTCTCTCCATAAACAAATACAGTCGAATCCGTCCTGGAAACATCTCCAGCCAACAAAAGCACTTCTAATATTTTTGGTGAGTTACCAACGATATTTCCGAAATTATAATGCGACTCCAACTCCTTCCGAAGATACCTGTTTTCCAATGTCAAAGATCTCATTTTAAGAGCTTTTTCCACTGCGACAGAAAGCGTACCATCTTCAAACGGCTTTGTAATGTAGTCAAACGCGCCTTCCTTCATCGATTCTACCGCCGTCTCAATGGAGTCGTCACCGGTTACAACAATCACCGGCAGATCAGGATCCATTGACTTAACCTGCTTCAAGAATTCCAATCTGCCCATCTTAGGCACTCTCAGATCAGTAACGATTAGATGAAGCCTTTCATGCTCAACGAAATCTACTATCGAAGTTACGTCTTGCGCCTTTACAACCTCGATATTTTCCATCTCGTCAAAGATAACCCTGATATTGCGTATTATACGCTCCTCGTCATCAGTTATCAGCACCCTGCTAACCATAAAAACACCCTTTTAAAAAAATTGAAACCGCATATTTTCGCTTATCAGAACGCAAAAATACTAAAAATATCAAAATGAATATTTTTGGTCAAATCTGCAATTACAGACGTAATTGAACATATTAACGATGATAACATAAAACCGACCATAAGCAAGCCAACTCCAAGAAGTGGAAGCCCCACCAGTTTTGACACAAATTTGGCCCTACGAGATGCAGGCTGAACCTTAAGTTCCTCCAATTGCCCCTCTTCTTTCAACCTCTCATAATAAGCGCCTCTTTCGTGTTTCATGTGACCCTCGTCAACCTTTCCTGTAAACATTGCCTCATCAACAGGTATATTCTCAGGCAAGAGGTGAGTATGCAGGAAATGAATGGAAAAGATGAAACCTGCCGCCAGCAAGGCTTCATACCTGTGAGCAACCAGTGCGATACTCGGCAAATCTATAAAGGTTGCAATTTTGACAGGAACCAGACTAGCAGTTTGCACTGGAAACCAAAGCATAAAACCTGTAACAGCCATAACCATGGTACCCCACATAAGCGAAAGATATTCAAACTTTTCCCAATATATATATCTGTCAAATTGTGGTCTTTTTCCTAATCTGAAAAACCATAAAATATCTCCCAGCACATTCATGATATCCTTTGGTTGTAACAGTAGAGAGTCAGGTCCCCAGAAAATGTTCCTATTCTTCCTTACAAGGGTTTCAAATGTTAGAAACGCAAAATGCAGAAAGACTGCAATAAAAGTAATGAGAGCACAAATTCTGTGAATATTACCAGCGGTAGGATAACCTCCCATAAGATTATACAGGAAGTGAGCCCATGCATAATCTTTAAAAACCAGAGGCATACCGGTCAACACTAATCCAAAAAAGCTGATAATTATGAGAAAATGGCCAAATCGATGAAACAGACCAAATCTTAGCAAAGTATTATTATTACTTGTCATGTCCTGACTCCTTTCCCTTTCGCTCGTCCAATAATGTGCCTAGCCACGACAAAAGCATATGCGTTCCAAATTGCGCAAAGGTTATTACTAAAATGCCCACATACATTACAAAGAGAATTGTCAATATTATCTGCGGGCTCTTTATAATACTCTTGACCTGACCGGAATCTTTCCTGATGTTCAGCAAGGCAATCATAGCAGACTTGTAATAGCCAAGGTTTTTATATTGTGGATGCGCTACATGTTTAATAAAACTGTCACCTGCACCCGGATGACATTTACCGCAAGTCTCCTTAGCATTTTCCGGACCCAGAGTAGACTCTGGATCAGACGAGTTCAATATGGTATGCTGACCATGACAATCAACACATGTCGCTATATCAGTGCCTACATGCCCAAGCGCCGTAACCTGGCCATGGAGATTATTACGATAAGAATCATAGTATTCAGTGTGACATCCGCCACATTTTCCTATCGTATCCATCCTGTGATACAAATCGTCAGCCCTGGGCGTATCACGTTTGGATCTCTCTCCTGCATGGCAATGTTTACAGGTAGGCAGCTCTATACCTTTTTCCTGCATTAAACCTGCATGACTACCTTCCAGAAATGTTTCGGCAGGATCGTCATGACAGAATGTTATACAATCAACAGGCTGCAAATCAGGATAATGCTCGCCTTCTGATTCTTCTAAATCAGCGTGACAATCAATACAGTAAAAATCTTCACCGCCATGAGCAGATGCATGAAAAGCATCTTTATCAACCAGCATCGATACAAGCTCTACTTCGCCAGTAACAGGATCGACTCTTACCTTATCATCTACCTCCGCAGGGTCTGTATGACACTCTAAACACTCGCTATTCTCTTGAGCAAAGAGACTTTCTGAAGAATAAACAGAAATGAAAAACAAAAGACATGAGAAAAGACATGAAATAAATACAAATCTACAAGCTTTACTATCCCCGGATACATCTATCGTTGTTTTCAGCAAAGATACCACTTTATGATTTCCTCCTCTTGGTTGAAAGAAAGATAGTACTTTTATACAGTGGGTTAAACCTTCACTACAGCTTGAGCATCTTTTATTAAAGTAGAGCGTTCAACGCACTCATCCCCTCCTCCTCTTGAGAGGAGGGGAGCGAAAGAACAACTTACAGTCGTTACTTTTTTAAAAGCTGCTTAATTGTGAAGCTTTAATTTACAAATTAATTCCTAAAGAAACAGAAACCATTATTATTACTTAGCATTAGGTGGCCTTGTCTGATACCACGGATCCTGCTCTATATAGCCCTTCCATTTCTTCTTGTCTACCTTGGGCAAAACGTCATCTATGGAATCATGGTCTCTGTGATCATCCGCCTTAATATACTTATCAGTGAAGAGCCTGGGATCACCCTGGCTGTTTTCTTTACCTTCGCACTTAGGGCACTTATTCTTGGCATTTGCATCTTCCCAGTGGCAATTAAGGCATTGCTCTTTTATCGTCTTGTATTGATTTATACCGGCTACGAGCAGACCTGCATCATATTGAACCTTTCTGGCAGTCATTGGGTCTTTTTCCAGCAATTCCTTAAACGCATCTTTGCCCTTTTTATTGTAATTTTTCTTTACATCTATATATCCTTCACCCGGGCCGTGGCACGCTTCACATCCAACGTCTTCAATAAAGTCTTTACTGCCCTGTTTAGACTTGCCCTTCTTTATCTTCATACCATACGCTGTGGCATGGCATTTCAGGCACTCAGGATTACTCTTATCTTCATCGGTTTCCAACCTGCTGAATGTATTATAATGTTGATTCTTCATCTTCTTATATTCTTCACCTTCAAAGCAACCCTTAGACAGGTGGCATTTACAACCTGCATTGCCCATGTATTTCCACGTCTGTGCGCCAAAACTCTGGCTACTTTGAAATGTTACAAACGATGCTAAAGAAATAACGAAGCATATCATTATATATCTTCTTAAATTACAACTTAACATACTATTACCCCCTTCTCTTTAATCTTAATTTAATTGTCAATATTTTAACCTCTTGCCAACAGATTTTCCAATAAAATAATGTGGCAGTTACGTACCAGTAACCCTTTTTTATTGGATCGGGATTTTATCAAGACCACTTTAGTGTGTCAAGAAAAAACTATAAATGTTGTTACAACGCGCAAACCTGGCATAAGAATAAGTATCTAAACATTTTACATTGTAATTTGGATACTTTTTTCTTGTTATTTCTCATCCATAAGATTTTCAACAAAATGGGTATCAATATCACCGGTAACAAACCTTGGATCGGAAATAATATTAAGATGAAGGGGTATTGTTGTCTTCACACCTTCAATCCTGTATTCGCTTAAGGCCCTTTTCATACAGGCAATCGCCTCTTCTCTGTTTTTTTTATGTACTATCAACTTACCTAATAATGAATCGTAGTACGGAGGTACCTCGTATCCTGCGTAAACATGCGAATCCACCCTGACACCTTTTCCTCCCGGAGCACTGCACATTGTTATCTTACCGGCATAAGGCCTAAAACCGTTATCCGGGTCTTCGGCATTTATCCTGCATTCTATTGAGACCCCCTCACTTTTTATCTTCTTCTGGCGCAAATTCAATCTCTCGCCATGAGCAATTCTTATTTGCTCTTTTACCAAATCTATACCGGTAACCATTTCTGTCACAGGATGTTCAACCTGAAGCCTTGTATTCATTTCTATGAAATAGTATTTTCCCTCTCCATCCACCAGAAATTCGACGGTACCAACATTAGTATAATTAACCGCCTTTGCCAGCTTTATGGCCGCTTTACAAATGTCTTCACGTAATTGATCTTTTAAATTAGGTGCCGGTGTCTGCTCCAATAATTTCTGATGTCTTCTTTGGATTGTGCAATCCCTCTCGCCGAGATGTATTACATTACCATATTTATCCGCTACGATCTGGACTTCAATGTGACGTGAAGGTTCTATGTATTTCTCCATGTATATGGAAGAATCTTTAAACGCCACTTTTGCCTCACGTTGAGCAATTGCAAGCGAATTAACCAAACTCATATCATTATGCGCAACTCTCATACCTCTCCCGCCACCACCAAAAGAGGCTTTTATCAAGACAGGATAACCTATCTCATGGGCCACTTTCAATGCATGTTGCTGATTTTCTATAGCTGAATCGCTACCAGGAATGACAGGTATCTTGTTTTCAACTGCTATATTTCTAGCTTGAGTCTTATCACCCATCTTAGTCATAACCTCGGAGGAAGGCCCGATAAAAACAATATTGGAAGATTCACATACCTCTGCAAAATGACTATTTTCAGCCAAAAAGCCGTATCCCGGATGTACAGCCTCTATATCTGTAATCTCCGCAGCACTGATAATACTCGGAATATTTAAATAACTTCCATCAGATTCACCAGGCCCTATACAAACATGAGCATCTGCGTACTGCAAATATAGAGCGTCTTTATCAGCTTTAGAGTATACTGCAACAGTTTCAATACCAAGCTCTTTACAGGTCCTGATTATTCGAAGGGCTATTTCACCCCTATTTGCCACTAAAATCCTTGAAAACATGGTCTGCGGTTATCCTCCTTATTTTCACGTTTTTCACATAACAACAAAGGAACTATATGGATTTTCAATATTTGACCGGAAAGCTATTTTTCTAAATATTATAATGCATAGAATAGAGAAATGCCGGATTTGATTATACTTGTGTGAACTCTATATTGCGTGTGATAAGAACGACACAAAAAGATACAGCTCGTAATAATTTGCCAGCTTATCAAATAACTGCCATAACCAAGGAATATTACTTGAAACGTATCCCTCTAATATAAGCATTTAAATCAAAAACAGCCCACGTATATCTAAAAAAAACCTGCCAGCTAATCTTTGCTGTCAGGGTAAAATAATAGAAATTACGCAATATATTTTTGTCGTCAGCAACCTTATCCAGATGCATCTACACAAAAAAGAGGCTGTCCATACTCAACAGCAGTACCGTTCTCCACCATCACCTCTACAATTTTCCCCTTTGTCTCAGCTTTGATTTCGTTCATGATTTTCATAGCCTCAATAATACAAACAACAGTATCCTCGTCAACATCATCTCCAATATTTACATAAGGGTCTGCACCCGGCGCACTGGTATAAAATGTGCCGACCATTGGGGCTACAACCTCCGCAACACTTGAATCATTCTTTGATGTTAAATATTTAGTAGAACCTTCATGTTGCAATGATTGGTTTACGTCTGGCAACTGGATACTCGTTTGTATCGAATCCAGACTATTCCTTTTCAGGCGTATCTTGGTCCCCTCTTCTTCAACATCGAGTTCTGCAAGACTGCTTTCATTCATCAACAAAATTAAATTTTTTACCTTTTCAATTAGATTCATTTCGAAATGTAGTTTTGTTTTCTATAATAGTAAAAGCCTTGTCCACCGCCTCTTTAGCACTTTCGCACTTAATTATAGCATCGCCGTAGCCTTTTTCGTCACGGCAAATTCTACCAGATAGCGTACCTAAATTCCAGGTATGAATACCAATAACAGGTTTCTTTTTTATAAGGGCATAGCTGATTTCAGAAAGAGTGCCGAGCCTGCCATTTACTGCAATTACGACATCTCCTGAATAAGCAACTAAGACATTTCTCGCAAAACCCAAACCGGTTGGCAATGGAATATCTATATAAGGATTTGCGCTATCAGGATCTTCGCCGGGAATGATACCGACAGTCAGGCCGCCTCTCTCCTTTGCACCTTTTGCAGCTTCAGCCATTACACCGCCAAGGCCTCCACATATTAAAACAGCGCCACGATCTGCTATTTCTTTCCCCACCTCATTAGCAATCTTAGCAATTTGAGGACTTAGCGTACCATCATTGTTTCCACTTCCTATCACGGATATACAAATTTTCCTCGACATTATCTATTATCAACAATTTTTTCTTCAAGATCTACTAAATCAATGTCAGCAAGAAGGTCAATACAGAAATTAACTTCTACATTACTCTCTCTAAGTACTTTTGCAAGTTTGTCTGCCTCTTCTCTGGTCAAGCCAATCGTAACAGCAGGCAACAACTTTCTCCTGTTTACTACAAGCATATCCTTCTCCTTTTCATGAGCGGGAAGCACAATCGAGAACTCTCTATCATACATGCCTTGTTTTTCAAGCGATCTTTCATGTGCGGCTATTGAATCACGGTACAACCCTTTCTTCTTGTAGGAAACAGATAGGTTATTATACACCTCTTTGTAAAAAGGATCAATACTTACCACTTTTTCCCATGTATTAATTGCTTCACCGATGTCACCATTAAAATAAAATGTCAATCCAATATTATACAAAGCTTCCAGGTAATCCGGTTTAATCTGCAACAAATTCTTATACAAAGAGATTGCACTGTCATATTGACCCTTCTGAAGGAGAATAAGCCCGATATTATTAAGGGCTAGAATATTATCAGGCTGAAGGTCAAGAACCTTTTTAAATTGATAAATTGATTTATTTACCAGTCCCCCATCTCTATAAGCAATCCCCAAGCCCAATAACGTCTCCTTATCATCCGGCTGTTTGTTTAAAATCTGTTTGTACTCCCTGACAGCCTCTCTGTACATTTTGTTCTCGGTGTAAACAATTCCAAGATTATAATGAGGATCTAACATATCCGGATTAATTTCAAGCGCCTTTTTCCATGAATAGACAGCCTCATAAAACATCCCCTTTTCATCATATGCATTTCCGAGGTTGTAATAAGCATCTGCAAGGTTTGGATTTATTTCAACTGCTTTTTTCCACGCTGCAACAGCTTTTTCAATCATGCCCTTATCGAAAAAAACAGAACCCAGGTTGTTATAAGCATCAGCATAGTTGTTGTTTATCTCGATAGCTGCCGCGTATGCTAATAACGCTTGATCTAACAAATCCTTATCGTAATAGACATTTCCCAGACTATTGTAAGTCTCTGCATAATCAGGCTTCAATTTTATGGCCTTATTGTATTCCTTGATTGCGTTATCCATTTCACCTGTATTGACATATGTAATACCAAGATAATAATGCAATTCAGGATTGTCCGGCATAAGTACGATTGCCTTTCTGAATGCATTTGCAGCATCATAAAACATACAGTTTTTAGTATATGCAGCACCCATGTTACAAAAAGCATCAATGTCAGAAGGCGTAATTTCCGTTACCTTTTCCCATGCCGCAATAGCTTGTTCAAACATCCCGGCTTCGTCATAGGCATTTCCCAGATTATAGTACGATACTGCTGACTCAGGGTTAATCCTGACAGCATTTTCCCATGCAGTAATAGCCTCATTTGTCATACCGTTATCGTAATAAGAGACACCAAGGTCATAATAGTAATCATGCCCTTTAGCGCCAAGAGATATTTGCCCTGGCAAGATGAGAACACCTACCAAAACCAATAACTGAATTATATTCTTTTTCTTCATTACTACAGTTTTAAAAAAGACAGAAAGACTGGGTTATGTTGCATACTAAAAATTTATGATTTAAGCCTGCTAGTAGTAACTGCAGCTTTTCAGTGTGGGATGTATTTGGCCTGTCTTTATGCAATAAACAGACAGGAACAATCTTTGTGAAGTTGTTTTTATATCAAATTAGAAAAAAAACTCAATATAAATTTTGAGAAATGTTTAATTTCCAAGGTTTATCCAGACGCTTTTTACCTGTGTATATAACTCCAGGGCATGAACCCCCAACTCTCTACCAAAGCCACTTTGCTTAAACCCGCCAAAAGGTGAAGCAGCATCGAAGGAATTGTAAGTATTTATCCAGATCGTACCGGCCTTCAAATCTCTGGCAAGCCGGTGAGCCTTCTTTATATCCCTGGTCCAAACAGCTGCCGCCAGGCCGTAAATTGATAAATTACTTTGCCTTACCACTTCGCTAACGTCATCAAACGTAATTGCCGATACAACAGGGCCAAATATCTCTTCTCTGGCTATTTTCATATTGTTATCAACTGCATCAAAAATAGTAGGCTTAATAAAATAGCCCCTGTCGCCACACCTCTCACCACCTGTTACCAGTTTTGCACCCTCCTGCTTTCCAGTATCAATATAGCCTAATATCCTATCAAACTGTTCTTTAGAAACCTGTGCTCCCATCTGAGTACCAGTATCTTCCGGATTTCCGACACGCAGACCTGAAGCCTTATTCGACAATTTATCCACAAATTCATCATGAATACTCTTTTCAAGGAATAATCTTGAACCTGCACAACAGACTTCACCCTGATTGAAGAATATACCGGTCATAGCGCCGGCGACGGCACTATCTATGTCAGAATCTGCAAACACAATATTAGGAGACTTCCCGCCTAATTCCAGTGATACCCGTTTTAAATTCCTTGAGGCAGCCTGCATTATGATACGTCCCGTAGTATATTCACCCGTAAAGGCGATCTTATCAACATCCATGTGCGCAGCAAGAGCATCTCCTGCCGTGGGGCCATAACCTGGCACAATATTGAGGACACCATCCGGCAAACCTGCCTCCTGACAAATCTCACCCAACCTCAATGCGGTTAACGGAGTCTGCTCGGCAGGCTTTAAGATTACTGTGTTGCCACAGGCCAGAGCAGGCGCTATCTTCCATGCTGCCATCAGTAAAGGGAAGTTCCACGGTATTATCTGCCCGACAACACCAACCGGTTCTCTCAAGGTATAGTTAAAGAATTCTCCTCTTACCGGAATTGTCTCACCATGAATCTTATCCGCCCATCCCGCATAATATAATAAGCAGTCAATTACAAGCGGAAGGTCAGCGTTTATTGTCTCACTTATCGGTTTACCATTGTCCAGTGTTTCCAACAATGCCAATTCGTCCTTATTTTTTTCTATTAAATTCGCTACTTTAAACAGAATCTTCCCCCTGTCCCGGGCATCGGTCTTTCTCCATGGGCCATCTTCAAATGCCTTACGGGCAGCCGTAACTGCAAGGTCTATGTCAGCGCTATCCCCTTCTGCAATACAGGTTATGACCTCTTCTGTTGCAGGGTTTAATGTGTCAAACGTCTTACCTGAAACAGAATCAACCCATTTCCCATCGATAAACAACTTTCCAGGTTTAATTTTTACCTTCTTTTTCGAAATCATTCTTTAACACCTCTTTTAAGTAACCTAAAGTAAAAGAAAGATTGCTAATAGTAATAAAGAACCACCTAGAAAATATTGGGAAACATCCTGGACTATATTCCTTGTTTTTACCCCCACGACTTTCCTGTGTTTCTCTATAACACCTCTGAAAATATCCTTAAGCTCATCACCGGTAGCATCGTGAATATATGTTCCTCCGGTTATTTCAGCAATTTCCTGTAATAGTTCCGGATCCGGCTTTGTCATGATGGTTTCACCTTCCATATCAAGCTCATAACCGGTTGTGTGTCCGTTCTTATCCTTTTTAGGGATGGGAGAATATTCCAGAGGGTCTCCAATACCAATCAAATATACCGAAATATCTTTCCTCTCCATCAGCATCTTGACTGCTTCTGCTACCTGGCTTCTCACCGCCAGTTGCTCTTCACCATCTGTAAGAAAGATAATAACCTTTTCTCTCTCCTCCTTGCTGAACGACTCTATTGCAATAAGCAGCGCATTCCCAACATTTGTACCATAAGGTACGAAACGCGCATAGTTCTCGTTAATCAAATGCAAAATCCTCAGATAAATACTATCATAGTCAGTAGTGAGATAAGGAAGCATGGAAAATGCGCGTCCGGCAAATACCACCAGGCCTAAATAATCATTTTCAAGGTCCTTAATCAAATGTTCCATCTCAATCTTTGCCCTTTGCAGTCTGTTAGGCTCTACATCCTCCGCCAGCATGCTCAGCGACACATCCAGGACAAAGACTATTTCCATACCTTCTTTCTGTAAATACTCCTCAGTCGTCTGCCACTTCGGCCCTATCAGAACCATACAAAGCCCGCAAAAAGAAACACTAACCGCTAAGCCTTTCATAACATTGCATGTAGTATTTGGTATCCTGCTGAATCTCTGCAATATGCCAAGTCCGCCAAAACTCTTCAGCCACCTCCTTTTCCTTTCCGTTGAATAAAGATAAACAAAAAAAATAAGTACAACGCCAAGAAGTATGTAAATCAGATATTGTTGTTGTGAAAAGAATAGCATTTTATTAATGAAAAATTTTTTTCTTTGGATTGAATTATTTCGTATCTACACATGAAACGGCCTGTAGGATGGGTCAAGCGGAGCGGACCCATCTTATCTTGTTCGAAATCCGTTCCCGCAACAGTATCAGGTTCGCTACGCTTAACCCATCCTACAGATAACTAAATCGAAACATGATTTTGATAGAATTCTTTCTGGCGTCACCATTTGATCTTCTGATCTCCACTATGTCTATACTTATTCCCCCATGGGAGTAGTTTCAGAGACTGAACCCTTTCTTCTCTTTCCTGTTTTACGGGGGAGAACAGTGTTGAGAGTTGTCTTTGTCCCAACCGCATTCTTTCAAGATTCTTTTTTGCCTTAAAGTCGTCCGGGGCTATCTGGAGAGCCCTTGCATACTCTTCTGCGGCTGTAATAAAATCCATATTTGTTGCTATTATATTCGCCCTGTTATATATGGAACTTTCTTTGATTTCTTCATTGTCTGACCTGGCAGCCTGTTTGAATTCCGCCCCCGCCCTCTTAGTATCTCCCATCAACATCAACACTACTCCCGTATTGTATGCAACATAGGGGTCTTCTCCATACAATAATTTTGAAAGCCTGTACCGTCTTGATTCTCTTACTCCTTCCAATGACTCGAGTGCCTTGTTATACCTCCCCATTGCTACATCCTTTTTTATTTCCTCTGCCAGCTTGTGCCTGCTCCAATACCCGCGTCCAACTACAATTAAGGTTATTGCAAGGACAAGAAGCAACACTTTAATTATGGTATTTTTATTCATTTATTTCCCCATTTTTTAGCCTCGATAGCACGAAGACACAGAAGCACTCTGGCCTTGCATCGTAAGGGCGTATTGCCATACGCCCCTACAACATGATTCACGGAAGCTTTAACCAGATATTTTCGATTACAACCATTCCTAATAAGAAGCAGATACTAATCGCCGTAGGAATAAAGAAGATGTCTCTCTTCTTTACGACTGTTTCCATGACGATCTTTTCCTTTTCTATCCTGTCAATCTCTGCATAGAACTGTTCAACCTCATCATAGTTCTCAGCGGCAAAGAATTTTCCACCGGTCGATTCAACACCTTTTTTCAATGATGCTGTCCTCTCAGCAGCCTGTTCATGCTCCACGCCTGTTTCGCCAGATGAAGGCACGGAAACTACGTACACCTTTACCCCCAACCTCTTAATAAAACGGAGCGGCCTGCCAGGCTCTATTCCCACATTGTATATACCATCTGTAAATAAGATTATTACCTTGTTCTTCATTGTGCCCCTGTTTTGAACCATTTTTGCAAAATCCAGGGCATATTTTCCAAGCCCTTTCTCCCTGTTCATGCTCTTTCTTAATTTGTTAATTTCAAAGACCTGTCCTATGTCTCTCTCAATAAGGGCAAGTATTGAAGTGAAAAGCCCTTCGCCGATGGCAGTACGAACACCAACATGGTGGGGTTTAATCCGGTCTAATGATTTCTCCAGTAACTGCGTCTCCCAGGTAGGCAATACAACAACTACGGCATCTGTTCCGTATATGGTAATGCCTATCATATCATGGCTTCTTTTCTTTATAAAATCCTTGGCTATATCCCTGATCTTCTCCATTGCCTCGCCAGTCATACTGAACGACGTATCAATGGATAATATTATTTCACGTCCCGTGTATGACACTTCTGTTTCGTGATAGTCTGATTGGGGCCTGGAAAATGCAAGTATCGCAAAAAGTACCGAGAGAAAGCATAATATCTTCGGCAATCGCCTTATGAAGGTCATTATGTTTTTGGTACCTTCCAAATGACTCGTACTTGAATAGCCCAGGTACTTCCCTTCTCTTCTGAAAAAGATCAGAAAAACAAAAGGAATCAACGCCAGAAGAAAGATTGGATCATCCAGTTTCATATTTTACAAGACCTGTAATTTATTTAAATAAAGTGTTAATAATAACCCCGCTTCTTAGCCTCTTTTAAGATCTCCTGCACTCCATCCATAGCCTTCCCAATCACATCCTTGTCTATTTCTCCAAAGATTACAGAGTCAAATGATTTAAGTGTATTGTCCGCAGAGCCAACTATTTCCACCGCCAGTTTTTTATCCCTGATTATATCTATAAGTTTTGCAGTGGTTACCGAACGCACCACTTCTCCCGACGCCTCCACCAATGATCCCAGAAATGCCCTTGAGGCACAATCAATATTAACAACCGACCGTCTCAATTCATCTCCTTCCGCATCACTGTTGTAATCGTTAATCAGTTTCTCCAGCCTTTCTGCATGTGCAAGTGGAGACATTGCCATCCTTTCCTTAATAGCTTCAGACAACCTGTAAACAAGCTTTCTGATTTCGTTTGCCCCCAGAGCAATTATGATGACAACTCCCAGAATGACAGGCAGATGGCTTCTCAGGCATTTATCCTTCTGTGAATACACAAGCGGACCCTTCATGCCTTCAAGAGGAACATCAATCTTTTTTAATAAACTGTTAATTAATACAGGAATTGCAGGAGCGCTTATTTTCTGTGTTGCAGCTGTTTTTGCACCCTCTTTATGCTTAGCATTTCCTTCACGATTAATACTGTAAAGTACAGGCAGTGAAGGAATTTCAAAATTCTCTGACTGATCAGGCAGTTCATAGATTGAGAGTTCGTATTCTACCGTTGTCTTTCTCAATCTCCCTTCAATTTTTTCATCAATCGAGAAATTTATCAACTTAAACGGATTAAGATTAAGCCTTTCCATGTTTTCTTTGAGTATGTGTACATACTTCTCGTGCCAGATAATAAGTTTATATTTGAGTCTGTCCCCGATATCAACTACATCCCTATCCAGCTCTGTCTCTACCATAATCGGAACCTTCTTTAATGCCATGGGGGACGTCTGCACGTGCCCGGATGTCTTATTTGCCTCATCGTTATAAGGAATGGAAAATACCGGTACAGTATACACTCCTCCCTCCGCATCATCAGGCAGAGACAGGATGTAGGTTATAACACAAAAGTCGCTATCATTATTAAATATCTGCCTCTCCCCTATTGTCACCTTTTCTATCTTAAATGGAGACAGATCAACCTCTTTAAATAACTCCACATCTACACTGACACCAAGTTTCCAAACCATCTGAAGTGTCAAATGTATCATTTTACCTGTGATAAACCGGTAGTTCTCTACAAAAAGCCACAACTCAACAGCCGCATCCATCTCCGGCACCAAGGTGTCTATATCACGCGGCTGGGCAGATTCTCCATGCTCCTGATGCTGCCTGTAACCTTCCTGTCCTTTACATCTACCCAGACTCACAATCATGATTAGCACACACAAACACGTTATAAATAAAACTCTTTTCATCTCTTTACCCTGCTTCTTCGCCTTCCCCTCTTATCAAAGAAATCTGACAATGCCTTTGTCCATTGCTCTTCATTCTGGCCGGTCATTAATGTAAGATAGTCCAAATTAAGTTTATTAAACAAACCAAGATATTGCGAACTCCCCATAATATCTTTAGACAAATCCAGGTACTTCACACCTTGTGTCTCCATGTCCTTTACGGCCACAAACCCCCTTGCACAGGGAATTACATCTTCCCTTAAGTCTGAAATAATAATGGGAATAACGTCATGTTTTCTCACAAGGGATTTGAGTGATGTCTCATAATCAAACGGTGCAAAGAAATCAGATAATACAAATACAAGTGAAGGTGTATACTGCATGCTGTTCAAGAATTTGAAGGCACAATTGATATCAGTACGCACGCCTTCTGTCTTATTACACATTATGCCTTTGGCTATCCTGGCGCCTTCTTTCTGACCTGACAGGGGAGGGATGTATTTCTCTATTCTGTCTGTAAAGGTGATGAAACTGACAAGATTACCGGCTTCTGTTGCAGATTTAACCAGGATGGAAATTATAGATGACTGAATATCTTCCTTAGTAAAACCTGTCGAACCAAACTTCTTTGATCCACTTCTGTCAATCAGGAAGAATATGTTGGTTCTTTTGTCCACCAACTTTAACCTGACATGCAAGACCCCTGTCCTTGTAGTAGTCTTCCAGTCAATAGACCTGAATTCATCGCCCGGCTGGTACTGCCTCAGCTCATCAAGCTCAATCCCCCTTGTTGC
Organism: Candidatus Scalindua sp.; assembly: GCA_021776915.1. GTDB lineage: Bacteria > Planctomycetota > Brocadiia > Brocadiales > Scalinduaceae > Scalindua. Next base: position 19,353 of record JAIQZU010000017.1, on the reverse strand, counting down.
ATTCATGTAACTGGGAAAAGAGCCTGCAAAGAGATTAGCTACCATCCTCTGTATATGTAATCTTATCTTACTTCTCAATTAATTAAGCCTTCGGCAACTATGATTCCTCGACTCCGCTCGGAATGACGTCACACTGAGCGAAGTCGAAGTGTAATCAACATTATTGAATTTCTTATACAAAACGGAACTTGTATTCTCCAAACATATATGTAATGAATGTAAAAATTGCGATTTGAGATTTGTTGTTTTGACTTGTAAATCGTAATTCCAAAATCATAAATGCAGGCTGGGTGAAAGTCCTCGGCGTTTTTTGTCCGGGGAAGCGAAGCGCACCCAACAAAACAATAATGATGGGTTCACTTCGTTTAACCCATCCTACTACTGCGTCTGCGGTGGTCTAAAAAAAAAAGTCTTTACCTGTGTATGTCTGCGAAAATCTGCGTCCTGTTTAATGTAAAACATCTGTTTCCAGGATTGGCACTTTTTTCAATATAGTACTGATTATATCGTCCGGATCTACCCCCTGAGACTCCGCCTCGTGCGTCAGGATTATTCTATGCCGTAAGACAGGATAAGCCATTTTATGGATATGTTCCGGCAGTATTATCTTGCTCCCTGACAGAAAGGCACAAACACGTGCGGCCTTTGCCAGATAAATCGAAGCACGGGGAGAAGCGCCATACATGACCATATTACTTATATATTCGTCACCTTCACCGTTCGGCCTTGTCTCTCTTACTATGCGTGTTGAATATTTCAGGATTTCAGATTCCTTATGCAAAGGGATTTTCTCTGTTATAAAGTGTCTCAATGAAATTATTTCGTCAGGTCGCAGTACCACATCAAGTTCAGGCTCTTTGTCACTGACCTGCCTCTCCGTAATCTCCCTCTCTTCCGTATAAGAAGGATAAGTAACCCTGAGCTTAAACATAAACCTGTCGACCTCGGCTTCCGGCAGTAGATATGTTCCTGATATCTCTATCGGGTTTTGAGTGGCAAGGACGGTGAATAACTTCTCCAGTTTAAATGTCTCTCTGCCTATCGTTACCTGTTTTTCCTGCATACTCTCCAGCAAGGCGCTCTGTACTTTTGCAGGCGCCCTGTTAATCTCATCTGCCAGAAGCAGGTTAGTAAATATCGGCCCCTTCTGAACTGTGCTCTTTCTTGTTTCAGGATCACACAGCTCATATCCTGTAATGTCTCCGGGTATCAGATCGGGCGTAAACTGAACCCTCTGAAATTTTGCATCAATTGCCCTTGACAGGGTCTTAACAGTTAAAGTTTTCCCCAAACCTGGATAACCTTCCAACAGAATGTGCCCATCAGAAAAGAGAGCAATAATAATAGCTTCAATCATCTCATCCTGTCCGACAATTACCTTCTCAATTTCTTTCTTAATACAACTGAACTTCTCTTTAATATACTGAATATCTTCAAAATTCTCAGTCTGAACGTCTTCGATCATATTTTATTTCCTCGAATCGTAAAACAAAAATTGTAGTCAGGATATTAACGCATATTCTTAGCCAAGTTTACAAAAATTCTTCACTTAAAGTTACAATAACTCACTTATAGAAATCCTTAAATCCTGTTAAGTATTTAAACAAAAAAGCTTACGTTAAATTGATCCTATACATTAGACAATTAAAGAAAAAGTACAAAGAATAATTATCCCCAGAACATAATTAATTTCACACAAAAGAAGGGTTCATTTCAGCCATCATTGTTGCAAAACTAATAAAATACAGATGTTGGCAGTAATTATATAATAATTAGTTTTACTGTCAATCATGATTAAATTATGCTATCACGACAAAAACTATCCTTCGACTCCGCTCACCCGCCTGCCGGCAGGGGATGACGTCACACTAAGCGGAGTCGAAGTGTTAACAACCTTTGATCCTATACATTAAATTTGTTCTTGACGGTACAGGATGCAGCGTTAAAATAACACACTTTTAAAAAAAACTTTGTTAATAAAGGGAATATAAATATGACTAACGGAAAAATAGGGATAATCGGCGGGAGTGGTTTGTATAATATTGAAGGGATAACAGATGTTGAAAATATTAAAGTAGAAACTCCATTCGGAGACCCTTCAGATCAATTCATCACAGGGAACCTGGAAGGAAAAAGCGTTGTCTTCCTGCCGAGACACGGAAAAACCCACAATATATTACCGTCTGAATTGAATTTCCGCGCAAATATATACGGCATGAAGAAGCTGGGAGTGGAGAGGATAATTGCCGTCAGTGCTGTGGGAAGTATGAAGGAGGAAATTAAACCTCTCGATATTGTAATTCCAGACCAGTTCCTTGACCGTACAAGTGGCAGAATAGGCACCTTCTTCGGTGACGGAATTGTCGGACACGTAAGCCTCGCTGATCCGGTTTGTTGTGTTCTTGCCGAAACGCTCCATAAAGCGGCAAAAGATGCCGGAGCTACCGTTCACAAGGGAGGGACTTACGTATGCATTGAAGGGCCCCAATTCTCAACCAGGGCAGAATCATTAACCTACCGCCAATGGGACGTCAGCATTATCGGTATGACAAACTTACAGGAGGCCAAACTGGCCCGTGAAGCCGAGATATGCTACAGCACGCTTGCGCTTTCTACTGACTATGACTGCTGGCATGAAGGAGAAGAAGACGTTACCGCCGAGATAGTCCTTCAAAACATAATGAAAAACGTTGATATGGCAAAGGCAATAATCAAGCATGCTCTTCCGATGATAGAAGGCAAAAGGGGTTGTGCATGTGCCAATGCGGCAAGTAATGCCATTGTAACACAGAAGGAAAACATCCCGGATGAAGTGAAGGAGCGGTTGAGGGTTATATTTGGGAAGTATTTATAATTAGCCCATGGTGTACTTTTGTTAAGTTATCCGTCAAGCCCAAAGGGCGGACTTATGACGCCAACCCACCAACTTGTCCAACTAGTCTTTTGGTGGGAATGGCATTATAAGGCTGGCAAGAACCGATTCCTACCGCATCCCACAACATATTGTATCTATTCACTTACAACTCCAATCGGCTACTAACCCTTTTAAAATTTATGAAACGCCTTGTCAAAGAGTCAACAAGAAAGATATTTCTGGTTCTTGATAATTTAAAGGTGCATCATAGTTACATTGTAAGGGATTGGTTGGACAAGCATAAAGAACAAATAAAGGTTTTATATTTGCCATCTTACTCTCCAGAGTTAAATCCAGATGAATACCTGAATTGTGATTTAAAAGTAGGTGTACATTCCAAAACGCCTGCAAGAACAAAAGAGCAACTCAAGAATAAGGCAATATCTCATCTGAGAAAACTCCAAATGTCCCCGGGCAGAGTTAGGAAATACTTTAAGCACCCAAGAATTGCGTATGCAGCATAATCAATCTATTTAATTGCCGAGTTAATATTTTGTTAAAGTCAAGAAAAAGTTCTAGAATGACATTTTCCACATTTCTCATATTGCACGTTGACATAAGGCACACATTATGGCATATTAGGAGGTGTGAGCGATTTCGATTGGAGCGAAGAGAAAAACAGGTTCCTTGAACAAACACGAGGTGTCAACTTTGAAGATGTTATATTTCATATCCAAAACGGTGATGTATTGGACGTTATTAAGCACCCCAATGCAACCCAATATCCTGAACAAAAAATCATTGTCATAAATATTGAGGGTTACGTTCACCTCGTTCCTTATATAAAGGAAAAAGGAATACGGTTTCTAAAAACAATTATACCTAGTAGAAAAGCAACAAAGGAGTATTTAAAATGAACAAGAACAAACTTAAATTCGATGAGGAAGAACTTAAAATCCTGCATGACTTTGAGCAAGGCGAGCTTGAAAGTATTAAAAATTTCCAAAACGAAAAGAGACAACTTGAGGAAGCTGCAGCAAATACATTAAAAAAGGACAACCGGATTAACATTCGTATTTCCTCACGGGATTTAACAAGGATTCAGAAGAAAGCTGCAAAAGAAGGCATCCCCTACCAAACTTTAATATCCAGCACATTACACAAGTTTATTACCGGCAAACTAAAGGAAACAGCCTGACACATAGGGCGGCATAGCCGCAAACAAGTTTAAAGTGCCTAAAGTTAAAAAATAAGATTTGTTTTTTGCCACAACTTCAGATCATCTCAAACTTCCTGCCCAACCTACATTTTTTGTATTATAGAATTATCTTTGCCTCATATATTTATAACGCAAAATAAGGATAAATACACTGAATACTATTGCGGCTGCATTGGCCGCGATAATTATCATATCCTTCAGATGCACCCCATAGGAAAGCCACAGGGAGAGGCCAAATATCAAAAGTATGTACATAATTGGAGAAATGTCTTCCAGCTTTTTTGTTCGTACACCCTTTATTATCTGAGGTATAAAACCGGTAGTAGTACATACTGCAGCGATTATGCCTACAATTTTCCATTCCATCAGAACTTCCTCCTTAAAGCCACTGTTTGAATAAATTGTGATTTTAAAATATCTGACCCAGGAGATTACTTGGTATTGCTTTGACACCAGGGACAAGGGCTGAAGTATTTTCCTGCTTTTTTGATGGCAAATGGACTAAAAAACTCTTTACTGAATAGTCGGAAATATATTTTTTTAAACGCTTTATTGGATAAGCCATTTGAGGGGTTATAGTACGAGACGCCCTACATTCAAGCAGATTCAATTTTTTATTGCCTGTTGGAATGAGAAAATCAACTTCCAGTCCCTGTTGGTCTCTGAAAAAGTACAGTTCTCTTCTTTTTCCTGAATTATATTGTATCTTAAGAATTTCTGACGCTATAAACCCCTCAAATATAGGTCCAAAAAATGGAGAATTAAAGAGCATTTGTTCAGATTCAATCCCCAGCAGGTGACATAACATCCCGGAATCTACAAAATATACCTTGGAAGACTTAACCATTCTCTTTCCAAAATTCTCATAATATGGAGGTACCAGGATAATCTGTGAAGTAATTTCAAGGATACTCATCCACTCAGAAATGGTTGGAACAGACACTCCAAGAGGAGCAGCCAGATCTGTACGATTGAGTATCTGTCCTACGCGGCTTGCCAATATTGAAAGAAAGCGTCGAAACGCGGCTAAATCCCGTATCGAACTAATCGCCCTTACATCCCGTTCCAGATATGTCTGAATGTATGATCTAAACCACATATCCGCTACGATTGGCTTGGCAAGTGGTTCAGGAAATCCTCCTCTGAAAACTGAAACTTTAGAAGTTTCTTCCTGAGAAAACGGCAAAAGTTGAAATATTGCTGTCCGGCCTGCCATAGACTCGCTGACACCCTGCATTAGCGGTGCTTCCTGAGAACCCGTCAAAAACCACTGCCCATTTTTATGAGGTGATTGATCTACACGCGAACGAATATAATTCAGGATTTCCGGAACATTCTGGATCTCATCAAGAATAGCCGGTAACTTTATCGTGTCAATGTAAGAACGCGGATCACTTCTTAAACGAGCAATAATATCCGGGTCTTCAATCAAATGATATGATGCATGAGGAAAATACTTGCGTAGAAGTGTTGTTTTACCGGCACGCCTGGGGCCCGTTACAATTAAGGCCGGAAAATGTTTTGCGGCCGTTTTGAGTTTAGAGGTTATCAAGCGAGGAAAATATTTCATATTGAGAATACTAAACTAACACTTTAAATATGTCAAGTATTAATTGGTAGAATACGTACTGAGGACAGACTTCTCAAGACGATTAAAACCCATCACTTCCAAGAGGACGTTCGAGTTGTTCGCAATGCTATTGCCTTTTTAGTGTGCAGTAACCGTCACTGTTTTAATACACGTCATCACGCCCGCCTGCCATTCGTCGGGCAGGGATGATGCACTTCATATTTTCCTTTTTGGAAATGAAGCCAGGATGATTTTCACTTTAATTCAATGACATTGCGTTCGCCGGGCAGGGACTCATACAGGTGGTTATTATAATATGGAACACTTGGAACTGATACTCGTACAATTTCTGGTATAATTAGAATTATAGCTTTTACACTTCCCAAGTACACCAGTCCGGTATTTTGATTGATACGCTGTTAATATACACGGTATATTAACAACCATGTATATAAAATCATCTGCCCTCTAACCCTGTTAAAAATAAGAAATTTTCCCTTTACTATCGAGTTATCTTTGCCTCATATACTTATAACGCAAAATAATTATTATTATACTGAATAAAACCCCAAATGCATTTGCCACGATAATTATCATATCCTTCAGATGCACCCCATAGGAAAACCACATGGAGAGGCCAAAGATCAAGAGCATACACATACAGGGAGATACATCATCCAGTCTCTTCGTACGCAGGCCTCTTATTATCTGAGGTATAAAGCCGGAAGTAGTACATACTGCTGCAATTATACCTACAACTTTCCACTCCATATAACTTAGCTCCTTTCAGTCGCTAATTTATCCTCTTTACTTCGTAAAATAAAAAACCTTGCGAGTTCAGGTTATGAATCGTCTTTCTTGCAGGTTCAAGTTTGTAACATGAATCTTCAGTTTGAAGCATACCTTCCATTTCAATACGAAGCGACTCTAATAATTCATCACGTTTTTTCCTGTGCATTTTCCAAAAATTGTATGCCGCCTTCCTTCTCTTACAAAGTAGACGCCATTTTTATGTAACTAGCTGATAAGCTTCTTCCTCTTCACTAAATTAGTATAGCAAGCACAAACATAATATTATAATAATTTCATCTTGCATATACAAAAATTTTGAGATATGTTTAAATAAAATTTTGATAACATTTTAAATGAAATACGTTATGGAGAAATACATTCCATGGTAAAGGAAATCGATCCAGATAAATCAGTCTTTCCAATCAGTGTAGCTGCGGAGATCCTGGATGTAAATCCCCGAACCTTGCGAATTTATGAAGAAAGAGGACTCATCAAGCCCTCCCGAAACGACGGAAACCGACGTCTTTATTCGCTAAAGGACATCAGTCTTTTAGAGTATGTCCACTATCTTATCCAGATCAAGAGAGTAAATGCTGCAGGTGTTAAGGAGATACTCACAATCCTTAACACCTTACCGGAAGATAACCGTGACGAGTTAACCACCCGAGTCGAAAAGAACATTGAAAAGCTTCCGAAGGACAAACTGGAGATATATAAGCAGGGAGATAATGAAATCACTGAGGACCTAGTTCCTGAGTAAGTCCCCAGTTTTGTTGGTAATATTTCTATCGCCTTTTACGTTTAACACTCCTATATAAATTCATCCGTTTTGCAATCCAGAAATGCCTTCATAAATCTAAAACTATGGAGAGTATTTTATGTTTTTTCTATTTGTAACTATAAAACTGCAAATTGCTTACATGGTATTAGTAGCAATATATTCATATTTTATGATAATATACTTGCATATAATATGTAATTCATTTACCATACTATTTGTAAGTTAAATACATATATAAAAGCTACAACTATAGTACTATGCGATATACTCAGTATACTTTCATCTTGTACTGTTTGAAAATGCTTTGATTATTATGACCACTTCAAATATTCCGTTATTCCAGGAGCGAGTAAATAGGCAACATCCTCCAGAAAGCCCTTTAACATCAATGGGTTATAGAATTACTGAAACATTAAATTGAGTTTATTTAACTTTATAAAATTGTTTAAAAAGGAGAAAACAATGTCACAGGCAAAGACAGGGGATAAAGTAAAAGTTCATTACACCGCATCTTTAAAAGGTGGTAAGAGGTTTTACTCAACGAAGGAGGATAAGCCTGCAGAATTTACTATTGGAGAAAAAAAACTCATACCTGGTTTTGAAAAAGCAGTAATTGGAATGACCGTAGATGAAACAAAAGAAGTTTGTATACCTCCAGAAGATGCTTTTGGTCACTACAATGAAAATCAAGTAACTACTATTGAAAGATCACAACTTCCTCCAGATATCGATCCTCAAGTAGGTGTTAAGCTTAATACTAAAACAAATGATGGAAAAGCCTCTGAAGTAACTATAACAGATATTACCGACAAGACAGTAACCCTTGACGCTAATCACCCCCTGGCAGGCAAAGAACTCATTCTTGAACTCGAACTTGTAGCAATAGCGTAAAATGGCAATTAAGGATGAGGATTTTTCACATTTATTTAAAACTTCTGTTGAGTAAGAATGCTTAGAAATTTTAGCTGGTTAATAAAGGATGAAATTGCTGGTATGGCAAGACCACATTCAACAATTAAAGATCTTGGAATACTTAAAAATAAAGAAGATATTGAAGCAATTGTATCACTTACAGAGATTCCTTTTAATAAAGTCCTGATTGAAAAATTCGGTTTTGAAGTTAAGCATATTCCAGTTAAAGATTTTAATGCCCCAAGAATAGAGCAAATTGAGGATTTTCTGGAATTTGCTGAAAGGATCAGGTCAGTTGGTAAGAAGCTAGTTGTACATTGTGACGGTGGTATGGGAAGAACGGGAACAATGCTTGCATGTTACCTCGTAGATAAAGGAATTAATGCTTCAAAAGCGATCGAAATAGTCAGAAAAAAAAGGCCAAATTCTATAGAAACAGAAAAGCAAAAAGAGGCCGTATTCAAATTCTGGAGAAAAATTAGAAAAATAAGTAAGGAGTAAGTTATGTGTACAATTCTTCTTGTAGAAAACGATGAATATCAGTGCCTGCTCTATGAACAGGAATTAAGGCTCGAAGGTTACGAAATTATAACTGCTACTGATGGTAAAGATGCTGTAAAAAAAGTAGAGGAGCAACCATTAGACCTGATCGTAATGGATATAAATTTACCGAAGAAGGATGGCATAGAAACTATGGGCATATTTTTGAGTAAAAACAAAGATATTCCTATAATTATAAACACAGCCTATAGTAACTATAAAAAAAAGTTTATGTCATTGATTGCCAGCGCTTATATTGTCAAATCCTCAGATTTATCTGAGCTAAAAGACAAAATCAGAGAATTACTTGCAAACAAAGTCTGAATTCTTGACTCCTTCTGTTTGAACCTAACGGCATTACTACTTTTTTGTCTGTGATAGCGAGATATGGTCAAAGGATCAATTAACATACTATAAGAAATTTTTGAAACACTAATTTGGGTATTGCAACAAATGCAGCATATATTTGATAAAATAATTACGGCAATATATTCATTTGCAGCCTTTCTTCTTCTTTGCATTGCACTGTTAACTATGGGGTGGTCAGTATGGGAAATAGTCATACACTTTAATTTTGACAAAGAAATGACAGCAAGGATACTCCAATCAATAGGTGCAATCGTAATCTCTATAGCGATTGTAGATGTTGCGAAATATATGTTTGAGGAGGAGATTTGCAGAAGCAAAGAACTTCGTTCACCGGAAGAGGCCAGGCAGACATTAACTAAAATCTTTGTGATTATATCGATTGCAGTCAGCTTAGAAGGGCTTGTTTATATTTTCAAGGCAGGCACAAAAGATGTTTCTCTGTTGCCTTATCCTGCGTTGCTCATAATTGTTTCAGTTTTAGCAATGATCGGACTTGGTGTATACCAAAAGCTGAGTATTAAAACCGAGATAGAGGTCGATAATAAAGCAGATCGAAAAGGAGGAAAAACAAATAAAAAATAAATTACCAGGAAAGATTTTAAAGCGTGATCTTGTCTATCGGTGAAATACTTTTTGATATATTTCCGGAATACAAACGAATAGGTGGAGCACCTTTTAATTTTGCTTTTCATCTGAAAAAACTTGGAATACCTGTCCGCTTTATAAGCAGAGTTGGGAATGATCCGGAAGGAGAGGAAATATTAAGTGAAATAGAAAGGTGTGGTTTCACTACGGAAGACGTACAGGTTGATAATACTCATAAAACCGGCAAAGTGAACGTGAAGCTGGACAAAAATGGTGTTCCTAAATTTGACATTCAGAAGAATGTCGCTTATGACTTCATTGAACCGGACCAATCAGTGCTGTCTACACTTGATAGTACTATTGATCTTATCTATTTTGGTTCACTTATCCAGAGAAGCAAATGCGGCTTTGAATCAATACAAACTATTCTTGCAAACAGGAACCCAAAAACAAAATGCATGTATGATATCAATCTCAGGCCGGATTGTTATAACAAGGACATAATTATGGAGTCTCTCAGGCAGGCAGATATACTAAAACTTAATAATGAGGAACTTGAGACAATAAAGCAAATGTTCGGATACAAAAAAGAGACAAATAGATATGTGGAATATTTAATAAATAAATTTTCTCTTGAAATGGTTGCCCTTACCGGAGGGTACTGGGGCAGCGAGCTATTTTTAAAGGGACAGCATACAGCCCATCGAGCCGTTAAAATTAATGATATTGTCGATACTGTAGGCGCGGGAGACGGTTTTGCGGCACTTCTTGCAATAGGATTTTTGCAACAATGGGAACCGCAGAAAATACTATCAGTCGCAAGTGAATTTGCAGAACAGATTTGCGTGATAGAAGGCGCAATTCCCGATAATGATAAATTTTATGATAAATTCAGGTATATTATCACTGACAGGGATTATATAAATTGAAAGAAAAACTTTATATTCAGATGTTCAGCATCCACGGCCTGCTCCGTGCTGAAAATATGGAAATGGGCAGAGATGCGGATACAGGTGGGCAGATTAAATATGTTGTCGAATTGTGCAGAGCCCTCAGCAAACATGAAAAAGTCAGACGAATAGACTTGTTTACGAGACTAATAGACGATAAATCAGTGTCTGATGATTATGCACAGATTACAGAAGAAATAAACAGCAAATTCAGGATTATGAGAATACAATGCGGCGGCAAAAAGTATATGAGAAAAGAGCTGTTGTGGCCTCACTTAGACGAGTATATCGACAATATGACCAAATTTATCAAGAAAGAAGGCATAATACCTGACATCGTCCATGGCCATTACGCGGATGCTGGATATGTCGCAAGTCAACTTTCGGAGTTTTTCGGCATCCCTTTTCTCTTCACAGGACACTCTCTGGGCAGAACGAAAAAACAGAAACTGCTTGACAACGGTTACAATGATGCCGAGATTGTAAAAAAATATAAAATTGATCAAAGAATAGATGTAGAGGAAGATATTTTAAAAGCATCTGACCTGATTATAACAAGCACAAAACAGGAAATGGAACATCAATATGGAATGTACGAGTGCGGTGGCTTGCCGGCATTCCGCGTAATCCCACCGGGGCTCGACCTTGAAATATTTTACCCCTATTACCACGATACTCTTTCTGATACAAACAGGGAAGAGGAGCAGATATTTGCACAGGCTTCAGTGCTTGAAGAATTAAACCGGTTTTTTCTGCAGACCGACAAACCCATAGTACTCGCCCTCTGCAGGCCTGACAAGAAAAAGAATATATCAGGCCTAATCAGAGCTTACGGAGAGGACAAAGAGCTCCAGTCAATGGCGAACCTTGCAGTATTCGCAGGAATTCGAAAGGATATATCGGATAAAGAAGAAAATGAGAAAAAGGTCTTGACGGAAATGCTTCTCCTGATAGACAAATATGATCTCTACGGGAAAATGGCAATCCCAAAGAAACATAATTTTGAATACGAGGTGCCTGAACTCTACCGTATAGCCGCTGAAAAAAGAGGAGTTTTCGTAAATGTGGCATTCACCGAACCCTTTGGTTTGACCTTAATAGAGGCTTCTGCAGTCGGACTTCCAATCGTAGCTACTGACGATGGGGGGCCAAGAGATATCATAAAAAACTGTGTATGTGGCATTCTTGTAAACCCGGTGAAAACCGATGAAGTAAGCAATGCGATAAAAAAGATAATCTCTAACCCCAACTTATGGAAAAAGTTTTCTAAGAATGGAATAATGAAGGTAAGGAAAAACTACACATGGGAAAGCCATGTAAAAACATATCTGAAAGAGGTCTTTTCCATAAAAAAATCTCCGAGGGCAAAAGATATCAGCATGGCAAAACCTACAGATCCGATCGGTAAGAGAATTATCGACTTAAACTATTTTCTAATAACAGATATAGATAACACCTTGATCGGTCAAAATAATGAACAGCTCAACCACTTGTTGACGCTCTTAAAGAAGAATAGAGATAAAATCGGATTTTGTGTTGCAACCGGAAGAACAGTTGAATCTGCCGTCAGGCATATGAAGGAATACAATATTAACCATTCATTGGATATGATTATCTCTTCTGTCGGCACGGAAATATATTATGGCAAATCGCTGCAATTTTCAAGGAGCTGGCGTACCCACATCAGCAGGCAATGGGATCGGAATAAGTTAAAAGAACTCCTTGATACATTGAATTTTTTAGAATATCAGGAAGAAGAGACGCAGAGAGAGTTTAAAATCAGTTTTTACATGGAGCCCGCCAAAGACCGCGTTGCTGCGATACATGAACTGCTGATTAAAAACAAATGCCGATACAATCTCGTCTATTCACACAACCAATTTCTGGACATCCTTCCCTGCCGAGCCTCGAAAGGAAAAGCAATACGTTTTTTCAGCTATAAGTGGGAAATTCCTCTTGGAAACTTTCTTGTCTGCGGCGACTCAGGAAATGATGAAGAGATGTTAAGGGGTGGACCCCTTGCTGTTGTTGTTGGAAATCACAGCCCTGAAATTGATAAGCTGAGAGGCCGAAAGAATATCTATTTTGCAGACGCAGCTTGCGCTGGCGGAATTGTAGAGGCGCTCAAACATTATAATTTTATTAATTAAGGAATAATGTGGAACTAAAGAATAAAATACAGCTTATTACCTATCCGGACAGCTTAGGCAAAAATCTGCAGGAATTGCATTATGTTATGAAACGATATTTCCCAAAAGCGATCAACGGCGTTCATATACTGCCTTTCTATCCCTCTTCTGCGGATAGAGGATTTGCCCCATTGACGTATTATGAGACAGATCCGTCTTTCGGGACATGGCAGGATATAGAACTGATTCGCGAAGGTTTTGACCTGATGATTGATTTTATGGTTAATCATATATCGAGACAGTCAAAATACTTTATCGATTATCTGGAGAATCATGATAAATCTGAATATGCGGACATGTTCCTGAGTTTCAATAAATTAAGCACTGATGGAAAGATCAACCAAAAGGATATTGAGAAGGTGTATACACGCAAGCCGGGACCCCCTTCTCAGGACATCCAGCGACCTGACGGTTCCATAGAGACTATTTGGACCATATTCGGCTTTGAACAAATTGATGTTGATGTAAAATCACCAAAAACCAGGGAGTTGTTCAGGGATTTTCTTGTTTTTTTATCAAGAAAGAAGCCTTTATACATCCGATTGGACGCCTTTGCATACACTACGGTAAAAGTGGGAACAAGCTGCTTTTTTCTTGAGCCGGAAGTATGGGAACTGCTGGAAATGTTAAAAGGATTCGTTTCTCCATTTGGTGTTGAAGTTGTTCCAGAAGTACATGAGCACTATTCCTATCAACTGAAGCTATCAGAAAAAGGGTATTGGGTATACGATTTCGCTCTTCCTATGCTTGTTCTTCACACTCTTTATCACCATACAAATAAAAGGTTGGTTAACTGGCTTAATATTTGTCCGAAAAAACAGTTTACCACGCTTGATACACATGATGGTATGGGGGTGGTTGATGTCGCTGACTTGATGAGCAAGGAAGAGATTGACCTTGTTATCGAATCGCTTTACAAAGAAGGCTCCAATATCAAACCGATTTATTCAAGTGCAGAATTCGGGAACCTGGATGTATATCAAGTCAATTGTACATATTATTCTGCCCTCAAATGTAATGACGACTCATATCTTGCCGCCCGTACTATCCAGTTTTTTACCCCCGGTATTCCACAGGTGTATTATGTAGGACTACTGGCAGGAGAAAATGATATCGAACTGGCAGAGAAAACCAGAAACGGAAGAGATATTAATCGTCATAACTTTACTATCGAAGAAATCAACGAGGCAGTTCAGAAACCGGTCGTGCAAAGGCTGATACGGTTAATGGAATTCAGAAACAGCTATCCTGCTTTTGACGGAGATCTCACTATAGAAGATTCTAAAGAAAGTGAATTGATCCTTACATTTACCTGTAAGGGTTATAAAACGACTGCTTATATTGACCTTGAAACTTATCATACTAAAGTTAACTATATTGACGGCAGTTCTGGTTCTTTAAGAGAGTTTGTAATTTAGTTTTTTCAGATAGAATTAAAATACTATTTCGGTACAAAACGATTCTAGATGTAAATCGTATAATACAAACTTCTATGTATTCAATAATGAATACGTAAAAAACTATATCTAAATAACATGATTGTCATGTAACTTATAAGACAATACCAAGAGGTTTTGTATGGAAAAACAGGATCAAAAGATTAATGTCCTCATGCAAAAAGGTGAGAAGAATGGGTTTATAACATATGAGGAATTAAACGATACCTTGCCCGAAAACGTATTGGTGCAACCAGAGAAGGTTGATGAAATATTAATAAAGTTAGACGAATTATGTGTTGATCTTATTGAAGAGGTGAACATAGATTCCCGTGACACAAAAAAAGGAGATGAATTACAGGGATCTGGAAAGAATCCTGGCGAAGATGAAGTAGGTGCGGAAAAGATTGATGATCCTGTAAGTGTATATTTTTTACAGATGAAAAAAATCCCTATGCTGTCAAGGGAAGAAGAGTTATTGTTTGCCAAGAGGATTGAAACTACAAAAAAAGTGTTGCTTAGAAAAATCCTTGCATCTAATTATTCACAAAAAGCTTGTTTAAAAATTTTAGAAGATATTATTAATGGAAACCTTTCGTTTGATCGCACATTAGATATTAACGCTATACATGAAAGTCATAAAGAAAGGATTTTCAGGCGATTGCCTGAAAATGCAAAAATACTACAAATACTATTAAAAAAAAATAAAGATGATTATTACAAATCAGAACTAAGTAAAATATCTGCCAAAGAAAAGTTAAAACTATTGCGTAATATTAGAAGCCGCCAAAGAAAAGGTGTTGCAATCCTAGAGCAACTAAATATCAGTACTAAGATACTACAGCCAATAGTAAATCAATTACAGGAAATGTCTTATGAAATGAATAATATTGAAAGAAAGATTAAACTACTTAAGAAACGTGATAATGCACATGACAAACTGCGCATTTTAAGATCAAGAATTAATAAATTTAAGAATATGGTACTGGAATCCTCTGATAAATTAAGAAGTAAAGTTGTGTCTATTGAAAAGATATACGAGGAGCACGAAGCTGCAAAAAGGGGACTAACAAATGCAAACCTGAGATTAGTAGTAAGCATTGCGAAAAAATATCGAAACCGTGGTTTAAGTTTTCTTGATTTAATACAAGAAGGGAATATGGGCTTGATGAAAGCTGCAGACAAGTATAAATATAGAAAAGGTTTCAAATTTTGTACTTATGCTACATGGTGGATAAGACAAGCAATTACACGTTCTATAGCTGACCGCGCTAGAACCATTAAGGTTCCTGTTCATATGATAGAAACAATGACTAAAATTCGAAATGTGTCAAAAAAATTAATACAAGAAAAAGGTAGAGAACCAAGCATTGTAGAAATTGCAAAGGACTTGAACATGCCTGTTTCTGAAGCAGGGAGGGTATTGAAGATTTCCAGGCATCAAATTTCTCTTGATATGACTATGGGTGAAAGTGATGGCTGCACGTTTGGTGATATTATAAATGATGAGAAGTCAGAATCTCCAACCTCAAAAGTTGCACATAATATGCTTAAAGAAAACATAAAAAGTGTTCTTGATACACTTACATATAAAGAGCGCGAGGTAATTAAACTTCGCTACGGCATAGGAGGTGGTTATACGTATACACTTCAAGAAATCGGTAATAAATTTATGATTACTCGTGAAAGAGTAAGACAAATAGAAATAAAAGCAATCAGGAAGCTGCAACATCCTGTCAGAAGCAGAAAGCTGGAAGAATTCATAAATGATGTCGAGGAAAAATACTGTAGTGGTATCAATACACATTGAAGGAAAAACAACCAAATCTAGTATCATGATGGTAGCAACCTGACAGTTATGTATCTGATAAGCGTCACAAAAAAGGTGCTATTGTGCTTGATTGAAACAATATAATATAAAATATATTCTTCGTCCGTATTGAAGATAGTATTTTAAATCTTGTTATTCCAAAATCGTAAGAGATCAAGACAAAGCAAATATTAGATAAAATCCGAAAAGTTGTAATAGTCATGTCACAAAAAAACGTTTATATAGATGAGTTCCAGGAACAATTGGACAAGTGAAATGAAGAGATTTATAAACTGGAGGCCAAGGGGAATGATAAACTGCCGCTGAAAGAGCATATCGAGGAACTGTGTGAGAAACGTGATGTGGTGCAAGCGAAGCTGGACGAATTAATCAAGGAGGAAGCAGAAGAACTATGTGAAGACCTAAAAGATAGGGCCACGAAAGCCCTTGATTCTCTAAAAGAACTTTTTGAAAAGGAACTACGAAGAAACAATAAAAACAGATAATTCCTATATAATTAATATTGTCTATAGTAACTACAAAGATAATTTTATGCAACTGGCAGATAATGCTTATATTGTTAAACATCTGATTTAATTTCATGTTCTTCAACCGTTTTTAAGAAAGGAAAGAGGTAAATGAGTAAATTATTGGAAAAGTATTTTCAAACTGTCGTGGTTGACAAAATCAATGAAATAGTTTTAGAGAAGTTCCAGGAAATAAAAAATGATTTTGGAGAATATTACAGTAAGATAAGTAATGATAATGTATTAAGAGAAGTTGAATCTAAATATGACAATCTTCTACATGAAGTAGAAGGTTTAAAAAAGCAAATTTCGTACCTTGAACAAGGAATATCAAAAACTATACAAAAAGACATAAAAAAGACATTAGAAAAGATTAGCAAAGAGGCTAAAGCAAAGAAAAAAAATACAGCGATATCAAAGAAAACTCTAATAAAGAAGGTAAAAGCTAAGAAGACAGTGAAAAAATGATTTTAAGGCAACGGCAAACGCCGCAT
Organism: Candidatus Scalindua sp.; assembly: GCA_021776915.1. Lineage (GTDB taxonomy): Bacteria > Planctomycetota > Brocadiia > Brocadiales > Scalinduaceae > Scalindua. Next base: position 2,325 of record JAIQZU010000017.1, on the reverse strand, counting down.
ACAAGAAAAAAATAAAAAACCAATATTAATAACTATTTCTATTATCTTATAAAATGTGTGGAATTCTTGGTGTTTTTGGGAAATTAAATAAAACCGAATCTCGGTTTGATACGATGTTACAAACGTTACAACATCGTGGACCGGATGATAACAGAACGGTTACAGGAACAGATTATTTCCTTGGCCATCAGCGTCTTTCAATTATTGATGTTGAAGGTGGCCGTCAACCTCTTGAGTCTAATGACGGCAATACGCATTTAGTATGTAATGGAGAGATATATAATCATCAAAGCCTAAAGAATGATTTAGCATACAGTTTTTCCTCTGGTAGTGATAGTGAAGTTATCATTCCATTGTACCAGGAAAAAGGTTCAGAATCTGTAAAAGACCTTGACGGAATGTTTAGTTTTATTGTTTCTAGAGGTAACCGATTCTTTGTTGCCCGTGATCCTATTGGCATAAAACCTTTATATTGGGGTTTTGATGATACAAATATTTATTTTTCATCAGAAATTAAGGCATTAATAAATACAACTGACCGCATCAGTGAGTTTCCCAAAGGTAGTTATTTTGATTCTAATAAAGGGTTTAAAACTTATTACCAGTTACCACAGGTTGATACCTTTATTACGGATATTGATAAAGCAATTGAGAAGGTCAGGAAAGTATTAAGAAAAAGTGTAAGAAAAAGGTTAATGGCTGATGTTCCTGTCGGCGTTTTTCTAAGTGGCGGATTGGATTCAAGTATTATTGCTGCCTTGATGAAAGAAGAAATACCAGAGTTGCATTCATTTTCGGTTGGGCTCCCTGAATCACCTGACATTAAAGCTGCAAGAATGGTAGCACAACATCTTGGCACTGTTCATCATGAATATGTTTATTCAGAAGACGAAATGCAGGAAGCCCTTGCAGATGTTATATATTATCTTGAATCTTATGACCAAGCATTAGTAAGGAGTGCTGTCCCGTGTTACTTCGTTTCCAGACTTGCAAGCCAATATGTAAAGGTTGTTCTTTCGGGGGAAGGCGCAGATGAACTTTTCGCCGGATATAGTTATTTAGAAGACTATGACGAACCACAAGAACTTCATTCAGAATCTGTCCGAATCCTGAGTGGCTTGCATAATATAAATCTACAGAGAGTAGACCGTATGACAATGGCGCATGGGTTAGAAGGCAGGGTCCCTTTTCTTGATATTGAATTTATTGAGACTGTCTTGATTATTTCACCTGAACTTAAAATGCAAAGTACTTTCGGCAAAGAAAAATGGCTTTTGCGTAAGGCATTTGAAGATGTACTACCTGCTAAGATTGTATGGAGGAATAAATTAGAATTTGCTCAGGGTTGCGGCTCTTCTACTTTTTTTGAGGAAAGGACATCATGCATTACAGATGAGAAATTACAGAAAGCGATAGAGTGTGGTATACCGGTCTCATCAAAAGAAGAACTTCATTATTATAATATTTTTAATAACCATATGGATCATCCAGATGCTGTCAATCTGGTTGGCAGATGGAAAGGTGCGCTCCATTAAGAAAACAAGAGGAAACATAATCCATAGAAAGAGTTCAAAACAAAGCACATGGAAAGAGTTTTTTAGTCCATTTGCCATCAAAAAAGCAGGAAAATACTCCAGCCCTTGTCCCTGGTGTCAAAGCAATACCAAGTAATCTCCTGGGGCAGATATTTTAAAATCACAATTTATTCAAACAGTGGCTTTAAGGAGGAAGTTCTGGTGGAATGGAAAATAATTCCTTCAAATAAGAATAGGTATCATTTTTCTTCGGTTAATCGGGAGATAAACCTTAATTTCTTACTTCTATAAGCTTCCCGGCAACAAATTTGTGGATTATACTGGAAACATATGTTTGATAAGGCAATCCCTCGTGTATTGCTTTCTTTTGCAATTCAGTCAGGTCTCTTTCAGAAATTCGTATGTTTAATCTTTTATCTTTTCTTAAAGTATTCCTTGCATACCTTATTAGTTCGGCCTTCCTTTTTGAAAGATTTTTAACCGGAACCCATTTACCTTTTTCAAAGCTGTTTAATATTTCCTGTTCTTCTTTAGTTAATTTAGCTTTCATTTCTCTCCTCCAAAAAAAATGTCTGTCGCTTTTCTGCTTGGGATAATGGTTTTCAGAAATATTTCTTCCACATCCTCAACATAAGGAACAAGGTATGCGTAATTAGTTGCCCCTGAAAAAGTCTCTTTTCCAGACAAAATCAACTTACAGCTTATGTTTATTATTGCCTTAGCTTGCTGAAAACAATCTCTGCCTCCAGGAAAACAGACAAAAAAGAAGCACCGTCAGGAGCTTCCTCAT
>JAIQZU010000016.1 GCA_021776915.1 Candidatus Scalindua sp. | reverse complement strand
CCTTCGGCGAAATTTTTATGTCTTCATTCTTTCTGATAACAAGTGTCGGGTAAGAAACCCGACCTACGCGTAATAATTTAATATTTTTGTAGGGCGGGTTTCTTACCCGCCGACTTTGAAATTCCTATACACCAAGTTAGGCCGCTATCGCGACAAAAGACTATCCTTCGACTCCGCTCACCTGTCCACCAGTCTGTTAGGTGGGGGATGACGTCACACTGAGCGGAGTCGAAGTGCTATCAACATTGAATTTCCTATGCATTGAATTAGGCCTATAAATATTTATTAGCTGAGTCAAGGCATTAAATCAATTTACCATTTGAACTATAAACCAGATTTTTCTTATTTAAAAAAAATGATAATCAGCTTCTGAAACCTGACCGGACAATACTGATAAAATGTTTAAAAAAACAATATTTATTGGAATATTTTTAGTGTTTACCGCTTTGATAACAGGCGTACAGGTATTCGCTGTTGACGAAATGGAATTAGAAAGGCAGTCAGACCTGATTGCAAAACTGCTGTTTTCCTGCAGGGCTGTTATTGCCCAGAATCAGGATTTGTTTAATGATCCTGAAAAAGGCGATAAAGGATTCACCGGAGATGTATACATTAGCAAGGTCATAGAGCATTTTAAGAATGCGACAGGTATAGAGGTCTCTGAAAATGACGCATCTTCCACGGAACCCCTGAAAAAAGTGCTTGGCTCCCTGCTTGTTTCTGCAAAGGCTATAATAGATGAAAATCAGAAGGTATTAAATATAAAGGGCCTGGGGTTTAAAGGCATTATCCCTGCTATTGCAGGCAGACGGGCTGGTTACAAATATAGAGCGATGATGGGTACCGGCTATTACCTCAAACAGACCAGCATGGAATACAGAAATCCGGTTAATATGCCAGACGCCTTTGAGTCCAGAATCTTTAAAACATTTAAAGAACCTGGCATTCCGGAGGGCAGAGGAATCGGAGAGGTCATTACTTATTCTGATGGATCAAAGGTCTACCGTTATATGTTACCCCTTTACGTAGAACAGGAATGCCTGCAATGCCATGGCGATCCAAAAGGTGAAATAGACATAACCGGAAGAGTCAAGGAAGGATACAAGGAAGGTGAACTGCGGGGAGCCATAAGCGTGATGATACCTTATCCTCAAGATGGAGTGAGTACATCGTCCCCACCCAGAAGCCTGGCGGGCAGGCGTGACGATGTGTATAACAAAACATTGACACCCACCCAACAGGTTGACGGATAGGCGTGACGATGCGTATAAAAGCAGTGACACGGTCACTGTACTCCAAAAAAGCACTGTACCCCAAAGAAAAAGAATTATGGAGTATATATATGGAGTGCATCGACCCCGCCCAAAAGCCTGGCGGGCAGGCGTGACGATGTGTATTAAAACGGTGGAGCGGTCACTGTACTCCAAAAGAAGCACTGTACTCCAAAAAAGGGAGTTAAATTTATATGAAGATACGTGTAAGAATATTACTCTGGTTTCTAATTCCTTTTGCCTTAATCACAACAATTGAGGCTGTGTGTTTTTATGTCCATGCCCGGAAAACAATAGAACAAAATATCTTCAACCAGTTAGAAATAGCCGCCGTGTCGATGCAGGAAAATATACAGATGTACCTGGAATCCAAAAGAGGAAGGACCATTGATTTCAGTTCTGATGGTTTTATAAGAGAAGTCGCAGAAAAAATTACTCTTAAAGAGGGGATGATAGAACGTTATGCCTCAGCCTTAAACCATCACCTCATAGCAAACAAAAAGTCCCTGGACCCGGGTATACACGAAGTGCTTGTTGTTGATCTTAATGACAGGGTAATTGCTTCCACCGATAAGGGCCGTGTAGGGGAAATTGTGTCGGTCGAAAAGTATTTATCAGAAGAAATCTTTTCCGGGACATCTGTTGGCGAACCATATTATGACGCTCGTTTACAGGAAATGCTGATTGACTATTCAGCAGTGCTCTTAAGTAGCGCCGGCAGAGAGCCGCTCGGGGTATTAGTCAACCGAATAAAGATTGGACAACGCGGTGATAGAATTCGAGACGGTAAATCAGCCGTACAAGATACTGAAAAGAATAACCAGGATATACTGGCCGTAAATAAAACCCGCACAATAGACTTTAGTTCTGACGGCCTTATCAGGGATACCACAGAAGAGTTAGTTAGAATAGAAGAAATGGCCTTTTATCATGCCGATCTCTTAAATACCTACCTTTATGAGAATAAACAGTCTCTTGATCCTGATCTTCTTGCAGTGTTTGTCGTTAATCTTGACGGTGAGATAATCAGTTCAACAGAGATTGGCCAGACAGGAAGGAATGTATCAGGTGAGGCATATTTTACAAAGACGATGGAAACAGGCTCATGCATAAGCGATTTATATCATACTGCAGATTCCAGGCAAAAAACATTTTTCAATGTAGCAAGATTATTTGCAAACGAAACAACGGATAAAACTACAGGCATAATCGTTAACAGGTACAGAGGCGATTATCTCAAAAAGATTACTTATAATGAAATGTCAGATATATTAAGAAAAGCGGGACCACTGGAAGGATTGGGAGAGACGGGTGAATTGTATATTGTCAATAGTGATAAATTAATGATTACGGAGTCCAGGTTTATCAAAGACGCTGTATTCAAACAGGTTGTTGATACAAAAGGCATCAGGGCTGCCTTCGAGAATGGCAGGGGCATGATTGGTGTATACCCTGATTACAGAGATATCCCCGTACTCGGCGCTTCACGATATTTTAAAGAGTTGGATTGGGTTTTACTGGTAGAAAAGGATGCCGCTGAAGCCTTTGCTCCCCTTGTATCTTTGAGAAACGTCACTTTACTTGCAGGGTTTATGGGTATTATGGTTTTTTCCGCAGTTGCAGTCTTTATATCCAGAGGGATAACAAGGCCTATAAACAACCTGGTTACACATACTCAAAATATAACAAAAGGAGTTTTGTCTAAACAAATCAGGATTAAGAGAAAAGATGAGATAGGGTCTCTGGGCAGATCGTTTGAAACAATGCGTAAAAGGCTTGTCAGGTCATTTAGAAGAATTGAAGACGCCAGGCGGGATTGGGAAATCACGTTTGATTCGGTGAAGGACATGATCGCCATCTACGATAAGGACTACATATTAGTCAAGTGTAACCATACGTTTTTAAATAAGCTTTCTGTCAAACCAGAAGACGTTATCGGAAAAAAATGTCATGAAATATTCAATCATGATGAGAATGTGAATGTAAGTGAATGTCCGGTAATAGATGCGTCAAAAACCCTGGAACCTGTTACAAGAGAGATAAAATCATCACTTCTGCAAAGGATCTTTATTGTGTCATGTTTTCCACGTTTTAATGATAACGGCGATTATATTGGTGTTGTTCAGGTCATGAGGGACATCACAGAAGAGAAGCTGGCGCAAGAAGAATTAGTATTATCACATAAGATGGCTTCTATCGGGCAACTGACAGCAGGTGTGGTTCATGAGGTGTTAAATCCCTTAAATATCATCTCAAGCCATATTCAATTAATGCTGACGGAGGCGGAGAAGGGTTCAGAGACGGAAGAGGACTTGAAGTCGATTCGGGAGGAGATTGCTCGCATCGTGAATATTACGGACGGTTTATTAAGATTTTCAAGGAAGGAAGAGGCGGAAGCCGGAGAGGTTGACACGAATAGTTTGTTAGAAAAGATAATATCCATTGTTGCGCCTGATATGAAATTGATCAATATAAAGTTTATAAGGGAGTTTGAAGAGGGACTGCCAGAGATTTCGGCAAATAGTGAAGAATTGAGACAGGTGTTCCTGAATTTGATAACAAATGCGAGAGACGCCATGCCGGAGGGCGGTACGCTCACCGTGAGGACACGGAAAGTTCGGAGTAAGAAGTTGGGAGTTCACCCGCCTGTACCTATTCGGGCAGGGAGTGAAGAAGAAAAAGACTCCGAACTAAGAACTCAACACTCCCTGCCCGACCCGTCAAAACGGCAGGCGGGCAAACTCAAAGGAGATTCTGTAAGAATCTCTTTTGAAGATACAGGCAGTGGTATTCCGAAAGAGAAACTTGACTCGGTTTTTGTTCCATTTTTTACCACCAAGAAGGTTGGAAAGGGAACCGGCCTGGGCATGAGTATATCATACGGAATCGTAAAAAATCACGGCGGGACATTAAGTGTAGAGAGTGAGAAAGGTAAAGGGACAAAGTTCACGATAGATTTACCCTGTTAAATTCACAGCCTGCCCTGTACACATGTTAATAGGTTAGATTGTTCATGACAACTGGGTTGTTCAGGGGTGTAGCCATATTTAACAGGGTTTGCCCTGTCGTATATTAACACTTTAGGAGTTCGGCCGCCTGCCGGACTGGCAGGGAGTGTTGAGTTCGGAGTTCGCCCGCCCGGACAAGCCATTCGGGCAGGGAGGAATAAGAAATGAATGAAGATAATATATAAAAATAGCAAGGGAAGAGTGCTGATTTATGGAATTTGAATGGGATAATAATAAGCACCAAAGTAATATTAAAAAACATGACGTTGATTTTAAAGAAGCCGGGACTGTTTTTGATGATAATTTTGCTATCATTATTGATGATCGCTTTCACTCAAATCAAGAACAGAGAGAAATTATTGTTGGCGAATCGTCAAAAAACCGCTTATTATATGTCGTGTTTGTAGAAAAAGAAGAAAGTATTAGAATTATCAGTGCCAGGAAATTAACAACCATTGAAAGGAAACGATATGAACAGGGGGAAATATGAATAATAAACACCAAGACGGAATTCCAGATGAAGAAATGCCTGAATTAAAAAAAGAAGATTTTGCCATGTCGAAACCAAATCGTTTTGCCAGGCACGTTTTTAGATTAGATGAAGATGTTTCGGCTTATTTTAAATCGGCAAAAGAAATTAATGAAGCCTTAAGGTTAGTGATTAGATTGAACGAAGTAGTTTCACATAAGTAAAGAACCCGCCCGCAAAGCATGCGGCTTTGGGTTTACTAATTTATTACAATTATAACAACTTTTTATTTCAACACTGTTGTATTAGACAAAATGAATTTTCAAAGATAAAGGAGGTAATTGAAATGAGCAGGGAACAAACATATAAGTTTGCTGTTATTGTCGAACCATGTGAAGAGGGTGGATACTTTGCTCAGTGTCCTGCCTTTCAGGGTTGTCATGTCGAGGGAGAAACATACGAAGAAACTATATCTGAAATGAGAAAAGCCATTAACACCTTTATAGAAGATTATTTAAAGGATGGAGAGGATATCCCGGATGACGAATTTACTGTAACCTCATTGAAGGTAGCGGTATGACTTCCAAAAGGTTTCCGGCAGTTACTTCTAAGGAAGTTGTAAAAGTTTTAGAACCTAAATTGAGCGATTTCATATTACATGCCATTGTAGCCGTCCGCCTGGGCGGACGTTTTTCACCATTTGATGAGTTCACGTAAGTTACGCAACCTCAAGGTTGCGGCTACAAAATCGCTCAATTTAGAATCTATTGGGTTCCAATTCATCCGCCAGTCCGGAAGCAGCCACGCTATTTATAAAAGAGCCGGCGATAAGCGAAGAACCAATGTGCAGATACATTCAGGCAAGATAATAAAACGCAAAACTTTGAAGGCTATTTTAAAGGACGCAGATTTGACAGTAGATCAATTTAGAAATTTTAAGGACAAATGACTTTTGACCAATAAACAATCCCTGGCCCAGACAGCAGAGCGCCCGTCCGCCTCGGCGGAGACCACACCCCCGCCAGGACCAAGTCTTCGCCTGGGCTGCCCAGGGCGGGCAACAATATACAATTATTTTTTGGAGATCGATATATGAGCAAGATATTGGTTGTAGATGATGAGGTCAAGGAATGTGAGCTTCTTAAGAGGTTTCTGGAAAGAAAGGGCTACGATGTTATTACGTCCAATAGCGGTGAGGATGCATTGAAGAAGATAAGGAATAAAAACCCGGACACTGTGCTTCTTGACATAATGATGCCTGAAATCGACGGTATAGAGGTTTTGAGGCGTATAAGGGAGTTTGACAGGGATTTATGTATTATAATGGTGACAGTCGTAAACGATAAACCGACGGGTATAAAAGCCCTTGAGTTAGGCGCGAATGAATATATTACGAAACCAATTGATTTAAATTATCTGGATAAAGTAATCCATGATAAACTATCTGGCGACTTATAGAAATGAAGATTGATGATTGGATTTATTTGTATCCCGACCGAGTCGGACCTATAAGATGTTTCAAGGGGCGCCTTAGGCGGCTTGTGTCTTGATTATTGGTGGTTTATATAAAATGGCAAAATTACACGTTTCAGGCACTGAAATTTCATATTATCAGCACAATGATGATGATTTTATATCTTTAACCGACATGGTCAAAAATATTGAAAATGGTCTTGCATTGATAGAAAAATGGCTGCGAAATAAGAATACCATTGAATTTCTTGGAATATGGGAGGAGATATACAACCCGGATTTTAATTCCCCCGAATTCGAGGGAATTAAAAATCAGGCAGGTTTAAACCGGTTTGTGTTGTCAGTTAAACAATGGACAGTAAAAACAAATTCTATAGGTATTATTGCCAAGGCATTTGCATATAGATGTTTTTTTGGAGTACATCGTCCCTGCCCGACAAATGGCAGGCGGGCGTGACGATGTGTGTTAAAGCAGTGACACGGTCACTGCACTCCATACTAACTTCTATTTTTATCACAACAAGAAAAACAGCCCAAAAAAACAAATCAACAATATAAAATCATAAATCCTATGAGTACGATACTTATTGTAGATGACGAAGTAAAGACGTGTGAGCTTCTCAAGAGGTTTCTGGAGTCAAAGGGATACAAGGTTATCACGTCCAATAACGGAGAGGATGCATTGGAAAAGGTAAGGAATGTAAACCCAGACATTATGCTTCTTGACCAAAAGATGCCTGGAATGGAAGGAATGGAGGTATTAAGAAAGACCGGGGAAATAAACCCGGCAACTATGATTATTATCTGTACTGCCTATGGTGACCTTGCATCTGCCATAGATGCCATCAGGCTTAATGCCTTTGATTACGTTCTTAAGCCGGTAGATTTAGAAGACATACATTTTAGAGTGCTTCGCTGCATTGAGAAACTGGAACTTCAAAGAAAGGTCAAACTCTATGAAAAGATGTTGCCCGTTTGCTGTGTGTGCAAAAAGATACGCGATGATGCAGATAAAGAGCCTGGTACCGGGGAATGGATGACAATGGAATCTTATATGTGCGAAAAGGCAAAGATTGACGTCTCTCACGGCTTTTGTCCTGAGTGTTTTAAGAAAACATATGGAAAATACATTCCTCGTGCTTAAGAATGTATCGATGGGTTCGCTCCGCTTAACCCATCCTACAGAATACGCAACTCGTATCTAATTGCGCAGGTTGGGTGAATGTCCTCGGCGCTTTTTGTCCGGGGAAAGTCCTCGGCGCCTTTTGTCCGGGGAAGCAAAGCGCACCCAACAAGATTAATATTAATTACGTCAAAACTATCGGCAAGCGAATGACAAATGACTTTTGACCAATAAACAATCCCTGGCCCAGACCGCAGAGCGCCCGTCCGCCTCGGCGGAGATCACACCCCGGCCAATACCAAGTCTTCGCTTGGGCAGGCCAGGGCGGGCAACAATAGATAATCACAAATATACAATATTAAATTGAAGAGATAAGTACTGTAATGCTTCATTGATTGATCAAAAAAGTTATGTTATTATTTTAGCAACAACACAACAAATTCGATTTAAGTGGAGCTAGTATTATGTCAAATGCACAAATCCTGATTGTTGAAGACGAAAGCACCATAACCGAATCTTTGCAGGAACTGTTGAAAAACAGGGGTTATGGTGTTGCCGGTGTAGTCTCTTCAGGGGAAGAGGCAATCCAGAAGGCATTAAAGGCGCATCCTGATTTAGTGCTGATGGATATTAATCTGGAAGGTGATATGGACGGAGTGGAAGCGGCCAGGCAAATACATGAATCTTTAGATGTTCCTATTATATATCTCACTGGTTATGCAGATAAGAATATACTGGAAAGAGCAAAGTTGACAGAGCCGTTTGGGTATATCCTCAAGCCATTTGTGGCAAAAGAGTTACACATAATTATTGAAATGGCTCTTTACAGGCATAAGAAGGAAAGAGAATTAAGGGAACTCAACGAAAATCTGGAACAACTCGTAGCTGAACGCACAGCAGACCTGGAAGAATCAAACAATGAACTGATACTGGAAAATAAAGAGCGCAAGCGGATTGAAAAGACGTTGAAAGAAAGCGAAGAAAGATTCCGAATGATAAGCGCTGCCGCTCATGATGCCATTGTAATGGTGGACGAAAACGGGAAGATTACATACTGGAATAAATCCGCAGAAAGAATATTTGGTTATTCCGATAATATGGCTATTGGGAAAGAAATGTTAGAACTGATTATGTCAAAGAAGCTGCGTGAAGATTATTCAAGTGAGCTTGAATGTTTCAACGCTATAGATCAATATCATCTTGTTGGAAAAACTGTTGAATTAACAGCCGTAGGGAGAGATGGAACAGAATTTCCGACAGAATTATCTCTTTCATCCATTAATGTAAATGACAAATGGAACGCTATAGCGATAATAAGAGACATCTCCGAACGCAGGCAGATGGAAAACGAATTCAGGGAATCACATAAGATGGCGTCCATTGAGAGGCTGACGTCAGGTGTGTTTCATGAGATATTAAATCCTTTAAATATCATTTCAAGTCATGTTCAATTATTATTGATGGACGTAGATAAGGGTTCAACGGCAGAAAAGGACTTGAATTCGATCAGGGAAGAGGTTTCCCGTATTGAAGATATTACAAAAGATTTATTGACATTTTCAAAAGAAGAAGAATTTGCAGCTGAAGGTGTTCAGGCGAATAATCTGCTGGAAAAAGCCATATCCCTCGTTGAACCTGATATGAAGTTAAGAAATATAAAATTCATAAAAAGGTTTGAAGAGGGATTACCAGAGATTACGGTCAATGGTGATAAATTAACACAGGTATTTCTGAATTTGATAACAAATGCGTTTGATGCCATGCCGGAGGGCGGCACGTTCACCGTGAGCACACGGAGAGTTATGAGTTCGCCCGCCTGCCGGACGGGCAGGGAGCAGGAAGTTCGGAGTAAGGAGTTGGAAGTTCAGAGTGAAGAAGATAAAATCTCCGAACTCCAAACTCAACACTCTCCGCCGAGGCGGACGGGCAAACTCAAAAGAGATTCTGTAAGAATCTCTTTTGAAGATACAGGCGGTGGTATTGAGAAGGAGAACATTGACAAGTTATTTGAACCTTTCTATAGCACCAAGAAGGAAGTTGTGGGAGTCGGCCTTGGCCTCAGCGAATCATACGGGATTATTAAAAACCATGGCGGTACTATCAGTGTAGAGAGTAAAGCGGGGAAAGGGGCAACGTTTACAATTGATTTACCCATTGAGAGAAGAAAAAAGTCTAAAGAGAGCTATTTTCCGGTTGAGGATTGAAGCTTTATGATTGGCGATTGTTGATTGAATATTGAAGATTGGCGATAGGAAATCAAAAATCTTATTAAGGAGAAAAGCATGGATGCTGAAGAACTAAAGAACAGGACCAAAGACTTTGCTCATAGAAGTGTCAAACTTGCTGTAATGTTACCTAAAACAGTATTGGGATCTCATATAAGAAAACAACTGATAAGATGTGCTACATCTGTTGCAGCAAATTATCGTGCGACTCTTTTAGCTCAATCAAAAGCTGCTTTTATATCAAAAGTAAGTATCGTAATTGAAGAATCAGATGAATCTGAATTCTGGTTGGAATTTATTATAGATGAAAAATTAATGCAAAAAAAGAGAGTATTGCCACTTTTCAATGAAGCTCATGAATTAACTTCTATTTTTATCACAACAAGAAAAACAGCCCAAAAAAACAAATCAACAATCAACAATAGAAAATCATAAATCCTATGAGTAAAATACTGGTTGTAGATGACGAAGTCAAGGCATGCACACTTCTCAAGCGGTTTCTGGAGGCAAAAGGACACGAAGCCGTGACCGCCGGAAACGGAATTGAAGCCCTTGAGAAGTTGAAAACCTGTCCGGTTGATATTATCATAACTGATATCTTAATGCCGGAGATGGACGGCTTTCAGTTGTGCAGGGAGTGTAAGACCAACGATAAACTGAGTCAGATACCTTTTATTTTCTATACCGCAACGTATATAAGTAAAAAGGATGAAGAGTTTGCCCTTAATCTAGGCGCAGAAAAGTTTATCGTCAAACCATTAGACCTGGATAAGTTACTGAAGATACTGGAAACCACTATCAACGAACCCGTAAGTGCAGCGCCCGTAGCTCCGAAAATATCTATAAAAGAGGACGAAGGCTATCTGGCAGGGTATAGCAAGCGTCTGGTAACTAAACTCGAGAAGAAGGTGTTGGATCTGGAAAAAGAAATCAAGATACGCAAGAAAATGGAAGAATATGTTATTAAAGCACAAAAACTTGAATCTCTCAGTACTTTTGCCGGAGGTATTGCTCACGATTTCAATAACTTCTTATCAATAATCCTGTACAATGTTACGTTTGCAAAGAGCTGTACAAATCCAACAGAAGAAATATTTGGATATTTGAGTTATATTGAAAAAGCATCTACAGAGGCAAAGGATTTAACCAGACAATTAGGCTCATTCTCCAGATGTGGAGTACCGGTTAAGGAAAAGATTTCTATCTCAGCATTAATAAGTGAATTAAGCAAACTTGTCTTGAGCGACTCTGCAGTCAGTTGTGAGTTTCATATATCAGATGACATATGGCTGATTGACGCCGATAAGGGACAGATGACGCAGGTTATCAGCAATCTTATTATCAACGCTAAACAGGCAATGCCTGAGGGTGGAATTATCAGGGTCAGGGCCGAAAACATCAACGTTACTGCAGAAGACTATTTGCCTTTAAATGAAGGGAAGCATGTAAAGGTGATCATTGAAGATCAGGGAACCGGTATACCTGACGAAAATTTACAAAAGATTTTTGATCCCTGTTTCACAACCAAACAGGAAGGCAGCGGCCTTGGGCTTGCAATATCTTATTCTATTATTAAAAAACATGATGGACACATCTCTGTCGAATCTGAAACAGGAGTTGGCGCAACCTTCACCATCTATCTGCCTGCATCCCTGGAGCAGACGGAAAAAACGATTTCTGTGTGAAGCGAATGGCTAATGACAAACGTTTGGCGATTGTTGATTTGCAATTGATGATTGTTACTGCACCAAACTATAAGAAAAATATTCAATATACAATAGAAAATCATAAATCATAAATCCCAATGGAAGGAGGTGTTGGTTTTGTCAAAGATACTGATTGTAGATGATGAAGTCAAGGCAAGCGAACTTCTTAAGAGGTTTCTGGAAGCGAAAGGATACGATGTTATTACGGCCAATAGCGGGGAGGATGCGATAGAAAAGGTAAAGAATGAAAAACCGAATGCAATGCTCCTCGATATAAAAATGCCTGGAATGGGAGGCGTAGAGGCATTGAAGCAGATAAGGGAGTTTGATAAGGATGTCGGCATTATAATGGTAACTGCAGTAAAAGATGAAGAGATAGGCAAAGAAGCCCTTAGGTCAGGAGCAGACGAATATATAACCAAGCCTATTGATTTTGACCATCTGGAGACAAGTATACTTGTAGATCTTGTAATGAGGGGGAAATAATTTATCTGTCCGCTGTTGTAGTTTATTTGAATTTAACAAAAGAGATTAAATTGAGAGGAGGTGTATAGTAATGCCTAAAGTTATGGCAGATATGACTTTTGAAAAAGTCGTTGATACCGTTAAAAAACTAAGTGAGGAAAAGCAGGAACAGTTATTCTTTACAGTTAACAAAGAGTATGCAAAGGCTCTGGGGAAAATGAGAGAAGAGGCGCATAAAGATCACAAGAAAGGCAGGAGCGTTTCTCTTGAAGAATTGGGATGAACTATAACATCTTTCTTTCAAGAAAAGCTGAAAAACAAGTTCAAAATATTAGAACGGCACCCATACAATGGCTTTACTCTCTCAGGCAAGTGAAAACATAAACATGCTCCTCTCTTTCGAGAGGAATCCAATAGTAAGAATCCTTTAATTTGCACGAGTAAACGTTTTCTCGCCTTCCACGGCATAGCCTTATTTAGTCACACCAGCATAGCTGGTGGTTTACTGTACAGATTAACTAAAAGCGGTATATTTGTGGGAGACGGAATTAAAGTCTTATAGCTTCAAAGACCTAACATGTTTTGATTGTGGCTCAACTAAAGTATTGTATATTAAAGAAACTATGATAAATGAAGAATTAGAAAACCTGAAACCGGAGATTGAAAAACTCGCAAAAGAGCATAATCTTTCATTGGTGATTCTTTATGGTTCACAGGCAAAAGGGAATATGCGTAAAGACAGTGACATTGATATTGCAGTTTTGGAAACCAAACCGATTTCTACCGATGATCTAATTACCTTAAGCAATGGATTTGCACAAATATTTGAAGTCAATGAAATTGACGTAAAATCCCTGCATAATACTGATGCTTTATTTCGCTATCAGGTAATGCAGAATTCTGTGCTTCTTTATGGCCGAAATTATGATTACCTGACCTTTAAGTCGTATGCATTCCGTGATTATCATGACAGTAAAGACCTCTTCAGGTTGAAAGAAGTTTTAATCAGGAAAAGGATGCAAAGCTTTAACCTTCAGCCATAATACAGATGATAGATAGAGAGTTCATACTGGAAAAGATAAACTTGATTACCCGTGACCTGAAAAGGTTAGAGGTATTTTCTGATCTTTCTATTGATCAAATAGTTTCCCACTTATCCTGCAACCAGTTATAGTGTTCTCTCGGTCTGAAATTATCCTTATACGTCATCCTCTGACATTCACGAATGTAATAGCCCAGGCAATAGTATTTCAATCCGAGAGATCGTGTATGTTCGATCTCCTTTAAAATGCTGAAGGTCCCCAACCCCAGATGAGAAAATCTTGTATCATAAATAAAATACACACTGCTCAGACAATCCTCCCCCCTGTCCAGAAAGCCCAGACCAATCAATTCGCCGTTGAGGTAGAATTCAGATTGAAGGCCCGGAGTAGATGGTGAAAAGAAGCTGACAATGAATTCCTCCAGATTGCATTCCTGTGAGAAACGCTGATCTGAATGGTCCTTGTAAATCTCAAAGGCCCTGTCGCTGAATTTAAGCGGGCCAAAGACTACATCTATGTCCCTGTTCTTTTTCAGATTGCGCCTCTGGCTTTTAGACGGTTCAAATTCATCGGATATTACACGAATGGGTACGCACTCCTGGCAGCCGGGGCAGGAGGGCTGGAAGAAATATACGCCAAATTTTCTCCAGCCTTTCGCAAGTAAAAACGAAACGTCAGATTCATCAAGCTCACTCGCAAGAAAGTATTTGATCTGCTTTTTCCTGTCAGGCAGATAGGGGCATGGAGAAAGCTCTCCTATATCCAGATCTCTATGTAAAATCATAATTTGATATTTTTGTAGGGCGGGTTTCTTACCCGCCGATTTTGAATTTCCTATGCATTAAAATACCTTCCAGATAAAGATGCCAATCATAATTACACCTATGGTCAGTTTTGTTATTGCGCCGCCAATAAAGCCAACTAATGTTCCCACACCTGATTTAAACGCACCTTCTAAATCCTTGTCAAAGATTAATTCAAGTAATACTGCACCGAGAAATGAACCGATTATTATTCCAACTATACCCCCGGTAAAAAAACCTCCTATACACCCGAATATAGAACCAATCATACCCCATTTTGTCGCTCCAAATTTCTTCGCCCCGATAACGCCTCCGAAATAATCAAGAACAACTGAGAAAATAGTTAAGACAGCAAAGATTAATAGTAGAAGCCGGCTTATACTTTCAAATCCATCACAAACGGCATATATAAATATACCCAACCATATAAGGGGCGTACTCGGAATCACAGGAAGTATTATCCCTGAAAGCCCTCCAAACATGATCAGCAGGGAAATTATTAAGATAGTTATGTGGTATACATCCATTATAATTATACCGGCATTAAGTCTCTACCTGCCAGCCTTGCACCTAATCGCCAGGAAGCTGTCGTTTCTCTTCTCTCTCGTTTTGTCAATTCTGTATACAATTCAAGCGCCTTATTATTTGACTTAATACCCTCGCTTATTGCCTCCGCAGCAAACAGACCTGTAGACAATGCACACGAAATCCCCTCACCAAACGCATTAAGAAATCCTGCCGCCTCTCCTACCAGAAGAATATTGTTTTTGCCCAAGTAAAACTTTCCCTCCGGGCACATATTATTGCCAAGACATCCGGACCTTCTCACTAACCTTCCACGCTTGAGATCAAATTTCTTCTCTAATAACTCTGTGAATCTCAAGAGATAGGGCTTGATCTTTTTCCCTTTCGCTACCGCAGTACCGAAGACCTGCATACCATTCTTAACACTAAACCACGCGTAGACCTCGCCGTATTGAGGTTCCAGAAAACCGTGATAGAAATCAGGGTCCAGGCTTGAACTTCCCTCGTAGTAATTCTGATAAGCGACAAACCATTTCAGGCCCTTCTCAAATTCCGGGTCAAGCTTCGCTCTGATTACAGACTTGCCGCCTTCAGCGCTTATCAAGTACTTACACCTGATGTCTATTACTTCATCATTTAAAACATCATGAACCTTCAAAAGGACATAATCACCGGTGTCACTGAAGTCTATCAAGGCAGAAGAATCCTTAATCTCCGCACCCGAATTCCTGACAAGCCAGTAGTCATACTCAGAACGCCATACGTTGGGCGCTCCACTGCCATCTTTAGTGAAAGGATAATCTTTATAGCTATCACTATCAGACCAGAATCTAACTCCCTTTAAGAGTTCAGGAGTAACGTACGCCGACTTTGGAATTTCTCCAAAATATTTCCCGGTAATATCCTGCGATTTTCTGAAGATAATTCCGGAGCATATCTTGTATCTGGGAAGTTTCTTTTTCTCCAGCACCAGTACGCTTAATCTTCCATTTACCAGACCCTTTGCCGCCGCTGCGCCTGAAGGGCCGGAACCTGCTATCACAACGTCGTATTCTTTCATGGTTCACCACGGGTATTTACGTCTGCCGACAGTCAGCAAATGAGTTGAGCCGCAAAGAGTCGCAAAAGACACAAAAAAACTTAAATCAATTTCATCGCTTATTGTGAGATATAATTTGTTTGAGCTTTGGCTATAATGCTGTAGGCAAATTCTTTCTTTTCGGCTTCAATACTTTTTTTTATGTTTGGTTCCATGTTTTCTTCTTTTCATATTAGAAAGTGTCTGTCCCTAATTTCTAATTTTAATTTCATAGGGCAACGAACAGCCTCTCTTTCGAGAGGATTCCAATTCTGGAATCCTCTCGAAAGAGAGGGATTACTCCATTAATTAGTACGGATATGTTTGCGTGAGAAATAGTCTTTTGTCAAACTTACCACTACACCGCTAAGGGCGATAAGGGCAATGAGGTTTGGGATTGCCATTAAACCTAATGTGATATCTGAAAAATTCCAGACAAACTCCAACTGAACTACTGCTCCCACAAAAAGGGAGATCACGTATAGCCAACGGTAAGGCAGGATTGCTCTGGGGCCAAATAAATATTCTGCGCAACGGTTTCCGTAATAAGACCAGCTTATGGCAGTGGAGATGGCAAACAGTATCAGCCCAATCGACACTATTACTCCGCCAAAATACGGAATCCCTGCATTAAAGGCATTCTTTGTTAAAACCGATGAATCTGCGTTACCAGTCCATTCTCCGGTAATAATAATAACCAGCGCCGTCATGGTGCATATAATCAGAGTATCGACCAGGGGACCCATCATGGCAACCAGCCCTTCACGTACAGGTTCTTTTGTCTTTGCAGCAGCATGGGCAATTGGGGCGCTTCCAAGTCCTGCTTCATTGGAGAAAGCCGCCCTTCTTACGCCCCACGTTATCGCATACAACACGGTCGCTCCGGCAAAACCGCCAGTCGCTGCAGTTGGAGTAAAGGCATGTTTGAAAATCAGATAAAATGAGTCTAATATCCTGTCATAGTTCCAGAAGATAATAAAGAGCGCCCCTGCAACATATATTAAAGACATAACCGGGACAAGCCTGCTTGCAACCTTTCCAATTCTTTTAATACCACCAATAATCACCATGCCTACTATTATAGAAATTGCTAATCCGAGAATTGCCTTCAGGAAAAGCTTTTCAGGTATAACCGTAGATATCTTACTATCACTTAATTTATTAATACTGCCATCACCATTTACAAACCCAAGCTCTTCTATTAATTTATCATTGTCTGGGGCTATAAGCGTAAACACATGCTTACCATCAGTATAATCCGTAAACTCAATACTATTATGATCTGTCGCCAGTTCAGCGTATACAGAATTCGAAGAATTTCCCGGATGAAGGTTTACCGCATTTAACAGATCACCTACCAGGCCGGCCCCTGAGATATCAATCTCGATTGCCTTGCCGTCACTGGTTTTTATGATAAAATCTGCGCCATCCTGCACACTGATTTCTGTCCCATTGTTTAGCCTGGACAGAGGAGTATCGTTGTAATATTTTTGTGTAGCAAATTGATCGGTAAAGGCGATGGTCATTGAATTTGATTGAACCATATTACCGCCGCCAAATGTAGCTATCAGTCCACAACCGGCAAAGAGTATGGCCAGCCATTTGTATCTACCGCCCATTCCCCTTTCAATATAATACATAGGGCCGCCGCTTATAGTGCCGTCGCTATGAATGACACGGTATTTCTGTGAAAGAGTACATTCGGCATATTTGGTAACCATGCCAAAGAGAGCGGCTACCCACATCCAGAAAACTGCTCCCGGACCACCGGCATGTAAGGCGATAGCTACACCGGCAATATTACCGACGCCAACAGTTGCAGAGAGGGCCGCACAGAGCGCCTGAAAGTGGGTTATCTCTCCCGGATCATCAGGATTATCATATTTGCCTCTGGCAATTGCTATAGCATGCCCAATCCTTCTGAATTGTGGAAAGATGAGCCTTATACTGAAATAAACACCTGTGCCTACGAGCAAAATAACCAGCGGCATGCTCCAGATATAGCCGGCAATCTTCCCCAGAAATTCTGTTGCTTCGCCCAATGCTGTAAGATTCATGAGTGGTAATGTGTTAGATATAGTAATCTCTCCTAAAATAAACTGTCTTACGTTATTTAGTTCGGAGTAATAACGTTATTCAATTGAATATTGTTCTCTTTGTTGTCTATATAAGATTGCTCAATTTGGGTCTTAGTAATATTCATTTGTTCATCCTTGCTGTCTTTCTCGATGCAAAAAAGATTGACGTTAACTCCAGAGCTTCATTGAGAAGTGGAGTAACCATTTTTTCTTTCATGATTTGTTCATCAGTAATAAATTCCAGCCAGAATGAGGATTCATCTATTTCCTCAAGGACAATGCTTAGCTTTGCAACAAAACTGGCCTTCGACTGGGCTAAACAGCAGGACCTATAATTTGCAGCAACTGATGTAGAACATCTTATCAATTGGCCAGTGATATGTTTTCCCAATTGCGTTTTTGGTAAGGCTATTGCTAGTTTTACACAACGATGCGCAAAGTCTTTTGTGCGCTTTTTCAGTTCATCCTTATTCATTTAATTTCCACTCCAATCTTCAATCTTCAATAGTAAATATTCAATTCTTCAACTCCTTTCAATCCATCCCCCCCCGACTACAGTATCTCCATCATAAAATACAGCCGCCTGGCCCGGTGTTATGGCGCGCTGTGGCTCTTTGAATTCAACCCTGACACGATCATCTTCGAGAGGATAGATTACGGCTGGAGTGTCGTCGCCTTTATACCTGATCTTTACCGAGGAATTCAATTCCTTTTCCAATCTTTCAATCGCTATCCAGTTTACATTACCTACTGTAAATGTATCCCTTAAAAGTTTATCCGCAATTCCAACCGTTACTGTATTTTGCGCAGGATCAATATCAACTACATATCTCGGCTCGCCAAATGCGATGCCCAATCCTTTCCTCTGCCCGACTGTAAAATTATGGATGCCGTCATGTGTGCCCAGGGTGTTACCGTTCGTATCCTTTAACAAACCGGCGCCAATCCCGGAGCCCACCCTTTCGGTAATCAAATCACTGTAACTCTTGCCTGTAACAAAACAAATCTCCTGGCTTTCAGGCTTATCCTTCGTCTTCAGGTTAAGACCGGAAGCCTTTTTGCGGACCTCAGCCTTGGTCATATTCCCAAGCGGAAACAGTGCGCGGGACAGTTGCTGCTGGTCAAGCGAGAAAAGGACGTAAGACTGGTCTTTATTCGCATCTATTCCCTTTTTCAATACATACCTGTCGTTGAGCCTGTCGATCCTGGCAAAATGACCTGTCGCTACAAAATCGGCGTCAAGGTAATCCGCAAATTTAAGCAATTTACCAAACTTAAGTTCCTGGTTGCAGATTATACATGGGTTGGGAGTCCTCCCTTTTAAATATTCATCACAGAAGTATTCAATAATACGATTAAACTCATCTTCGAAGTTAAGGGCATAAAAGGGAATTCCAAGAGATGATGCAACATTTCTGGCATCCCTGGCGTCTTCAGCGCTACAACACGTAGCCGTTTTTCTGTCTGGCGCAGGTGCGTCTGTAGTATTTCCAAGACGCATGAACAAACCGATTACGTCGTATCCCTGTTCAATTAAGAAATGAGCGGCAACGCTGCTGTCAACGCCCCCGCTCATTGCTACTATAACTCTTTTTGTCATTTTACAAGTTAGGTTGCTATCGCTACAAAAACTATCCTTCGACTCCGCTCAGGATGACGTCACACTGAGCGGAGTCGAAGTGTTATCAATATTATTGAAATCCCTATACATCAAGTTAGGTTACCAATGGCAACGACTTATGTAGCCGCATGGCTTTAGCCTGCGCAGACTGAAGTCTGCGGCTACCAGTTTGAATTTACTATGCATCAAATTAGATAAAGATGAAGTCTCTCAAACCTTAAGAGGAATTGGGGTGAAACATAGTAAAAAAACAATCAGCATTAAAACCCCGATGCATTTGCGTTTAAAATCAAGCTGTGTAAACGGGTCTGCCGGTGGAGGATGCTTGAATCCGAACAACAAAAGCATGACGGCAAAAATAATCCAACCAGGATAAACAAATAATGTAAAGATACAAAATGCACCAATACCTGCCTTATACACAATACCACTATACTTTCCCAATAAAGCATAAATGATATGCCCTCCATCAAGCTGCCCGATAGGCAGCAGATTAAGTGCAGTAACAAAAAGCCCTGCCCAACCGGCAAAAGCAATCGGGTTTAAGACAATATCAAAACCTTCAGCAACTTCACCTACCATCATCTTTGCAAAAAAGGAGAATAGTATAGGTTCCCCCAAACCCAGGTAACTTGTCGAATCCCTGGGAATAGGAAGAACTTCGGAAAGACTCAGACCTATAATCGTAATCGGAATCGCAAAAATCAGACCTCCAATCGGACCTGCCGCCCCAATATCAAATAAGGCACGTTTATCAGGGATACGACCCTTCATCTTGATAACTGCGCCAAATGTACCGAATGGAGGAAGCGGCACAGGAAGGAAAAATGGCCATGTTGCATCTACACGATACTTTTGGCACATAATAAAATGTCCCATTTCGTGTGCAAGCAAAATCGTCATTATACAAATAGCATAGCTTGGGCCATTTATTAAATAGGTAGTGAAAGAAGTCGCAATAAAAAGGATAAAATTTATCCTCGGTATGCCAAAAAAAGAAGGCGTAGAAAGGAAACCCTTTATAACGCCTCTGATAGAAGTTTTGCCATTCATAATCTATAAAATCAATTTTTTCTAATCATGGTAAATTGTGATAAACTTAAGCCAATTTTAACTTTACATTAAAATGTTGTCAAGCTAAAAGGAAGTACGAGTTGGAATTATACGTATAATTAAGGAATTAAAGGATTGAGGGATTAAAGAATTCCTGAATTCTTAAATTCTTAAATTCTTAAATTCCTGAATTACCTGGTATCGAACAATTACCTTGCCTGTTATAATGTGACATGCTATAGTTCAGCACAGCAACGTCACACTTTTGTGACATGACACACTCCCGGCTAACTACCTGAAAAACACGAATAACAATACAGAAGAACAATGGCAAAAGTACTCATAATAGATGATGAAGAAAATATCCGGTTTACCCTGGAAAGCTTCTTTTCAGACGAGGGATACGAGGTGGCTACTGCCGCCGATTACAATGAAGCCCTGACCATAATCGACGAATCTGATCTTGATTTGATATTAGCAGACATTAATCTAAAGGGGAAAACCGGTATCGATATCTTGAGAGAAATCAAGACAAGAAAACTTCATTGTCCGGTTGTCATGGTTACGGGAGCGCCTGATATAGATACTGCTTCAGATGCACTTCGATTGGGAGCCTTTGACTATGTTTCTAAGCCGTTACAACTGGAGTCATTAATGCACATTACAAAGACCGCCATGAAACACAAGGCACTGGCAGACGAAAAGGAAAAATACCGTTCAAACCTTGAGGCAATCTTCAAGAGCGTAAAGGATTCAATTATCACAGTAGATAAAGATTTGATTGTAATAGAAGTCAACGAAGCGGCCAAAGATATCTGTAACTTATCCCGCGATTCCGTCGGAAAGTCATTCAAATCTCTCCTGACGCATTGTGACGGAAAGTGTGCAGAAGCCCTTGAAGAAACCGTTAAGGAGAAAAAACCGGTCGAAATATATCACTTTGAATGTAAACAAGAATCAAGCCCGCAGCAAGTTGTAACAGCTACTACATACCCTCTTATTAATAATAAAGGGACTTTCACCGGAGCAGTCCTGGTCGTAAGGGACGAAACTCATCTGGCGGGCCTTGAGAGAGAAATGAAAGAACGTCAACGTCTTCATAATATCATAGGCAAAAGCAACAAGATGCAGACAATCTATTCTTACATAGAAGACCTTGCCGATGTGCAGAGTACTGTCCTGATCACAGGGGAAAGTGGTACAGGCAAGGAACTCGTAGCCGAAGCGTTACATTACAAAGGAGGACGAAGCCATAAACCATTGGTTAAGGTAAATTGCTCGGCATTATCTGACAATTTGCTTGAAAGTGAACTCTTTGGGCATATAAAAGGTTCCTTTACCGGCGCCCTTAAGGACAGGATTGGCAGATTCAAGATGGCGGATGGAGGCACGATTCTTCTGGATGAAATCGGTGATATATCACCGAACATACAAGTAAAGCTACTGAGAGTATTACAGGAAAAAACTTTTGAGCGCGTAGGAGAGTCGACATCCACCAAGGTTGACGTCAGGGTTGTTGCCTGTACCAACCAGGATCTTAATGAAAAAATCGAACGTAGAGAATTCAGGGAAGATCTTTACTACCGTCTTAATGTGGTAGAAATAAAGGTGCCGCCACTAAAGGACAGGAAAGAAGACATACCATTTCTCATCGACCACTTTGTGAACAGATTCAATAAAAAGATAAACAAGAATGTCACTGGCATATCTACGGACGTCCAGAAACTGTTTATGAATTATTCCTGGCCCGGCAATATCAGGGAACTGGAACACGCACTGGAACATGCATTTATCCTGTGCCACCAGAAAACCATTACACTCAAACACCTGCCACCTGTTTTTGAGAAATTTTTTGTAACAAAGGCTGATCATATAAAAAATGGGGGAGATGATGAAAGAACGTCAATCATACAGGCGCTTGAAAAAACTGCAGGAAATAAGTCTATGGCCGCACGGCTATTGGGCATAAGCCGACGCAGCATATATAGAAAGATTAAGGATTACAAAATCCCGATGCAAAACGAGTAAACAACACCCACCAAACTAACAGCTCAAAACAACTTTTCCATTATCAAGTCAGGCCTTCGGCGAAATTTTTATGTCTTCATTCTTTCTGATAACAAGTGTCGGGTAAGAAACCCGACCTACGCGTAATAATTTAATATTTTTGTAGGGCGGGTTTCTTACCCGCCGACTTTGAAATTCCTATACACCAAGTTAG
>JAIQZU010000015.1 GCA_021776915.1 Candidatus Scalindua sp. | reverse complement strand
CATGATGCGCTTGCATACCAACAATAAAACATTCCCTCGAAGTAGCCGTTACACTCACCTTACAACCAAACTCATACTTCTTGTGTGCCTTACCCTTCGCAATACACTCCACTTCCGGGGCATGAAGACTGTATAATTTATCCTTGTCCTGACGCCTTTGATTTATTATCCGTTGTGCCAGTGATAACGGCCCTGAGAATATGCCTCTTAATTCCTCATCACCTGCCGTCTTTCTCCCTATATCTCTTACCACTCTACCCAAATATGTCTTTAACCGCCTCAACTCCCTGTTAAACCTTTTCATCTGACGAGCATGAGAATAACGACCGCTCATGAACAAAGAATGCTTTGATTTAAATTTATAACTCTGACGAAGAACTACTCCATGTTCTTTTGACATATTGACCAATCTCTCTCTCATACGATGATACATCTTTGCATCGGTAGGAAAACTTATGGCTTTCTCCTGCACCGTGGTGTCTACATTAACCTTGTTCATACTAGACTTCTTTATAACACCTATTTCCAATCCGGCATTAATAGTCTCACCAAGAAGTTTTTCCATTCCAGCTTCCGACACACGTTGCCGCCAGCGTGTCATAGAACTGGCATCTATCGGGAAGTCATGCTCAAAATACTCATTACCACAAAAATACTGCCAGTACGGATTCTCTAACCATTGCAATACAACCTCCTCATCGCTCAAGTTGTACGTATGCTTTATATAATGGAGACCAACCATTAAACGTGTTGGTTTACCTGGCCGGCCCTTACCCTCACTGTATAAGGGACCAAAGATTTTATCAAACTCATGCCACTTTATTTTATCTCCTAAAATGCATAAAGCATGACTCCGTTTTATTATCTTATTAAGGGGTGTTTTGAATAATTCCATCTGTGGTGACTTGGGTTTTGCTTGCATGAAATCCTCCAGTTTTTGAGTAATTTAAAGCAATTTCTTGCAATTTTAACATACTCAAAAAACGCTGTCACCCTTATTTTATAAGGCATGGATTGTTATTTCAGGGACGACTAGTTAATCAACAATAAAAATAGGCAAAACCTAAAAGGGTCAGGTGGAAATCAATAGTAACTGCCCATAATTATCCTGGACCGAGAAATATTTACTGTAGCAATAATCAAGAATTTGCTATATATTTAAATTTTACAGTTAATATGATAACCTGTTAATTCAATAATAGGAAGAGGTAAAAAATGAAACATTCATTAATAATTTTGACATTAATTCTGGGAACTCTTATGACCATTGCTTCCTGTAAGAAGTCTGAGGAAGTCAGGGTTGAAGAGTTGCAGGCAAACGTGCCAGAACAGAGCGCTTTAGCAGGGGCCATGAAGAGGGCGGGTATAATGATGAGGCGGCTGGCAAGAGCGGTGGAAAATAATAACTGGGTTGAAATGGATATGTGGACTCAGGAACTCAAAGAGGGTATAGGCTTCAGTTGTGTGGAACTGTATATGATTGAGAATAATGATGTTTCAGACGAGTTTACTGTATTAAGCAACAAATTTAACAGCGCCATAAATAAATTAATTCTGTGCAGTAAGGAACAAGACACTGATAATGCGAATCTGGAATTTGATAACCTGATAAAGTCATGTGATGCTTGCCATGAAAGTTTTAATAAGGAGATGAAAGGGTCATTGGATCTTACTGATTCTGGAGGAGGATAGGGGTAGAAGATTGAAGATTGAATATTGAATATTGAATATTGAATATTGAAGATTTATTTAGAACATGATATTGTGATTTACGAATAATGAATAACGAACAAGAAATTTCGAATATCGAAGGATAAGAAAAAGGGAAATGGAGAAAGGGAGTAATTGCGTACATGGAAAAAGAACAAATCCTAAATGAGATTGTTTCCACACAATCTTTACCGGATTACGAGGCAGTTAATGCCTTGTGGGCTGCAATGACAAAGGCTGTAAATGTAATGCAGGGCGAAGGTGAACGTGATCTCGATCGGCAAAGAATGCTATCGCTTGTAGAGAGATTTTCTGAAGTTGAAATTGAGAGGTTATTAAAGGAAGGATCAGTAGGTTCGTTGATTTTTCTGGATCCACCTTTAGAAACTGTGCTTGCCGGCCCTGACGAAGAGTCGGTCGAAGATTCAACTATGAGAATAATTGGGAAGGTAAGGTCATCAAGGGATTCTGATCCCAGGGAAGCGCTTATTAATTTAGTAGAAATTCTAAGAAGAATACACGGCAACTATGTGCATAGTTCAAAAACTGGATTGGCGCCACCGGACAAAGACATTTTATCATCAACCCGAAAAATACTTTATTTATTTTGTATTTTAACGGCTTCGAAGTTTAATTGAAACCTGACAAATATGGATGATTCCAGAATAACACTTTGAGCTTGTATTAAAAAAATGAAGTACAACAGTGCTCTTGAACTGAATACGTAAAAGATCTGCGGGCTGATCGAGAAGCGTCATTCCGGGCTTATTGCAGAAAGGTTTAAGATTTCTTGATTTCTTAATCAGGCATACTGTAAGATATCTCATTTTACAAAAACGTTTTTGGAGGAGGAATATCTAATGTCAACTTCAACAATTGAAGAGCGGTTTACGCTTACAACAACCGATGACGAAATATTCATAAATAACTTTTCCGAAGATGTTAAAATAGGTCTTACATCTGAGTCCAAATACCTTCCATTTGTCTATTTCTATGATCATATCGGATCACAGTTGTTTGAGAAAATCTGTGAACTTCCGGAATACTACCTGACACGCGCAGAAACGAATATTCTTGAGTCAAACGCTGATGATATTGCCTCTCAATTTTCTGAAGAAACAGTCCTTGTCGAATTAGGTAGTGGGAGTTCTACAAAAACAAGAATACTGATAGAGACTTTTCTTGAACGTCAGAGCCTTGCTCATTATACACCTATAGACGTGTCTCTTCAGATGCTTGAGGAAAGTTCTTATTCTCTGCTCAGGGAATACCCTGATCTTGAAATCAATGCAATTGCTGCCAGATACAACGAAGGAATTGAACATATGAATATCCGGAATGATCAACAGAATCTCATTACATGGTTAGGATCAAGTATCGGCAACTTAGAGAGATCGGAGGTAACAACTCTCCTGCAGCACATCCAGGAGACAATGCACCCTGATGACAGATTTCTGGTCGGCATCGATTTGCGAAAAGACAAAACAATTATAGAAAATGCCTACAATGATACACAGGGCATCACTGCTGAATTTAATCTGAACCTCCTTACACACGTGAATAGGGAACTTGGGGGTAATTTTAATACCGAGAATTTTGATCACCATGCAGTTTATAATGAAGAAGTTGGACGGATTGAGATGTATCTGATCAGTAATATTGACCAGAAGGTTTTTATCCGCGAACTTGATTTAGATGTTTCGTTTGCGGCAAATGAAAGTATCCACACGGAAAATTCGTTTAAGTATTCGCTTGACGAAATTGATATGTTAGCAGGACAGACCGGTCTTTACGTAGAACAACAATGGTTTGATCCTGCACGACTTTTTAGCCTGAACTTGTTTGCACCGGTTGCTGGTTGATAAAATTTAAAGTGGGTTCTCAGTAAGCCAGAGAATACTTATAAATTTTTGACCACCTCTTTCCCCCTCCTTCGCAAGGAGGTGATTAGGTGGTGGTATTCCCCGGCTTATCGAGAACCTGCATTTTAAAGGGCATATTTATGGGATTAAAAAACAATATTAACAATAAGAATGCAATCTGCGGTATCTGCCCGGCAGGCTGCTGGGTTACAGTTACCTATGATGAGAAGGGAATGATTGACAAAGTACGCCCTGATCGAAGCTCTCATTTAGGGATGATCTGCAAGCTCGGCGAATATTCTGCTGAAATTGTATATTCTAAAGATCGGCTTCGCTACCCGATGAGGAGAAAAGGCCCAAAGGGGACATACGACTTTGAGAGGGTTTCTTGGGATAATGCTTATGATATTATCGTTGAAAACCTTAATAAAATTAAAGAAGAGTCCGGGCCGGAAGCTACTGCCATTTATACCGGACGGGGGAGCTTTGAACTTGCCATGTGTGACATCTTTCAGCCTGAGGGTGTAGCAGTTTCATCGGCATCAAGCGTTTTGTTTCCATTTGGTTCACCAAATACCCTGGGTGTAGGGGCGCTCTGTTACGTCTCTTTTGCAATGATTGCTCCTCATATCACTATGGGGGGTATGCTGGTTAACATGTTTTCAGATATTGAGAATGCCCAGCTAATAGTAGTATGGGGAACAAATCCTGCTACCGATTGTCCGCCGCTTGATCTCAACAGGATTGTCAGTGCACAGAAACAGGGAGCACAGGTTGTCGTAATCGATCCGCGAAGAACCATGACTGCAAAACTTACCGATGCGGAGTGGATTCCAATACGCCCCGGTACTGATGGCGCCCTGGCTCTCGGCATGTGCAATGTTATCATAGAAGAGGAGTTATATGACGAGGACTTTGTAAAAGACTGGTCGGTCGGGTTCGATGACCTTGCCAGATATGTTCAACACTTCAGGCCGGATGCTGTAGAAAACATTACTGGTGTTCCTGCCGGGACAATCATATCTCTTGCCCGAAGGATTTCAGAGGCAAACGGCGCATCACCAATTATGTATAGCGGACTCGAGTATAGTGACAGCGGTGTGCAGGCAATACGTGCAACCATGGTTCTCTGGGCACTTGCAGGACAGCTTGATGTGCCGGGAGGGCGCTGCTTTACCATGCGTCAGAATAATTTTCCTGTAAACCGTGAAGGTCACATTCCCAATCCTGATGTACGAAAAGCATTGGGCAGGGAGCGCTTTCCTGTATATAGTGCGTATCGTGGTGAATCTCATGCAATTGCATTACCGGAATCAATTTTGGAAGGAAAACCATATCCTATTCGTTCCCTCATCATTCTTGGTGGTTCAATCGTTACCTCATGGCCTCAACCTGCCATTTGGCGTAAGACACTGAACAAACTTGATTTTCTTGTATCTATAGATCGCCAGTTAACGGCAGATGCTGCTTATGCAGATATTGTTCTTCCGGCAACTACCATGTATGAGATTGAATCATACATGGCTTATGGCCCAATCTTTCGGATCAGGGAAAAGGTTGTTGAACCTGTAGGTGAGGCCCGCAATGATTTCTTTATTCTGACAGAACTTGCCGAACGCCTTGGATATGGACACCTTTACCCTGCGAATGAAGAAGAGCTCCTTCGACATGTATTGAAGGGCTCCGGCTTTACACTTGAAGATGTTCAGAATGCAAAAGGAATTGTGCAGGTACCCACAGTAATGACACAGTATAAGAAATGGGAAAAGGGATTACTGCGCGCTGACGGTAAGCCCGGGTTCGATACTCCAACAGGAAAGTTTGAAATAGCATCTACAATACTTGAAGAGCATGGTTATGACCCTTTGCCAGTCTATACAGAACCGGGTGAAGGTCCTCATTCACAGCCTGACCTTGCAGAGAAATTTCCACTTGTTTTCAATTCAGGGTCACGAGTAACCACGGATTTTCGTTCTCAGCATCATGGTATTACCGGATTACTGAAAGAAAGGCCTGAGCCGACTGTAACGATTAATACCCTGGATGCAGAAACGCGTGACATTAAGAGTGGAGACCTTGTAAATATTATGACAAAACGCGGCACAGTTACAATGTGTGCGCTGGTCACGGATGATATTGTACGGGGTGCCATTGATGCCAATATGGGTGGTGGAGGGCCTGTTGGGCCGGAGAAGTGGCAGAATTGTAATGTAAATGATTTAACTGATCTCCAGCGCTATGATCCAATATCGGGCTTCCCTGTATATAAAACTCTCCTGTGTGAAGTAGTTAAAGTAACAGAAAGAGAGAATACACTTGAAGTAGATTCAGGTGAATACAGTGATACTGTTGGAATGGTAGAATCCTGCGCAAAGCCTCAGCATATTGAAAAACGTATTTACCTAGATCACAATGCTACCACTCCTCTTGACCCGGAAGTCAGGAAGATCATGCTTCAGTTTGCGGAAAATGGTCATGGCAATCCATCCAGTATATATACCGAGGGAAAAGATGCACGGTTTGCTGTTGAGGCGGCACGGAGAAGTGTAGCCCAGCTGCTCAATTGCACTGCAAGACGTATAACCTTTACCGGCAGCGGTTCCGAGGCCAATAATCTCGCTATAAAAGGTGTTGCTTTTGCAAACTGGAATTCAAAGAATCATATTATTACAACCTCCATAGAACACCCTTCTGTTATCGATACATGTCAGTGGCTTGAAAGACATGGATTTACTGTAACATACCTGGAGATTGATAAAACTAAGAAAATTAATCCGGAAGATTTAAAATCAGCAATTACAGAAAAAACATGCCTGATAAGTGTGATGATGGCGAACAACGAGACAGGTTCTATTAATCCTGTAGCAGATATGACTCGTATAGCAAAGGAACGTAACGTGCTATTCCATACTGATTGTGTGCCGGCAGTTGGTAAGGTTGCTATAGATGTGGAGTCCCTCGGAGTAGACCTGCTTACGATGTCGGGGCACAAAATATACGGTCCAAAAGGAGTCGGCGCTTTATATATTCGTAAAGGAGTTGTCCTGGAACCCCTCGTAAGCGGTGGCAAGCAGGAGAACGGTATGCGCGCTGGAACAGAAAATGTACTCGGGATTGTCGGGCTGGGTAAGGCGGCAGAACTTGCTGTACAGCGGATTCATGAAATGGACAGGGTCAGGAGGATGCGGGACAAGCTTGAAAAAGGCATACATGAGTTAATGGCAGACGCAAAGTTGAACGGAAATCCGGAGGCACTGTTGCCAAACACATTAAATATGACCTTACCCGGAATACGTGGAGAGTCAGTGGTACTCGCCCTGGACCAGAAAGGTGTTTCTCTTTCTTCCGGGTCGGCATGCAGGGCCGGATCACCTAAACCATCACATGCCTTGCTGGCAATGGGTCTTTCAGAAGAAGAGGCGCATTGTGCACTGCGTTTCTCACTGGGACTCGGTAATACGATGGAAGAAATCGATCTCACTATTGATCTTCTCGGAGAAGTCATCAGGGACAAGAAAACCATGGTACGCTTCATACCCTGCCGATGAGGCACTATTTTGAAGTGTCTACAAAATGGAAGCTCCAGTGTAGGTTTGAAGTGTTATAAAAAAAGGATAAAATTAATAATATAGTTTATTGGTATAGAAAGATCGTATAAACATTCATTTATGATTAGGATACAGGATGTTTCGAAAATTTTTGGTCAAACCAGAGCACTGCAATCCATTGATTTAACCATTCCAGCCGGTCTAACAACTGTATTAATTGGTCAAAGTGGCTGTGGCAAATCTACAATACTTCGACTGATCATAGGTCTTTTACAAGCGGATAGCGGATCTATATATTTTGAGGAAACTAAAATTACTCCTGAGGTCGTGATTTCCTTAAGGAGAAGGATGGGTTACGTTATCCAGGAGGGAGGCCTTTTTCCTCACCTTACTGCGTATGGCAATATCGCAATGATGGCACACTACCTGGGCTGGAATAATGAACGGATAAGAAAACGGTTGAACGAGCTAACGGAATTGACATCTTTTCCTTCTGACGGACTTGATCGTTTTCCCGTACAACTTTCCGGCGGCCAACAACAGAGGGTGAGTTTGATGCGTGCTCTCATGTTAGATCCTGACGTGCTTCTGTTAGATGAGCCTCTCGGCGCCCTTGATCCGATGATAAGGGCCGATCTCCAGGTGGATTTGAAAAGGATTTTCCAGGCACTTGGCAAAACAGTTGTCCTGGTAACTCACGATATAGCAGAAGCCGGATTTTTTGGCAACGTTATCACCTTGCTACGGGATGGAAAAATTTTACAGAAAGGCACACTGGAGGATCTCGTACAATCACCAGCCGATTCATTTGTTACCCGCTTTATAAATGCTCAGCGAAGTCCTTTAGAAGTTATGAGAAAGGATTTCAAGTGAAAACATACCTTTTTGTCATACACATGTTTGTGTGCAATATTATCATTGCATATTTCTTTCCTCTTGCAGTATACAGTTCCACACTAGAGATCAAGATTGGTTCTAAGAAATTTACTGAATCTGTAATCTTGGGTGAGATAGCTACACATCTGGTAAAGAGTGCGGGCGAACAGCCCATTCACCTGCGGGAACTGGGAGGCACGCGTGTATTGTGGAATGCCTTATTAAAAGGTGAGATCGATATTTACCCTGAATATACAGGTACTATCAGCGAGGAAATTCTGGCTGGTGAGGGAGTACGCAGTGATGAGGAGATCCGGCAAGCCTTAATGAAACGTGGGATTAAGATGACAAATGCATTAGGTTTTAACAATACCTACGCCATTGGAATGAAGGGGGAAGTTGCAGAAAAGTTGAAAATCCAAAAGATCTCAGATTTGCGTCTCCACCCTGATTTGAAATTTGGTTTCGGTAATGAGTTCATGGACCGGGGTGACGGATGGCCGATTCTGCGCAGGCATTACAACCTGCCTCAGCAAAATGTACGAGGCCTGGATCATGATCTTGCCTACCGTGGCCTGGAAAAAGGCACTATTCAGGCAATTGATATCTATTCAACCGACGCCAAGATCCGGTATTATAATCTACGTTTGTTAGAGGACGACCTGAATCATTTTCCCGCTTACAATGCCGTAATCCTGTATCGGTCTGATTTAGAAGAACGTGCTCCGCATGTGGTGACCGTTCTAAAAAAGATCGAGAGTAAAATCCCCGAATCAGAAATGGTCAAAATGAATTCTCGTGCCAATATGGAAATGGTGCCGGAAAACCGGATAGCCGCAGACTTCTTATCAGAAGGTTTATCTCTGGAGACTGAATCTTATGAAGAAACTGCAATTAGCCGCCTGTTACGCCATACCAGAGAACATCTTTATTTAGTCGCAATTTCATTATCAGCAGCCATTCTAATTTCAATACCACTGGGTATCGTTTCTGCAAAGCGACCAAAATCTGGACAAATCATCCTGGGTATTGTTGGTGTTATTCAGACTATTCCTTCACTGGCTCTTCTTGTCTTTATGATTCCGTTACTGGGTATTGGCGGACCTCCGGCCATTACGGCTCTTTTTCTCTATAGTCTCCTGCCAATTGTACGGAATACGTACACCGGTCTTCACGATATTCGTCCACATATTCGAGAGTCTGCAGAGGCACTTGGACTTCCACCGGGAGCACGGCTCAGGTTAGTGGAATTGCCAATGGTGTCGCGGTCTATTCTGGCAGGCATCAAGACCTCAGCTGTGATTAATATTGGAACGGCAACATTAGGTGCACTTATAGGCGCCGGTGGTTATGGACAATTAATTCTCACAGGTATTCGATTAGATAATATTTCACTCATCCTACAGGGAGCAGTGCCGGCAGCCGCACTTGCCCTGATAGTACAAGGTAGTTTTGAGGCCTTAGAGAGATTTTTTGTACCAAAAGGCTTGCGTTTGAAACCTGCGGCTTGAGTTTCCATAGAAAGTTATTTTCTCCTGTAGTAGCATCATCACGCCTTTGACAAATACAGCTTAATCAGTATAATGAAGAACGGCTGTTTTTATGTTATTGCCAGCCTTCTTTCTTCAGGTATTTGTTAGTAGGAATTATGGGTTTTTCTAAAGGTTTTTATCTGAGGACGTCTGCGTAAATCTGCGTCCTGTTTAACTTGATATTTGTGAGGTTTTGAATATGGAAAAAATTCACGAGATGATAGTAAAATGTATTGAAGTCTTAGACCCGGAAATAAAAGTTAAATTTGAAGATGTTCCTGCGGGGTATTCATTGCCTGAAAATAAAGAGGTTATACTCCCTCTGTATCAATATGATTTCTTAATGATCTTAAAGGCGGCGTTACGCGAGTCTGCTCACGTTCTGTTCAGTACCAGTGTTCCCGAAAGTGAACTGGAGTATGAAGTGTCCATGTCACTGGATACTATTGAGCAAGCCTATGTTAATTATCAATTTTGTCAGCGTTTCCCAAAGTTCGAGGTGACATTAAACAGATTCTATAAGGAAGGCATTGAGGGAACTAATGCAGGTGGAACTGCGGGTAATGATTATTTCTGGAGAGAACTTGAATACGTCCTGTTTGATGTGGATGTGGCCGAAGGATGCAATAGTGACCGATGCGTGAAGTTACACGACAGCGGCATTATCAATGAAATATGGGATATCATAAAATCAGCCAAATCTACAGAAGATCTGATACCGGGTGCAAAGAAGCTCGTTCAAAAATTTAAAGATCTGAATATGGAATTTCCATCCATCGACAGGGACCATCCTCCTCAGTGAACTGAGGTTTTATGGATAGAGAATATAATGCTTCTACTTCGCCCCGCCTGGCGTGGCTCCGCTCACCTGTCCGCCAGTCTGTTAGGTGGGGCATGACGTCATTCCGCCTCCGGCGCGGAGAGAGCGGAGTCGAAGGATAGTCTTTTGTCGCGATAGCGACCTAACTTAATAAATATCTTTTAAGAAGGAGAAAATAAAAAATGTACGAATTCAGAGTAAGAGTAGAGCTTGGAATAGGAGAAAAAGGCGAAGATATAGAAAGAGGAGAGCAGATATTCATTATCAGTGCAGAATCAGAGAATGAGCTTGATGCAGAAGATCAGATAAGGCATCTGGTAGAGAATAAAATGGAAGTGCTGAATATATCACAAATAAAGATAGGCGGCTGAAACAGGGCACTACCGACAGGCTTATTCCTGATAAATTTTTATATGAACAAGAAAAACATTTTCTTAACAGGCGCTCCCTCTTCAGGAAAGACCACAGTCATCAAGAAAATAATTGAAAAGCTGGGTTATCCTGCTAACGGGTTTTATACGGAAGAAGAGAGAGTCGACGGTAAAAGAGTTGGTTTTCTTATGAAGACCCTTGACGGCAGGAAGGGTTATCTTGCCCATAAGGATATTAAGTCTGATTTCCACATAAGAAGATACGGCGTAAGTATTGATAATATTGAACACATTGCCGTGCCTTCAATCATCCCCGTAAAGAGTAATGTCATCATACTCGACGAAATCGGAAAGATGGAATGTTTTTCCATGGCTTTCAAACAGGCATCTGTCAACGCCCTTGATACACCAAATATCGTCATAGGCACAATAACATTTGGTGGAGACGCTTTTATCCTGGAAATAAAGAAGAGGGAAGATATTGAAATAAACGAAGTAACTGAGGACAACAGAGATTTATTGCCAGATTTAATATTAAGACAAATTAAACGATTTGTGTAGCCGCATCCTTTAGGTTGCGTAATTTAATGTATAGGAATTTCAATGTTTGTTACACTTCGACTTCGCTCAGTGTGACGTCATGCCCCACCTAACAGACTGGCGGACAGGTGAGCGGAGTCGAGGAACAGGAGTTGCAGAGAGGCTATGGATGTTATCTCCCTTTCGGCCCGCCCGGCCTAGCCATTCGGACGGGGAGGAATCCAGTACTGGGATGTTTGAACTGTATAACATCAGAAGTCAAATTCTTCTTATTTCTCCATTACATCTGTCGGCTCGACTTTGGGCGGCATGATTGAGGGAATAACTTCACCAGTTTTCAGTGCCTTAAGTTGAATCTGTGCCTGGGTCTTTGTAGGCAGGCCATAGATCTTGATAAAGCCGGTTGCCGCATCATGTTCAAAGGTATCTCCGGTATCATAAGTGGCGAGAGAGTGATCGTACAGTGATAACGGTGATTTTCTGCCAACAACAATGCAGTTTCCCTTGAATAATTTCAGCCTGACAGTACCGACAACAAATCGCTGGTTGCTTAATATATAAGCCGCAAGGTCCTGGTGAAATGTTGAATACCACAAGCCGTTATAAACCATATCTGAATAATGCGTTGAAACCATATCCTTGAATCTGTGGGTATCTTTAGTCATGACTATTTCTTCCAGTGCCTGATGGGCCTTGTGAAGTACTATTGCGGCAGGGGACTCGTATATCTCTCTGGATTTTATACCGACAATACGATTCTCTAGATGGTCAATCCTTCCTACGCCATTATCACCGGCTATCTTGTTTAGTTCGTTTATGAGGTTTATTCCATCTGTTTCCTGTCCGTTCAAAGTTAGAGGGATTCCATTTTCAAAGCCGATCTCTATGTATGTTGGTTCACCAGGGGCGTCGTTCGCATTTTTTGTCCATTTATATATGTCTTCGGGTGGTTCTGCCCATGGGTCTTCAAGTATTCCGCATTCAATGCTTCTCCCCCAGATATTTTCATCTATGCTGTAAGGGTTCCGGGTACTTACGTCAACGGGGATTTCGTTTATTCTGGCATATTCCATTGATTCATTTCTGGTCATATTCCACTCCCGTAATGGCGCTATTATCTGTAGAGATGGATCCAGCGTGTGTATGGCAATGTCAAATCTGACCTGGTCATTTCCCTTCCCGGTGCATCCGTGTGCTACGGCACAGGCACCTTCTGCCTTTGCTGTATCTACCAGCAGTTTTGCTATCAATGGCCTGCCAAGTGCGGTTGCAAGAGGATATGTTCTCTCATAAAGGGCTCCGGCCTGAAGTGCAGGAAAAATGAAATAGTCAACAAAGACCTCCTTTGCATCTATAATCATTGACTTGCATGCTCCTGTCTTTACTGCTTTTTTCACTACCGGTTTCAGATCCTTTTCAGTCCCCAAATCAATGGTCAGGGCTATTACGTCCATGTTATATTTTTCCTGTATCCACTTTATGGCGACAGATGTATCCAGTCCGCCTGAATATGCCAGGACAACTTTCTTCTTTTCAGTTCCCATTTTTTCTCCTTGTTGATCTCTGAATCTATATTATTTTATTTGTATTGTGTGCGCCTTAAAAAAAAGTCTTTATAGCGACTGCTCCTGTCCGGTGAAGAGCCTCTTGCCTTTAACCTGGCCATTTCGGGAATAGTCCTGGTAAGCGTGCTGACTGCCCATACACTGAATGCAAAACGAACTATCGAATTAATTGATTTATTTATCAGGAGATTATACATGAAATATGCAGCTAACATCCCGAATAAAACGGTTGCCATATACAGGCATGTTTTACTTCCGTAACGGGTACCGTAACCTAAACCGATTATTGTGCTCCCTATTATAATACTCTGTATCCCGTATCCCCTGGCTGAAAGAGAAGTGATTCCTGTAATAGCGACAATGCTCAGGCTTGTGTAGAGTATTCCCAGAAAAATCGTCAGATTTGATGTACGCCCGACTATTTTTTCAGGCGTATGTTTATTATTATAGACCATTAAATTCGTGTTCCGGTATTCCTGTTTAGACACTAATTTCCCACGGACAAAAAGCGCCGAGGGCGAGTAAAAGGCACAAATTTACACTAATTAACATTGATTTAATGTTAGCTTCAAGATCCGCCCCTGGCGGGATTCCAGAACTGGATGCCTCTCGAAAAGTCCTCGGCGCCTTTTGTCCGGGGAAGAGAGGCCGATAACACAATTTTTATGCCGGCAAGGGTTCTGGAAATACACACAAAGCTGCATGTTACCATCGCTGTGAACGTGAGTCAAAGAGAAATATGTTGAGGAATTGAGGGATTGAGGATTCAGCATGACAGTAATAGTATTATAAGTGATCAGTCTCCCCACGGATAATAGTTCCATGCCAGCCAGTAAAATCCGAGGTCATTTAATAACTGGTGGAATTTTTCATGGTCAATCGGCTTAACCAGGTAGCTGTTTGCACGATACTCATAGGCTCTTGCTGCATCCGTTTCTACATTGGAACTAGTGAAGACAACTGTGGGTATCTTGTCTAACTCTTTAGAGGACTTTATCTCTTTCAGGACTTCCATGCCGTCAACCTTGGGCAGGCGCAGGTCAAGGAGGATTAAATGAGGCTGTGGACTCTTTAGCTGATCGGCATAGTCTCCACGCCTATACAAATAATCAAGGGCCTCTTCACCATCAGAGACATGATAAATTTTGTTTGCTATTCGATGCTCTGTGAAACTATGCATTACGAGTTCGGCATGGGCCTCATTGTCTTCAACAAGCAATACGGTAACAGGCTCTCCATTAATTTTGTTGTTATTCATGATCAGGTGTTTCTCCTTTCTCCGGAATTGTAAAACAGAATGTACTGCCTCTCCCATTACCCTCGGATTCTATCCAGATACGGCCGCTGTGTACTTCCACGATACGCTTGACAATAGCCAGGCCTATCCCTGTTCCTTCGCTTTTATGATCCAGTTTATTGAAGAGGCCAAAAACATTCTCGTGATAACGCTCCTCTATCCCAATGCCATTATCCCTGACATAATATACGGTTTTTTCATTGTCCTGTCTAGCCCCGATCTCGATACGTGGTTCAGGCTGTTTGCCCATGTGTTTTGCCGAATTGTCAATCAGGTTTTGCAGCACCTCTACGAATCTGCGGCGATCCACATATAATACCGGCAGGTCGGGGGATATTTTTACTTGTATCCCCAGCTCTTTGATTTGTCCTTCAATCAGATTCACCGCTTCGTTTGCCAAATCCTTCAGCGATACCGATTCACTTACGCCTACTACTCGTCCAATCCTGGCTAATTCGAGCAATTCATCCAGGAGTTGGTTCATCTTCTCTGCTGCATTATGAATGCGGCTGGCGTCTTTCTTTACACGCTCTATATCTCCTTTTATGGCGTCCCTCTCCAGCAGACTCAGGAATCCTTTGATGGTTATCAGAGGGCTTTTCAGGTCGTGGGAGACAGTGTAAGTATACCGCTCCAACTCAGCGTTTTTCGCTTCCAGCTCTGCGGTACGGGCATGAACCTGTATTTTGAGTTCTTTATTCCAGTTCTGAACCTGATGAATCATGGAATTGAAGGCTGACGCCAGAATACCCACCTCATCAGTTGCGTTTTCTGATATTCGAACATCAAGATTACCCTCTTGCACTTCTCGGGCTGCTTTGCTCAGGCGCCTGAGAGGCTGCGAAAGGTTTCCTGCGATTACGGTTATTAAACCCAGCGCCAGAAGGGCGCAGATAATACCTGTGATGCTGCGGTAAAAGATATTTTCCTGAAGAGGTGCAAAGACTTCTGCCCGGTTAACTTTAATCACCAGTCCCCATCCCAGTTCTGACGTGATACGTATATGTCGATATGCAGCCAGAACTTCTACACCACGATAGTCTCTTGTTGCAATAATACCTTCTTCTCCCCGGGCGGCAAGGGTAGTCGGTTTGGAATTGATCTGATATTCCAACGGTATGGCGGCAGTTCCATTTGCCAGCGGATATTTGAGTGTTGTCAGTAGCTTCACGTCCTGGTTAACAAATAGCACTTCACCTGTCTGTCCCAGGCCTCCACCTGTGTGGAGCATGGGTTTAATAAAGTCATCAGGATTTATTTGCATTATGAGTACTGCAGATACTTTATCATCATAACTATAAATAGCACGAAAGATGAAAAGTTTAAGAATACCACTCGAAGGATCTTTATTAATATCTATTACTTCATTGTAACCTTGATGAATGATTTTGGAGAAGGAATCATTCTGAGAAATATCCATACCTGATTCCTGGTTCTGGGTGGAGATCATAATTGTCCCGTTTAAGGCATCAATGATTTGTATCTTATCGTATACACCGTAAGTTCTTTTGACCAGGTTCAGGTATTGTTTGAGGGTCTGATAAGGTGCTTCTTTTTGTAATTCAGTCTGGAATCCGTTTTCTTCCACACCGTTAACCAAAGGCAGAAGTGATGCAACGTTAGACCTTATCATGGTACTTTCGGAAAGCGCCCTTGCATCGCCTCTTCGTTCACCTATCCAATTTTTCAGGCGTTCTTTCCTCAAGTCTGCAAACAGATTGAGATTCTGAAATACCTTTGATTGCTCCTGTTTGTATGAACCTCTGAAATTTGTAAATGGTATACCATACATATCCGACAATACGAACATTGTCAGGATTACAAGAAACATCAATCCGAAATAAATGAGCATCTTTGAACGAATGCTGAAAGGGAATCTTTTTTTAACCGTATCTTCTAAACTATTGATTGGTGTTTTATCACTCATCATTATGTTTCATTCAATATCGTAATCAAATTCATTAAGTTTATATTTTTTAGCGTTGGCAAGTACCTCGATTATGATTTGGAGATCAAAGCTGTCATGTACCTTGTCCCAATTAGTAGAGGCGGGAATCTTGCCAAGTGTTTTAATATATTCAAATTCCATTTGCAGCAGACCGTTTTGTCTGAGGTCTTTTTGTGGAATGATGGGGGCTGAGGTTAGACCCAAAATGTCGCTTTCAGCAAGAGACGCATTTTGTTCTGCGGTGAGTTCAAGTTTCTGGTTTGTTAATCTTCCACCTGCCTGTAGGGCCCATTCGCTGGCTCGTATTAGATTTTGCCTGTTGCTTTGCATCCATCGGAGCGCACGAATTTCGGCTGATATTATTTGTCGAACAATCTCAGGATATTTATCCGAATAAGCCTTTGCGAAATATATATAACCTGAACTTAGACATCGATGGATCACAACGTTTTCAGGATACTTGTTTAATGTGATAGCAGGGATTGGTTCCCACGCTGAAAATGCCGCAATCTTTCCTGCCTGCAATGCCTCAGGCATCTCATTGACTTCCATGGGAATGAGATTGACTTGTTCTTTACTAAGTCCGTCAGAAGAGAGAGACCTTAGCAATGCATAATGTGCATTGGTGCCGAAGGCGTAACCAATTTTCCTGCCACGTAATTCTCTGATTAACATGGGGTGTTTGGCTATGATGGAAGTAAAGCCCTGTTGAATCAGGATGGGGATAACAATGTCCAGGGTTGCAGCGGCGGTGATGGCAGGCATGTCGCCGCCTATACCGGCGTCAATATCTCCTCGATGAAGAAAATGGTTTACGTCGTCTCCATTTAGAAATGCGTAGAATCTGATCTTTACTCCCTGTTCTGACAAAGCTTTATGCAGAATAGCATCACGCTTCATGGTCTCGGAGATAAGGCCGGTTGGTGAATAAACAGGCTGGACGCCTAAGTTGACAACTTCTTCTGAGTTATTAAATTTGTAATTGGAATAGACAGGGTGATTGGAAAGATCCGGAGTTGTAAGTATAGAATATTTTTCCGCTTTTCCAGTCTTGAGAAAAGTGGTGTGGGTCAACAATATCAGGAGCGTTACTATAAAACTACTGATAATTTTCCTTATCTTCATTTCAACGGCAACTCCTAATATTTATTTCAGAAAATAATAACCGTTTTTGAAGTCTGCGCAGAACTGAGACTGATCGTGAAAGGAAATTATGTTAAAAAGTATGCCGGCAATATTTGCTTCCAAAGGGTTGTTTAATCTTAGAATAATTGAAAAAATTAAAAGCAGGCGAAATTATACTTGAAAAGGGAGTTTTTGCAAAAAGTATTTTAATGGGTAGATGTCGCTCCTCATTCCTGAGGTAGTTTCTATCAAGGATTGGTATTGACTTTAATAGAACTTCTGACATGCATCAGTAGCTCTTCAAAATCAAGTGGTTTGTTCAGGCAGGCTGTTACATGAGGTTTCATGGATTGTATCTGTGTGTTGGAGAATTGTCCGCCGGTTATGAGTATAACTGGTAGCCCTTCTGCAATTTCCGGAAGTTTTTTATCAGATCCAATTCG
This sequence comes from Candidatus Scalindua sp., assembly GCA_021776915.1. GTDB lineage: Bacteria > Planctomycetota > Brocadiia > Brocadiales > Scalinduaceae > Scalindua. The sequence continues at coordinate 16,953 of JAIQZU010000015.1, read as the reverse complement.
TTGTTTCCGGGCATATTAATGTCTGAAATCAAGAGATCAAACTTTACAGATTTCAGTGTCTCTATAGCAGTTTTTGTATCAGGGGCGTAGTAACACTCATATCCCTCCCTGCGTAACAAATCTGTGGTCACCAGTAAAACGGTATTATCGTCATCGGCTATCAGAATTTTGCTTGTCTGGTTTTTCATAATATTATTGATTACACTTCGACTCCGCTCAGTGTGACATCGCTCCCGCCCGGGTCATCCACTCTACCAAACATTTGTCTAACTTGTTGTTAGCACTTCGACTCCGCTCAGTGTGACATCATCCTGAGCGGAGTCGAAGGATTGTTTTTAAAGTTATACTTGTAGCGGTAACGTATTAGTATCAGACCAATACAGCCTCAGCATCTTTATCTTGTCTACGAATTCATCATAAGACATTGGTTTTGTTACATAACCATTTGCTCCGTTTCTGTATGCTTCTGAAATAGTATTTTGATCAGAGCTTGTTGATAAAATAACTACAGGGATTGAAGAACACTTTGAGTTTCCCTTTAGAGATTTCAGTACATCCATGCCATTAATCTTGGGCAGATTAAGGTCTAATATGATCAGGTCAATTTGAGAGTGTCTTATATTGTCACCCTTAATATCAGATTGTACTGTCCCGGCAGGGTAATCTGTTCCTTGAAGATAATCTATGACTTCCTGCCCATCCTTCATCAAGATAACATCACTATTGACATCCTCTGTATCGAATATGTCAAGTATCAGGTCTGCGTGGTCCGGGTCATCTTCGATAAGCAGGATATTAATTTTCGGTTCATTCATGGGTTAACTCTTTATATAAATTATGTTGGGTCCGCATCGCTTCCCCGGACAAAAAGCGCCGAGGACATTGACCCATTGTTGCTAACTGGATGCATAGGAAATTCAACAATGTTGATAACACTTCGACTCCGCTCAGTGTGACGTCATTCCGCTTCCGGCTCAGTAGAGCTTCTGACTCGGAGAGAGCGGAGTCGAGGAATTTTGTCGTGATAGCGACTTAACTTGATTGAATATAGAGTAGATGTTGGAATCCAATCTAAGAGATGTATTCCTTCAACAACTTTATATTCTCCTCGAACTCTTTAAAAGAAGCAGGCTTTGTTATGTAACCGTTGGCCCCATTCTTCCGCACCTCTGAAATAGTTTTAGGATCAAAACTTGTTGAGAACACTACTATAGGTATTGACTTATGCTTAGGGTCATTCTTTAGAATTTTCAGGACGTCCATACCATGGATTTTTGGCAGATTAAGGTCAAGCACGATTAAGTCAATTTGAAGCCCTTTTTCACCACAGCTATTAATGCCTGTTTCCAGAAAAAAATCTATTACCTCCTGGCCATTTTTCTTTAATATAATTTCCTTTCTAATATCCCCGGTATTAAGTTCATCAATAATTAACTCTGCATGGTCCGGGTCATCTTCAGCAATTAATATCGTCTTTTCTTCCAAAACAAACCCTTCTCTCTTTTCGTTGAGGCCTTTTGCCTGGCGAGGTAGAAGTATTCAGCAGAATCCTTTCAGTATCTTTAATTTTTCAACAAAATCATCATAGGAAAGTGGCTTTATAATATAACCGTCAACTCCATTTTCATACGCCTTCTTAATGGTTTTATGGTCACTACTTGTTGAAAGAATAATTACCGGAATCGAACTATACATTGGATTATTCTTCAAAAACTTCAGTACATCCATACCATGAACTTTAGGTATATTAAGGTCCAGTATAATCAGGCTTATAATATATTGTATCTTTCCCTCCCATTTAACAACAGATTCCTGAAAATAATCTATTACCTCCTGTCCATCTTTCATTAAGATGACTTTCTTTTTGATGTCTTCTACATCGAGTCCTTCAATAATTAACTCTGCGTGATCCGGATCGTCTTCAATAATTAAAATCTGCTTTACTCCCAAAACAAACATCTCCTTTTTATCAGTACAGTTTACGCCTGATGTACTTCCAACGAAAATATTGTGTAACCTGAATTACTCAACTTATGTGCAACTAGATGATTATATATCAAAATAAATGCCATTTTAAAAATGTTGCTAAGTTTTCAGCTTCAGACTGGAGAATTAAGGAAATTTAATATCGCAATGTGTTTAACATAGATTAATGAGTGGCTCTTTAAAATACTGAAGAATATTGCCATGGAAACATAAAAAATAAATGTATGGAAATTGTGGCTAAAGGCATGTATTATAATAGTTTATAAGTTTGTAAAGTGTTTAATGGTGAGAGTCCTGGCAGGATAAAACAGCTATAGTGATACTGATATTCGATGGTGAAAGATAGCTTTATGAGGGCACGGGCAGTGTGTGAGAAAAAATTTTATTTGTATCAAAATTTTGATGTAATCGGAGGTTTAAAAGACAATAAAGGTGTGCAATTGCACATAAGTGAAGAATGCACATAAGTGTATAATTGCACAGATTATGAATCTGCTACATTCTCCACAATATCATACTCATTTATTTTCAGGTAGATAGTTCTGCGGGCTATACCCAGTAGTCGCGCTGCCTTGGCCTTGTTCCAACCGGTTTCTTTCAATGCCTGAATAATTGCCTGTTTGTCATAGTGTTTCTTCTTTTTTATTGATTGGGTATCTGCGGCGCTGGAGTCTTGAAAATCAGTTTGCAGGCAGTCTTTAGTGATTATGGTTTCTTTACAGAGTACGAACGCATATTCCATAGTGTGCTGGAGTTCCCTGACGTTTCCGGGCCATTTGTAATCCATGAATATCCTTTGAACATCTGCAGATATGGATTTAATGTTCTTATTGAATTTTTTGTTGAACTTTACTATAAAATGCTCTACCAGGAGTGGAATGTCTTCGCGTCTCTCCCTGAGTGGCGGCACATTCAATTCCACAACTCTCAGTCTGTGATACAGGTCTTCACGGAACTTTCCCTGTCTTACCCTTTTGGGGATGTCCTGATTTGTGGCGGCAATGATCCTGACGTTTACTTTGATGGGTGTTGAATCGCCCACACGCTCAAACTCCATTTCCTGTAACACTCTTAATAAGCGTAGCTGCATTATATTTGATATATCTCCTATCTCATCCAGGAAGATAGTCCCTCCATCTGCTTTCTGGAATCTGCCGATTCTATCACTGACAGCCCCTGTAAATGCGCCCTTAACGTGTCCAAACAATTCACTTTCGAGCAGATTGTCAGATAAGGCGGTGCAATTTACTACGACAAGAGGCTTTTTAATACCCATTTTGTGGTAATGCAGCGCTTCTGCTACCAGTCCTTTTCCTGTGCCGTTCTCTCCTGTAATCAAGACGGTTGTTTGAATGTCGGCGAGATCTTCAATGAAAGAATAAACCTTTTGCATCCCGGCGCTTTTGCCTATGATATTCTGTAGTTGCTGACGTTCGTGCAGATCACACTCCAGGTCGACGAGCCTGGTATCATCCTTCATTACCATGACACAACCGTTAAATTTCTCCTGGTAGTCAAAGAGTGGGTATGTGGTTACACTGAGAACACGTTTGGGTTGGCCTGATTTATTACATTCGAAACGGCCTCTTTCTGCAGGCAGTCTTGTGTTGATTGTCTCTTTGAGAGCTTCAAGGCTTATTCCACAGCAGCCATCCAGAAAAGATTCATACTTTTGTCCTTTAGCATTACCCGGAAATCCACATATTTTTTCGGCTGCTTTATTGAATTCAAGTATCACTAAATCCTTGTCCACTGTAATTATTGCCTCATCAATACTCTTGAAAATAGCCTCAAGGTTTGACCGGTATTTAGTATTTTCGTCAATAAGCGCCTTGTGTTGTAAGGCTTTCTTAACAGTGCGTAGTAGTATCTCAAATTCTACCGGTTTTGATAAGTAGTCGTAAGCGCCCAGGCGAACGGCCTCGGATGCTGTTTCAACATTGGGATTTCCGGTGATAAAGATCACGGGGCAGCTCAACTTCTTCGCTTTAATTTCCCGTAAGAGGTCGATTCCCGTGTTACTACCCAGGATAATGTCAGAAATTAACAAATCAAAATCTTTATGGGACATCCTGGTATTGGCTTCTTTGATATCATTAGCGGTAGCAACATCGTATCCTTCCTGCGAAAGAAATCTTTCCAGCATAGAAGTAATAATTGGCTCGTCGTCGATTATGAGGATTTTAGACTTATCCATTTTTGTTTATTAGATTAATTTTGTTGGGTCCGCTTCGCTTCCCCGGACAAAAAGCGCCGAGGACATTGACCCAACCTACGAATTTCTTCACTCTCTGCCTGAATAGGTACCCGTCCGAACGGCGGAGACTGGCAGGCGGGCCCAACCTACATACTCGTGTTTCTGCCATATATACGTATTGCGTATTCTGTAGGATGGGTCAAGCGGAGCAGACCCATCGTTAAATTATTCAATATCCATACCCTTAAGCGAATCCGGCTCACTACAACCCCAATCTCTTTCATACAATCCATTCTTGACTGCTCTCTCGAATGAACTATATGGCCAGTCAACCGGCCTCTCCACAAGACCATGTTTAACAGGGTTGTAATGAATATAATCCATGTGCCGTTGCCAATCCTTTTCATCACGAATTACATGTTCCCAATAACGTCTCTGCCATACCGTCTTTTCTTTTTTACTTATTCGTGATTGGTTTTGAACCTCTTCAATGCCTATACAAGAACGGCTGAAGAAGTGTTTAATCAAACGCCACCTTGTTGCAAAATCATAGTCGTTTTCAGGCAATTGCCATATACAATGTAAATGGTTAGGTAATACAACAATTCCTGCAATGTCAAAAGACCGCTTAAGTTTTACGTGTACAAATGCCTTTCGTAATCGCGAGGTGTTTTTCGGTATCGTCAGGATCGGTCGCCTTTTGTAAGTAACTACCGTGAAAAAGAAGCAACCACCAGGATACCATACTCTACGATATTCCATTTTTGGGTATTAGATTAATTTTGTTGGATCCGCTTCGCTTGACCCAACCTACGAATTTCTTCACTCTCTGCCTGAACAGGTACCCGTCCGAACGGCGGAGACTGGCAGGCGGGCCCAACCTACGTACTCGTGTTTCTGCCATATATACATATTGCGTATTCTGTAGGATGGGTCAAGCGGAGCAGACCCATCGTTAAATTATTCAATATCCATACCCTTAAGCGAATCCGGCTCACTACAACCCAAAACACTACCTTGCTACCGGAAGAGTGATAATTATCTTCGTAAACTCTCCTTCAACGCTATCTATCTCTATCTTGCCATCATGGCCCTTGATAATCTTATTGCTGATGCTTAGGCCCAGACCTGTTCCTTTTCCCACAGGTTTAGTGGTAAAGAACGGATTCAATATCTTGTCTATTTTATCAGCAGCTATCCCCATACCTCTATCATAAAATATAATTTGATTACACGGGCTGTCATCTATCATTATCTCCCTGCCTGTGATCTCAATGATCTTGTTTTCGTCTGTATCAGGATACTTTTTGTTCAGGGTGTACCTTGCATTATTAAGGATATTCAGGAAGACTTGTTGAATCCGTTGGGGGTGTGCAAGGATTAAGGGCAGGTCTCTGGGTACTTGTATCCTTAAAATAATACCTTCTTTTTGTATTATTACGCCGGTTAATGTAAGAGTGTCGGAGAGTATTCCATTGATATCACAAAGACACTTGGTATCTTCAGAATCTCTGACAGCGGAGAGAAGGCATCTCGTCACATTAGCAATACGGTCCGATTCCTTCAAAATCATCAAGACAACATCATGATCTTTAATTTTACCGTTTCTGGTTTCCGCAAGTAATGATTGGGCGCACATGGTAATACCATATACCGGGTTGTTTATTTCATGCGCTACACTTGCTGCCAGTTCTCCCAGTGTCGCCATCTGTGCGGCTCTCGTTGATTCCTCCTGCATAATCGTCTCTTTCGTTATATCACGATATAATTCTATTACATTTTGCACTTCTCCTCTTTCGTTCTTTACAGGAAAAGCCTTTAAGTTGCAAAATCGGCCATCAGGGGTTGAGAATTGAATGCTCCCTGTTTCTCCTGTTTGAAAACATTTTGCTATTGCAGGACACTCATCACAAGGGCCGGAGCGTTTAAACCACAATTTATAACAATACTGGCCTTGCAGGCTGGAAGTGTCTTTTCCGGAGAAGGTCGCGGCGCTGCGGTTTGCCCATAATATTTTAAACTCGGGGGAAATCTGAATCATTGGATCATCAATAGCGTCCAGCAGGGTATGGAACTCCTGTGACAGTCTTCGGAATTTGTTCTCGCTTTCTCGTAATTCTCTTATTGCAGTAGATTTTTCATCCTCCAGATGAATCCTTTCGAAACACCTGTTTATTGTTGCCAACAGATCATGTGTTTCTATCGGTTTCCTTAGATAGTCGTAGGAACCTTCCTTAAGTGCCTGGATAGAGGCGTCTATATCTGTATAGGCAGTCATCATCACACAGAGAATATCAGGATTTGCCGACTTGAACTTAGTAATCAAGTTAACACCATTGGTGTGGCCCAAACGGATATCCAGAAGGGCCAGATGTGCGTCGAAATTCTGGATTTTCTTACGGGCATCCTTTGTGTTATACGCAGTTTCAACCACATAACCAAGCGGTTCCAGAATATCCACCAGGCTTATGACAAAATCCTCATCATCATCAACAATCAGAATACGCTTGTCATCAGGGCTTTTAAATTGTCTAGTTTCTTTCGCCTTCATTATTTTATGTTATTTTTTATAGAACCGTTGCGGCCCCTTAGTTTCTCTATCATCTTAGTTGCTTTTTCCATGTCAAAAGGTTTGTGGAGAATTCCACAAGCGCCGCTTCGAATAGCCTTTTCAAGCAGTTGTTCTACGCTGTAGGCAGTTATCATCACCACCTTTGCATCTGGTTTCAATTTGCGAATTTCCAGAAAACTTTCAACGCCATTTTTACCCGGCATCTTTACGTCCATAAAAGTAACGTCGAAATCCTGATCACGGAATTTACTTACCGCCTCTTCACCGCTATGAGCCGTTTGTACATCATAGCCATGCAGCTCCATAATGTCAGCCATGCTTTTGGCAAAATCATGATCGTCATCCACGATAAATATACAAATCGGATTCTTCATAGTTTAATGTATGAGGAATTTCAATGTTTTGGTAGGAGCCAACTCCCGTTGGCGATCGCCGTCAGGAGACGGCTCCTACCCAGCTTTTATTGTATTGGCAACCATAGTATAACAGTTGTACCCTGCCCGGCTTTACTCTTAATCTCGACTCCACCCTTGTGTTCTTCCATGATATCCTTGATAACCGGCATACCCAGACCCACTCCAAACCCTTTGGTACTGAACAGGGGCTCAAAGATTTTCTCCAGAATCTCCTCAGGTATTCCGGGGCCATTATCGATAAAGTGCAGTTCTAACCGCTCCCCGTTAGCTACTGATTTCACATTTAACTGATTACCATTCGAGTTTTCATCCTGTATAGCCTGAACTGCATTGGTGACAACATTGTTGATAGCGCGGCGCAAATATTCACGATCTATCTGAAGATCAATACCGGAATGCAAATCCCTCACACATTCAATGTTTTCTGGTAGTTCATATTCATCAAGCAAACCACCGAGCCAACTGTCTATTTCCACCTTTTCAAGCTCTATTTTCTGAATGCGCGTAAAGTCCAGCAGTTCATTGATGATCCTGTCACAGCGTTTGATATTGCGTTCGGCGAGTTTCAGTGAGCTGTCTATCAGATCTGTATTGTTGTGCTTAACTGCTTCACCAATTGAGAATACGGCGTTTTGCACGGTCCCGAGCGGGTTGCGAATTTCATGACTGACCGTGGCTATTAATTGCCCCAGTGCTGCCAGACGTTCTTTAAGAATAAGTTCTTCCTGCGCTTTCTCAAGTTCTGCCTTTTGTCTCTTGACCTCATCTTCCGCCTTCTTTATGCGTGCCGCAGTATTAACCTTTGCCAGTAATACCTCATCGTTGATCGGTTTGGTAATATAATCAAATGCTCCACTCTCCAGACCTTTGACTATCCTGTCAGTATCCTTATAACGAGCGGTCAGGAATATCACCGGAATCTCGCGGGTGCTTTCATCCTCCAGTAATCTTTTTAAGACCTCATAGCCGTCCATCTCCGGCATCATGACGTCAAGGATTATTATGTCAGGATGTTGTTCCTTTGCCAGTTTTATACAATCAGCGCCATTATATGCCGTAATAATCTCGTAATCATCTTCTAAAATCTGACAGAGAAGCTCTACATTATCCCGCTCATCGTCTACTGCAAGTATTTTCATCATATTCTCCTTATTTGATACAAAGACATCATCTGTCGCACCCGCCCGAACGACGAAGTCGGGCAGGTAAGAAATGCGACCTACGGTTTATCACGCCTTCCACGTGTAGGTCGGGTTTCTTACCCGACATTATCCTTTATTGTCTCCAGCAATTCTTCCTCATCGATGGGTTTTGTAAGGTAGCCGTCACAACCTGCCGATATTGCCTCCTCTCTGTCAGTCTCCATGGCATGGGCGGTCAGGGCAATAACAGGAATATCTTTAGTGGTTTCTCCTGCCTTGATAATTTTTGTGGCTTCCAGGCCGTTCATCTCAGGAAGAGAAATGTCCATAAGGATCATGTCCACGGCGCTTTCCTTGAGCAGAGCTATACCGTCTTTAGCCAGAACGGCCTTTAAAACACAAAAACCCTCGTCCTCAAGTATCTGCTCAACAAGGGCCATATTGTCAGGGTTGTCCTCTACTACCAGTATTGTCTTCATGGTTTTCTACCTAACCAGACGTTTATGATTGTCGCACCCACCCGAACGAAGAAGTACATTTGTCGCATAAGAAATGCGACCTACATCAAAACAAACACGGTGTAATTATTCACGCGTAGGTCGGGTTTCTTACCCGACTTTCTCATGTCTGGCGCGTATGGAAACGCTGCCCACAGTTTATTACACGATTCACATGTAGGTCGGGTTTCTTACCCGACGTCTTCACTTCACTCCTCGTCTTACGTCCATCTTCTTTCATCCCTCATCTTCTCGTCACTCCTCCTATCGCCCTCATGGTATCGATCAGCTCTTTCAGGAATGCATTGGAACTTATGCCCTCTTTTGAGATTACAGTTTTAACCCGTTGTTCCAGGAATACTCTTTCATCAGCATTAAGTGTCTTTGCCGTTATTACTAGCACCGGAATCTCTGCCCATTTCTCTTTTTCCTTTAACCTCTTGATTACTTCAAAGCCGTCCATTTCCGGCATCATCAGGTCAAGCAGGATCAGGTCTGGTGTCATTTCCTTAAGAACTTCCAATACTTTAAGGCCGTTCTCTGCCGTCTTGACAGTTACTTTTTCATCCTCAAGCACCTGTCGTATCAGACTACGTACTTCGGGATCGTCATCCACCACAAGGACAGTCTCAGCCATTACCGACAATAAATTTTTTATTGAATCTATTAACACATCTGGATTAACAGGTTTTTGGATGAAGCCACTGGCGCCAAGTTTAAAGCCCTTTTTTTTGTTTTCCAGTACCGTCACAATAATGACGGGAATATTTTTAGTCGTCCCATCACTCTTAAGCTCATTAAGCACCGTCCAACCATTCTTATTCTTCATCATGATATCCAGTGTGATGACAAACGGCTTGAACTCTCTCGCTTTCCTGATCCCCTCGTCGCCACTCAAGGCGCTTATCACATTATAACCCTCATCATTCAAATATCCCCGTAACAGATCAATCACCTCAGGGTTGTCGTCTATACAGAGAACTGTTTGTCTGTCCTTCAGCCGCTCATATTCCTTCGGCTCCAGGAACCCCTCATCGCTGGACACATTACTCACATCACTCATTGTAACAGGGATGGTTACCGTTATGGTTGTGCCTTTTTCTTTTACACTATCTACCTCTATCTTCCCGTTCAGGAGTTCGGTAAATTTCTTCGTAATGGTAAGCCCCAGTCCTGTACCACCTACTTTTCTCGTCGTAGCCGAGTCTATCTGTTTGAATGGTTCGAATATATACTGCATCTCATCTTTGCTCATACCTGCCCCGGTATCTGTTATGCTGAGTGATACATAATCTGTACCGGCCTTGAAGAATACGTCACTGTCAGCTTTTTCTTTATTCACAATTCCGCATTTTATTGTAATGCTACCCTTCTCCGTAAACTTGACGGCATTACCTATCAGGTTGATTAATATCTGTTTCAGCTTCGTCTTATCTGAATACATGATAATATCTTTATCAGGAATGTCATTAACTGTCTCAAGTCCTTTATCACTGGCGAGGCTTTGAGTCAGTTCTATTACTTCTGTAATCAAAGGGTTGAGACTGAATTCCTCTGAGAAAACTTCCATTTTCCCGGCCTCAACCTTCGAGATGTCCAGGAGACTGTTGATAAGATTAAGCAGGTGGTATGAGTTTCTCTCTACAGTGTGAAGATTATTAAGCTGTCTCTCCGGGAGTAAATCACCGGCCTTCTTGATTACGCGGCCAGTAAAACCAATGATGGAATTCATTGGGGTTCTGAGTTCATGAGACATGTTTGCGAGGAATTCTGACTTGGCACGAGTTGCAGTTTCGGCTCTTTCTTTAGCTATTAACAAATCCGCTTCATCCTGAAGATGTTCTATACCAAGGGCAATTTGTGTTGAGACGGAACCAAGCGCGTTAATACTCGCATCCGGTAACCACGTCTTCGCAAACATTGCCATAACACCAATTAAGTGATCTTTAACCAACAGAGGATAACCCGCAAATGATACCATTCCTTCCCGTTTTGCCCATTCATGATCACCCACACGCGGGTCATTCTGCACATCATTCGTCAAATGAGGCTTTCGTTCCTGCGCAATAAGGCCTATCTTAAACTTTCCGACAGGCACCCTGCCATGTGCGCCGTCGATGTGGGTATACATACCGGCGCTTGCCTGTAATTCGAGCATCTGTTCCGTTTCATTCAATATCCAGATACGCGCAAATGCCGCATCAAGATGCTTTACTATGAAATTCGCGCATCTATCGAGCATAAGCGGAATATCTTTTATTTCCGTAAGTGCCTTTCCAATATCCGCGCTCATGGCAAGAAGATTAGCCCTCTCCTCAAGTTGAGACTCCGCCTGCTTGCGTTCAGTAATGTCACGGATAATTCCGGTAAAAATACGTTTTTCATTAACCAACACTTCACTTACCGCAAGGTCCAGCGGGAAAGTTGTCCTGTCTTTACGCAATCCTTTAACTTCACGGCCAATACCTATAATCTTTTTAATGCCTGTACTCAAATAATTTCGGAGATATCCATCATGTTCGCTATGATATGGCTCCGGCTGTAACATCTTGATGTTGTTGCCAATAACCTCTTCAGCCGTGTAGCCGAAAATTCGCTCTGCCGCTCGATTGAAAGATTCGACAATGCCATGTTCATCAATGGTAATTATCCCGTCTACTGTATTATCTAGAATGGCACGGGTTTGGGCAACATTCTTTGTCAGCAGTTCGTTGACTGCCATTAGTTCTGAAGCATAATTCCCTTCATTTACGAACAGTCGGTACGTACCTAACATCAACCCTGTGAGGACACATAGATAGCTGACCTTTTTCAATAAGTGGGCCATATCGAACATCCCGTCAAATAAACTGTGTGAGAATGACATGAACATGGCCTGACACATAAAACCGACAATCAGCGACAGGATTATCCAATGTTCAAATGTGTCATATTTCCAGGTACCTTTAAACAGGTAGCCAATAAGAGCAACAAAAAAGAATATGGCAGAAATAAACTCCTCAGGCCGGCCAAACATAAGTTCCGGATAGTATGCCCTCGGTAATGGGACTAAGGTAAAAATTAATAAACTTATAAAGGTCATAGTCCCCACAAAAATATAGATAAATCTCGCACTGATCTTTCCGCCAGCTCCTAACAGTAATTCTCTCCTACTCGTCCACCAGCTAACACACATGAGAACCGACAGAAAGAGGCGGGATGCATTCCAGCTCCATGGTATCAGATAATAAGGTGTCGAGGGCATCACACGAACAAACAATTCACTTGTCACAATGGTATGGTAGCAATCCAGAAATGCAGTACTTAAAAACCCAACCCCTAAAAACAGAAACATATTATTTTTTCTGTTGTAAAACAGCACAATTGACACTATACCAACACTCAACGCAAATAACGTGGCCATAGTCTCCATTATGGTGTGGAGATGATTACTGCCCTGCCAGTTTGAACCCCGTATTAGAAAATATCCCAGGAAAAGGACAATAAAAAGGGCAAGGTATGTGATTATTCTTTTCCGGGTTTTAATTTCTCTCTTGTCACTCATCTCTTATTCCTTTTTTCCCTACAGTTTATACTTGTCGCATAAGAAATGCGACCTACATCAAAACAAACACGGTGTAATTATTCACGTGTAGGTCGGGTTTCTTACCAGACTTTCTCATGTCTGGCGCGTATGGAAACGCTGCCCACAGTTTATTACACGATTCACGTGTAGGTCGGGTTTCCCCGCCTGAAAGATTGAGTCGGGCAGGTTACCCGACATTATCCATTCCGCGTGGTTTATATTTGCCGCATAAGAAATGCGACCTACATCAGAGCAACCCTGGTATAATTATTTCACGTGTAGGTCGGGTTTCTTACCCGACATCTTCATGTCTGGCGCGTATGTAACCGCAGTTTATTCAAATTCAATATCTTTCATATTTTCAGGTTCTGAATGACCCCATCCTGTTTCATAAAATCCTTTTTTCATCCATATATTAAGACTGGAATATTTATAATTCTCAGGTTTAAAGGTTATCCCATGTTTAACCGGATTGTAATGAATGTAATCCAGATGTATTTTCAAATCATTTTCATTTCTTATCATGTGGTCCCAGAATCGTTTCTGCCATAGATTAATTTTGTGTGTAATTTTATGTCCTTTTTTGTAATTCATCGTAAAGTTTCTTTTCATAGAGTGTATGATGTTAGTTATATTATGTTTACATTCTTCACCAATACTGATTAGTAAATGGAAATGGTCGTACAGTAAACAGTATGCGATTAAGTTAAATGGTTTCATATGTTTCACCGTTTTTAAAGTAGTGAAAATGATTTGAATATTCTTCTCATCCTTAAAAATAGGTAACCGCTTATTTGTAACCGTAGTAATAAAATAAATAGAGTTTGGAATATAATATCTTCGGTAATTTGACATTTTACAATTATAATTTACGGATATTTGCCGCATAAGAAATGCGGCCTACAGTTTAGTACACGATCCACGAGTATGTCGGGTTTCCTACCCGGCATTTTCGTGTTTGCCGCGTAAGAAACGCACCCCACAGTTTAGTACACGATTCACGCGTAGGTCGGGTTTCTTACCCGACGACTTCACTGAACAGCGAAGTCGGGCAGGTTACTCGACATTATCGTGTTCGGCGCGTATGAAAACGCAACCCACAGATATATGCCGCGTAAGAAACGCGGCCTACGGTTTAGACATTATCCTGATTATTTCAAGTCCAGACTTTCCAGCAGAGAAATATTGTATTGCACTAAATTGTAAACGTCTCCGGGAATAATATTATGTAGTTTATCACTTTTCCAGGAATAATATCTGGAAAGGGTTTGTCTATCAAGTTTCTGTGGATTTCCTGAAACACTTTTAAGTTCTGCAATGATAATTTGAGCTAAATCAAAGACATCACTAGGCTCAATTTTGGTTAGATATTTTGTTTGTACAATATAAACAGGTTCATAATTCGACATTTTGGAAGTTAAATACTTTTGTACAAGGTCGTAAAGATAGATCTCGGCATTATAAACATCCCTTGGTAATATTCCTGTTGCCGGCTTTTGTGGAAATGAAAATATTTCAGGGACATGTCCTTTCTCTCTTACAATCTTGATTAACATGGGATAAATTTCAAAAAAATTAGCCTCATAAACTCTTTCAGGTTTGTTCCATGGAATTGGATTTCTTTTATTAAATATTAAGAGATGGCTATATGCTGTTTGCCGCATCATTTGATATACATCGCTGGGAGTCTTCTCTTTCCTTTCCCCTTTGTATTCAATAAAATTACCTCCTGACAAAAGAACATTTTTTATAATTGATATAACATCGTAGACATCTTCTGGCTGTATATGTGCATAATTCGCTTCCTTTTCCAATCTCTGTAATTGCTTTCTACTTATTGAAGACTGCCCAAAAACATTAGTATGAAGATAGCTAAACTCTTCGGCTAATTTTATCGCTCTTTGAAAATTACTGTTGAGTTTGTTATTATTCGCAAACTGTTCCTTGTCAAATTCTGTGTACAGTTCATGCATCTCTACAAGGGAATCATCAATTGATTTCAGTAGATAATATACATCCGTTGAGGTAATTTCATCTGCACTATCCACATTATTCAACGGGATAAAGGCATTAATCAGCATAAGAATAATAAAAGCTATTGTCCTTTTGATCACATTTATTCTCTCGTTAATTTAAAATAACCTTGAGTTGTTAAAAGATCATTTCTTGTTCCTTGAGAAAAAGACTCAATCTTCTTTGTCTTAAAATCAGCAATGGTTTCTAACTGATCAATACGATCGTTGTGCATATAGCTTTTTTATTTATGGTTCCGAATAATAATTCAATAATTTTCATAGTCTGATTAGAAATGTCTGGTAACCTGCCCGGCTTCGCTATTCAGGCGGGGAAACCCGACCTACGAGTAAAAATATAATGTTATTGCAGGGCGGGTTTATCACCCGCCGTTATGTGTCGCATCCGCCCGAACGACGAAGCTGGGCAGGTAAGAAATACGACCTACGGTTTATCTTCCACGTGTAGGTCGGGTTTCTTACCCGACATTATCCATTCCGCGTGGTTTATATTTGCCGCATAAGAAATGCGGCCTACATCATTTTACGATAGATGAAGGAAGATAAGACGATTAACGAATACATAATCAATCACAACAAAACTTTTCGTCTATCGTCCATCTTCTCTCATACCTCGTATGTCGGGTTTACTACCCGACATAATCCTGAAATAGATATTGAGTATAAATTGTATGTAATCGTATTAAGAAGTGTTCCGTGAGCATTGAAACACAAGGTAAATGATTGAAGTGATATTTACGATTTGATTCCTGAAGAGAGTGTACATTTGTGTGTGCGAAGATACGTGGAATGTGAACATCAGAAATTGTCTTTTTCATTAGCACCTCTTCAATGACATTAATATGTACACTTATGTTAAGGATTAGAACGTGCCTTTGAGATAGGTAATATTACGCCTTTTTCACTAATAGTCAAGACACAAATCGTCAATTTATGTTAAAGGTGGACTCATTATGATGCATGAGAATATGCCATCAAAACGGATTACTTTTTTATTATTCTGAGTGTTGCGGTATGAGTCGATATCTACCTCAGGAATTGTTCTGGGTGATCGGCTGGTAGTTGCCTGACTGGTTTGGCAGGGGGTGAAAAACCATCTTTAACAGGAATTGGCTTCCATTAAAGATGTCAACCGCCTTGAATTTTAAGGCATTAATATCGGTTGGTTCAATAATATTATAGCGTTTAGTGTGGACGCGTCTCTCCATTGCAGTAAGACAATAGATTGAACCCGCAGATAAATGGATTCTAAATTCAACATGGTAAATAACCAGCCAGGCTCATACAAGCGGTTGTTTCCTAGAAAATGTTCTGCACAATGTTATACCATGCGCTTATCACAAAAATGATGGACAATATAACAAATCCGATAAAAACCAATTTTTCTAATGCCATGATATCTTCTCCCGTCTCTTAAAAAAGCAGTTTACCTTTTTATGGAAATTCAAGGCATCGGCCGGTTTCTGCCTGATTTGGTGGTGGGGGCTAAAACCGCCTTAACAGGAATTGGCCTGTTAAGGATACCGAGTGCCTTGAATTTCAGGTTACAATTAACCGCTGGTTCAATTATTATCTTCCTGTATTTGAAGTTGGCGTCCCTGCCAATGTATAACTGAACCAGCAGAAAGGGTAATTCCAGAATTCATCACAACATCGCACCAGATATTAGAACTTATAATTGCCTTCTAAAGATATTCTGTGCAATATTATGCCCTATGCCTGCTATAAAAATTACACATGCAATAAGAGCAAAAAGCCCGATAGTAAATAGTTTATTTAACATAACGATGTAGTCCTTTCATTTCATTATTAAGGAGTAATTTTAAAGAGATAAGCTTGATCTGATGTTTGTATTATCAATATGTGTGCCACAAAGATAGACTGCTGTTTAATATCTTTTCCGGCAAATGCAATATTGTCTTAAGGTTTTATAAGATATGATGTTATACAATGTGCTAAGTGGTTTTTAAATTATGTTAGTTAATCAGAAAAAGTATTTTTCAGGTGAATTGTGTGCCATGACACGATAGTGAAGTGACACGTATATGTGCCGTGGCACACTATGGGAATGGGGGTATTATTGGTGGTTAAATTGAGCGATTTTATTTTACATGCCGTCGTAGCCGCTGGCCATGCCAGAGGCAGGTCTGTCCTTCGGCACGGCTTTAGCCTGCTTTTTACATCACCTGATGGATTTGCGTAAGTTACGCAACCTCGAGGCATCGGCGTGAGCTCAGTCGAACGGTTGCGGCTACTCAAATCGCCCAATTTAGATGGTGGTAATTTAATGCATAGGAAATTCAATAATATTGATCACACTTCGACTCCGCTCAGAGTGTGACGTCATTCCGCCTCCGGCTCGGAGAGAGCGGAGTCGAAGGATAGTCTTTTGTCGTGATAGCGACCTAACTTGGTGTATAGGAATTTCAAAGTCGGCGGGTAAGAAACCCGCCCTACAAAAATATTAAATTATTACGCGTAGGTCGGGTTTCTTACCCGACACTTGTTATCAGAAAGAATGAAGACATAAAAATTTCGCCGAAGG
>JAIQZU010000014.1 GCA_021776915.1 Candidatus Scalindua sp. | reverse complement strand
AAAGTACAGAGAAGAAAGCGAGCTTAAGAAGCAGAGAGAGTTTCACAACACGCTCATAGGCAAAGGGCTTCGGATGATCTCAGATTCTTATCTGGACAGTACGGAAAAGAGAAGCCGTGAGTCAAATGTCCCTTTTAAAAGAAATATTATAGAGGGCAAGAACTATCTTGAGCTGGTAAATGATATAAAGAGCAATGATTACGATCTGGTAATTATAGGCGTCCTGGGTCTTGGCGAAGTAAATGGCAATCTGATTGGCAGTGTCTGTGAGAGAGTTGTCAGAAGGATTAATACCGACGTATTAGTTGTCAAGAATGACAAACCACTTGAAGGCAGGATTATCATTACAGTTGATGGAAGTGAACAATCTTTCAGGGCTGTGGAGATGGCAAGCGGATTAGCGGCAAAGTATAATATGAAGATAGAGTTGTTGTCGGTATTTGATCCTCATTATCACAGGGTTGCTTTTGATGGTATTGCTAAAATCCTCTCCGGTGAAATGGGCGACGTGTTTAAGTCGGAAGAGCAGGAGAAGCTGCATGAAGATGTCATAGACAAAGGTTTGGAAAAGATTTATGACGGACACCTTGAGATTGCCTTAAATAAGGTAAGGAATCTGGGTCTTGATGCAGAGACTACACTTCTTGAAGGCAAGCCATATAACGAGATATTGAAGTATGTTGATAAGGTGAAGCCATCTCTGTTGGTTTCAGGCCGAACGGGCATACATGCAATTGACGGTCTGGATATTGGGAGTTCAACAGAAAATATTCTGCGCTATGCTAAATGCAATGTACTGATAACAAAAAGCGGTAAGAGCGCGGAAGTTAATCCTTTTTATGAAAAAGAAGAGAATATAAAGATGGAGCAGCCTGTGAATCGAACCGTGAAGGCAGGAGAGCTTTCCTGGGATGATGATGCCAGATCTTTAGTATCACGTGCGCCTGCATTTGTGAGGCCTATGGTTGTCAACGAAGTTGAGAGCTATGCCAGGGCGAAGGGCAGCAGTGCGATTACTCGGGAAATAGTTGAAACTGTCAAGGCTAAATGGTCTGATTCAATGGATTATTCTTAAAGAAGTATTTGTGGAGCCTGAAACAAACTTCCCCAATGTAGCCTTATCTTAGAGAAGATAATTTTTATGTATAAGTTTGTGGTTTAGTCTGGTTAGTCATACTCAATTATTTTATTTTTTCTTAGAAGTATTCAAGCCGTCTGTTTCAATTGATAAGTATTTTTGAAACTTCTCAATAATTTCTGTGTTTTTCACATTCCTTTCAGCGAGAAAATCCTTGATATCCTCGATAACCTCTTTCTTCTTTTTGTTCTTTGTTTTTGCCTTTGCAGTATCAAATGCCTCCATATCGAGTTCGTCAAACCCCAGTTTGTTCATCCTCCTGGATGCAAACTGCATAGACTCATCTCTTATCTCTGACAGGAACGCTGAGGTAATTACCTTGTATCCTTTTTCCTTTGCGCGCTTCTCCATCAGTTTATAAATCCCCGGCCTTACAAAATCGGGGGCGTTTTTTACCCGTTCCAGCGCCTCTGTCTCCCACTCAATCTTTCCGTTTTTGGCAGCTCTCTTTTTCAGCAGATTCATAAAGGGGAACATCGCCTTTTTATCTACGGCCATTTTTTCCTTTGCTTCCTTCATGATGTCCGGAGTGATCTCGGAATACCCTTTTTCTCTCGCATATTGTTCTACTCTTTTTATTACCATTCCCTTTCCAAAGGAAGGTACTTTGCCCAGTCTCTTCTTTGCGTCTTCATTCCATGAAAGCTCAAATTTCTTGTCTAAACCAAATGTGTTTTCTTCCTTGAACTCCAGCTTCTTTCCTCCATATTTTCCGGGTTCATAATCACACCACGAATCTTCTTCCATTTGATCGCCTGTTGTAACATAAGCCCTTGCGCGACAGCCCTTGCACATTGACTCAAACTCACACTCTCCGCACCGGCCTTTGAGTTCTGATTCTCTCAATTCCTTTAATATAACGGAATTGTTCCAGATTTCCGCGAAGCTTTTTTCCTTTAGATTTCCACAGGATGTGTCCATATATGGACATGGAGTGACGTTTCCTTCCGGTGTTATCCTGCAGTAATTGGTTCCTGCAGGGCATCCGCCCGAATAGTATTTTACCAGTGCCGACTCGGGATTCATCTCATAAGCTATCCTTCTGTAATGCGGCGCACACTTTGCGCTGACGAGCATTTCCCCTTCGTACTGATTATGGAGTTTGTAAATTTGTTTCAGCGCATCTTCATACTGTTTTGAAGTGATATCTGTTATATCCTGGCCTCTTCCTGTGCAGACGAGGAAGAAAAGATTAAAGACCCTTGCCCCCATATCATTCGCAAATGCAACCAATTCCGGAATCTCATCATAGTTTTTTTTAAATACTGTGGTTTGTATCTGTATCTCCAACCCTTTTCTTTTACACGCCTTCATCCCTTCGACTGCTTTTTCCCATGAACCCTTCATGCCTCGAATTGAATCGTGAACTTCAGGATGTATAGAATCCAGGCTTATGCCTATCCCGGAGAAGCCATTATCCTTCAATTTCCTGGCAACTCCATCATTAACAAGGCAGGCATTGGTGCCAAGGAGGACCATCATCCCCTTCTGAGCGGCATGACTGGATAAATCGAAGATATCTTTTCGTAAGAGCGGTTCACCGCCTGTCAATATGAGGATTATATTTGGATTTAGTTCGGCGATCTCGTCTATAACATTAAGTGCGGTGTCAGTATCTAACTCATTAGCTGTGCTTGCTGTACCGCATTGTATCTGATTAAAGTTGTGAGTATCCCGGCTGAGTGTGGCGCCTGAAAGGTTGGTATCCGCCTGGTCGGGCTGTTGTATATTGTCTGCTATAAGATAACAATGAGAGCACAATAAATTACATGCTTTTGTGAGATTCCAGGAAATTACGTGAGGTATGGATTTCATTTTAATGAATATAAATAATTATGATAAATCAAGTTTTATTTAATTGCAAGTGAATACTGCAGTAAGGGGTTTTTTAATGAAAATGTACATAAATAGTTTATCATATGAGAAACTCGGGCATTAGCTTAACATGTACTAAGCCATATTTCCTAGGATAGAGCATTGTAATATGACAAAATTATCTTAATTTGCTTTTTGACATTGTGTCTTCAAAAATTTTGAGTGGCAAAGTCACAATTGACATTTTGTCAAATGTGAAATTTATCAGGATTAAATTACAAATAAATTATTAATTGATAATGTTTATATCTATTAGTATTTATCTGCACTTACAGAAAACAAGATGACGATTTTGATACCTTTCCGATTTTGGCATTATAGTTGCGAAAATACTACATTTCGAGTTGCATGCCGGTAATCTATGAGAAGGAATGTTAATGAACCAAAATTGTATTTTTAAGTTTCTGATTGCGCATTTAAACATTGAAGTGCAGATAGCGTGAAAGATTAAAGGTTTTTATATTTGTTTTCCAAAGGATATACTCTTTATTTATATTTGGTTTAAAAATTCCGTGTTAAGTTGAGGGCTTTTTTATTATGAAAAAAGAAGAAGAAAAGTCATATGTTGGTTTGTACATAATATTAAGTTTTATTCTTGCGGTTACAAACGTGTGGGCGCTGTGGAATGAAATTGTAGGCAAAAGGCCATGGAAGGAATATCAGGCTCGTTATTATGATCTGGAATATGATAATGCAAAAAAGAAATATGACGACGCTGTATTGGCATTTGAGCAACAAGATGAACAGGACCTGTACAAAGCAGTTGAACAAAAACTAGATAAGGCAAAGAATGAGTTTGAGAAACCGAAGATACAACTCAAATATAAGAAAATCCTGGATGAATTGCGTGCTTTGGATAAGAATGAATTGGCTCCATTAACATTTGAATCAATAGTTACACGTAATAAAATGATGGAGGCGGAATACCAGTATGGCAAGCACAAATACCTGCATGGTACGCGCAATAGAGAGGAGTCGAAGAGAAATATATTAGAACTGGATGACAAGAGCAAGAAATTAGCCGAAAAGATAAAGCTCGTTGAGGAGAAAAGAGTTGAGTTGCAAAGTGGGTTAGACAGATTTAAGGGCGCTATTACAAAGTACACAAAAGAATTGGAATCGCATTCCAGCAACATGCTTAATTATAAAGAAACCATGGTGAAATTAGAGTCAAGACGGCCGCAGTTGCAGGTATACCAGGTACATCTTGAGGAGTTGAATGAGGTAGACAGGTGTATGTCTTGCCATGTTGGTATAGACAAGAAAGAGAGTGTTTCAGAGGAGCAGCCTTATGCGCTCCATCCGAGGAAGGACGTGTATCTTGATAATCATCCGCCTGAGCGGTTTGGTTGTGCGTTGTGCCATGAGGGACAGGCAAGGGCGACTACAAGTCCGAAAAAGGCTCATGGAGAGGTGGAATACTGGTTGGAGCCGATGCATAAAGGTAAGGTGGCTCAATCTTCATGTGTAAAATGTCATGATAGGGGTGAGGAATTGGTAGGTGGTGAAGAGATTTGGAAAGCAATAAAGCTGGTTGAAGAATTGGGGTGTTATGGTTGTCACCCTATTGAAGGATTTGATAAAGATAAAAACAGTATGATAGGGCCTGATTTGGTCGAGATAAGCAGCAAGGTTAATCCTGCGTGGTTGGTTTCGTGGTTGCAGGGACCTAAAAGTTTCAGGTCAAGTACAAGAATGCCTGATTTTAAGTTGAATGAGGATGACGCTATAGCTATAACGTCTTATCTCTGGCAGAATTCAGAAGGGTTTGAGCCTGGTGAACTGGAAGAATTTGACGAAGAGACTGTAGAAGAAGGTGCGTTTATATTCGAGAGTATAGGGTGTCTGGCGTGTCATAGTGATGTGGAGGAAGACGGGAAAATTCATGGTCCGAATCTTGCCAGGATTGGTGAAAAGATGAATTATGAATACCTGGTCAGCTGGCTATTGGAACCCAAAAACCACCAGCCCAGGACAAAGATGCCTGATTTAAGGCTTGACGAGGAAGATGCAAAGTATGTAGCCGCCTTTCTGACGAGCTTGAAAAGTGGATATCTTGAAGTTTTATCAAGTGAAGAGTTTCTAACCGATGAGAAAACTGCCGGCAGGGGGAAGGATCTGGTAAACAGGTATGGTTGTTTTGGTTGCCATAAGATACAGGGAATGGAAGAAAAAACCAAGATAGGCGTGGAGCTTTCCGAGATAGGTTCCAAGCATATACATTTGTTTGATTTTGGCCTGTTAGAGAAAGAGTTGCTTCATGGAGTTGGACTTGAAAGTTCACATGAGAATATTGGAGAGGCAAGGCGTGCGTGGTTAAGGGCAAAATTAACGGATCCAAGGCAGTTTGACGAGGGGAGATATAAGAGGCCAGAAGATAAATTAAGGATGCCTGATTTTAATCTAACCAAAGATGAAATAGAGACGTTGTTAGTTCTGCTGACGGGAATGAGAGAAGGGGATCTGCCGGAAAGTTATATCGCCAAATTAGAAGGTGAAAAAAGGTCTCTGGTAGAGGGTAAAAGAGTAATTGATAAATTTAATTGCATGGGGTGTCATCAGTTCAGTATAGATACGTTACATCTGAAAGATGGGGTAGTGGCAAAAGGAATGGTTAAGCTTGAGGACGAGGAAAACCTGTATTTTCAGTTATGGGAGGATAACGAAGGGCTGGGACGAAAGGCTGGTGAAACTATGCAGATAGCAAATGAAGATATAAAGAGTATGTCCAGGTCGGAAGGTGGAGATATTGGCGAGTTTATTATAGATTATCATGTAGAGGTGGAAGGGCGAGTTGCTGAAGAGGCCAAGGTGTTTACACCTCCTGTTTTATATGGAGAGGGCAAGAAGGTTCAGGGTCCGTGGCTTTTTGACTTTCTCGAAGAACCTGTTGCCTTGAGACCCTGGCTCGACGTTCGTATGCCTACTTTTAAAATGACTGAAGATGAAGCTACGGTATTGGCCAGGTATTTTGCTGCTCTGGAAAAGGAAGAATATCCGTACGAATATATAGCTGAAACTAAAGAGAAATATTTAGAGGAAAAGGAAAAGGAAAAACCCGGATACTTAACCATGGCCGAACATTTATTTAAGTCTAAAAATGTAAACTGTGCATCATGCCATGTTAGAGGTGATATAACGCCTGAAGGTGAGCCTGCAGATTGGGCTCCCGATCTATCTAAGGCAAGGGATAGATTAAAACCTGATTGGATAGTAAACTGGTTGTTGGACCCTCAGTTAATACAACCTGGTACGAAGATGCCTAAATTTTTCAGAGAAGGTGTATTTCAGGATATTTTTCCCGGGACTCCTGATGAACAGGCTGTGGCATTAAAGGACTTACTGATGAATCTTCCGGATGAGATGCTTAAACAACAAGCAGATGAGTCAGAGTCTGAAGAGGAAGAATAGTTATTCTTTGATTATTGAATTTGAAAATTTTTTAGATAAATACAAATTATATTTGAAATGTTCAAATTTATTTGTTATAAGGTGTAACTTTGCGGTCTTGCGGTCAAGGTAATAAAAACGAATTATGGTAGCAATTTAGATTAAAGTATTTAAGAAAAAATTTGTTCTTTCATATATAAAATATTTTTTTTTGTACTACAAATAGGTTTAACACAAATACAGGGGGGGCGTAAGAAATGAAGAAATTTGCAGGTCGTTATAATATAATATGTTTTTTGGCGATAGCGATGCTTTCGCTGGTTTTGTTTTTTGGTAATTCCAGGAACATACTGGCTGCGTATGAGGGGGGTGCTGTGTCTAACGGTGGAACAATAACAGGCACTGTTAAAATTGCAGGTGATGCACCGGAAGCAAAGACGTTAAAAGTAGACAAGGATCAGGCTACATGCGGGCATGATGATATTCCATCAGAGGCTTTGATCGTTTCTGGCGATTCAGCGATAAAGAACGCTGTAGTTTCTATTACAAAAATCTCGAAGGGGAAAAAGTTTGAAGGGGGAACTACAACGATTGATCAGAAGGGATGTGTCTTTATACCTCATGTTTCAATGGTGCCTCCTGGAAGCACCATTGAACTGCTTAACAGTGATGATATAATGCATAACCTCCATTCGTGGTCTATGAAGAATACGGCATTTAACGAAGGAGTTACCGGTCATGGAAAGCTGCCTAAAACTTTTGAATTTCCTGAGACTATTAAGATAACCTGCGATGTGCATAAGTGGATGACCTCATGGCTGATTGTGCAGGAGAATCCGTATTATGCTATAACGGGTGCAGATGGGAAGTTTAAGCTTGAAGGAGTGCCTGCCGGTACTTATACAGTTCAGGCATGGCAGGAATCTCTTGGAAAGACTACACAGGAAGTTACCGTAAGCGCCGGTGGAGAAGCTAAGGCAGATTTTGAACTGGAAGAGAAGTCAAAGAAGAAAAGAAAAAGAAAAAGAAAATAGAAATAATGAGAATATTCACTTTTAAAACGAATATTCTTCATATAAAAAATAATTCAATTTAACATAGATGAGTAAGCTAATACCTTTCATAAATTTCACGTCCAAAAAGCTTCAATTAAGGTTTGTATTTACGCTTTTTCTGGTCATTTTTCTTATAGCACTGGCTACCGGTGCAGGTATGGCCCAAGAGGGAGCTGAATCTGCTAAAACTACCGAAGCTGCCGAAACTACAGCAGAAGGAAAAACAGCAGCCGCAGAGCCGGAACCAGAGCCTTATGAAGTTGTAGATTACAGGAATTTCTTCGGGATTGATGGTAGGCTGATTGTCTGGATAATTTCTGAATTGCATCTCATGTTTGCTGCCTTTGTATTAGCAGTGCCGATTTTTGTCGTTATTATTGAGATGATCGGTGTGAAGAGCGGTGATATAAGGTTTGACAATTTAGCACGCGAATTTACAAAGCTACTATCTGCAGCATTCGCCACTACGGCCTCGTTGGGTGGCCTGCTGGCGTTTGCTTTGTATGGTCTTTATCCAGCCTTTATGCGCTATATGACGGATGTCTTCCATCCTTACATGTTCATATATGCGCTTTGTTTTTTTGGAGAGGTATTTTGCCTTTATGGATACTACTACTCGTGGGACCTGCTTTCCAGGACGCCTAAAGGTAAATGGTTTCACATATCAATTGGTGTAATGCTGAACCTTTTCGGGACGGCTTTAATGATGTTGGCTAATTCATGGGCAACGTTTATGATGGCGCCGGGCGGTATTAATATGGAAACCGGGACGGTAACAAGTCTTTATCATGCATTCTATAACTTCCTCTGGATGCCCGTTAATATTCATCGTATTATCGCCAATGTTGCCTTTGGAGGCTTCGTGGTGGGTGCCTATGCCGCTGTTAAATTCATGGGGTCGAGGACTGATGAAGAAAGGGCACATTATGACTGGATGGGGTATATAGGCAATTTCATCGGGTTGGGCGCCTTGATACCTCTTCCGTTTGCCGGATATTATCTGGGTAGAGAAATCTATATGGCCAGCCCCGTAATGGGAAACATAATGATGGGTGGTGCTTTTTCCTGGACATTCATAGTCCAGGCTATTCTTATTGGAATGTTATTTATAGGTGGAAACTATTATCTATGGAACGGTATGAGCAGGATAAAGGGCGCTGAACGATATACTCCTTATATAAAATACATAAACATAGTAATTTTCTTCTGTTTTGCTGTCTGGCTGACACCGCATAACTTACCATTAAGTGGCGAGGAGAGAGCCCTTATAGGAGAGCAATACCATCCGTTTTCGAAATTTTTCGGTGTTATGGCTGCAAAGAATGCAGTTGTAAACCTCCTGATATTATCTACATTCTTCAGTTTCCTACTGTATAGAAGGGCCAATAAAGGCGAGACAAAGCCGTTCTCAAGCCATGGTAGCGCTGCAAGGATTACGCTGATTATTACTGCCGGTCTTACAGTGATGTATCTGGCGTGGTATGCTTTAGGGCTCAGGGGGCTTGAGATGGAAGAAAATATACTGCGGTATGTCTCTCCTCTTGTTACGTGTCTCGTGATCCAGATAATCTCAATTGTCATTGCCATCCTTCTTACCTTTGCAAATAAAGGTAAGATTGCTCAGAGCTTTTTGTTTGTTGTTACTACGGTTATGGCAGTAATTTACTTCTGGTATTATGGGTTTGTCGTTATGGAAAAGGCGAACCTGGTCTTAAGGTTTTTGTCTGTAACACAGGTCTCAATAGTGATAAGTTGTCTGATTGTTAATACGGTAATAGACGTCTTTCTCTTTAAAGATGCTAAAGAAGTCGGTGGAATACAATGGGGGAAGATACCACACAGGTCACAATATGCCCTGCTGCTTCTCTGTGTAGCGATTGTGACCCTTATGGGTTTAATGGGATTTATCCGTTCAGGTTTAAGAATGAACTGGCATATTTATGGGTATATGCAGGATACATCTGCAGGTGCATTTACTCCGAGTATCGCTTATATGGGTTGGACTGTCAGTTTAATTGTGATACTTTTTCTGGCCCTTGTGGCCTTTGTTTTCTGGCTTGCAGGCCTTGCTGATAAGAAGAAGAAACATGCATAGTCTCATGCCGGTGAATTAATAAATGTAAAGTTATTGAATTTCCTGCGTCTATAAATGTTGGAGAGACTTTAAATAATGAGAAGTTTTTTAAATGCAGTAATTTTTACGCTGGCAGTCGTAGGGTTTTTTGCCTACGTTTGTATATACGTAACAAACCTTTCCGGAGGTAGCGGTGGAGGAGGGGCTACCGGAGTCAGCCCTGAAGCCGGCGAAAAGATATTCTGGGGTGATGGACAGTGTCACACGTGTCACAGCATTGGTACTTCAGGAAGTGCGACAAGAGGGCCTAACCAGGAAGGTCTTGCCTCAAGGGCGGAAGAAAAGGCAAAGGCGACAGGTTTAGGTTCAGGCTTGGAATATATGGTTGAATCAATAGTAAACCCGTCATCGTTTGTAGTAGAGGGATATGATGATATAATGCCGAAGGTATTTGCTCCTCCGATCATGTTGGATAGAGAAAAGATCCTGGCGGTACTTACATATTTGCAGACATTGGGGGGCGAGCCGGATATAGATGCTGTAATAAAGTTTAAGGACAAGATTCCTGAGGCATCAAAGACAAAGGTAGTGCCATGGGTACCGCCTATTGAGGTTGATCTGAAAGAAGGAGAGTTGATCTTTTTCGATGATACGAGAGATGTTACATGTTCAAAATGTCATGTCATAAACGGAAAAGGCGCTAAAGTAGGGCCTGACCTGACCGGCATAGGTGCAGTGCAGACGCCTCAATACCTTATAGAATCGGTCCTCAAGCCAAGTGCAGTAATTGTAAAAGGGTTTGAGACGATGTATCTGATGACGAATGATGGTATGGCCTATAACGGTCTCCTTGTGAGTCAGGATGAAGAAGAGGTTGTCTTGATGATTGACGAAGAAGGTGAAATGGTGGAATATGTATTCTACCCTGATGAAATAGCACAGATGCAGAAGCAGGATGTCTCAATTATGCCGGGCAATCTTAGTGAAATGCTGACTACAAAAGAGTTTTATGGGATTATTTCGTTTCTTTTGAGCCAGAAATAAATTCAGCATAAGCTGAAAGAAGGGTGCTTTTTTAGCCGGGAAGGTTATGTGATGGGAAATAGGAAAAATTCATATTCAATGATAGTGGCAATCGTGTCAATATTGATTGTTTTTGTCATTATAAAATTTATTGCCCCTTACGCTTTCATGTATTTGTTGGCAAAGGATCACACAATGCCGACGCCAAGCACACTTATGCTATGGTACATGATTTTAGCTATACTTGGTTCGCTTGTTTATGTTTCAACGAGTGACCTTAAGTGGGCAAAATTCTTGAGTTTTATCTTGCCTGCCGGTGATGATAAGACCAAGGCTATATTTCAAAAGATAATAGTTATTTCTTTCCCATTGTTGGTAGGCTGGTTTGCCTATTCAGGGACAATGCCGGGCACGGCATCTCCAGTGGAGCTTAGAATTCAGCATCCTACTTTGTTGCAGGAGTACGAGAAATTGGAAAATCCTTTTGCAAATGCTGACAAGGAAACTAAAAGAAGGTGTGTAGAGGAGGGGAAAATTCTCTACCAGCAGAATTGTCGTCCATGCCATGGTTCAAAGGCCGATGGTAACGGTCCTTTTGCCAATGCCTTTCGCTTGAGGCCAATTAATTTTACCGACCCTGGTACGATAGCTACGGTAGTAGAAAATTTTGCTTTTTGGAGAATTAAAGAAGGTGGGCCCGGGCTTCCAAATGTATCTACGCCGTGGGATTCTGCTATGCCTGCTTGGAAGGATGTATTAACGGATACGCAAATCTGGAAGATTATAATGGGTGAATATGTGACTGCTGGAGTTGTGGCGCGTCAAAGAGAAGAGATGGAGCACTAAATAAAACAAATTGGATTTTAATATGCACAAGGTAAAAAATAATCTCATTTTAAAAGGTTTGTTGGTTTGTTTGTTTGCTGTGGCGTTAGCTTTTTCATGTCTCAGTGATGGATTTGCCCAGAGTTCGCAATTGTTCAGAACATATAAAAAAGAGGCTTCTGGAAAGATACCGGAAAATTCTGAAGCAATTGCGGCAGGAAAGGACATTTACGAGAAGAAATGCTACTATTGTCATGGTATAAAGGGTGACGGAAATGGTCCTGCAGCTCCACGCCTGGATCCAAAACCGAGAAACTTTACAAGGAATGAATATAAAATACGTTCTACAGGGCTTGGAGCACTTCCCACGGACGAGGATCTTTTCAGAATAATTTCAAGTGGTGTGGAAGGTTCTGCCATGCCTTTCTGGAACACCTTGACCGTTGAAGAAAGGTGGCAGGTCATTTATCATGTAAAGACGTTTTATAAAGGTTTTAAGGAGTCAGAAGGTCATGAAATAGTGCCTATTGGTGCAGAAGCATCTTCAGACTCAGAATCTGTAAAGCGTGGGAAAGAGTTGTTCAAAGAAGCGAAGTGTTTCCTCTGTCATGGTGAAGATGGTAAGGCGGACGGACAAATTACCACTACACTAAAGGGTAAGTGGGACCTTCCTTATAAAGCCAGAAATCTGACAAAGAGTTGGTTGTTCAAGGGAGGTAATTCGTCAGAAGATATTTTCAGGACAGTAACTACTGGTATTAATGAGACACCGATGGGTTCCTATGCTGATTATCTTACAGATGACGATCGATGGCATCTTACACATTACGTGAAGTCAATCTCTCATGATATGAAGACGGAGGTTGTTCTTAAGTCAAAGCTGGCAGTGGGAGATTTGCCTGATAGTCCTGGCGATGAGGCATGGGATGCCGTAGGTTCTGCCGAGTTGCCAATGGCAGGCCAGATAGTTGCAAGTCCGAGATTTTGGACTCCTTCTGCTAATTCAGTAAAGATAAAATCTATGTATAATAACGAAGACATAGTATTCTTGATAGAATGGGATGATATGACAAATGAACAGAGTGAGGTATACAGCGATGCTGTAGCCCTTCAATTTCCAACGAAGATTCCTGAAGGACTTAAGAAGCCTTACTTTGCCATGGGAGAGTCCGGTAAGAGCGTAGTCCTCTGGCACTGGAGAGCATACGAGGAATCTTTGCATGCGGTGAAAGAAGAAGCAGGTGATGATTCAGAAACTGCTACTGATGGCGGTAGTGTTGTTGCCGAGGAACAGGAAGAAACAGGTCATGCGGAGGAAGAAGATGTTCAGGAAGAGCATGCTGAGAGTATTGATGAAGAAAAGGCAACAGAAGCGCCGAAAGACAAGTTTAAGAGTTTTATGACAATCAGTGAGATGAATGCGAAGGGGTTTAAAAATCTTTCCGTACAGCCATCCAACAGCCAGGATTCAAAAGGTAAAGGTTACTGGGAAAATGGAAAATGGAAGGTGATGATCACAAGGCCTCTTGTAACCGGTGACAAGAAGATAGATATTCAATTTGAAACAGGAAAG
Organism: Candidatus Scalindua sp.; assembly: GCA_021776915.1. Taxonomy (GTDB): domain Bacteria; phylum Planctomycetota; class Brocadiia; order Brocadiales; family Scalinduaceae; genus Scalindua. Next base: position 2,807 of record JAIQZU010000014.1, on the reverse strand, counting down.
CTGATTCCGTACGCATTGGCAGTATGGGATGGTTCAAATAAGGAGATTGGCGGGCAAAAATCAATCACATCCTGGTATTATTTAACATTGGAGATGCCTACACCTAAGAGTGTTTATCTTTATGTAATTATTGCCATAATAATGGCCGTAAGCATTCAATTTTGGGTTATCGGAAGGATAAGAAGATTTCCGCTCGAGATTCCTGCTGAAGAATCATAAGAATTTGAGAATTTAAGAAATTGATTGCTGACACAACAAATAAAATGAATAGTAAAAATAAAATGAAATATATATCGTCTTTTATAATAGTCTGTGTGGTTTCAGGCTATATACTTGTCTCTGAGAGAACCGTTCTTGCAGAGCCTCCAACACCGGACCCTCTTTTTCTGGAGTTAGAGGCGATGTACAGGGGTGATAAAGACTATAAACAGCTGCCTTTCGTTCCGGAGGATCCGCATAAGCGTTCAAAGAACGGACCTACCCTAAAGAATGTAACACTTAAAGCAAACAAAGAGTGGCTTAAAAAGTGGATATCAAATCCCGGTGAAATGGTTCCTAATGCCAGGATGCCGAGACTCATGCTGAGTGATGATGAGATAGAAGCTGTTTTGGCGTATCTGACAAGCATTGCGGACAATGAACTTCCTAAACAGGAATGGGATTCGTATTTATTGAAAGAAGAAGATGATATGACTGATGATGAATACGAAGAGATGGATGAACTGGTTTCGGGTGGCAAGGCAATTTGGGGACGAGCGAGGTGTAATTTATGCCATCCGGTGAAAGGTAAGGGCGGAGCCGTAGGCGTTGGACCGGACCTTGGCGCTGTAGCTGAGAAGATTAATCGTGACTGGTTATACCTCTGGATCAAGGAGCCGCAAGGTTATTTCCACCAGACGCAGATGCCAAGATACAGGTTTAAGGATGATGAATTGAGGCAACTGGTAGAATATCTTATGAAAGATTGGGATTTCAAACCGGACGAGGATGAAGAGGAAGAAGAGGGTGAAAACGGAGAAGAAGAAACTTCAGGTACTGATGAAGCAAGTGAAGTTGAAGGTAGTGAGGCTGGGACTGAAGATAAATCCTCTATAATTCCAGAGGGTACACTGGCGGAAAAGGGCAAAAGGATAATTGAACTGAGCCGTTGCTTTATCTGTCATGAAATTGAGGGTGTGTCAGAACTACTGCCGGTTAGCAGTGAGAAAAGTAAACCAACTAACGAGTTTGAAAAGTTGCTAAATGATGTCAAATGTATGACGTGCCATAATATACAGGGCGCCGGTGGTACTTTTGCACCTGAACTGACTCACGAAGGCAGCAAACTGAAGGGATCATGGATAAAAGGTTTTGTTGAGACCCCGGACATTATTCGTCCATTATTAAAACAGATGCCGAAATTTAATCTTTCTTCAGAGGAGGCTGAAACCGCAGCTGATTTTGTTGAGGAATACTTTGTGAGTGAAGAGTTTTCTTTAGATAAATTTGCGAATGTTGAGCCCACAGAGGAAGAGATTAGCAAGGGAAAAGAGTTATATGATGCCAAGGGGTGCAAAACCTGCCATACGATAGCATCAGGCGGTATAGTTGGCCCCAATCTGAAGAGAGTCGGTGACAGGCTTGAGAATGGGTTCATTTTCTTTCATTTGAAAGACCCTCATCGTGAGACTCCGGATGCAGTGGAGCCCAATTATAACCTTACTGATGAAGAAGCGACAGCGATAACACATTTCCTGATGTCTTGTAAAAGCAAGGAATAGATTGGAAGACAAGAAGATGTTAATGAAGAATACTATAATCGGAATAATTTGTTTCTTAATGATAACAGGGATTTTTCTCAGGTTTACTGATGGTTCTGAAGGAAAAAAACCCGGACAGCCAAAAGATGATATTAAACAGAGTGAGACTGTTGAGCCTGAGAAGGAATATAAACTGATTGAAGAAATAAAGGTTTATTTGACAACCCCTAAAGAGACATTTCAATATTATTGCAGTCCGTGTCATGGTGAAAATGCCAATGGGAAGGGTATTTACTTTACAGTAGACCTTGAACCAAGCCCAAGGGATTTAACGGATGTGGAGTATATGGCGGCGCTTACTGATGATTACCTGTTTAACTTTATTTCTAAAGGTTCTGCTGCTATGGATAAGTCAGAGTTGTGTCCTCCGTGGGGCAATACACTTGGTGAAGACAGGATAAAAGGTCTTATAGCATATTTGAGAGGACTGACTATCTCAAAGTCAAAAGATGGAGAAGGACCGGCAGTGAAGAAAGAAGCTGCTGTGGCAGAGGCGGGGAGGAAAGGAACTCCGCCTGCGGTGATTTGGAGTGTTTTGATATTGTTAAGCGCCTTCCTTGTCTTTTCAGCGAGAAATGAATGGAAGAAGCTGGCTGAAGAAGGGGCTTCAAAGAAGAAAAAATAGTTGTTTAAGTGTCAGGAGTAACCGTAACCGCGAGCTTCAGGTTGTTGCATCCCACCCGCCCAACAACATTTAATTTCAATTGATAAAGGAGTTTTTAGTTGTATAAGAAGATATTTGTTCCGTTGGATAATTCAAAATATTCTGACTATAGCTCAGATTTAGGTATATCGATAGCGAAGAAATTTGACTCTGAATTAACAGGAGGGCACGTATATGCCGCCAGTCTGCACCACAAGAGGTTTGTAGAGATGGAGGACGGTTTACCCGAAAAGTACAGAGAAGAAAGCGAGCTTAAGAAGCAGAGAGAGTTTCACAACACGCTCATAGGCAAAGGGCTTCGGATGATCTCAGATTCTTATCTGGACAGTACGGAAAAGAGAAGC
>JAIQZU010000013.1 GCA_021776915.1 Candidatus Scalindua sp. | reverse complement strand
AAAGTACAGAGAAGAAAGCGAGCTTAAGAAGCAGAGAGAGTTTCACAACACGCTCATAGGCAAAGGGCTTCGGATGATCTCAGATTCTTATCTGGACAGTACGGAAAAGAGAAGCCGTGAGTCAAATGTCCCTTTTAAAAGGAACATCATTGAGGGTAAGAATTATCTTGAGTTAGTAAAAGATATAAAAGCCAATGATTACGATCTGGTAATTATAGGCGTCCTGGGTCTTGGCGAAGTAAATGGCAATCTGATTGGCAGTGTCTGCGAGAGAGTTGTCAGAAGGATTAATACCGATGTATTAGTTGTTAAGAATGACAGGTCACTTGAAGGTAAAGTAATCGTTACCGTTGACGGAAGTGAGCAATCTTTAAGGGCTGTGGAGATGGCAAGCGGATTAGCGGCAAAGTATAATATGAAGATAGAGTTGTTGTCGGTATTTGATCCTCATTATCACAGGGTTGCTTTTGATGGTATCGCTAAAATCCTCTCCGGTGAAATGGGCGACGTGTTTAAGTCGGAAGAGCAGGAGAAGCTGCATGAAGATGTCATAGACAAAGGTTTGGAAAAGATTTATGACGGACATCTTGAGATTGCCTTAAATAAGGTAAGGAATCTGGGTCTTGATGCAGAGACTACACTTCTTGAAGGCAAGCCATATAACGAGATATTGAAGTATGTTGATAAGGTGAAGCCATCTCTGTTGGTTTTGGGCCGAACCGGTATACATGCAGTTAACGGTTTGGATATGGGTAGTTCAACAGAAAACATATTGCGCAATGCTGAATGCAATGTACTGATAACAAAAAGCGGGAAGAGTGCTGAGGTAAATCCTTTTTTTGAGAAAGAAGAGAATATAAAGATCGATCAGCTACAGCCTGTGAATCGAACAGTGAAGGCAGGAGAGCTTTCCTGGGATGATGATGCCAGGTCTTTAGTCTTGCGTGCGCCTGCATTTGTGAGGCCTATGGTTGTCAGCGAGGTTGAGAGCTATGCCAGGGCGAAGGGCAGCAGTGCGATTACTCGGGAAATAGTTGAAACTGTCAAGGCTAAATGGTCTGATTCAATGGATTATTCTTGAGTCAGGACACACCCGCCAAACTTTCCGTCGGGCAGGGATTTTCAAAGATAACCGCAGATATGCGCTCTTTTTTCCATTTTTCATTCCACTTACTTAGAGCTTATGTGCCTTTCCCATTGAATTCAAAATAGAATATCCTTTTCTTAAAAAAAGAGATACTTCCTTATCCATTTTTCCTGCAAGCCATTTCTGCAAACATATTTCCTTGACTTTAATGATATGTAGTTTTAACATTACATCTCATTCAATTTATCAAGCAAAATAACTATACTGCATAGAGTGAGGTGGTATAGTTATCTTAAATAAAGTTTCATTTTGTCTATCAAGACTTGCCTCTTTGCTTTTGCTGACCTTTGCTGTCATTAAGCGATGGATATGAAGTTTGTGATATGCATTAATAATAAGGGTTACGAAGTATCTCTGGAAAGGGGTAAAGTTTACAGGGTGCTCAACGATGAAAAAGCATCCCAACATAATCTAGCCCGGGTTATTGACGAATCAGGTGAAGATTATTTATTCCCAAATGAATATTTTGTACCAATAAAATTGCCCAAGGCGGCAGAAAAGGCATTGGTAGCATAAGAACCAAGAAGATCAGAGAATACTTGGAGTTAAATTAAAAGGCCAAAGCCTTAACTCCTTTTCGGAATTTACCCTTTAGGGGTTTATTGGAGACGGCACAAATACAATATCGAAATTCCTCATACATCAAATTAAATTCTGTTTGGAGGGGTAGCAAACTTTAAACATATTAATGATAATGAAATTACCTAACGGAGCAAAAGCTGTAGTTCCCGATGGAAAGTTGGTAGATTATTGCTTAAATCCATTTCATCCTGATGGAAAACATAAAGCTAGGGTATTTCAGAAAGCACTTGGAATTACTCAAGAAAATAGCGTAAAGCTGAAGAAATTAGTTTTGCAATCCGCTGAATCTTGTGAAGTAATGAACGAACTAGAAAATAATTTTGGGAAAATATATCGTGTTGAATATGAAGTTGAAGGGATTAATCAAAAAGAAATTTTGTGTACATTATGGATAGTACACAAGGGTGAAGACATACCATATTTAACATCGTGTTTTGTCAAGACAAGAAAGGGAAAGAAATGATAGAAATTCATGATTATATTGCAGTATTAGTAGGGATTGAAAACACACCTGTCACACGAGGGACTACAGGAACGGTTGTTTCCAAACTTTCAGATACTCATTTCCTGGTTGAGTTTTCAGACAGTGAAGGACAAGTTTATGAGCAATTACCGATACATCTAAATAATCTACTTGTTTTGCATCCGATAACAGAAAATCTTGAGGTTGGTTAAGTTTTAGGCTTTTTCTTGGTGAATTTAATCTGTTCGCATTGAACTAAGTTATTGATATTAACGAGAAACGTTCAAGCAGAAAAGCCAACGGCAGGCTTGGTGAATGGCAATTTGAGAAAAATTCAAGCGGAACTTATGCTGACAATTCATTGCCACATCAAGAATATATATCCTTACTCAAGAGAGGCCGATTCCCAAGATAATGCCTTAAATATATATTTTTCAAGTTTTGGCTTAATTTCGTTAATATTAGACTTGTTCAGTTTTTTAATTTTTTCTTCTAATATTCGCAAACAACCAAATAAATGATCTCTGCCTTTCGCATTGTATCTTTGTTTAGCTCGTTCTTTTATATTCATGGTTTTAAAATTAGTATCAAGTGTATGGAGCTAACCGCCTATACAAAAGCGATTTGGCGGTAGCTCATACAGACGCTAGACGTAATGAGGAGGCATAATGATTTCATGGACTATTGATGCAAGAGAATCAGTAAATGACCTAGAAAAAGTCGAGGGAATTAATGTCGAGCTTATCGAACAAACTCCCCTGATAAAAAAATTCTTAGATGAAGATCAAATTCGTTTTGCAATAGCGACAAAGGGTTTTGGAAAGTCATTGTTATTGTTGACCAAAAGAAAGAAATGCTGTGGTATACATCTTATACCTGAACATGAACCTTTGGATATTCCATCTGTCAGGATAGATACCTTAAAAAAAGAGTCACTATTTCTTTTGAAAAATGAGGATGCTTTTGCATTAATATGGTCATTATCAATAACTATTGCAATTATCAAAAGATTAAACGAAATTACAGATACAGAAAAACAAAATGCTTCCGCTGCGCTTCAAGATATATTGAACAATCCAAGATGCAATACCGTTTCAAATATTTTCAACTTTATAATAGTGGAGATGAATAGAAGGCAATTTTATGAGGGCTTAGTTTATGATTACAATAAAACCCTTCTGCCCATTATAAGAGGTATAAAAATACCTATTGCTGTTTTTATAGACAATGTTGATGAATGCTTTGAAAAATACAGGGAGGTTTGGTATATCGCGCAAAATTCTTTAATAAAAACCATATATGATTTATGTAGGATTAGCAGCAAACTTAAGCTATTTGCGTCGATTAGAAAAGAGGCTTTTAAAAAGTTAGATACCGAGATGGTTATGCAATATAAAGGTGTATCCCTTGATCTATCATATTCTAAAGAGCAATTAAAAGATATATTTATCAAAAATATCACGAAAGATAATGTAGGCAACTTAATGAAGCCACAATCCATAAAGAGCAACCCCATGATTGCCTTTCTCGGTACTGACCAAGTTCATCATGGTATTGTCGCTAATACAACAGAAGATGCATTCGACTATATATTTAGACATACTTTGCAAAGACCTCGGGATCTTATGGAGATTGGGGGAGAAATTTCAAGATGCAACCCATCCTTAAGAAATCCGGAAACAGAAAATGGATTGGGAAAATTTAAATCTCTTGTTAACTCCGCCGCAACAACCATCGCTACCCAATATATCAATGAGGTTCTGCCACATTTAACAATCAAAAGAGAGGATTTAGATAAAGTCTTTGAACTAATTGATTCCAATGCATTCGAACAGACAAAATTAAAGGAAATATGTATGGAATTCAATGGTAATAATGCTGAATGTATGAAAAGCAAATGCAAAGAGTGTGCAGATAAAACGCATATTTTCTGTGAGCTCTATAAAATTGGTCTATTGGGTTATGTTGATATGATACCGACGGAAAAGCAGCACTATTTTCAGAAGTTTGTTCCTATTGGAGAAAAAACATTTCATGAAGTTAGGCTTTTACCAGATTCACCACATTATCTGATACACCCAATTTTAGATGACTTGATTAGACAAAAAAATAAAAAATACAAGCACCAAATTAATGATATAAATATCATTGGCTATGACAGGTTATGGAAAAATGCTAAAGAAATACCAGCAGCAAGTATTCTCCGTCCAACAATATTCATAAGCTCTACTATCAACATGCGCCAATATAGAGATGCGATAGAGAAAGTGATAACCAGTAAGAATTTTGCGGCTATAAGAAGCGAGACTTTCAATAGCCCAGATTCTTTAAGAAAAAGCAGAGAATCAGCCAAAGATTGCACATATTTCGTTGCCATTCTTGGTGATAGATATGGTGAAGAAATTGATGGAAAATCTTTTTGCGAGCATGAATTTGATGCAGCTTACTCCAAAGACCCTCAAAAAATCATCGTTTATATTTCGGAAGGAAATATAGATCAATGGGATGATAAACAGAAGAAATTTGCAAATAAAATCCAATGTCATAATGAATTAGGTTATGCAAGAGGTGATAGGGTAAAACATTCAGATATTGCGGACAGATTTGACAAAGATATTGTTGAAAGAATCGCAGTGCTTTCTAAGCGATGGAAATAGGCACGGCTAAAAAGATTAACGTCTAACCATTCACTCAAGAGGGACGCGGCAAAAAGGCTGCCGCGCCCCTTAGCTTTGCGTTCGACAACTGTAAAAAGATATTTTTCAGGACACAATTGAAAAACTAATGAAAGAAAAAGTTGATACAAAAACTTGTATAGGTCGAAATTTTAGGAAAAGCTTTGAAGGAGAACTAAATCAAGGAGACATTAAATTATCATTGTTAATGAAAAACTTCAAATGTACTGATATATACTTGACTAAAAAAAAATTACTCAAACGTGAATATATTAATATTGCCGCAAAGTCTCTTTTTTGTAATTTGCAAATTGGTGTATTCTTTGTTTGTAATGGAAAAGTCGCTGTATTTAAAAGATCAAAGTATGACAAAAATCAAAGAATAAACCTCACATCTAAATTTACTATTTTAAAAGCTTGGCCTCCGAAAAGCTTTTCAGATGATGATATGTTAGAAAGCCTGAGTGAAAAAATACTAATAAACACACATTCAAACTTTCATTTTGAAGATAATGGAATAGCATATACAAATATAAATACTCACGATGCAACAAAACCAGTAGCCCCATATTATATTTTTATTGTTTATACGGTTAAGATAGACGAGGAAGGGAAACTTTCTACACTAAATGATAAAAATTCCATGGTAGATCAATTCGTAGAATGGCTTAACCCAAATAGCTATAATGAACATGATCATTCATTTGGTCATCCTTATTATAATCCACGAACAGAAGAGAACGAGATTGTTTGTTTTGACGGCGCAATAGACAGGTGTATATTAAAGGCAATGAAAGACAATTTTAATAGTGATAAATATACTGATATCACTAGAGGTATATCTGTTTACTATCCACACAAGAAAGTTGTTAAGGATACTAACCATGAATATTTTGAAAAAAGCGAAATTATTTTAGATAAAGATAAGATTAAATACAAATATCTTAATTTGATTACTAAAAAGAATAGAAAGACAAATTCTTTGCCTTCGTTAAATGATATTCTAATGTTAAAATCTAAATGGATTGTGATAGGTTGGGGTTATGCTAGGCTTATTAAATTTATAAACGATTATTTTAATAGTTAAAGGAGAATATGTGTACTTTAACAATGTCAGAGAATTAAGAGATTTTCTTCAAGACAAGGTTGACATTAACTTATGGAAACGCCCTAATTGCAATACAGTTGAAGACCTATATAAAGAAATAGAAAGGAATGAAACAACCCTAAATACTTCTCCTTTGAGCAGGTCTATAGCAATTGTAAAGATATTTATTTGCCAAGATGGAAAAATATTAGTTGAAGAAGAAATTACTTCATCTTCGAATAAACATCAATTAAGAAGTACTGCTCCAGCTGAAAAAATGTTTTCTAATGAAAAACCATTAGACGCTTTTTATAGAGGACTAAAAGAGGAGCTAAATATAATACCTGATCAAGTTGAAAATTATTGTATTAAAGACCCTTATACAGAAGTCATGAAATCACCCTCTTATCCAGGCTTATTGTCTTCATATAAAATTTATGAATGTGAGTGTCATTTGAAAATAAGGCTTGAAAGTAAATTTACAACAATAGAAATTGAACAAAATGAAGAAATTATTCATACATGGAAATTTGTAGAAAGAGAAAAGATAAAATCAATATTCGGAAATAAATGATTAAAGACTGTCGAACAAGCGCATGAAGCCAACCACAAATAACAATGCGATTTAACATTTATCGAGGCTGCCGCTTCTAGCCTCTCTTGTAAGTATGACGCACAGGTTGTGGTTGCTTATGCAGAACGTTATGTGCACACCTGACTATGGTTAATTAGTAAATTTTCTATCCCTTACAAATTTTCATTCTATCCTGCCGTATCATTGTATTAACCGTCTTCACTTCGCAAAAGATATTAACTTGCCAGATAGTATAATAATCATAATTAACAAGCATGTAGATATATGATATACTGGCAAAAATTAGTTATTTGAAGGAAAAGAGAATATATACTTTATGCTGGGAATTTCGACTGTATGGAAATCCGGGGAGTTAAAAGACGGGCAGAAACTCATGGAGTGTTTTGCCGGACTCGGGTTTAGAGAGGTGGAACTGGAATACAGAATTTCGGGAGATACATTCAAACAAATCAAACAGTTCCTGAATAAGACGAAAGATTTAAAGATAGTCAGTATACATAACTTTTTCCCGGTTCCGGATATTCTTGAAACCGGCGGAGCCGATGTATTTCATTTCTCATCTGAAGATAGGGAAGAAAGGTCTTTGGCAGTAAAATATGCCGTTAAGACGATACAGATTGCCTCAGAGCTTGGAGCAAGGGCTGTAGTCTTGCATCTTGGGATGGTACCGATGGATACTGTGAGTGAGGAACTCTTCAGTCTGTATGATGCCGGGAAGGTAGGTTCAGATGAACATAAAAGGAAGCTTGGGGAGTTCAGGATGCTCAGGGACAGGAAGAAAGGGAAGACGCTTGATATGATGTTACTGAGCATGGATGAAATTCAAAAGGCTGCAGAGAAGTATGATGTTGATATTGGCATTGAGAATAGATACCACTTCAGGGAGTGTCCAGATTTTGAAGAGATGTCTGTGATATTCGAGAAGTTTGGAGGCGGGAGAATCGGCTACTGGCATGATGTGGGCCATGCAAAGGTTCAGGAGAATTTAGGTATAGTAGGGACAAAGGAACTGCTTGACGCTTATGGCAAACTACTGGTTGGCGTTCATCTTCATGATGTAAATGGATATTCAGACCACCATGTACCAGGGACAGGTGGGGTTGATTTTGATTTGCTAAAGAAATATCTGAAAAAAGATACTATAAAGATTTTAGAAATTCACCCAAGAGAGACAGAAAAGGATTTGATGGATGGAGTCGATTTCCTGAAGAAAATTGGGTTAGAGTAACAATAAAGCAGGAAAAGATGTTCTTGCCATATTGTCAGGTTCTATTCTGATGAAGGGGGTTTTTTAAGCTTGAAAGTTTCAGGCATCTGTGCTATATAACAAATTGAATATAAGGTGTCAAAGTATCATATTTGTCAGGTTGTTCAAACCATCATCCACATTATTTAAATACTCATCGAGTTTAATGGTGTACATTTACACCTATAACCAGTCTGACTGTTCACTCTTCCGGCAATATTCAGGAAGTCTTTGTAAAAATACAGTAAGAATTGAGAAATTAAGGGAAAGAGGAATTTCTAAATCCCTACATCTCTAAATTATTTTAAATTTAGTTGCGGCTATGCCGCACTACGTGTTTCATATTTATGTGGACATTTCCTTTAAATATGAAAATATCAAATCTTATTATAGGAGGGAGAAAATGAGAAATATATTCATAATACTTGCACTGGTTTCTTGTATTGGTTTTATCGTTCAGGGGAGTTTTCTGAGGGATGTGGATGCAAAGACGTATGCAGAGCATTCTGGTGCGGGAAAGACAGGTTTGGTTGCTGCCAGCGTAGTTACATCAGCGGCTTATTTCCCATTTAAGGCGGCTTATGCTATTCTGGGTGGAATTACGAGCGGGCTAACCTATGGTGTTACCATGGCAAAAGAATCTGAGACTGCACACAGGATCGCTACAAAGGCTTTTACAGGGGATTGGTATATCCATCCAAACATACTTACAAGCCATGAGGAATTAAACTTCAGTGGGCCGGATGATAAATAACCATAGGCTTTAGTGCGTCAGCACAAATGCCGTTGTCACGTTTTTTGCTCTATCAATAAGACCTGAAGCTGAATCTCTGTTACCATTTTTCCATCAATATCAATAACGACCAGATAATTACCGGTCTTCGTAAATTTCAATTGTTGAATATTGAGGATATGATTAGTAGTAACGAATGAAGACGTTGGAGGTATTAACACCACAACGGAGGAGTTAACGGGTTTCAGCGTTGGATTACCATCATCATCCATAAATTTAGTCTTTATTGTGTGAGGGCCCTCTTCAATCCTGGCCCATAATATTTGTAATGCTATCGAACATTGAGGTTTGGTGGCTGGGAGTTGGTGAGTTCTTATTGTGTCGAAGATGCCGAGGATGCAAAGCCTGTTCTGATACTCTGTTGCCGAATCGCATAATACAGCTACCTGGATATTCATTTTTTCTATGGAAACTTTATCCTGCTTGCCTGCAATGTTATTGAATTAAGCCGTGGGGCAAACCTTTGGCCTTACTTTTATACTCGTTTATGCTGACTATCTTCCCGTCAGTTTTATAAAGTCAGGGTCATTTCTGTAGCCTTCAAAGTCGGGAACCTGTTTCAGTGCCATCTTGTACTGAGGGTTTAAGCCTATTGCTCTTTTTAATGAACTCAGCATTTTATCCTTTTCTTTCAACAGGGCGTACGTACAGGCCTTGTTGAACCATGCGGCATCAAACTCAGGATTTGTCTGTATGGACTTGTTATATGCCTCAATTGCCTCTTCATGCTTTCCAAGTTTATCAAGGACGAGGCCCTTATTGTTAAGAGCCGCAAAGAAATTCGGGTTGACAGTTACTGCCTTGTCAAATGCAAGTATGGCCTCCTGCAATCTTCCAAGATCTTCTAACGCAAAACCTTTGTAATTCCATACCTCATACGAATCCGGTTTCAGTGTTGTTACCCTGTCAAATGCCTTTAGAGATTCTTCAAGTTCACCGATTCTTGCGAGTGCGAGTCCTTTGTTCATCCAGGTTGCGTGGGAGTTAGGGTCTATATCCAGGGCTTTATCGAACTCTTCAGTCGCTTTTTTAAATTTTTCAATCCGGACGAAAGCAAGGCCCTTCTTATTCAAAGCCTGATATTTGATCTTGCCCAGACGTGGAATCTCGTAAGCCTCCTGATCAGAGATAATTTTTGTTGTCATATTGTAGGCTTTAATTGCTTCATCAATTTCTCCTAAATTCGTAAGCACCTCTCCTTTAGTATTCCAGGCCTGGGGATAATCGGGTTTGAGGTTTATGGCTCTTTCAATTGTAGTAAACGCCTCCGAATACTTTTCGAGCTTTAAAAACTCAAGGGCTTTATTTGTTATTGTTTCGTATGAATCCGGTTGCAGTTTGATGGCATGTGTGTATGCATTTATGGCTTTGTTGTGCCTGTTTACACGGGAGTAGGCAAGTCCCAGATTTGTCCAGGCACCGTATGAGTTGGGATCTATTTCGGAGGCTTTTTTATAGGCAGTTACTGATTCCTCGTATCTATCCAGCTTGTCAAGCGCCAGGCCCATACCGTTCCATGAAGCGTAGGAATTGGGTTTAAGTTCTACGGCCTTCTTAAATGCCTCTGCGGCCTTCTCATTCTCTCCAAGATCTGCCAGTGTAAAACCTTTGTCAGCCCATGCCGCATGCTCTCCCGGTTTTATCTCTATTGCCTTGTCATAGGATTTGACAGCATCTTCATAATTTCTTATGCGGACATAGGCATTTCCTTTGTTAATCCACGCTTCGTAGTAGTCGGGCTTTATTTCGATTGCCCTGTCATACGCCTCAATTGCCTCCGTTCTTCTTTCCGGTATTCTCGCGAGTGTAAGCCCCTTATTGTTCCATGCTTCATGTGAATATGGCTTTAATTCAATAATCCTGTTGTATATCTCAATCGCATCATCATATTTACCAATATGGTCAAGCACATTTCCTTTTTTATAGAGCGCTTCGATATAATCTGGTTTGAGACTTAATGCCCTGTCGAATGCAGAAACTGATTCTTCAAATTTTGTATTATGATCTAATGCATTACCCTTAACAAACCATGCTTCATGATTGTTTGGTTCTATCCTGACTGCCTGATTAAGCGCTGCTACGGCGTCATCGTACCTGCCAAGTAAATCAAGGGTTATGCCTTTATTGTACCATCCTTTGAAGGAATCAAATTTTAACTTTATTGCCTCGTCGTATGCTTCAAGCGCTTCGTTATACTTCTTTTTTACAAGCAGCCTGTTTCCCTTGACAATAAGCTCGTCATGCCTGGGAATGTCCTCAGCGGTTAAAACAATGTTATTGAAACAGAAAAGTGTAAACAGGATAAAAAATGAGAAAAATGCTTTTTTCAACATAGAGTGCCTCACTTTTCTGTAATAGTTAGGATAAAATTAAGCAATTTTGAGGTTGAGAACCTTACATGGTCTCATTAAATGCCGGGAAACGCAGACTACCCGCCTGTACCTATTCGGGCAGGAAGCCTCCGGCTACAATAAACTATTCTGTAGTTGACTGGGCTTTTACAATATTTTCTATATTTCCATCTTCTAATTTATAAGGAAGGATATATCCACGCCTGGTAACGAGCTTGCCTGTATAAATGATTTTATCGTCTTTCTCTGTTTGCAGAACTGCTTCTTCTTTTTCGTTATCGAAGATTAATTCAACATCAGTACCTTTTTTGTGCTTTATTCCCATTCTCAGGCCGCTGACCCTGCCTTTTCCTCTGGACATAATCTCTCCGGTCCATCTGACGTACTTGTTATTGTATTTTTCCCACAGTGTATCCTTTTGCGATTCTGTCATTTTGTTTTTCTTACCAAAGATTTCATCAAGCTCATCGAAGGATAGTTTTATGAATCCATCCTGTGTTTCCGTAATTTCTATTTCATCTTTTTGAATAACCGTTGGCGCCATTGATTCTGCCATTACAATCTCAGGTTCTTTAATTACATCATTGTCGATTGCGTTTTCCGTGGCTGAGTCGGTATCTGAAACTGCTGATGCGGCTTCATGAATTTCAGTGATTGTCTTATCACCAATTTTCTCTATGTCAACATCCTCAATACTGCATAGAAGGTTTCTTCCAAACAGTTCTGACAGTTTACCGGTATAAGTTATATTATCTTCTCTTTTTATCATCTGAACCAAATCATTCTTCTTTTCATCAAATCTTAATTCCACATTTGTACCTGTTGTATGCCGGATACCGACCCGTCTCAAATCATTTCCGCCTAAACCCCTGTAATTAACGGTACCTTGCCATCTTATGTACTTTCCTCTGTATTGCTTCCATAGCTCTTCTTTTCTTGCTTGAGTAATACTGCTGTGTTTGCCAAAAATTTTGTTCAGGCCATCAAAAGATAAAATAGCTTCTCCTTCCGGAGACTCCACTGATTCCGAATCAATAGATGTTTCTGATATCTGAGAGGACTGTAATGATAATGCGGCATCCTCCTCAAGTTTACTATTTAAGTCGTCGGCTGTTATACCATTAATTGTTTCAATATTTGCATCTTCCAGTCTGAACAGCAGATCTCTTTCGAATAATAATGATAATTTCCCTGTATAAGTAACATTATCCCCTTTCTTTATTACCTTAATCATGCCTTTCTTGTCTTCGTCAAACATTAACTCAACATTTGTATTGACGTTGTGTCTAATGCCGATTCTGTTCCAATCGTCCTTGCTTGAGCCTTTATAATTGACAATTCCTTCCCATCTTACATACTTACCCTTATATTCACGCCATGAGTCTTCTTTCTGAGAGTCTGTGAGGGTGCTGTAATTACCAAGAATATTAAATAAATCATCAAATGAAATAGTTACAAACTCTTCTGCCGCATTCCCTGTTGGAAAATTAAAATCATCAAATAAGAGAGAAGTTCCTTCCTTTGCAAAAATAAGTGTTGATATGAAGAGAATGGAAGATAAAATTCCTGATATAAAGAGTATACTGTTTTTTCTGTTTATCATAATTTTAATGTTTTTCGTAGCAAAATTCTATAATTATCGAACAATTCTAACTAGTTTAATGCTATTGAAAATATACCCATGAGTCAAGGAATTTATACCTTGATTTGTTTTTTTTATCAGTGTGAGCAAAGTGCGATTTTATACCGTGAAACCCATTAAGAAGAATACTAATAGCAGAATAAAAGTTGTCTGGCTTATGAAGGTGTTGGTATGTGTTCTGCTGGTTCCCGGCGATCCAGCAATAACATTTGCAGAAAACAACATAACTGAAAATTTACAGGTCATCCAACATGGCCAGGTACAACATTCAGGTAATAAGCTGTTTCAGGATTTAATTCATATTGACGAGCAGCTTATTGATATTGCTGAGACATCATTACTTATAGCAAAAGAGGAATATTCAGAAATTAAGATAAGTGATTATGTGGAATGCATTGATTGGTACGCCAGGATGATAAAGGCGCGAATCATGGAAAGTGATAAACCTGAAACGATAGTAAATACTATTAATGAATTTTTGTTTGATGAACTTGGATTTACTTATGTACCGACCGGTAATCTGGAAGATTTATATTTAAATAAGGTAATGGATGGAAGAAAAGGAAACTGCATAGGACTCTCTGTTCTTTATCTGTCCATAGCGGAGAGGTTGAAGTTGCCATTGTTTGGTGTAAACGTTCCTGAACATATCTTTGTCAGATATGATGACGGCAAACAGAGGATAAATATTGAAATGGGACACAGTGGAATGAGCCTTTCTGATACCTTTTACGCAACACATAGTATAGAGCGGTTTGACAAAAAAAGTGTAGACAATGGTTGCTTTCTAATGAATTTGAATAAGAAGGAAGTGATTTCAAATGTATTTCTAAATCGTTCTAAAATAAGAAAAGAAGGAGGAAATAACAGGGGAGCGTTGAACGATTGCAATAAGGCCATCTTGTTAAACCCTAAGAATCCTGGCGCCTATTGTAACAGAGGTGTAGTATTCGAGAAAATGGAAATGATTTCCGAGGCAATAAAAAATTATAACCTGGCAATATCTCTCAATTATAAATACGCTTCTGCATATTATAACAGGGGTTCACTATTTGGAGTAAAAGGTGATTATGGTAAAGCAATAGAAGATTTCAGCGAGGCCATTTCGATTAATCCGGCGTTTACACTTTCTTATTTTAATAGAGCGATAGCTCTAAAGAAGGCGGGTGAAATAGATAAGGCTATACAGGATTACAATAAAGTGATTGATATAGACCCCAGTCATGCACAGGCGTATTGCAACAGAGGCGTTGCTTTTACAGAAACAGGCAGGCTTGATGATGCAATTAATGACTTTAATAAAGCAATAGATTTGGATCCAAATCTCAGTGATGCATATTTCTCCAGGGCTATATTCTTTGCTGATATAGGAAAACCTGAAGAGGCAATTGAAGATTTTGGGAAATGCATCAGCTTGTCTCCAAACAAAACATTTGCCTATTACCTGAGAGCAAAAATGTATAGAGAAATGGATGAAGCAGAGAATGCCATTCAGGATTACAGTAAGGCAATAACTATCAGGCCTTCCTACGCAGGATTGTATACTGAAAGAGGAATTCTTTTGCTTCAGACAGGCAGGATTGACGAAGCTATAACAGACTTTGATAAATCACTTGAACTGTTTCCACTGAATCCGGTTGCTTTCAGGTATAGGGGTGAATCATTTAAAAAGAATGGACAGTTTAAGAAAGCCATCGAAGATTTTAAAATGTTCTTAGAGATTGTACCGGACTCACCTGTCGCTGATATTATCAGGAACGAAATACAGGAACTGAAGTGACTGTTCAGAAATAGATAGAATTCCTTCGGCTGGTAAGCCGGAGTATAAACCGCCAATGGAACAGGATGGAGAAACGATAATTATTAAATTACCTAAACCTGAATTGAGCGATTTTATATTACATGCCGTTGTAGCCGTCCGCCTAGGCGGACGTTTTTCATCACTTGATGGGTTTACGTAAGTTACGCAACCTCAAGGTTGCGGCTACGAAATCGCTCAATTTAGACTAAAATTAAATGAGATTTAAAGCCGGAACAACGATATCTGACCAGATGATAAGAATTTGTAATTAACTGGGGGAAATTCTGGATATATGGGAACCAAAAAGGCTCAAGCTGTGTTTTAGCAATAACGCCTTTTAATACTAAGGGAAAAACATGATAAGCATAAAGGAACTAAGACGCAATTTTGGGTCGATAGTGGCAGTCGACGGTGTATCATTCAACGTTGAAAAGGGAGAGGTGTTAGGTTTCCTGGGGCCTAATGGAGCAGGTAAGAGTACATTAATGAAAATGTTGGCCTGTTTTCTAAAACCTGACAGCGGTACAGCCACTATCTGCGGATATGACATTTTAGAAAATCCTGTAGAGGTGAGAAAATCCATAGGTTACCTGGCTGAAAACGTTCCTTTATACAATGAAATGACGGTTGGAGATTTCTTAAACTTTGTATGTGATGCAAGGAATATTAAAAACAAAGACCGAAAACAGTCGCTTGACCGCATTGTTCCAATGTGCTCTATCGAATCTGTATACCACCAGACAATCGAAACCCTCTCAAAAGGGTATAAACGCCGAGTAGGACTGGCACAAACCCTCATACACGATCCGGAAGTCCTTATACTCGATGAACCTACCGATGGTCTTGATCCGAATCAGAAACACGAGGTCAGGGAGCTTATTGATAATATGTCTAAAGACAAGTGTATTATCGTGTCTACTCACATTCTTGAAGAGGTGGAAGCCGTATGTTCCAGAGCCATAATAATATCCAAGGGAGAAATACTGGTGGATTCTACGCCTGAAAAACTGAAGGAAGATTACAAATGCAGCCTTGATGAGATTTTCCGTAAGATTACGAGTACAAAAGCAGCATGAGCTTTGAAACCTAAAGGTTTGAGTTACATTTCTTAGTAGGGTTTAAAATCTTTTATAACCACAGATTTTCGAAATATTTTTTAAGTAGGGGCGTATGGCAATCCCCGGACAAACTGCGCCGAGGACTTTACGCCCTTACATTTAAAAGGAAGTTATAATAAATGAATAGTTTTTGTACGGTATTCAAAAGAGAACTAAAATCTTATTTCACTACTCCTGTTGCATATGTTTTTCTTGTCGTTTTCCTGTTTTTCTCGGGATATCTGACATTCAAGCAGGGCTTCTTTGAAATACGACAGGCAGACATGCAGACATTCTTCATGAATATGCCGCTACTGTTTGTTTTCATGGTGCCGGCGACATCAATGCGTCTCTGGTCTGAAGAACGCAGGATTGGCTCTATTGAACTTCTCCTGACTTTACCGATTACAGTAACCCAGGCCGTCTTGGGTAAATTCTTTGCGGCATGGCTTTTTCTCATAATAGCATTGGCATTAACCTTTCCCATGGTTATAACCGTAAGTTTTCTGGGCAACCCTGATATCGGCTTAATAATTACAGGTTACCTGGGCAGCGTTTTAATGGTTGGAGGTTTTCTTGCCGTTGGATGCTTCTTTTCTGCCGTCAGCAAAAACCAGGTTATTAGCTTTGTACTTTCAGTAGTTGTCTGTGCAATACTTGTATATGCAGGATTGCCGTCAACCCTGAATTATCTTTCAACGTTTTTACCGGCAGGTCTGGTTTCAGCAATCGGAGATATAAGCCTGAAGTCGCATTTCGAATCTCTCCAGAAGGGGGTCATTGAATTTAAAGACATCTCATATTTCATATTGTTAATAACTGGCTGGGTCGCTGCATGTAGTTTTATTTTAGACGAGAGGAAAACCAGTTAATGAACAGGACTGTAAGAGTTATTGTCGGTATTATACTTGTTCTGGTAATCACCTTCTGCGCAATAAGTATCTGTCAGAATATGGGTAAATCATTAAGGATTGATGTTACAGAACAGAACCTTTACACGCTTTCAGATGGGACAAGAGCGATATTAGCAAGACTGAACCAACCGGTTAAAGTAAAGCTCTACTATGCAAAGACTGCTGCGTTGAAAGGGTCTGATCAAATCCAGTATTTCAATAATTATTACCGGTTTGTCAAGGCATTGCTGGAAGAGTATGCTTCAGAGGCCAATGGGATGATTGATCTGCAGATAATCGATCCAAGACCCTTTTCTGAAGATGAGGTACAGACTCTGCGGTATGGTCTGAAAAGATTTCCAATAACCGAAGAAGAGAGTTTCTTTTTCGGGCTTGTGGTTCAAACACAGTTTGGAGTAGAAAAGGTTATACCATTGTTCTCCCCTGAACGGCAAAGTTTTATTGAGTACGATATAAGCTACCTGATAGACACCGCCATAACAAGGCAGAAAACGAAAATAGGTGTCTTAAGCTCGTTGCCGGTAATGGGCAGTGATGTAAGCGGCTATATGGCACAGATGATGCAGATGCAGGGACAGCGTTCCAAACCGGCCTGGACATTTGTTGAACAATTACGCAGACAATATGAAGTTAAGGGCATTGCAGCCGATGTAGATGATATTCAGGATGTTGATATTCTGCTTGTTATTCATCCAAAAGATTTACCGGAGAAGACATTGTTTGCAATTGACCAGTTTGTGCTCAAAGGGGGGAGGACCATAGTTTGTGTTGACCCTTATTGCTTTGCAGATCCGCCTGATCAAATGGCAATGCAGAGAAGTGTACCGCCCTCACAAAATTCAGACCTGAACCGCCTCTTACATAATTGGGGCGTAGAGATGCCTCCAAAGACCTTTGCCGGTGACCGTAACCTGGCGCTGAAGGCATCAATAATGGAGAACCAGAGGCCGGAACAGATAATCGGCTTCCTGGCCCTGACCTCAAAATGCTTTAATCCTGATAGTGTGGTCACTGCCGATCTTAACCAGATCAGAATGTTGTTCCCGGGTGTATTGAAGGAAGTAAACAATTCAGACAACAAAGAAGGTGACATAAAGATTGACAGAAGGCCGCTTCTGCTCACCACCGGTAGCGGAAATAGTTGGACGCTAAGCAGCCCTTACGAATTAATGATGCTGAATCCATCGCAACTCATGCAGAAATTTGTTGACGGAACAGAGCCGGTAACTATGGGTTATCTGCTTACCGGCAAGTTCAAAAGCAGCTTTCCGGAAGGTATTGAGGTAGAAGTGGAGACAGGCGAAGAAGAAAAGGAAACCGAAAAAAAGAGAGTAACAGGCATAACAGGGGCAGCAGAAGATTGCACAGTAGCAGTCTTTGCAGATGTTGATTTTATAAGTGACATGGTGGCGTATCAAAGAACTTTTATAGGAAGCATACCCATTGGTGATAATGCGACTTTAATGCTGAACACAATCGACGAATTGAGAGGGTCCAGTGACCTGATTTCTATCAGATCACGCGGAAACTTCAGGCGTCCTTTTATAGTAGTTGATAATATTGAAGCACAGGCAGAAAGAGCAACTGCTGCGGAAGAGGCCAGGATTAATGCAGAAATAGCAGGTTTTAAAAATGAATTAAACAATATTATAGCTTCTGCCAAAGAGGGAGAAGAGGACATTATAGGAAGTTCTATTATTCAGAAGAAAAAGGATCTTGAGTTAAAACTGCATGATGCACAGCGAAAGCTGCGTGGTGTAAAAATGAAGAAACGCGAGCAGATTGAGAGCCTTGGCAAGATACTTCAAAACTTTAATATGCTGATGACACCTGCAATCATACTGATAATAGCCATAGTGCTGGGTATTCGCCGGTCAATAAGAAAGAGACATTATATCAGCCACGCAAGCGATGCGTAGAGTGGAATAATTCATAAATTGAATGAAAAGGGATTTAAATGTTTAACACAAAAAATGTAGGGGCGTATTGCAATACGCCCCTACTGGTATGAAAAAATCACTTAATTTTAATTTCTAATAAATTTATGCATAGGAATTTCAATGTTTATAACACTTCGACTCCGCTCAGTGTGGCGTCATCCTGAGCGGAGTCGAAGGATAGTCTTTTGTCGCGATAGCGACCTAACTTGTCACAATGAGTAACAGAAAACTTATCATATTGGGTATTATAACCATCTGCATGATTGCATGGGCTATAGTTCAGACACATATCGCTAACAAACCCAGGACAGAAGCAGAGAAATCAGCTTCTCTTATCCAGGGACTTGACCCCGCGAATATAGATAGTATAGTTCTCGGTACAGGCGAAAATGAGGTTACCTTGAAACGTAATGGTAGTCGCTTTGTTGTAACTAACAAGGATAACTATCCGGCTGAACCGGACGGCATAAACAGCCTTATCGCATCCTGCCTGGATATAAAGGTTGATGAAATCTTTACAGATAACCCTTCAAATCATAAAGATCTTGGCGTGACAGAAGAAGATGCCAAATACGTTGTTAAGTTTCTTAAACAGGGTTCAGGGCTAATGGTTGGTGTTACAGTAGGAAAGGGCAGAGACTATGGACAAGGCGCCTTTGTAAGGATGATTCCGGGTAACAAGGTATATGTTACCCCGGAACGTCCGTTGATTGAAGACCAGGCTATGGATTATATTGACAGGGAACTTGTTTCTGTAGACCGTGAAGATATTGAATCGGTAACAGTCAGTTCATCGGGTGAGACTTATACACTGAAGGCAAAAGATGATGGAGAAGGTATAATACTGGAAAATCAGCCTCCAGACATGAAATTGAAGGACGGTGATTGCGAGAGTGTTTTTACTGCATTAAATAATCTGAGCTTTGAAGATGTAATGAAAGCGCCTGCAACAGGCAGAGGATTAACTTTCAACAGACAGTTTGTCTGCAGACTGAAAGACTCAACTGTTTATACAATGAAAATCGCACAGAAGGATGACAAAGTTTTTGTGACCTGTCAGGCCGACTTTACAGATAAAACTCCTGTGACGAAGGAGGAAGGGATCGTTGAGTCTGAAGACGATCTTAAGAAAAAGGAAGCAAAACTGCTTGCCAGGGACAAAGCGGAAGAGTTTTCTTCAAGACACGGCAACTGGATATATGAGATTTCACAGAGTGGCGCCGCGCATCTCACAAAGAAGCTTTCTGAATTATTTGAGGATGAAAAAAATAAAGCAACAGAGAAGGAATAACCTGCTTTTCCTGAACACTGCTTCATGGCAAATTCAATGCTACATCTTTTTTCTTAAATCTTCAATTGCATTAAAAGCGATATCCAGCTTCTGCTTTGCTTCGTTCTTCTCAGCTTCCATTTTCCCGAATACCATTAAAAGGTCTAAAGTGCCTACGATGCCAACTACTTTTTTCCCCTCAACAATTATGAGTCTGTGGATCTTCTTGTCGCACATTGTGTTTGCAAGGCTGTGAACGCTGTCATCCGGTTTGCCGGTAATCACGTTAGAGATCATTATGTCCTTTACCTCTGTATTTTCTATGTTTGAGGTGTCTATCCCTATAGAGTCTTCTGTCATCTGCTGTGATTCGATGCTTGTCGAATGGTAGTAGTCGCTTATGCTGCTTGCATGCATGCCCTTCTTAAAATCATAATTTACAATGTCGCTTTTAGATACAACACCCATGAGCTCTCCATTCTCATCGACAACCGGAGCGCCATTAATCTTTTGCTTGATAAAGACCTTGTCCAACTCATTAATTCTCATATCAGGATTAACACAGATTACGTTCTTTGTCATTATGTCGCTGGCTTTATAATCGTACATTTCTAATCATATCCTTTCTGAAAAGTGTATCAGTCATTTGACTTTCTTCATTGATTCAATTATATATAGAAATTTCTATTTTGAAACTACAAATTTCACAGATGGTACAGATTTTCAAAACATTTTTTCTTTGTTTATTTATAATACATTAACCCATAAAAACAAATAGGTATAACACCTTAATATCTAGTGTTTTTTTAACCTTATTTGAATTAGTGAATTAGTGTCAAGACCTGATAAACTCTACAGGCGATAGGAGTTTGAGGAACTTATATCACAGCACATGCCTCAAATTGCACATGCTGTGATATAATTGAAGAATATCAAACTAGGTTTTAGCGGCTTCTTTTGCAGTAGCTGCCTTCAGCATGGAGATTATCATGCTGACAAATATAATTGTCCAGGCCGTGAAAGCAATGTAGATAAAATATTTTGGTATATTTATAAGGAACGGAAGTTCCAGCGCCTGTGAAAGTTTTATTGTGCAGGCGGTGTACATGCCTAATGGAAAGACCATACCCCAGTATAGAGGGCTGTATGTAAATGCTGTTTTGCTGAAAACATACTTCCAGAATGCCAGAATAAACAGGAGAGGCACCCACCATGTGCCAAATGACCAGAAAAACAGTGTGAATCCTTTTGTAAATGCCGAGAAGTCTGAAAAAGCGCCGCCTATTTTCGGTATGCTCTGGCATAGTACGGCGCCGGCCAGAGTTGTAATGGCGAGCGCTCCCATATTAATCCAGTATGGCGGCACAAAAGCCTCCGGCGTAAACTTGAAGAATACAAGCCTGTAGAAAAGCAACGTAATCAAAATCATATAAAGGAAGGCGCCAATCATCCACCATACAAAAGAGGTAAACATCACAAAGCTGCCATAGCTCCCAAATTGAGGCGCAAGTATGCCTCCCAGAACAGCTAAGGATTGTGTTCCAACAGTAGCTATCAGCCAGCCACCATGCACTACCTTTTCGATACCCTCTGTACATTCCATAAAGAGTATGCTGAACGTGGATAGTGAGATAACAGTCCAGAGAAAGATACCGAAATACCAGAAGATTTTCGCAATTGCCGGTTGGTCTACGATAGAAACAAATTGGGAGCCCAGTACATTTGTGCCTGCAACAACAGCAAAAAAGACAAAGCTTAGTTTCGGATTGGAAAGGTCTTTGTATAAACAGTCCCAGAACATAAACATACGCAATATCAGCATAGGCAAAAGAATTGCGTATGCAATGATATTAATGTAAAAAAGCACACATGCAATACCCGTAAAACCTGATAGATTGGATGCAATGGAAATTATCCCTGTAGACATTACCATCGCAAAATAGGCCGGATGCAGCCCTTTGATTGAATTACTAATAAGGTTCATCAGTATTTTCTTTTTTTTAATATAGATTTAAAGAATTTGTCTGCTTTTAAATAAACATTTGTGCGTAATAGTACATTGCCAGCAGTAGAAATTCCATAAAAAAATCTGATGAAAATACTGTAAATAAATACGTAAGCTGTATTAGTTACATATGATATGACTCTGTGCCATAGAGTTTAGGAAGTTTACAATCTAATTAAGCCGGACAATTTGTCATTGCGCATTTCTGAATAGGGCTTGGTTAATTCTGTTCATTAACTCTTTTATTTGATATGGTTTTTCCAGTACTTCTTGTATCCCCAATGCGAAAAATGGCTCTAGATTATCCTTTTCTGATTTACCTGTTGAAATAATTATTGTTGGCTTGTTTGCATGGCAAATCCGATTAATTTCACGGCATAATGTAAGTCCATCCATTTTGGGCATCTGTATGTCTGTTATGATTAAGTCAGGTATTTTAACCTTAATAGCGTCTAGAAGTAATTGGCCGTTGTCAAATCCTTCAACCTGATAAAAACCTAACTCAGGTATCACAGTACAGAGAAAGTCCTTAATATATTCTTCGTCTTCTGCGATATAAACAAGAGTTTCCTTGTTTTGAGTGAAAGATTTTGTTTCTTCTTGTGTTTCTAATTGTCCTTGTGTAGCTTTTACCATTGGTATCTGGATGGTAATAGTAGTACCACACTGCTTTTTTGAGTAAGTTTCAGGATCACTGTCAATCATTTCCTGTGTGACTGAATGAATGTTTATGTGGCCATTATGTAAGCCTACAATACGCCTTACCATAGTAAGCCCCAGGCCAGTACCTCTTTCCATAGTTTGTTTCTTGGTTGAGAAGAAGGGGTCAAAAACTTTCTCAATATTAACTGGTGAAATACCAATTCCTGTATCGATAAACTCTAAAATCAGAAAATTGTCCTTTTGGTTCACTTCAATAGTAAAGTTCATTTCTGGGTTCTGGTGAAGTTCTCTGAGGCGAAGCTGTCTTTCTTCGATAGCGTTCAGGGCATTTACTACAATGTTCGTGATCAAGTCATTTATATTGCCTTTGTCCAATATAATGGTTGGAATATCAGAAAGAAATACCTTTTTAAGATGAATACCTCTGGTTGAAAATTGTCGTTCTAAAGGTTTGATTACTTCCAATAAAAAGGATTCAATATTGACAGATTCCTTTTTTATGACTTCCCGCTTGCCCAACCTTAAAAGACTGGATGTCAAGTGTTTTGCCTGTATACAGAGTTCAACAATTCCTTTAAATGTTTTACGGAGCACTTCAACTCCATTTTCTGAAAGTTGATTACGCTTCTTTAACTCTTTATGCGTAAAGGTTTCTACCTGACCTAAGATTGCAGTAAGGGTATTATTGAAATCGTGGGCAGCACCAGCAGCTAGCACCCCAATACCTTTGAAACGGCTTGCTTCAAGGAGTTCTTTTTGATGTGATTTAAGTTGTTCGTAAGCTTGTGACAATTGATTTAGTAAATTTTCCTTTTCTGAGTAAAGTTTCTGGTATTTATTTTTTTCTTTTCCTACTTGTTTTGCCCTATAATCCAGCTCTTCTACAAGTATTCGGTTTTCCATGTGAACGCCAATCTGGTTGGATAGTATGTTCAAAAGGCATTCATCTTTTTTACTAAAGGATTTGTTGCCAATCTTATTAAGCACTTCTAATGCACCTTCTGGTTTGTAATTTACTCTAACCGGCACACAAAGGACATTTCTTGCCTTGAAACCAGTCTGTTTATCAAAACTCTTACATACACGCTTATCACTTGCTGCATCATTTACAATAGCACTTTTGTCATTTTGAAAGACCCACCCGGCTACCCCTTCGTTTACTGGCATCTTTTTTTCGATTACCATGTTTTTCTTATCTCCGGTGGTTACATTAAAGACTAAGACGTTTTTTTCTTTATTATGAAGAAAAAGTGTACTTGCTTCAGCATCAACAACCTTATTACAATAATTCATAACGAGATTTAGAACGCTGTACAGGTTTCTAGAACGGGAGATTTTATGCAAAATCTCAGAGAGAAGGACTATTTTATTCTTGGGGATATTTGGAAATTTTATATCTTCTTGTAGATGAAGCGCTTCTTGCAATTGCGTATGGGTAATCAGATTAGCTTCTACCAAAACCTCACCCAGGTAATGTGAATGGTAGCTGGCGAGGAATTGTCCACGATCTTCAGATACCAGTTCTTCGATGGAAGAGCGAAGCTTGTTACTTTTCTGGATTTCATCCTGTTTCTGGTAAACGAATTTTTCTAAAATCTTTCTGTCAATGTAGCCCAGATTAACCAGTATATCCCCTAAGCGGTCAAAAGGATTCAGCGTTTTCTGTATGTAGTCTGAAGGTTTAATCATTTTAAATCCACACCCAGGCGTATATGTAGTGCCCTTTTAAGTTAGTGTTGCAAAACAACCTGTAATTTGAAAAAGCTGGCGTTCCCAGCTTAGATGATTAATCTGATATCAATACTCTTCGAGATAGGATTACAAATGTTTCTTAGGTTAAGTTTCTTAAATTTAGAGAATTTATTGAGAAAAGTCAATAACCATATCAGGTATCTTTAAAAGTTATCAGCGTTGTAAAATAACAAAATATAAAGGATTGCGATTATCAATGGTACTATTCCCTGAATGGCAAATACCAGGG
The DNA here is from genome assembly GCA_021776915.1 of Candidatus Scalindua sp. Classification (GTDB taxonomy): domain Bacteria; phylum Planctomycetota; class Brocadiia; order Brocadiales; family Scalinduaceae; genus Scalindua. The sequence goes on along the minus strand of JAIQZU010000013.1, from coordinate 15,880 downwards.
GATGCTTGTCTTTTGTGATTTTGTTCAAAATAATTTTGTAAATGAGATATTCAGTTATGAAAAGTCCTGTGAGTATAATGAGCAATTGGAAGGCAGTTGTAAAATTGAAATTTAATTTATAGATTTTAAATATCATTAAAGATCCTTCCACGTTTCCAAAGACATCAACAGCCTTATGGGCCGTAAAGCCGAATAGAGTAAGTGGAAGAAGCGCGTAGCCAAAATGTTTAATATGTTCAATTATCGTTTCTTTCGATATTAGCGTGGTGAAAAAATTACCAGCAAGGTTCAGGGTCAGTGCAAAACATATGGAAGCAGAGAATACGAGAGGAAAACCTGCCTGACCGACACTTGATTGAGAAAGGATTTCAGCCAATAATAGACCTGAAAGTATAATTGAGAACAAAGCTCCAGCCAGAGTTGGTTGCCTCAACGAGCTTATTTCTGCACCAGGGATTCGGAGGTTTAAACGTGTTGCGTTATGAGTACAGTTTTTAATACAATTCAGACAGACCTTGCAGTTTCTATTATCCGACAAAAACTGAAGATGCAAATACGTCGGGCAGGGGGCTGCTCTTTCAGATCCCTTATAGCAATCATGTGTTGTACAAATCGTGGTACATGTATTTCTGTTTGAACGTATTTCTATCATGGAAGACATGGAAAAAAGCCCACTTAACCCGCCCAGTGGGCAAAGGTGACGGCACCAGGCAGATTTTTCAAAAACAAAATCTATGATTATAGCTGCGAGCAGGATGCTGAATATTAAATAGGCCGTTTTGTTGATTGAATAGGCCATATGGGTGTACTTTTCCAGGAATAAAATGGATATAAAACCTACACCCGTGAACCAGACATCATTATTCTTTACAAAAGATGGGATAGATATTTTTAGATTAATATGTTTATTAAAAAAATTAGAGATAGTGTATATAGGACAAAGACCGCACCCAAAACGGGCAGCAAAAAGAAATACTATAAATAAAAGCGGCAAACTTACCTGCCAGCATAGAATCAGGGCAATTTTTCTCCCGCCTATTGAAATGTCAGCTTGTGTTGCCAACAAACAAAGCACAGAAATAAAAACGATTAAGGTAGCTATTTTAGCTGCTAAAATTATCCTGGGGCTTTCACATAATATTCTAATAAGGGGTATATTCAGGAGATTAATTCGCCTTTCATCCTCTATCTTTGTTGTATCACCAAGGAAGATTTCTTCTTCTTCAATGTCAGCATCTCCTTTTGATAATGTAATTGCGCGTTCTATCACATTTTCCAGTTCCTTTACGTTACCAGGATAATCATATTTTAATAATTTGTTTGTAGCGGCCTTTGAAAACTTTTTTGCATGTATGTGTCTTGCCTTGCTTGTTTTATCGACAAAATGCACCATAAGGGCAGGGATGTCTTTTTTGCGGTCTCTTAATGGCGGGATCTCTAATTTATGTGCGCTTAATATATGGAATAATCTCTGGTTTAGTTTTTCCTGCATTAAGCTGATATCTGTAGTAGTAACAATAATCCTTGCATTAACATGTACGTATTCGCTTCCTCCTAATCTTTGGAATTTGCCGCTTTCCAGGAATTTCAAGAAAGCTTCTTGTGTGTTTAAGGACATGTTTTCTATATTTTTAATAACCAGCGTTCCGTTATTTACCAATTCTAAACGGCCAACCCTTCCTGCCTCTTCCTCAATAAATACTATTCTTTCGCTGCCGAACAATTCACATTCAATCTGATCACGTTTTCTTCTCTCATTATGGACAGGTAATTTTTCATTCCTTCTTTCTTTGGCAAGTATAACTTCAATGACAGGAAATTTAGCCCTTGAGCTTTCCGAATGTATCTTTCTGGACATGGTTTCTTTTCCTGCGCCGTCTTCGGATATGATGGTAACAGGGTCATCTGTCTTTGAAAGCCTTTCAGCCTCCTCTACGATTTCCCTCATTTTCTTGCATTTCCATACCACACTACTGTACTGATATTCTTTCGTCTTTTGAAGGTAGCTGCTTAAGGCAATTTCATATTTTTGAAGATCAATATTTTTAATATTCTGCTTGTTAATACGTTCAGCAAGCAATTTATTGAAATGTTTGTATATCTGGGGATTTTCTGAAATGATGCTGTCAAAATCGCTCTTTGTGATAAAGTAAATAAGGGAATTTTCATTTGTTTTTACGGTGGCACAGCAAGGTTCGCCTGTAAGCAGAGACATTTCACCAAAGCATTTTCCGGCAGGTATAGTTGCAATAATAAATTCATCCTCTTCTGATTCAGAGACAACTCTGGCGCTTCCTGATTTGATCAAATATAGACGAACCCCGGGTGATCCTTTCTTGATAATGATATGATCTTTGGCAAAGTAATCTATTTGTACTATTTCCGGGATCTTTTCTAATGATTCATCAGGAAGATCTTTGAAAATTGAAGCTTCACTTAAGAACTTCAGTATTTCTTCTCTGTCTTTTTCTGGTGTTATCAGTTTTTCTGCCATAGCTTATTTATTGCTTTGTGCATTATTTTGCTGTCAATGTGTAGACTCCATCCCAATTTTCCGGAGGTGAATCCTGTGCATAGATTTTGCATCTTTCTATGTATGTCAGTGAAGGCCCGTCATGCGGGTCTTTGCCCAGGGCTCTTTGAAATAATATTATTGCCTTTTGCCATTCTCTCTTTCTATATTCTCTCAGGCCATCTTCATAAATATTTAATACATCTCGCTTTGCTTCCGGTATTTCTCCTTTTCTATCAATCAGTTCGTATACCTTAACCGGTTTTTTCTTGCCAACTACCCGGATCATATCCAGCTCTCTGGTCTCTATCCGGTCCTTAGCCAGTTCATAAGTACTCTCACTTATCATGGTGTAGGTGCCATAATACTTATTGGCAGCCTCCAGTCTGGCGCCAAGATTAACCTCATCCCCGATTACAGTGTACGAAAGCCTGTTGGTTGAACCCACATTACCCACAAGTGCAAGGCCTGAGTTCAGACCTATCCTGGCCTTTATTTCCAGTTTTCCTGATTCTTTAAATTTCCTGTTTAGTTCACATAATCTTTTCTGATTGTCAATAGTTGCCATACATGCCTTCACGGCGTGATCCGGCTGTGGTAATGGAGCGCCAAACACTGCGACAATCGCATCACCTATATATTTATCCAGATATCCGCCATGGCTGAGTATTATATCTGTCATCTCGCTTAGATACTCATTAAGTAATTCAATTAATTCGGTTGGTGACAACTTTTCCGATATAGTGCTGAATTTTTCAATATCTGTGAAAAAGACTGTTATTTCCTTTTCTTCACCGCCAAGCTTTATGTTGTCAGGTTCTTTCAATATCTCATGGACGACCTTCGGGTCCATAAAGTTTTCAAATGCAGATCTTACCCCTTTTCTCATCTTCTCCTCAGACATAAAGCGGTACAAGGTGATTGCCGTGAAGCATGCAATTACGGCCATACTGGGATATGTCACGTTTAACCATGTTCCGTCATTTACGAATTCTGTATAAACATAATAGTTGTATCCAAGCCATAATGATGCGCTTGCCACCCCGCCCCATATTGAGGGCAGCAAAGGAAGAAACATACCCATTGCAAGGCATATGCACAGAATTGTTATTACGTTATGAAACACTTCTCTATTTCCCCTTACCAGGAACTTTTCGTGTAAAATGTTTTCTGTGACGGTGGCATGTTTCTCCACACCTGGTGTTTGTGATGAGAATGGAGTTGCTATGAAATCACCCAGGCCGGACGCTGTAGCACCGAGAAAGACGATCTTGTCACTGAATGCTTCAGGTGGTATTTTGCCTTCTATGACGTCACAGAAAGAATAATATTTAAATGTGGCTTCAGGGCCGCAGTAATTGATAACCATCCTGTTCCAGCTATCAATGGGGATTTCTGTTTCTTTAAATACAAGTTTTTCTGTCAGTAATAGTTTTAACTCGCCGTATTCGAGGCCTTTATATACTCTGGCTACCTGGACGCCGAGTGGGGGATAAAACTCATTTTCAAATTGAATAGCCATATACTCTCTCCTGACTATGCCGGAATAGTCAACATTTGTATCTACAAACCCTTGATAAGTTACCCATTCCGCAAACTGGTCAATCATGTTTAACACTCCAACGGCCCTCTTTGGCCGATATCGTGCCAGGAGGTTTTCCATTATTTCATTTCTATTCTTTGATGTCAGGACAGTTAATTTTTCACCGTCGGAACTTCTTTTTTTAGCTTTGGTTCCTGTGCCCACCATGACCGGAAAATAAGCGGATTCCTTCAGCAATTCCTTGCCGAGTTCAGAGACCTCTTTCCCGGTAAAGCCGGCAAGCTCTCTTTGTGCTGTATCAATAAATCTAATCGAGGAAATAATATCAATGCCATTTTCAACCACAGCCCTTTTAAATGCATCTTTAAGTTTGCGGTCTTCATCAAACCGGTTTTTCTCTTTATTTAATGATGTCAGAAATTCTTCTTTGTTGGCTCCTTCCGGTAAGTAATGCCATAGCGGGGAGTTGTTATACTCACTGGTCAGGGTGTCAATGGCTGCTAATATATCAACGTTTTGTGCCTCAGTGTACATAACATCCAGGGCGAGAAGCCTTGCCTTCGCGTCAGTTATCTTATCTACAAATTCTGCAATATGACGTCTTGGCCATGGGTAACGCCCGAGCTTCTTTATGCTGTTTTCATCTATCGCAACTATTACAATCTCGTCACCGGGGTCGCGTTTCCCCCTTATCTGAAATCTGACGTCCATGGATTTCTGCTCAATGGCTTTGAATATACGTAACGCCTTAAATACATCACGGTCTTCAAGATTATAGATTGTAATTACTATGATGAAGATCAGGATTGAGATCAGGATAGGAGTAATTCTCTTTACTAATTTTGAAAATTTAGAAAGCGAGGGAAACAGTTTCATAAATTAGTTCCTTAAAGTTTGTCTTAACGACATGAAGACTGAGTCATAAATAAATTTTAAAATGAGTATAACTTCAGGGTAGACGTGGACATAATATTTGGGTAGTAACTATATAAGGATGCCGCACAAATCTTACACAAAAAATCAATCTCCTTTGTGGAATGATTGGGGAATATTACCCATGGTTAAATCAGAACTGTTTTGTGATTTATCAGATTTAAATCGCTTGCGCCAAGCCCGTATCTACCTGCTGTTTCGATATGCTTTGGCAGGTTCGGACGGTTAAATAGAGAAGGAAGCTCTCTCTCTTTTCTCTTTTCCTCAATAATGTTTAAGCCTATAGTATCAAGCGCTACAGGGTCTTTACTCAGAATAATTCCGTTATTGCTCCACACGTGCCTTTTCTTAGGCATTGGCCCGCCATCGTAAAGGCCAAGTATCCCATTACAGATGTGGAGCTTTATCTTGTCTTTGATTATCGGTATTGAATTTATGGCGGCAATGAAAGGGTCACATGAATCATCATGAAAGATTTCCGGATGGCTGACCACGCCGTGAGATATGTTTTTAAGCGCAATGGTTACGCCTGCAATGCCGTGGTCTTTTAACAAGCCCAGATTTATGACTGAATCAACATCTTCAGCCCATATTTTACTTATTCGTACCGCTCCGTATCCACTGTCGTATTCTTTATGTGAACTGCCTGCATCCAGGGCTTTTTGTCCCCCACCTCTATCTGTTGCGTAAACCTTTACACCTTTGAAGGACATATTCAGCTTAAAGCCTGATGATAGCAGATGATGCTGATATTGATCCCATACGATGATATTATTTTCATTTACCCCGATATCTTTGAGTGCGTCAACAATAGCCCAGCAGATTTGATAATTACCGGCAAGGATGTGGGCGCCAAGACCGTTTATCTTTATGCCTATCCTTTCATCCTCGTGAAATAGTGATTTCCATGCATCTTTTGGATTGCTTTTGCCTGTAAGTGAAGTTATGCCGGAGTTAACCATCTGCTTGACCAGTGAGATATTTGCGGTAACTCCCTGTATAATATCTTTCCTGCTTTTAACGTCTACGACGAGGGATTGCGGGTTTAATGTGTTTGTTAATCCTGAATCTGTTTCGAGGTCATCTGGTAAGAGGTCAGGGGGTAATGGTATTTGAGACAGAAACATACCGCCCAGTAATGTATTTGTGCATGTTTCTCTGATAAACTCTCTGCGGGTTTTATCTTTACTCATTAGTCCTTCGTCCTTAGTAAATTTAAGAATTAAGGAATTGAAAAGATTAAAGAATTCCTGAATCATAATTCCTCATCTTCTGTGATTATATGTCATCATTTTAGCATTTTAATTTGCCACATTCAATTATAGAATTTAAGAGTTTGATATGCTACTATTCGTTGTGGCATAACAAACAAAAGATGTATTGCTAAAGCTTAACAAAACCTGAATTTAAAATATTTGATAAACGGTTATGTGGCATTTCTAAAAAAACTATTTAAATCCTTCACAACCTGAGCACAAACCGTTATTATAATAAGATATTTGTCTTCAGTATGTTATATTGCCACAGTATTCATAAAACTCTAAATTTGGGCGCCAAAAATTTCCCTTTATTCATAATAACTAATTTTTACTGACAATTTAGTTGGCATGTAAATTGTTTATACATATTTAACATTACTATTTAAGAAATTTTTTCTAGCAACAAAAACACTATGATCTGCACTTGCCCGCCTGAGTGGCTGAGTCGGACAGGTTTCGGAACCTATATATATCAATATGTTAAGATACCCTGAATCAAGTTCAGGGTGACATTTTTAAGGATAAAAAAATGAGAAACCTATCAAATTCATCAAAGGACAAAGGTAATATCTTAAAGACAAGATGGGGAGTTGTCTCAGTTTTTGCTGCTATCTTTATAACAGGATTAGTTATCGGCCTGCTCATAAAGAGTGGTGGAGGTCCCGGTGAGACGACGGTATCAATTGATACACCTGACAGCAAGATACTTTTCTGGACTTGCAGCATGCATCCAAATATTCAGAAGCAAAATCCAGGGAAATGTCCAATATGCGGGATGGACCTTATTCCGGTTACTTCCACAAGAAAGGAAAAGAAAACTGAAGGTTCGCGGCAGATCGTGATCAGTGATGCCGCTCGCGCAATGATGAATATACAGACTACGCCTGTTGAACGGCGCTACGCAACTGCCGAGGTAAGGATGGTGGGGAAGGTTGATTTTGATGAGACCAGGCTGGGATATATTACTGCCTGGATATCAGGCCGTTTAGATCGTCTCTACGTGGACTATACCGGTGTGGCGGTAAAGAAAGGCGACCATATGGTCTACATTTACAGTCCTGATCTCTACTCCACACAGGATGAGTTGATCCAGGTTTTGAAACGGGTACGAGGACGAGTAGGAGATAATTCAATCTTTCCTGATGTTGCTGATTTGGTTGAGCCTGTTCGGGAAAGATTGCGGTTGTGGGGAATGAGTAAGGAGCAGATAAAGGAAATTGAGGAGAGTGAAAAGCCGTTTGACCATTTAACGGTATACTCCCCCATGAGCGGTATTGTGATTCAGAAAAACCGCCAGGAAGGAGATTACGTTAATGTAGGTGACCGTATTTACAAGATTGCCGATTTGAATCAAGTATGGGTTATGCTGGATGCTTATGAGTCAGATCTCGTGTGGTTAAGATATGGCCAGGAAATCATTTTTACAACAGTGGCTTATCCAGGCGAGGAGTTTGTTGGGAGGATAGCCTTTATCGAACCGGTACTGAATGAAAAAACCCGTACAGTGAAAGTGAGGGTTAATGTGCCCAACCTTTCAGGCAAACTTAAACCTGAAATGTTTGTGAATGGAGTTGTTCGAACACAGATTTCAACCGGTGGAAGAGTTGTAGATCCGCATTTGGTCGGAAAATGGATATCTCCAATGCACCCGGAGATTGTCAAAGATAACCCAGGTGAGTGTGATATTTGCGGCATGCCACTGGTGCGCGCTGAATCACTTGGTTATGTTGCAGTTGATGCTGATGATAAGTCTAAGCCTTTAGTAATTCCTGTCACAGCCGCATTGGTGACCGGTACCAGGGCTATTGTATATGTAGAGCTTCCCGGTACTGACCAGCCCACTTTCGAAGGGCGAGAGATAGTACTTGGGCCGCGGGCCGGCGATTATTACCTGGTTCGAAGCGGGTTGAAAGAAGGCGAAATGGTAGTTACCAATGGAAATTTCAAGATCGACAGCGCCGTCCAGATCCAGGCTAAACCAAGCATGATGACGCCGGAGGGAGGCGGAGGCGGAGGGCATCAGCATGGCGCCGGTGCAAAACCCGCCGAAACCGGACAGGAGAAAACGATGGCTCCTGGTGGTGTCCCGGCAGAATTCCTCAGTCAGTTGCAGAAGCTGGAATCGGCCTACGAGGCAATAGCAAAGGTAGTCAAATTGAATGACATTAACCTTTTTCACGAGGAGTTTCAAGTTTTTGGTGAAATCCTCAATAAAGTTGACGGGAGTATTCTATCCGGACACCTTCGCATGCTGTGGGATGAGCTTTCTATGCTATTGAACAACGATGCCGTGGAAGGCCGTGATGTAAAAACGTTTAGAGATGCTAACCGTGTGTTTAAGGTGTTGACAAAGAATATGAGTCGAGTGCGTGAACAGTTCGGGACATCGCATGATGCTCAAAGGCCGCAACTATCTCAGCATCTGGAAGTTCCCGCTGCGTTTCAGTCACAACTCGTCAAACTATGGGAGGCATATCTATCACTTCAACAGACCCTTGCCAGTGATAATTTTTCATCCGCACAGCAATCTATTGCACATTTTCAAACATCTTTATCCTCGGTAAACTCTGAACCCCTTGTTGAAGATGTTTATCAGGTATGGAAGAAAGAATATTCCAATCTCGTTCAGATATTGCAACGCATGGGTCAGTCGGAGGATCTGGAATCGATTCGTGAAAACTTTTCCTTACTTTCCGATGAACTTTTGTTGTTGATTAACACCTTTGGTCCGGATAGATTCGGGACCGTTTACCAGATGCATTGTCCAATGGTTTTTGGCGGCAAAGGAGCAATGTGGTTGCAGGAGCAAAAACAGGTCAGCAATCCATATTTTGGCCAGGCTATGCTGAAGTGTGCTGACAGGGTAGAATTAATCTCTGACCTGCCTGTGCGTAGCCTGTCTGCGCCCGAAACACAGGCTGGCACGCAGACAGGCGAAAAAGTTGATGAGCATAAGGGGGAACATCATCATGAGTGATCACCGTCCGCCAGTGAAACCTGCTTCCGGGGAAAAGATAACGATACTCGACAAAATAGTTCGATTCTGTCTTGAGAATAAACTCATTGTGGCTTTAATTGTGCTTGCGGTAATAGGATGGGGCGTGTTGGTGGCGCCGTTCGATTGGAAGATTGGCGGCCTGCCGCGAAATCCGGTTCCGGTTGACGCCATCCCTGATATCGGTGAAAATCAGCAGATTGTCTTTACTGAATGGATAGGGCGTTCACCGCAAGACGTCGAAGACCAGATTACCTATCCGTTGACCGTTTCTCTGCTTGGTGTTCCGGGAGTTAAGACCATCCGTAGTTACTCATTCTTCGGGTTTTCCTCTATCTACATCATTTTCAAAGAAGACATTGAATTCTACTGGTCGAGAACAAGGGTGCTTGAAAAGCTGAACAGCCTTCCTGCGGGGACCCTGCCTGAAGGGGTTCAACCGGCCCTTGGGCCTGATGCTACCGCGTTAGGCCAGATTTACTGGTATACACTCGAAGGGCGTGATCCCGATGGGAATCCGATTGGCGGATGGGATTTGAATGAGCTTCGGACAATCCAGGACTGGTATGTCAGGTATTTTCTGCTGGCTGCCGAGGGAATCAGTGAGGTGGCTTCTATTGGCGGTTATGTGCAGGAGTATCAGATCGACGTAGACCCGGACGCTATGCGGGCTGCCCGGGTCTCCCTGGAAGACATCTTCATGGCGGTCCGCATGTCTAACATTGATGTTGGCGCCCGTACTATTGAAGTAAACAAGGTAGAGTATATAATACGCGGTCTGGGTTTCATCGAAAAGGTCAGTGACATAGAAATGTCAGTAGTTACGGTCAACGAGAATATTCCCATTTACGTCAAGGATGTCGCGAAGGTTACGTTGGGACCCGCTCTGCGTCGAGGCGCCCTTGACAAAGGAGGGGCAGAGGCAAGCGGTGGCAGCGTTGTAGTTCGCTACGGGTTCAACCCGTTGCAGGCCATAAAGAACGTCAAGAAAAAGATTGATGAAATTTCACCCGGCCTCCCGACTAAGGCGGTTGTTGACTATAAAAAGACAACGCGTGCTGAGATTGAAGCCTTTGCGTCTGCCAAAGGTTTTGACGCCTTCAACAGCGTAGAATTGAACAATGAGGATTGGCTGAAGTGGCTGCATACAAATCCACGCGAGGATTGGCCTGCCTGGATAAATACCAGTCACGTAACCGTGGTGCCATACTACGACCGCACAGGCCTTATCTATGAGACGCTGGGCACATTAAATACAGCGCTTACCGAGGAAATCCTCGTGACAATCATCGTTGTGATTGTGTTGGTGATGCATCTTCGGAGCTCCATCTTGATCAGCGCTCTGCTTCCAATTGCCGTGCTGATGTGCTTCATTGCTATGAAGACCTTTGGCGTGGATGCCAATATCGTAGCCCTGTCCGGTATAGCCATAGCCATCGGCACCATGGTCGATATGGGTATCATCATGTGTGAAAATATACTTAGACACCTGGAAGAGGCCGATCCTGATGAGGATCGGCTGGAAGTAATATTCCGGGCGACCAGGGAAGTCTCTGGCGCTGTACTGACTGCTGTCTCTACTACAATCGTCAGCTTCCTGCCTGTTTTTGCGATGATCGGCGCCGAAGGAAAATTGTTCAAACCACTGGCTTTTACCAAGACCTTTGCTCTCTTCTCTTCGGTTATAGTAGCGTTAACCATCATCCCCCCGGCAGCCCACATCCTTTTCTCAGCTCGTATTCGGTCTAAAAGGCTGAAACAATTCTTCCTGTCTGGACTGATTGCCGTCGGTGTAGTCATCGGTATCTGGTTTGCCTGGTGGGCCGGTCTTATCATTGTTGCCCTGGGGGCCTATCATCTGGCAGAAGACTACTTGCCGGCTCACATGAGAAGTTATGGGAAATGGGTAGTCATTATTGCCTCAGCCCTATTGGTAGGGATTATCCTGTCTAATCACTGGCTTCCACTTGGCCCGGAAAAAGGCATGTTGCGTAATCTTGTATTCGTTGTGACTCTGATAGGAGGTTTGTTAATCTTTTTTCAGATATTTCAACAATTCCTGTACGCCCCTATCCTCAGATGGTGCCTGAATCATAAGAAGCTTTTCTTGTTAGCGCCAATGTTTATCATGCTATTGGGAGTCTGTGCATGGATGGGATTTGATCGTGTGTTCGGTTTCGTTCCGGGCACAATTCGTAGTACAACAATATGGAAGAGTGCATCTAACGTATTTCCAGGGTTCGGTAAGGAATTCATGCCCCCGCTGGATGAAGGATCATACCTCTACATGCCGACCACTATGCCGCATGCCTCTATAAGTGAGGTTCTTGATGTTCTGCAGTTTCAGGACAAGCAACTCTCTTCTATTCCGGAAGTGGATACGGCAGTGGGCAAGCTGGGCAGGATTGAAAGCCCGTTGGACCCGGCTCCACTTTCAATGATCGAAACCGTAATCAATTATAAGCCGGAGTACATTACCGATAAAGAGGGCCATCGCATCAAATTCAGATTTGATGAGAATAGGCAGGAGTTTGTCCGCGATCATGATGGAAAACTGATCGCAGATCCGAAGGGAAAACCGTATCGGCAATGGCGCGAACACATCAAGTCACCGGACGATATATGGAAAGAGATAGTCGATGCGGCGCAGATTCCCGGCACTACCTCTGCACCGAAGCTTCAGCCTATTGCTGCACGGATTGTGATGCTTCAGAGTGGTATGCGGGCCCCGATGGGCGTCAAGGTCAAGGGTCCTGACCTCGAGACAATTGAGAAGGTTTCTCTGGATGTTGAACGATTTTTGAAGGAAGTGCCCAGTGTCGAAGCTCCGGCAGTCATTGCGGACCGCATAGTCGGTAAGCCGTACATCGAGATTGATTTTGATAGAGTGGCTATTGCGCGTTACGGACTCAAAATACGTCAGGTTCAGGATGTGATCGAGATTGCTATCGGTGGACGCCGCATTACGACAACCGTTGAGGGACGTGAGCGGTATCCGGTTAGAGTCCGATACTTGCGGGAATTGCGGGATCAAATAGAGACACTCGGCCGTATCCTTGTCGCAGCTCCGGATGGCACGCAGATCCCGATAGAACAGGTTGCGGACATTAATTATGTGCGGGGACCCCAGGTAATAAAGAGTGAGGATACCTTTCTTGTGGGTTATGTGCTCTTCGATATGAAAGAGGGGCGTCCCGAAGTGGATGTCGTCGAAGAGTGCCAACGTTATTTGAGACAGAAGGTTGAAAGCGGAGAGTTTATCATCCCACCCGGGGTCAGTTACACGTTCGCGGGAAGTTACGAGAATCAGATACGCTCACAGAAAACACTTTCAATTGTTTTGCCATTGGCACTGTTCATTATCTTTATAATTTTATATCTTCAGTTCAAATCTACCATCACCACTTCACTTGTTTTCAGCGGCATATTGATTGCCTGGTCAGGTGGATTCCTGATGCTCTGGATGTACGGGGAACCATGGTTCTTAAACTTTGAAGTGTTTGGAACGAACATGAGAGAACTATTCCAGGTACACACTATTAACATGAGCGTTGCTGTCTGGGTGGGGTTTCTTGCCCTGTTTGGGATTGCCTCCGATGACGGAGTGGTAATTACAACATACCTGGATCAGAGTTTCTGGAAACGGGATATTACCTCACGTGAAGATGCCAGAAAGGCTACTATTGCGGCTGGATTAAGGAGGGTGCGTCCCTGCTTGATGACGACTGCAACTACAATCCTTGCATTGATTCCCGTCCTGACCTCAACCGGACGCGGCTCTGATATTATGGTGCCGATGGCCATTCCCAGTTTCGGGGGCATGTTGATCGAAATCATGACCATGCTCATTGTCCCTGTACTCTATTGTTCTGTTCAGGAGTGGAAGATCAAACATCATATTAAAGATGCCAAATTCACCGGGCATGCGTAGGATGGGTTAAAGTCCTCGGCGTTTTTTGACCGGGGAAACGAAGTGAACCCATCGTGATTGTTTTGTTGGGTGCCCGCCTGAATGACGAGTCGGGTAGGCGCTTCGCTTCACCCAACCTACTTACTATACTATACTTGCGGAATATATATGATTTCAAAGACTGTTGATTATAAATATTATTGGAAGATTACGGTACTGGCTTTATGTATTATATGTGTGAGCCTTTTCCATTACATTACGGGTACGGAACATAAATATCATGGTCTCCATGAGATTTACAGAAGGCTTTATTATGTTCCCATTATTCTCTCTGCCTTCTGGTTTGGTTTAAAGGGTGGCATATCTTGTGCGATAGTTGTAAGTTTTTTTTATCTGCCTCATGTTATTTTTCAATGGGGTGGTAGTTTTCTCACTAATGATCTTCCAAAGACACTTGAAATAGTTCTTTATCATATAATAGGTGTTGTAACAGGCTTCCTTTCACAGGAGCAAATGAATGCAACTGCTAAATTGAGGCATCAAGCCGGCGTACTTGCTCAAGCCGAAGAACAACTAAGACATGCAGATCGTCTGTCCGCGTTAGGCAAACTCTCCGCAGGAATCGCGCATGAAGTCAGGAACCCTCTTGCTTCAATTAAAGGGACTGCTGAGATTTTATCTGATAAATTTAAGCCAGGGGATAAAGAATATGAGTTTGTAGAGATACTCATAAAAGAGGTTAATCGATTAGATGCTGTTATTGTTGGATTTCTCGATTTTGCAAAACCCAAACCGCCAAAACTGACATTATCAAATATTAATGACATTATCCTATCAGTGCTTAAATTAACCGAACATCAGATAGAAAGATCCGGGATTAATATTGAGACACGTTTAGGCGATAATCTTCCATCTGTGTATGCTGATCCTGAGCAGATGAAGCAGGTTTTTCTGAATCTTATTATTAATGCGGTCCAAGCTATGCCTGATGGGGGGGAGCTGGAGGTAGAATCTCATCGAAATTCTTCAGAAATTGTATGTACATTATCTGATACAGGAATAGGAATCAGCAATGAGCAACAGAATGACCTGTTTACTCCATTCTATACCAGCAAGAAGGATGGTACGGGTTTGGGACTTGCAATCGTTTACAGGATACTTGAAGGTCATAAAGGTGAGATTAAATTTACATCTGAGGAAAACAAAGGGACGCGTTTTACCATAAGTTTGCCAATTGGGAATCTATAATCATGTGTAATTTTTGTTATTTCAAAGTAATTTTAGGTAAAGGTTGAAAGTGACATCAAATAAAAAGACAATACTGATAACCGATGATGATGAAAGCCTGAGAAGAGTCATCGAATATAACCTTAGCAATAAAGGATATAGATTACTTCTTGCGAGTAATGGTGAAGATGCATTGAATACTTTTAAGAGTGAAGATGTGGATATCGTGGTTACTGATATAAAGATGGAAAAGATGGATGGCTTAGAACTATTGGAGAATATAAAAAGACTTAATAGTAATGCCCTGGTAATTATGACAACTGCTTATGGTAGCATAGAAACAGCCGTAAAGGCTATGAAACTGGGTGCGTATGACTATCTTACAAAACCTTTTGACAGGGATGAGCTGCAAATTATGATAGAGAAGGGCCTGAATTTACAAAACTTGATGTCAGAAAATTTAAGGCTGAAACAGGAACTAGCATACCGTTTTAAACTTGATAATGTTATTGGTGACAGTTCAAAGATGAAGAGTATCTTCGATCTGGTTGCACGAGTTGCTAAGAGTGATTCCAGTGTGCATTTGCAGGGAGAGAGCGGGACTGGCAAGGAGTTCATTGCAAGGGCCATACATTTTAATAGTTTAAGGGCAAAGAAGCCTTTTATAACAGTAAATTGTTCGGCAATACCTGAAAATTTAATGGAGAGTGAGATGTTCGGGTATGTAAAAGGTGCTTTTACCGGCGCGATTAAAGATAAATTGGGAAAGTTTGAAGCTGCAGATGGTGGTACTATTTTCCTGGACGAGATTGGAGACATGGATAAGGACTTGCAGGTGAAATTACTCAGAGTACTTCAGGAAAAGTCTATAGACAAGGTTGGTGCGACACAAAACAGCTTTGTGGATGTACGTGTTATTACAGCAACCAATATTTCCCTGGAAACTGCTATTAAAGAGGGTAAATTTAGAGAGGATCTATTTTATAGAATTAGTGTAATACCTATTCTCCTGCCTCCGTTGAGGGACAGAAAAGATGATATTCCATTACTTGCACAACATTTTTTGAGTAAACATGGTAGCGAAAATTGTAAGATGCTACCCGAAGTATTTGAGATCCTTAATCGCTATGATTGGCCGGGGAATGTAAGAGAACTTGAAAATATTATTGAAAGGGCAATTGTATTAAAGAAAAAAGACCATCTGATTGGGTCTGAGGACATACCTGAACACATAAAAACTAAGCAGTTCTATAGTCCAATGTCACTGGAAATCCCTGAGGAAGGTATTAAACTTGAGGAAGTAGAAAAGGGGCTGATAATAAATGCCTTGAAAAAATCCAGGCAAAATCAGACAAGGGCCGCAGAACTTTTGGGCATTACAAGAAATACTCTTATATACAGATTGGAAAAGTACAGTCTAAAATAAATTAACTCTCTTCCTCCCAAATGCTCTCATTGTTTGGTCAAGATGAATCTTCGAAGTGTTTAACAGATTGTACAT
>JAIQZU010000012.1 GCA_021776915.1 Candidatus Scalindua sp. | reverse complement strand
CCTTTTCAATCATCCGGTCGATCTCGGCTTCGATCGTCAGCGACCGATCAATACCTGTCTCGGAAAGGTGAACGTCCCTGGTTGCTCCCTGCCAGAACATCTTGTTCGCCACCCTCGAAACAAACTCCCGCGAGAAGGTGGATGTGGCGTTGTCTTCGAGATAGTTCTCAACATCAGAGGCGTACAAAGACGCGTTTTCATAACTACCGGGACGAGGGTGGTTTCTGTTGGCCCACTCAAACATCTTCTCCGCATCAACCCACTTGCCTTTGAGGTCAGTCATGTGTCCGAGTCTCCTAGTTGTCGCCAACCACGCCGACCCATCAACCAGTTGCAATCTTGGGTCGCACGACGATGGCGTTTCTTGCAGTATGGACATCGTGGATCTGGACTCAGTTTGTCTTCGATCTCGTCGAAATCAAAAGCGTTCTTGGACGCCCACCGGTAGATTTCTCGTAGTACCCGAATCGTTGGATCGTGTGATCCGCTGTCGTCTAGGTCGAGAGCGAACACCGGCTCGACCCCAATGCGGATGATCTCTTGCCGAAGATCCTCGGCTACGATTCCCTTACCTTTCAATGTTTCACTCATCGTCAATCTCCTGTTCGCACTTCGTACACCAATACGGATTCGGTGGAATCTCCCGACTGAATCCGTTGTCTGCCGGTCCGCCACAGTTAGGGCACTTGGTTATGTCCTGTCCACCTTCCTCACCGTACACCTCCATCACCCGTTCGATTGCGGGCTTGTAAGTTTCGATCCTTACTTCACACTGTTCTGTTGTTGTCACCGCCATGTGCATCCAAACGTCAACCTCCTCAACGCCGTGGTCTTCGAGCATGTCGCGGTGGCGTTTCATGTCGTCAACGCTGATGATCCTGCTGAGGATTGGATAGCCGCCGATGCCATAGTTCGGTGTGATAATGGGAATGATTGGCAAGTGTCGCGCGACGCGGAGTTGATCGTTGGTCGCTCGCCAGTCGGGGGTAGGTTGGATGTAGGACTGCGGCGAGCGGTAGTCGAGGCCCATCGTCGATCGGCTGCACCGTCGCTCGAAGTCTTCGAGGTCGTGCCAGTGCTTGACGAGCCAGGGGCCGCTGATGCCGATAAAAGCCGCAAGTGGTTCTATTGCCTCGTCCAGAACATCAATGGTCCGATCAACAATCGCTTCGAGGTAGGCGTGGTGCGTATTCTCAGACCGACCATACACGCCGCGATCGCTCGTCGGGTTGTACAACGCCGGGAAGTGTTCGGGGTTGAGTGTGATGCGCTCGCCGGGGTTGTGACCGACCTCTCGCTTCCACCGCTCAAAGTACGCCGTGAGTTCCTTGGTGTGGAGTTTCCACTTCTTGCGGTTCACCCAGTGGCTAGGGTTCTTCTTCTTCGAGAACCAATCCGGTGCGTAGTCGCCGCGATACTTCGTTGGGTGATGCCACACGCCGGTCAGGTGGTGATGACCCAAGACGTGCGTGCGCGGCATATCGGGGAAGGCGTCAAAGGCCTTGGAGACGTAGGTGTAGTGGCCTTGGGGTGCGAGACTGATCTTCATCACGAAATCTCCATTTCAATCCTCGGGTCGTCCGAGTAGCACTTGGTCACGGTTAGTTCAACGATCTGCGAGTCGTCTTCCCACAGAACGCCGTTGAACGAGTCGAGAACGCCTTTTGCATAATTATCCACGTCACCTGTTGGGTAGCAGTTGGCTGGCTTCTTTGGCGTGCGGCAGAACAGGTCAATGCGGACAGTTATCGTGTTCCGGAAGATGAGCCATTTTTTACGCTTGGATGGCGGGCCAATCAGCGTTCTGTTCTCTGAAACCCACTCCGACATTTTCGCCATAAACGCCTTGTACCGCTTGCCGTAGTACGTTCCGAACCGCGTGACTCTCGCCCTTGACGCTGGGACGGGGGCGATCGGGATGGTGAGCTTTAGTGGGGTCACTTGCACTTGCTCCGTTTAATCTGTTCCATCTTCTTCCCAAAGTCAACGCACCAGCCCTCGTACTCACCGAGTTCCCAGAATACTCGCTCGAACATCTCGCGTCTGGTTGTTTGCTTCCGGTGGATAAGAACCGGATCGTCCATCTTTTCTTTGCAACGCTTCGCGGCGTCTAAGGCTCCGGTGTGCGTCTTGTAGCCGACGATCTTGGCGATCTCTGGGCTGGACAGAGAGGTCCAACTTCGCAGCATCAGGCTTGCCATCTCGCGGACCATCACGTCGTCCTGGTGCCGCCTTTTTGGTGGTATCGAATACAGCGGGTGCCCGGTCGCATTGTCGAGGTACCCGATCAGTTTGACGTGGCTCGGGCAGATCATCGCTTCTTCCTGTCCCTGATCTCGTCACGCTTGGCGTGGATGTCACGAAGTTTCACGCGATCGCCATACTTCTCGATTCCGTGGCGACCCATCCACGTCAGGAACCTCTGCTCAGACATCGACATTCTCGCCGCTGCCTGCGCGATGGTGATGTACCCAGCGTCCTCTGCGGCGCTCACAGATATATTCAACGGCCCGTTGTCTTTCGGTTTCATAAACCCCCACGCCAAGTCTCCCGGGCGCAGGGGGAGGAGGATTACTTGCTATTGATCCGGTCACTCAGGCCCTTGGCGCCAGAGTCGAAGTCAATCTCAGCGTCAATGATCTCACGGTGGGCTGTCTCCGGGGCAACGCCACAATCGATTCGGTCCTCAATCAGCATGTGGTCAACCATCGGCTTCGGCATCTTGGGGAGCGTCTTGCACAGGGCTCGGATAACCGTCTTCTTCGCCATCTCGATCGGGTGCGACGACCACGGCGAGAACCCGCCCTTTCCCTTTCGACCGTCTCTGATCTTCTCGACCTCGGCCCTGCTCATCTCTGCGAAGACGTTGGTTGTCTCGTCGATGACGGCAACCGCGTAGACCGCTCGCATGTTCTTGTAGTCGCGGATCTCGCCCGCCTCGACCGGCTGCGGCTTGTGGACGATCTTCGGGCTTGTCCCCTTGATAACGCTGTAGTCATCGTCGCCGAAGACCGCTTCGGCGTAGATCGCCTTTGCCGCCCCGCTGGACACGATCAACTCGATCATGCCCTTGTAGCCGATGATGACTTGGCACTGGTTGCCGAACGGGACCGGGTAGACGTGGCCGAGCGCCGCCCCTGGGTACAGGCCGATGATTGTGCATTGGAGAACCGCCATCACGATTGATCTCGGTGAGCAAGAGAGCAACTTCGGATCTCTCATCACTTCGGTCCACATGCACCGAGACATCTGGCCAGCGTCAAGCCACTGCCGTGTTCCGATCGCCTGTTGGATCTCTGAACCGTGGTTATCCAGTTCCCTTCGGATGACAATCGCGTTTTCTTTGGCGTCCATGCTCACGCTTCACCGCCTTGGTCTTCAAACGATTTATCGCCCAACACCTCTGAGCCCGGATCGACTTGGTTCATAAACCGTCGCACCACAGAAATGATTTCTTGGACATCCCTGTCGTTGGTTGACAAGAGGTCTCCGTCGCCTGCCAATCCTGGATTCCTAACTACCAATGTGACCTTGGTCTTCGCTTCTTCTTTGAACAACCCAATTATTTCACCAAGCAGTTCTTGTATCTTATTCTCGGCCATTGTCTGATTGAAGTCGCTCACTGCTTATTCTCCTTGACGAGAAGGGTTCGGTCCCCCTTCGTGTTTGCCTTGTAGGTGCATTGGAATCCGAACGTGTGGCTGAGCTCGCCGTCGCCCATTGCGAGTTTGATAGCGTCACCGGCCTTCTGCTTGTCGATCTTGGCTATCGACTCGGCCTCTCTCTTTGCGATGTAGTCGGCTGCGAGTTCGTCATCGACGCGGACGATCTTGTCCTTGACCCTCGGGATCAGGCTGAGTGTCTCGGTTGACGGCATGTCGTCAGGCGGGATTCCCTTCGTAACGTGATCGAACCAGAACGGGTAGCAAGCGTCGATGATCTTCGTGAGCAGGTCTTCGCTGCGTCTGACCGTGTAGGGGATCAGGTTGAAGCTGTGGTTGAACGCGATGACGTGGGCCTTCTCAGCGCCCGTACAGAGCATTTGGTGCTGGACCTGTAGCATGACGTGATCGGGCACAAGGTCGGTGCCAGGGGCGCCCCAGTCGGCCCTAGACGGTGACCCGATCAGCACGGTCTTTGCCTCAAGCGGGATCTGCTCGCTGGTGATCGCGTCAAGGTTGGCCGCAAAGATCGGGTGATCCTCGCAAGGCACGTTGACATCGAAGGCGTCAATCGTCACATCGAATATCGCCGACGCCCGTTGCAGCATGGGGAACTCAAGCCAGGTGCCGTTTTTCATCCACGGACGCTCAGGCCGGTCTCGCTCAAGCCCCACCTTGTCCCAATAGACATCGGCGGCGTTGGCGAACGGCGAGTAGCCCATGATCGCCGCCACATCGCTGGACCCGATGACGGACTTCCTCGCCTCAAGTTGCTCGGGTGTGATCGTCACAGGTTCGCCCCGATCCACTCCGCGAGGTATCGGAAGTTGCACCGACCGGCAGCGCCGACGACGCCGTAATCGTTCATCTCCGCGAGTTTCCGCATGGCCTCTGGCGCGATCATCGCGTCCTCCATGATTGACCTCGGCAGGTAGGTCGTCCTGCGGTTCTCGCTGCCGACACCGGCGACGTAGACGCACGGTGGTGTTCTGCGGACCTTCCACGCGTCCGGGTCGGTCGAGTGGCACAAGACACCGAGGACATCGAACACGCCCTCGTGCTGGTGGTGCTGGTTCCTCATGCCGATGTAGAGGCAACGAAGGTGCCCGGTTCCTTGGACGTACTCGCCGGAGAGCAGGTGTTCGATCCACCTGTCCCGGACGACTGGATTCATCGGCCAGTACCGTCGCTGTCGTTGTTGTCGGGTAATGGTGCGGGTTTGTGTCATTTGGTGTTGACGCTTTCGGTTTTATTCAAGTCAGCCTCTAACTCTCGGCGGAGGATTGCGGCTCCGACCATTGACATGACAGCCCTCACAAGAATCTCATCTTCCTTGCTTCCATTTGTGCCGTGTGTCCCAAGTCGAATGATGTCGATCTTCCTTTCGGCAGCAGTTTCATATAGACCTTCCTCAATGACTCGCATGTTTTCGATAATATCTGAAATCATCCCCCCACCGCCTCTCCGCTGGCTTTGGCGAGGACGGCGCGGATACGTTTTATGCCGCTACTTGTGACGTGGATAATGTTTGTGTGTTCCGGGTAGACAGGTGTTGCTAGGTTAATATCTCTGAGCAGTTCCAACGCCTCACCCAACAAGTCGCCTTCGGCGCACTCGACGGCGCGCGGGCC
>JAIQZU010000011.1 GCA_021776915.1 Candidatus Scalindua sp. | reverse complement strand
GGAGTATATAACATGACAAGAAAATTTGAAGGAGCCGATCAGGAATCTCTGGATTTACTTAAAAGAATGAAGGAAAAAGGAATTGAGAGCAGTTTTGACAGATATGATGCCCAACAGCCGCAGTGTGGGTATGGTAAGATTGGACTTTGCTGCAGACACTGTCAGATGGGACCATGTAATGTTGACCCATTTGGAAGGGGACCGCAAAAAGGTGTATGTGGAGCGGACGCGAACACGATTGCGGCAAGGCATTTTGTCCGTTATGTTGCTGCCGGTACTGCTGCACATTCTGATCATGGCAGGTCAGTTGCCGAGCTTCTCATAGCAGTTGCCAGGGGAGAGGCTCCAGGATACAAGATAACAGACACAAAGAAGCTGTTTGAGGTGGCAAAGGTATTTGATGTATCTACTAAAGACCGTAAGATTGAGGAGATAGCTGAGGAAGTCGGAGAAATGGCACTTGCAGAGTTTGGCAAGGCTTATGGAACCCAGAGATTTACTTCCCGTGCTCCGATTAACAGACAAAAGCTGTGGGAAAAACTGAATATTACGCCCAGGGCTATAGACAGAGAGGTTACTGAATCCATGCATCGTACGGGTATGGGTACTGACCAGGATTATAAAAATCTCATAATGCAGGCCTGCAGGACGTCAATGGCAGATGGTTGGGGTGGAGCGATGATAGCCACAGAGCTGCAGGACGTACTCTTTGGGACTCCGAAGCCTACGCGCGGAAGTGCGAACCTTGGAGTGATAAAGGAAGATGAGATAAACATACTCGTACACGGTCATGAACCTCAGATGTCTGAGATGGTTGCAGTAGCTGCTTCTGATCCTGAGCTGTTAAAAGAAGCTGAGGCGACAGGCGCAAAAGGGATTAGTATTGCGGGTATCTGTTGTACGGCGAATGAGATGTTGATGAGGCATGGTGTACCAATGGCAGGCCATATGAAGATGCAGGAGATGGCGATTGCTACAGGCGCTGTAGAGGTTATTGCAGTGGATATACAGTGCGTCATGCAGGGTGACGAAGAGTTAGCCCGAAATTATCACACAAAGTTAATTACGACCTCTCCCAAGGCGAAGATAATTGGGGCAGAGCATATAGAGATAAATGACGAAAATGCCTATGAGAAGGGGAAGGAAATTGTAAGGATGGCGATAAAGAACTATCCTAACCGTGATAAGACAAAGGTATATATCCCGAAAGGTAAAAAGTCTGCTGCGGTGGTCGGTTTTACCCATGAGACAATAAAATATATGCTTGGAGGTAAGTTCAGGGCATCATACAGGCCGCTTAATGACAATATCATGAATGGCAGGATACGTGGAGTAGCCGGAGTGGTAGGCTGCACCAGTGCGATATCATGGCCTGATCAACTGCCGTATATGGACCTGGTAAATGCATTGATAGCCAATAATATTCTGGTAGTACAGACAGGTTGTGCGGCAGCTGAGTGTGCCAGAGAAGGAATGATGATACCTGAGTTTATGGAAAAAGCCGGAGATGGACTGAGAGAGGTATGTGAGGCAGTTGGAATACCTCCTGTGTTACATGTAGGTTCATGTGTGGACAACAGCAGGATACTCATATCGTGTTCTGAGATGGTAAAGGAAGGCGGTCTTGGTAATGATATCAGTGAGCTGCCGGTAGCAGGTGTTTGTCTTGATTGGATGCATGAGAAGGCGTTGGCAATAGGTCAGTATTTTGTTTCCAGTGGAGTCTTTACGATATTTGGATCGAAGTCTCCGGCAGCCGGAGCGCCGGAATTAGATAAATTCTTGTGTGAGGGGCTGGAAGATATTGTGGGTGGAAAATGGGCATTTGAACCGGACGTTGATAAGGTAGTGAAACTTGTAATAGATAACATAGAGAAGAAACGTGATGCATTGGGCATAAATGAGAAGAAGGAGAGAAAGCTTTATGATATGGAAGACAGAAGAGCACTTGATGCTGAAAACTTAAAAACAGCAGAGACAGGATGTGAGTCGGGTCTCGCTCATTCTCATCGGAAAAAAGATTAAAGCATTTTATCCAGAAAGTGGGGTTTTATTTGAAAAGCTTTACAATACTTTTAATAGTGCTCACAATACATGTACTATTTTCATAAACTTATGGCCAGACACAAGAAACAAAAGAACCTTTTCCGTATGAAAGTTGGAAATATTTATACGAACCAAAATGTTCAAAATGCCATCCACTTGATAGGATTTTTGCAGATAAAAAGACTGAAGAAGAGTGGCGATCCTGTATCACTAGAATGATTGAGAAGAGCCCCTTGTGGATTACGCCGGAAGAAGGAGAACAGATAATTACCGAAATCCTTGGCACTAGAAAGGGTGCAATAGGATCTTTTCCTAAGAAGAAAAAATATGTTGATGATCGATTGCTCTTTATTGACAGGTGTACAGTGTGTCATTCTGTGAACAGGATACTTTTAGCAGATAAAACAGCAGAAGAATGGAAGGAAACCGTAACAAGGATGAGGGATAACGCACCAGAAATGTTCCTTGATGAATATCTCCCTGTCATAATAGAATACCTTACCGAAAGAGCGACAATTATGCGTGATGACGTTGTAGCTCAGAAAATAGTTGACAAATGTCTGATATGCCATGATGCCGGCAGGATATTTCTGGAACGTAAATCAAGAAGAGACTGGGTAGAAACCGTTGCTGATATGCGCTTGTTGGCCAGGGAGGAGTTGAAAAAAGATTGGTTTACACACCATGAATCCAAAATCATTGTCGATTTACTTGTAAAGACACAAGGTCTTGAACCAGAGGATAGCGTTGCAAGCAAAAAAGAAGCAGGAAATGAGAGTCAAAAAGGCAGTAAGCAGTAGGCATAAAATTTTACAAAATAAACTTCTGGACTTTATATGAGGATTGACTACACAAATGGACAAAAGATCCAACCATATAATAACAACACAACACTGCAGTCCTGGTCTTCAAGGAGAGGAATGATAATTTTAGATTTCATTACACGTAAGAGGAGGGGGTTGCTATGAGTATTAATTATACACATCAATGTAAAGGGCTACACGACAATCATGAAAAAAATCATATATGTCAGATTGTTTCCATAAGAGATTTCGGGCGGGTAAAGGAGTTAGTCAAAGATTCTAAATTCTTCTGTAAAAATTGTGGACGTACTGCTCACAATGCTGATAACCTGTGTAATTCTTCAAAAATTTGATAATTTCAAGAAAGTAAGTTTTAGAAATCATAAAATAATTGAGTGGAGGTAGAGGATTAATACGGGGTTACCTTCCTTCTTTTTATAAAAATTCCGTAGAAGAAAAGGAGGATTGCTATGCTTAAGACAAAGGGTATTAATCATCCTGCCCTCTTTGGGCGCAACATTGACGAGACAATCAAGTTCTACACTGAAGTGTTGAGTATGCGGCTTGTACTTCGCCAACCAAATCTAGATGAGCCTCGGTTGACTCATTTATTCTTTGCAGCAGGTAATGGGACATTTATTGCCTTTTTCATACCGAATGATGAAAGTAGTATGGAATTGAGCGATGGTAGCGAGGGGATAGGTTCATTGCAGCATTTAGCATTTAATCTAGACATTTCCATAGATGAAGCCATGGAAACTCTAAATAAAAACAAAATAAATTTTAAAGGACCGATAGACAGGGGATATGAACGCTCCTTATATTTCTATGATCCTAATGGAATTAAGCTAGAGTTAATGACATGGAAAACACCTCTGGCTTCCGGTATTGACGAAGCAGAAGTAATCGGAAGAGCTCAGATTATACGCGAAAAAGAGGATGCTTATAACATAGAGGATCAACACGTCAGACAAGCTATGACGGAACTTGGTTTTCCACAGGTGTTATAGTGTTTAGGCTTAGGGAAGGACATAGTCAAATATGGGATTATCTAGAACCTAAATTGAGCGATACTATATTGTATATTATAGTAGTCATAGGCTTTAAGTTGAGTTTCACATCATCAGATGGATATATGTGAAATTATCGTAAGTTTCGCAACCTGAAGGATACGATTACTAAATTGTTCAGTTAAGGTGTAAGAAGTTGTTCATACCGTTGTCTTTTATGAAGTATCTTTAATTTTTAGATTTTTTTGAAGGAAGAAAAAAATGTCTTATAAATTACCAGCACAGTTTAAGAAGTTAATAAGTGATTACCCTGATGTTTGTGAAGCTTTTGAAAGCCTTGGGACGCAATGTCACAATGCGGGTCCTTTAGACGAAAAAGAGAGAAAGCTTGCAAAGCTTGGCATAGCTATTGGCACCGGTTCTGAGGGTGCTGTACACTCTGCTGTAAGAAACGCTCTTCAAGCGGACGTACCGAAAGAAGAGATTATGCACGTAGGTATACTTGCCATTACGACGGTTGGTTTGCCTCATGCAACAGCAGCTATGACATGGATTAAAGACTTATTTGAAAAATCCTGATTAGAGTTGAAATTGTTCTATTGATTATTATATAGAGCAATTAAATATTCTTGTTGTAACTGGTTGACGAAAATATGAGAATGGGAATATTCATGAGAAGTAATGTCAATAGAAATGGAATATGATTGTTTTATAAGGAGGTAATACTTAGCATGATATTGAAGTTGAGGTAGAGATCAGTGTAATAGGGAATATCAACATTAACGATATCCACAGCCAACGGAATGATGGTGCTAAATCGAAGATTGGGGTACTTGCCCCGTCGGCTGTGTCGAATCACGTATTGATATTTTTAATGAGGAAATTATTCAACCGTAATCGTCCCTATCATCCCCAAATCAACATGAGAATCACAGTAATAAGGAAACGTACCGGTAGAGTTAAAAGTATAGGTAAAGCTCTCCTTCGCTGTCCTTAGAGTGTCTGAGTTCCAGAG
>JAIQZU010000002.1 GCA_021776915.1 Candidatus Scalindua sp. | reverse complement strand
TTGGATATCCTGTTATTCTTAAGAGGTCCTCCATCGGCATTTATGTCGTGTAAAATAGTTGTTCCGCTTAGTTTTAATTCTTTTTCGATAGAGCCACTTGTATTGATATCTGCAGCAATCTTTCCGTTAACGTTTAAATCCTGAGGTAAAGATACAATACTTTGGAGATTCTGTGTGAGTTTTTCAATGTCGATTGCCAGAAGCATGTTTAATTCGAATTCTTTGTTTTTATCTAAAGCACCCGAAGACTTTATTTCTGCAAAGCTTGTTTTCACGCTGAGGTTATTTAATTCGAGATTACTATTTTGTAAATTGTATTTCACTTCATGTATAATTTGAATCTCTGGTTCTTTTATAGGGCCAACTGTCCCAATCTTTGCAAATAAGCTTCTTAAATCTGTCGTGCCTTCTACTCCCAGTCTGCTTTGCCGGCCTTTAAATTTTATGTTTGATTGTAAGTTTCCAGCAACTTCAATATCCTCAGGCAGCAGTCCACCAATTTCGCTCATTAGTTTTGTTATGTCCAGGTTCAGGAAAAGTTTAAAATCTAGATTTCTTGTATTTTTAAGATCTGTGGCCAGACCTGCAAGGAATAGTTCTGCAAAGTTTGTTTCAATACTGATTTTATGAACTGTAATTTTGTCGTTGGATATATCGATACCTGCATTCTGGATTAGTTTAATACTTGGTTGCCGTATCGGATTATTTCCAAGCGGCCCGCCGGTAATGTTCAGATTTGTTATTTCTGTATTACCCTCTATGCCTATCACTTTTTCAAGTTGTCCCTCAGCCTTAACTTTCGAATAGATAACACCTTCTATCTTCATGCCTTCAGGCAAGCCCAGCATTCCTGCAAGTTTATTGGTAAACTTTGCCAGGTCTACGTTCATGGAGAAATCAAGGCCTGTACCACCTTCACCCATGAACCTTGTCATATCAAAATCTGCATCTATCTGCGCAAAACCGGTTTCCATGTTAAATGTGCCTTTGGCACTTCCTGGATTAATTTTCCCATCTTTTACCAGTGATACATTTAAGGAGATTTCCGCGTGTTCTATTTCGCCTTTTGTTTCAATGTCGAATGAGCTATTAAGCTCAATTGGTCTGTTCAGAGAGTCGACGTTTAAGGTAGTATTTAGATCCCTTATGATCGTTTTTTCCTGTAATTGGTGGTCAATGAACGTAAGTTTTCCGTTACTGACTCTTGCTTTAATTCTGATATCAGATAAAAGTGCTGGAATAACCAGAGGGGCATATTCCGTTTTCTTAACTGATTTTTTGACTACGGCAGGTGCAGGTCCGGGTACTGGAGTTGGTTCTGTCAAAGCATCAGGCTTGCTCATATCTTCATAGTTGAAAACACCTTCCTTGCCTTTCTGCAAAACAATCTCAGGGCTGTCAATTATCAAATCATTTATTCTGATTATTTTTTTTGTCAGTGGAATAAAATCAATATCAACGAGGATCCTGTTTACCTTAACAAACGTATCTCCCGGAAGGCCCTTTTTTTCTCTAATATGAATATTTTTTATGTCAAGCCCACTTGACCAGCTCATGTTTATATCATCAATCTGTACTTCACGATTCAGACTGGCTTCCAGATTATCGATTATCATGTTCATTGTCATGTTGGAGGAAACAATAGCGGGGATTAATGATACTATTATGGCGAGTGCGCAGATTATGCTCCCGATAGATATAACAACTATCATCGGCCATTTTCTCTTGTGTGTTCTTACTATTCCGGTTTCTTTACTTTCCTCTTGCATATTCCTTTTGATTTGAGGATATCTGGAAAACCATGCCACAGGGTCAACAAAATTTCGTGCTTTTGTGGTGGTAAATAACAGATGGAGTACAATTTAAAGAGGTGTAACATGTGTATTTTTATACAGTTTGTAGTTTATTTTAGTACTTAAATAATGTCAAGGTAATTCCGATTTTTGACTCTTGCCTCAAAATGAGTTTAATTTGCATAATTAGTATTATGCCGTAAAGGATGTTTTTTCTTGTATACAGGCTGTGGGTTTGTAAGGAAAATCCGGCTAAAACACGCTCCAAATTACCTATTCTGTTAATATTTGCGTTATAGCTCCAGCCGGATAATCGTTGACATGTCAGAAGGCGTTCATTGTTTCAACGTGATATTACTATTTTGTATAATAGCTGTTAAATAGGCCTAAGGGCTTCTTCGGCATCTATTTTGCATTTAATGCCGCTGCCTATAGGCTTTCAGTTTTACTGACTGGAAGGTGGATATGTACCGTGACTCTGAATTCAAGTTCCGGAAAATAAATGTAGCCGAAAAATATAAAATGGAATTCGAAATATCACCGGATTATCTACCGATCAACCCAAACAGTTTAAGAACTAATACAACGGTTGGTTGCGACATCTATTTACTTGCAAAGACAACGGCTGAGGTTCGGTTTGTATTATATTGCAGGGGAGATGCGGTCTTTGACGAAGCCAAGAAGAACATGCTTGTGGCACAGAAGATCAAAAGCCTTTTTATAAAGAAAGATGAACAGCAGGCATACTTTGATTATCTGGAGAATAATTTCCAAGATATCATATCCGATCAAAGCATTCCTCCCAAGGAAAGAACAAAAATCGTGCATGGCGCCGCTACTAATCTGATTAAAGACCTCTTCAATGATCCGAGAAGTGGAAGCGTAGAAAGGACCAAGGAGTTTGCCCATAACATGGTTGATTACGTTATTAAGGATAGTAAGTCGGCAGAAAGCCTGCTCAAGATTGCGGTACATGAATATTATACCTATACACATTCAGTAAATGTTGCAGCCGTAGGGACTTTGTTCGGACAGGAGCTTGGCCTGGGAGTAAAGGATTTAAAGGGCCTTTGTGCAGGGATACTTTTGCATGATGTCGGCAAGACTAAGATCAGCACTGATATACTTAATAAAAAGGGGAAATTGACAGATGAGGAATTTGATATAATAAAACAGCATCCTGTGTTAGGGGCGGAAGTATTAGAAGAAACAGGGGTTGAGTTTAAAGAGGAACTTATAGTAACCTTACAGCATCATGA
>JAIQZU010000001.1 GCA_021776915.1 Candidatus Scalindua sp. | reverse complement strand
GCCAGCCTGTTCTTTCAAGTCCTTTGCGCGGCCATCCCAGAATTGTGCGAGATTGAACTTTGAATTCAGGACGGTAGGTGAGTTTATCGGGCCTAAAAACCATTTATGTCCGATAGAGGTAGGCAGATTATCAGCGCCGCCCGTTGAAAGGTTATGGCAGGAGTTACAGGTTATCCAGCCGGATTTTGATAATCTGGGTTCAAAAAATAATTTCTTTCCCAATTCTACCTTTGCCCTGTCATAGTCAAAGGCAATTGGAATAGGCTGGATAGGTTCAGCTGAACTGGCTGATGTAGACCCGCTCAACATACTTTTACCTCTGCTGCCATAACCCATATCAATCAATCCCCCTGCAGTAGTAAATGTCGGGATTGTAACATTCATAACGAAAAAAGCTGTCAAACAGCCAATCGCAGTAAATTTAACTATATTCATTCGTTCTTCTTTTCTTAATAATGACATATTTGATATTCTCTTTTTCCTGATAAGTATCATTTGCCTGAGCGTACCGGGCGGACATAGCTGCCGTCATCAACGTTGCACGTAAGTACGCCGCCGCCGACAAAGTCCGCACTCCATGCATTATCCGAATCATGGCTATCACCAGTCCATATCCATTCCTGTTTTGCATCAAAGACAGGATCAATGTATCTGCCATTTTCTTTATCTGATTCCAGCAATGACGCTGCTTCTTCCACAGTAGGGAATCGCCAGTCGCGATAACCTGCATATTCTTGCTGGTTCAGGTTCCTCACCCATTCCATTGCATAAGGTCGTTTAATATAATCTTTAGCGCCGGACTGATGCCACATCAGGCCGGTAGCATGGTCTATTACCACATTGTCTCCATTGATTGCCTTTTCCTCATAGTCGTGCTTTATTGTACTGTGTCCCCAGAAGCCCCAATCCTTTTTTTCTCGTATTGAGATATAAGGTATTGATTGTACCTGTTTAACAGACAATCTCTTATATGATGAACGTAATCTAGCTTGTGGCCTGGATTGGTTTTCATTCAGCGCAACTTCGACTGAATTATCGCAGCCCGGACTCCATAAAACTATCATTATAAACACCATGAAAAATAACCTAGAAATATTATTCCCAACCATGGTTTCAAAGTCCTTCAATTTTCTAAAATTAATGTTTGTTTTGGTCATTTGTTTAAGTGGTTTTCAGCATTAGAATTTATTTCGCATTTCGCTATTAGATATTCGGATTTTTTTTATTTTTACTTCTTCCCATGTCCTTTTGTCTTGAAGAATGTCACCTCTACCGGCATCTTCTCCTCCCCGCGCAATATCTCTATCCGGCAGGTATCCCCCGCCTTCTTCTGGCGCACATGGTATATTACATCAAATACCTTACCGACACTCTCATCATCCATTGACAGGATAATATCTCCGGCCTTCAGTCCTGCCTTATCTGCAGCGCTATCTTCCCGAACACTTTCAATAGCAACCTTGTACTTCTGACCTTCCTCTTTACCGCCCTGTTCTTCTTCCTCTTCCTCTTCTTTTTCCTCTTCTTTTTCTTCATCCAGACTTCTGATAACAACACCCAGCATCACCTTTGGTTCTTTACTCTTGTCCAGCTCAACGACCTTCACATAATCCGCAGGCTGGAGTGGTATATCACTTGCAAAGAGCGGATGATCACCTTCTGGCTTTAGATCCCTCAGCTCGTATGTTTCTATAGTAAGGTACGGAAGATGGTTGCTCCGGTACACCCTTTTGGGTACACCAAAATGATAGATGACATGCCCTCCTCCTATGAACACCAGCAGCTTCCTGTCTTTCCCCTCCGGAGAAGAGAGGTACTTTGATATACTGTCGGCCATAACGTCCTCCCAGACGCATTGAATCAGATAGAACCTTTCGAAGGCTTCACCCATATCCATATCACCGTGGCCGTGTCCCTTCATTATCCCTTCCAGGTATTTCCTATGATAGACGTCGGTAGTATCTATTTCCGGCAGGGTCTCTCTTTCCTCCTCACTCAAACCTTCAATCCCGTCTCTGCTTATCTTTTTCTGTAACTTCCTCTTAATGTTCAGGGCAACAACCGGAATCTTATTGTCACGTATAAAATCCATTATACCCTTATAATGATTATAATCATACCCCCACTCTCCATCCCAGTCTGTTGAAAACAGTAACTCCTTTTCACTGATCTCACCGCCTGTCCATTTATCAAGAATATCCTGATGCGGCCTCTTAAACATCTCCATACCGACCGCTATATTCCCTCCGTTTCTCTTATAAAATTCCTCGAGTACCTGAAGCTCTAATTCATGAGACTCTCTGTTTGAATGAGACTCGCCCACATAAACGATCCTCGCCCCGTCAAGGGAATCTGCAAGCTGTGAAAATGTTATCTTCTCACCGGTTGCAACATGGACAATATCCCCCGCATTTATCTCGGCAGGAAAGTTCCTTAACCTGTCGGTTGTAACAATGGTTGTAACCGAGCGGCACCCCAGGCCCATTACAATAATTACAGCCACAAATAATAGCTTTTTGTTTAACATTAGTTTTAATGAAAATAATGGGACGCTGATCAGCGCAGATGATCTTCCTTTTTGCCACAGACCTTCCAGACGTGTATTTTAGCGGGTACACATAATTATTCTTCTCACTTTGCCAAAATAATCAATAAATACTATATCTTTTGTTTTGAAAATATCTAATGTTAAAGATGCAGCACAAGACTTGCTTTTAATTGTTTTTTTCACTTAGGTATTTTTCTTCTGCTTTATCCATTATATACTTATAATGTTCTTTTGCTTTATTTTGTTTATCTTGAGGTTCTTGTTGATTAGACTTTTCTTTCTTTTTCGCAGCATCGCCAGATTCGACTGAAATGTTAAGCCCTATATAACTAAAAGATTTAAGAATTTCAGGGTTTTTAATTACTTTTTCTTCGTCTTCTTTTGATAAGTAGTATAGCTGCATTGGCCACGATTTTAGATAAAATTGCTCTGGCATATTTTTTGTCGTGATTCCTTTCGAGAGCTTTCCATTTTCATGATACCAGTCATAAAACAAATAACCACTTCTTATATCGTCTGATGGTTGAATTTCCAAACCGCCTGGATAAAATAAAAGAGAATTGTTAAAAACTTCTATCTTTAATTTCGTCCATGGATTAAGTGGTAATATAGAAAAATCTTTCATCACCAAGAAAGCTATTGGAGGGTTAATTTCAAAATCACCAGTTAGAACAAAAATGTCAATATACCTATTTGAGCCAAAGCTTAAATAGTCATTAATTCTATTAATGTATGATTTGCCACCTACGTAAGAATCTAATTCTTTAAATGTTCTATCGTAAAAATCGAAAATAAAATATTTTTCGTAAAAGTATTTTTTAGATGAATTTTCTTTTGAATAAATAAACTTCCACTTTGTAATTATAATTGGTTTGAATTTTTCCTTTAGTATGTCAAAGACAGTTATTTGTAAAGGATTAATCTTTACTTCAACTTCTTCTCCTTTCTTTAAATTCCATATTCTATCTCTTGAACCATTGTAAATATAGTAGTTAAAATGTGGAGTATCTTTACTTTCATATACTTTTCCATCTACAATGAGATATATGTTCTCAATTGCCCATATGTTTGTGCAATCTACATTGGCAGTATTTTTAACAATATATTTATGTTCGGTTTTTTGTTGATGGTAAAAGTATTTATAATTACCATCTATCTCAGGTGGTAATTGCTGCTTGTATCTATTTACTTCTGAAGTATAGTAAAAATACCCACATACAAGGGTAATTAAAGGAACAAACAATAAAAGGTTCTTTATTATTCCCAAGGTATTAATCTCTCTTTTTTATCGATTAATTGGTAAAAGGACAACCCCCGCTTATTATCACCTTTACTATATCAACATACCTTAATCTCCAGCAAATACTTCCACACCCTCTCGAGCAGAATATGGCTAAGTCTTACATTATTACGTTTTACTATTTCTCTACTCTCTTGACAGTAAGTCCTATGGTAGCATAGTAAACGCCTGGATATTTACAGAAACTATGTTTTAAGTGTATATAGTGAAAGTTGTTTTGTCAATAATGGTAAGAAATTAGAACAAATAGCAACAAATACAACAAATAGGGGCAGCGACTGTTTTAGTAGAAAGGAACAGCAACTGTTTTAATTTATTGGCACCTTTGCCCATTCTTTTACCAATTACTTTTTGTTCAAGATTTACATTCATAATTGCTAACTCCGTTAGCTGTCATTATGCCTTTGGCGTCATTTGATCCGCCGAGGCAGAACCGTCAATAGTTATTGGTCAATTCGCTAAGCTGTCATTTCAATGGATATATCTTGACAATAAGCGGTAAAAACATTAATAATAATGCATATATAACAACTTTTTTTATGCTAATTTAATATAAATGAAGTCTATGAATTCCCCTTTCAGGAGATATAACATTGGATAACAGAATAGAAGTTAACCCTGACATATGTCATGGCCAACCATGTATAAAAGGAACACGGATCATGGTATATATTATCATTGAACTTCTCGAATCCGGTTTAACACCAGATGATATTATAAGGGACTATTATCCAAACATAACAAAGGAAGACATAAAACAATGTTTGCATTATGCAGCTTCTCTTATTAAAGACCAGGAATACATCCCATTTGAACAGGCCATTAAGCATTGAGATTTCTTATCGATGAAAACATCTTTCCTCAAATAACCTCCTATATTCGAAAACCAGGTCATGATGCCAAAACTGCTCAAGAATCCGGTTTAGTTAAGGCCCCAGATGATAAGATTGTTGATTTAGCAATTAAAGAGAAAAGAACTATTGTCACATTTGATAAACACTTTGGTGACATACTCAGATATCCTCCACAAAATCTATTTGGCATAATTCTTATTAGGATTCACCCTCCTATATTAGATCACATCTTTTATGCTATAGATAACCTCTTTAAAAACTACCGAGCCGATTCTTTCAAAGGAAGGCTTATTGTGTTATCTAAGACAGGATACAGGATAAGATAACAAATTGTTTACTAGAGCACTTCCCCCATTCTTTTACAAATTACTCTTTTTTTTAAAAGGCTGCACGTCGGGCAAGAAGCATTAACTCTCCACCACAGGAATCTAATCCTGGTACGATCACCATACTACGTCATACGTCTTTGTTCGATCTTGGTGGAAGGCTAAAGCCATCCGCTACATCTATCTTTTAAATTTATACGTAGTCTTTTTCAATAGACTATTGCATCTAAAATACTTAAGACCTCATTTAATGTATTTTGGCGAACTTTTTCAATAAACTTTGCATTTCTGGATTGGTAATCAATAGATTTTATTTGTTCAACCATAATGAAGCCCATTAATTTCTTGCTTTTTGATATTGGGATGTGAAAAGGGAAGTGCCGGTCTGTATTCGTAATAGGACAAACCATTGCAAAGCCAGTGTGCTTATTAAACAAATCGTTACTTACAACCAATGCAGGCCTTCTGCCTTTTTGCTCATGGCCAGACTGAGAATGAAATGTCACAACAATAAAATCTCCTTTTTCAGGAACATATTTTTTCGTTACCATTCCTCGTTCCCAATCTGGAAACCCCAATCAATTTCGTAAGTCTTATAATCTTCAGGTATTCGTTTAATTAAATCTTTTAAATCATGTTTTCCTTTAATCTTTGATTTTGTCTTTACAGTAATTTGACCTTTTTTTGCTGAAATTTCTATAAAGTCCCCAACAGATATTTCAGATTCTTTCAGGATTGCCTTTGGGAATCTTATTCCCTGGCTATTTCCCCATTTTTGAACTTTTGAAATCATAATAACCTCCTTTCAAATGTATATACGAAGTATATACAACATCAATAAAATGTCAATAGGGAAACCTGTTGTTTTATCAATAATGGTAAGAAATTAAATGAAATGATTTCTTTTTGGGGACGTACCCTTCACACTGTTCGTCGTCCGCCCGTACCGGATCGGACGTGGGCAGGGATAAACCCTGGTGAAATAACTTCAGATTTAACAGGGTAGGCGCAGATTGAAAGAATTTAGGACTACATAGATAACCAGGGTCGCCTTCATTATTCAATAATAGTACTTCAATCTCTAATCATAAAGGTCTTGCTATAGACTACATTTTATCTATCCCACATAATATGTTATTAATTGAAATATGAAAGTCTGACACCTTTGTTTTGTCCATAAAAACTTTTTATCTCAAAATAGTTAGCCCTAAAAGTCTGTATTTCTCATCAAAATCAAAAATAACAGGGAAATTCTTAAGGTCATTCCTTTTAATTTCCCAGGGGAAACCACCATATTTCTTTTTTCCAACCTTCTTTCCAATATTATTCTTTTTTATATAACCTAAATTGAGCGATTTTATATTACATGCCGTTGTAGCCGCTGGCTTCCTGCCCGAATAGGTACCCGTCCGAACGGCATTGCCGGGCGGGCAGGCGGGTAGCCTGCGTTTTTCACCACTTGATGGGTTTACGTAAGTTACGCAACCTCAAGGTTGCGGCTACGAAATCGCTCAATTTAGGCAATACTCTAAGATGCTTTTTTGATTTCTATTGCTTCATATTCTGGAAACATAATAATAGCCGGATGTACATCAAAAGCTTTCGCGAGTTGTTTGGCTCGTTTCTTTCCGATATCGACCTTCCCGTTTTCCAGCAAACTCAAGTTGGTAATACTTATACCGGAACGCTGTGCCAATATTTTCAGTGTCCATCCCTTTAATTCACGAAGCATCTTGATAACCTCACCAGTTGTTAATGAGGCATGCGCCTCCGCAGCAACGTAATCATTCTTAGAACGAGATTTCATAAATCCTCCTAATATTGATGTGGAGTTATTTCCAGTACAAATACAGTAACATACTGTCGTTCGACTGAATAAATAACTCTATATTGTTGACTCAATCGGGATGAACGTTGATCCTTTCGTTTACCCCTTAACTTTTCATCATGAAAACCCGGAAAATCTCTCAGTTTTTCAGGGCCATGCCTGTGAACGATATTTTTCCAAAGCTCATATTTCTTTACAACAGCGTCAGGCAACTTGCGGCAAATTTTTTTAATATCACGATGCTCTTTAATCACCCACATTATTAAAAATAATAACTTATCAGAAATGATAAGTCAAAGGCCTTTTTATTTGAAATAATGGGAAGGGATTAAATGAAATGATTTTCTTTTTGGCAGGAGCGGGTTGTTCAGATTATTCCACTCTAATGAATATAATTTCTTCAAACTTCCCGTAGTGAATCTACAATATTCATGCGTGATGCCCTGAAGGCAGGAAGAAGTCCACCTGCAAAACCCATGAAGATTGAGAATGCCATGGACTTGATGATAATTCCCGGTGTAATAGAGAAACTGAATGCGAGTTCAGAAAATGTCTGAAAGTTCATTGTCGATATGGTTAAAAACTGAAGTAGTGAAGCAAAAAAGAGACCGGCACATCCTCCTGAAAAACCGAGGATAAGGGACTCCAGAAGGAACGCAAAGAGGATACTCTTGCGCTGAAACCCAAGGGCACGCAGGGTTCCAATTTCTGCTGTACGATTGGCCACCGCAGCAAACATTGTTATCATGGCTCCAACCACCGCGCCGATGGAGAAAATGAGTGTTAACGAAATACCGAGTATACGCAGGAAAGCAGCCATGGTCTCCGACTGTTTCAGGTAATAATCTTTCTCCCGCAGGATACTCAGGGTTAAACGGGGGTCCTTTGAAATAAGCTCTTTTAATCCTTGCAATAGATTGGAATGGCGTAACCGGAATATGACAGAAGAATATGTCTGACGCCGAAATGACTGCATAAGCTGATCTGCATCTCCCCAGATTTCTGAACTGAATCCCGTATCTCCCGCATCGAAGATACCGACTATGTTCCATGATCGCATGGCAAACAAAAGTGTTTTCTGTAATCCCGCATTTTTGAATCGTTTTGCCACACTCTCTCCAACTATGATTTCAGATGTGCCCCACCTGGGCATACGCCCGGTAATCAATTTTACCTGAGGCCGTAAAGAGAGTGAGTGCTTACCTATTCCTCTAATAATCACATTAGCAATACCGTCGCTGTTTTTCTTCTGCATGGTGATGAGCACCAGCAGTTCTTTAGCAAACAGTCTCTGTCCATCATCACCAACGGCTATTTCCGGCAGTGTTTCCAGTATAGATGCCTGATCTCTGTCTATCCTGCTCTGTACCTCAGTCTCTGCAGACTTTCTGAGGACAACTACGTTATCGCCCGATCCTGTTTCTACAAGGGTTTTTTTCAACCCCTCCGCAAGCATAATGATAGAGGCGAAGACAAAGACTACGAGCGCCATGCCCAATGTGGTAAGTATCGTTGTTAAACACCTTGTAAAGAGATTGCGCAGGCTGTAAAAAAACAAAAGACTCATCTATCCAATTCTCCTCAGACCTTCGGCAATGCGAACGGTAACAGCCCTGTAAGCAGGAAATATTCCTGCTAAAAGTCCTACGGTTACGGTAACCGCCATGTCCAGATACATCGTTTCCCCTGTTATATTAAATACCGGAAAGAATTTACCGACGGCTAATGAAAACCCCCTGGCTGCAGGGAACGTCAGTATGATACCTGTGATCCCGCCAATAATTGTTATCACCATCGATTCACCCATAATGAGCAAAGTAATCTGCCGGGCACGAAAACCCAGGGTTTTCAATACAGCGTATTCTCCAATCCTCTCACGCACCGACATACCCATGGTATTAGCCACTACAATAAGAATAATAAAGATGACAACAAGTGATATAAGCTGAATGGCCTTGATAATGGCCTCACTCATGGCAACGAATCCCAACTGAAATGCTTTTTCAGTTTCGGTAAGAGTCTCGGCAAGTGAATTTTTAAAGGATTCGTCTATGGCTTCTGATGTTTCAGCAGCTATATATGGGTTTTCTATTCTAATAATATAAAAACCAACATGGTCTGTCGAGGTGGATTGATTCTTTTTTATTGATTCATTGAGATAATCCCAGTGGAAAAAGAACAGTGTTTCGTCTATATTTTTGTCCCTGCCTTCATAAATACCGCGTAAGATAAAATCCCATTTTCCGGGAAAGATGGTTCCGGTAAGTGTTACGATATCTCCGACACTCCATCCGAAACGGTCTGCGAGTTTTTTCCCTACCAGACAACCTTTTCTATCACTTACAAACTTTATTCTCTGGTCATCGGGGATCACATATTCAGGATAAAGCTCAAGATAGCTTTTCGGCTCAACAGCAAAGTTGGCGAAAAAATCCTTCTCATCGATATAATATCCGCCGAACCAGTTGCCGTAGGAGACAATCTCAACACCCTCAATACGACGGATCGTATCTCTATAGGCAAGGGGTAGTCTAAAGACGAGGGATATTGAGTTTCTTGTTACAAGGCGGGTTTCTGAAGAAGCTTCAACCCCGATATACCATGCGTCAATTACCGTCCGAAGCATTCCAAATGAAAGGATAGCTACTGACATACCACACACGGTAAGAAAGGTACGCAGCTTATGACGGAAGGCATTTCGAAAAAGGATCTTAAAGATCATGGTTGAGTACACCTTTATCAAGATGTTCCATAGAGTGCGCGCGGTTTCCAGCCCATGGATCATGGGTTACCATAATAATGGTTTTGCCCAGATCACAATTCAGACGATCCATAAGATCGAGCACATTTTCTGCAGAGGTTCTGTCAAGATCACCTGTCGGTTCGTCTGCTACTAAAATAGTTGGATCGGTAACAATTGCCCTGGCAATAGCGACGCGCTGCTGCTGACCACCGGAGAGTTGATTCGGATAGTGACCGTCACGGTCTTCCATATTAACTACACTAATGGCGGCAGATACATGCTCCTGCCGTTCACGTTTGGAAAGGCCGGTCAAAAGGAGTGGTAATTCAACATTCTCAAAAGCAGTGAGTACCGGGATAAGATTGTAGAATTGGAAAATAAAACCAACGTTAAACGAACGCCATCGGGCGAGATCCGTTTCGGAAAGTGTTGTGATGTTCACTCCGTCTATTTCAATCGTACCTTGATCCACTTGGTCTAATCCCGCGATGAGGTTAAGGAGTGTGCTTTTACCAGAGCCTGAAGGGCCCATAAGAGCAAGAAACGCTCCTCTCTTTAATTCCAGTGAAATATCCTCCAGAACACGTATAATCTGACTATCCCTGTGATATGATTTGTATACGTTATCTATAGATAAAATCAGGTCTTCGTTTCGCATTTAGTCCTCAATAATCTTCACTTTTTTCCCATCTTTTATTTTATCTGTAGGTGACAACACTATGCTGTCTCCTGTTGCGAGTCCAGATATAATTTCGACCATATTATCAAGCTTTCTGCCTGTCTCAATGTTCTTTTTCTTCACGCTATTACCCGCTAGAACATAGACTGAATCATGCCCTTTGTATTTGACTATAGCAGAGACGGGTACTGTCTTTATAGGTATTTGCTCATTTTCCGTAACCTCTCGTTTGAGAAATGCTGCCTTTGCACTCATTTCCGGAAGGACGCTGGAGTCTTTATCTAAGAATGAGATCTTCACCAATACTGATGCCTTGCTCCTGTCGGCAGTAGGTACGATCATGTGAACTTTTCCACGAAATCGTTTGTCCGGAAACGCGTCCAGTTGAATTTCACAAGGCTGATCTGTTTTGACCAGTTCAATATTTGACTCGGAAACATCTACCTCTACCTGTAGTGAATCCATATCTGCAATTGTTACCACAGAAGCACGCGCGTTGACAGCAGCACCCACCGGCGTTACAATATCACCTACATCTGCGTTTTTTGTAAGAACAACAGCATCAAATGGCGCCTGTAAATTGGTATATTCAAGATTAACCTCAGCTTCATTTTGTGCTGATCTGGA
Organism: Candidatus Scalindua sp.; assembly: GCA_021776915.1. GTDB lineage: Bacteria > Planctomycetota > Brocadiia > Brocadiales > Scalinduaceae > Scalindua. Next base: position 43,720 of record JAIQZU010000001.1, on the reverse strand, counting down.
CGCCTGCAGCGCTGCTTTTTTAGCGGCAACAGCCGCAATAGCGCTCTTATGTCTGGCCTCAGATATATCGTATTCGGATGGAGAAGCAACTTCATCTTCCAATAACTCTTTTATACGGTTAAAGGCAAGGACTGCTTCGGTAAGTTCGGCCTCTGCCTGCTCCAGCTCAAAACTGGCAACTTCTCTATTGGCCTTTGCTTTCTCAAGAGCAGCCGTAACGTCCTTGTTTTCTAATGTAGCAATGATTTCTCCTTTTTTCACTATACTTCCTTCCTCCACAAGAAGAGAATCAAGCCAGCTGGTAATCTTAGAGGAAACGGCAGACCTGCGCTGGGCTACTACGTAGCCACTGGCGTTCAGCAGTGTAAACGTCTGAGAAGGATATATTGTAGTTACTTTGGCAATCTCCACCCTGACAGCAGGTTTCAGAATTCCGGTCCCATATAAAATTCCTAAACCGGCAGGCGCTGCCAGAACTATAAGTAATAGAAAATGTTTTTTCCACTTATTACGCTGTGTCCGGTATTTCGTTCTGTCAATGCGAAGCCTTGAAAGATCATCAGTGCTCATGAATGTCCCATTCTTTTTAAAGACATAGTTTTTTTATGCCAGATATCATAATATCGTTTTTATCTAGTCTCATAAGTTTTAGTATTCAGCAAAATTCAGTAAAATTATCCAATACTTCATTTATTTATGGAAATAATTATGTAATAAATTTTCGGTTTAAGAATTTTTAAATTCTTTTATTAATTGCGGGTATCCTTCTTTGTAAGTTGGATATTTAAAATGGTAACCCAGCTCCTTTAACCGCTTATTACAACATCTCTTGTTTTTGGTGACAATTTTCTCTGTAGATTTGATATCAGGCTGCTTCCACTTAAGCTGCTTAGCTATCCAAGAAACCACTTCCCACATTGGGACAGGTTCATCATCACATGCTAAATAGTGTGAATGTAATTTTGTACCGTCCAATCTTTTTTCGAATAAAAACTTCAATACACCCACGCAGTCTTCTTTATGAATTCGGTTAGTGTAATAAGGAGGCTCATGCTGTATCGGCCCACCTTTTTGAGCCATTCTTAACAACCGTTTACGTCCCGGACCATATATCCCGGAGAAACGAACAACCAGATTGTTTTTGTTCTCTGACAAAACTCTCTGTTCCGACAACAATTGTAACTGCCCGTTAAACCTCTCAGGTTCAGTCAGCGAGGTCTCATCAACCCATCCTCCATCTACCTGACCATAGACACTGGTAGAAGATATCAATATCCAGTTCGGGTTATGATGACTCTCAGATAATTTACATAATAAATTTTCCAACCCAACTTCATAGATCTGCTTATAAGCATGTAAATCATGTTCATTAGGCGCCGCCATAAAAAATACCTGATCGAAATCAGTATCTATACCTCTCAACGTAGAGGGGTTTGTTAAATCTACTGCAATAAAATTAATACCCGGATTTTCAATAGGAGGGTGGCGTCTCAGTCCCACTACGTAGTGTCCACTTTTAATCAAAGCCTTTCCAAGACTTGTGCCAATGTCTCCGCAACCTGCAATTAATACTTTAGCCATTTAGACTCCCACAGTTTGTTGAGCGGAAATATAGATTACTGTTTTCTAAATTCCCGTTTCACAGTAATAACAAATTTATTCACTTATCAGGTAAAATAAAAAGTGCAGGACATGTTTACAAACGAGATGATAATACCGGCTGTTCGCCAGTCAAACTAACTTCCGGGCAGGTGGAACAGTCCCTACCGTTTTTATGGGAAGTTTTTTATTTTTCAAAAAGTTTTTTATATTCACCATATCCTTCTTTGTCCAGATCCTCTTTTGGAATGAAGCGGAGAGAAGCAGAGTTTATGCAATAGCGGAGTCCTGTTGGCTCGGGACCATCATTAAACACATGCCCAAGATGAGAATCAGCATATTTGCTTCTTACTTCTATTCTCTTCACAAAGAACTTTCTGTCTTCAACTTCTACAATATGTTCGGGCTCAAGCGTTTTGGTAAAACTTGGCCAGCCGGTCCCGGAAGCAAACTTGTCATGTGAGATGAAAAGAGGTTCACCGGAAACAATATCAACGTAAATTCCCTCTTTTTTATTTTCCCAAAATTCATTCTCGAATGGCCTTTCTGTACCATCTTCTTGAGTTACTTTATATTGTAATGGGTTCAATTTTGTTCTCAGTTCCTCATTTGTGGGTTTTTTAAATATTTGATATTTGCTGCTATGTTCTGTTTCCATTTTTTTACCCCAAATCCTTTCCAGGAATTTATCACGACCTGAGCCTCTTCTATACGCCTTATACTGCAGCGGACTCTTTTTATAATAATCCTGATGATATTCTTCAGCTTTATAAAATGAAGTTGCCTCAGTAATCTCAGTAACGATTTGCTCTTCGTATCTTCCTGATTTATCCAATTGTTCTTTAGATTCCTCTGCTAAATTTTTTTGTTCTTCATTGTGGTAAAAAATAGCTGTCCTGTATTGCAGGCCCCGGTCGACAAACTGGCCGCCCGGATCGGTGGGATCTATCTGTCTCCAGAATACATCAAGAAGTTCTGAATAACTTATTTTAGACGGATCATACGCTATCTGGACAGATTCAAAATGAAAGGTTGCCCCTGCCGAAACCTCTTCGTATGCCGGGTTTTCCTTACGTCCGCCTGTATAACCTGATATAACCGATGAAACACCTTCCAGTTTTTCGAAAGGATGTTCCATACACCAGAAACAACCTCCGGCAAAGGTTGCTTTCTCATCTTTTGTTTCAGCAAATAAACTGGATTGCACAAGAAGTATAACAAACATTGAAAACACAGATTTAATGCTTTTTCCCGACATATTACCCCCCCTGGTTAAACTTGTACCGTTTTTATATATCTATATTATCTTATTAAAAACGTATAAAAAAAAGTTTTTTTTTAAATAAATACTCATTTTTTCAATAAATTCATTCTACATTTTGTAATATTTAGTCAATAGTTTATGTGTGGGATACTTGCAGATAAATGGTGGTTTTTATTCTTTATGGAATTGATGGAAAGAAGGATTTAATATACGATTGAAGGTTAATGATGTATCCCAAAGAGCACGGAGTCAAAATAATAGGCCTATATGTACTATTATCATCAGTTGTGAAAAGGTTATCTTTTCATTATTACCGGAATAATTATCCCAGTAAAGATTCCTCCAAAAAACATAAGAAATAATGGGTGAGAAATGACTGTATTCATGAGTTATTATAGAAAACAGGTATATAAGATTAAATTCCTGCCGTCCCTGATTCTTTATAATTATTTCAATCTCAGTTGTAGGTGACACTATTGCCTTTCAACCGGGAGTCCATCACGATTTCTGGTTATATCTTTTGATGGATCTTCTGGAGTTGCACCGATTACAATATCGAATTGTGCCTTCAATTCGCCGGTCGCAGAGCCTTTGATTGGCTTGAAATCCACGAGAACGGCCTCACGAGGCTCCTTACCCTGAATACTTTGAAATATAAAATCCTTCTCATTCCACGGATGTCCCTTTATATACATCTGGGTTGTGAGTAGCCGTTTATCACCCTTCCTGACAATGAAGTGGATGTGCGGCGTACGCTTTACCCCCAGGTCATAAAACACAGGCTTGATAGTACGAAAATAATATTCTCCCGATTGACTGGTAATTGTACTTCCGTATCCCTGGAAGTTTCTGTCGCGTTGGTCTTGATTGGGGCATCTCGTGTGGAGGTAGATCCCGTTGTTATCAACATGCCAGATTTCAACGACCGCTTTACTGATTGGCACTCCTGCCGAAGTGAGAACACGACCCGTGAGGCTTGTAACCTCTCCTGCGGCGGACGTGGCGGAATTATTGACTATGAGAAGATCATTATCGGTATCGAACGGAAGCTTGTCCGGGTAGAACGGACCCTCTGTCTGCCGTGGTGTAAGAGTAAGGGCTTCGGCTAATGTTTCAGCCGTAGTGCTAATGAGGTTTTGAGCAAATGCCCCTGCCGTGGTTAAGGCGATAGTGCCATATGAAACGTTCCTGAGAAATTTCCGGCGACTTTGAATAAAATTATCAGGCTTCATGACTTTACTCCTTTTGTTTTTCGGGGAGGTATTATCAATACTTGACACACCTGCCTGCCGTCCGGGCATGGAAAGAAACTTAAAGCATAGTCTTAATTAAGACAACCATTCAGCAATTTTCTGATTAATGTTTCTGGCATTTTGAATCAGCAATTGCTTTTCTTCTTTTTCGAGCGGGATTTCTAATACTTTTTCCACTCCCATATTCCCTGCCACGAAAGTAACACCGATTATACCATGAATTCCGTAAAATTCACCTTCCAGTTTGATCTGTCCCGAAATAAATGCATCGTGTCCCAGGGTGATTGTCTTAATCAATTCCAGTGTGGCGTTGACAGTACCGGTTACAGTTTTGGAACCACTGAAGTGAGTAATATCCGATTTTAAAACTACTCTTATATCCGGAGGATACTGCTCGGCGGATTTGAATGCCTCTTGTATTTTACCTTCAATTATTAATTTATCAATATTGCTCCTGGCCTGAGCGATATCTTGAGGAAGGTTAATGGTTGAGTAACCACGGCGTATTTTATTTAAGGTATCAACCAGTGTATCTTCTTTAAAACCGTAAACATGAACATTACTCCAGATGGGAACTATGTTATTACCATGTTCTCCAATCATAAAACCATGTACTTTCTGGCGACGAATACCGATATCTTTTGCAATCTCCTTTCTGAATCGCAGGGAGTCCAGATAGGCGCCAATACCAATGACCCTTTTTCGATCAAGATGCCTTGCAAAGATTTCTACTGCAAGTTCATGGGGGTTAGAAACACAAATAACAATTTCACTCCCTTTTCCATGACGGGCCAGAGCCGAGGCATAATCTTCAAAAACCGGTATGTTTTGTTTAGCCAGGGAATCTCTAGAAATGTTTTGAACGGGATTATTGACGGGTGCGCTAGTACCGGCAGCCACAATGATAAGGTCGGCTGATATATCTTCTTTGTTGAGGGTTACTTCAATTATTGGACAAATCTCGGCATAAGCGTCCTGTAGATCTGTAGAAAGCCCATATAACGCTTTAGAACTGGTGCCTTCCGTTCTCCCAACAAGCTGTAATTGCTCGTTGTTTTCCAGCAACCGGGTAGAAACTATCTGGCGAGCAACCTCACTACCTATTGAACCCGAAGCACCAATCACTGCAATATTCATTTAAACCTCTATTCTGGTTAATGCCATAGTGAATCGAGCCTCTCAGCCGGCTCTTTTCTTGCCTCCCGTATACTACTTCTAATTCAGCCATAAATCATCACGGATAGGCTTCCATCTTTTCCCCTATCGCATAGAGCTTGCCGTCTGTTGATGCTATATAAATAGTCCCGTCTTTATCTATTGAGGCGGATGATTCTATGGCACCGCCTGTTTCTATATACCATTTCATGGTACCGTCCGGATTGACGGCATAGAACTTTTTGTCCCTCGAACCTACGTATATTATTCCATTAGCATCAATGACGGGCGATGACATTACTGAATATTTTGTTTTAAACGTCCATTTGAGAGTACCGTCAGGATTTATTGCATAGAGACTGCCGTCACCTGAACCTATATAAATCGTCCCGTCCAACGCCAGGGCGGTGGATGAATCAATATCATATTCGGTCTTAAATTTCCATTTCAGTTTGCCGTCAGGTTCAAGAGCGAAGAGGTTCGCGTCCTCAGAACCGAAATATATTGTTCCGTCATCTCCAATTGAAGGTGATGACTCCAGCAGATAGCGAGTGCCGAACGACCACACTGCCTTGCCATCAGGCCTGAGAGCAAACATATAGTAATCTTCTGCACCGCAATAAACCATACCGTCATTCCCTATCGCAGGAGACGACCATATGTGGTCTGCCGTCTTGTATTCCCACATGTGCTTTCCTTCCGCATCCACGGCATGCACCCTGTTATCCCAACCTCCAAAGTAAAGGGAACCGTCATCTCCAATTGCGGGGGAAGAGATAATGCCTCCATTTGTCTTGTGTTTCCATTTCAGTTTGCCGTCCGGATAAAGGGCATAAAGATGTTTGTCCCATGAGCCAAAATATATTACACCGTCAATATCAATTGCGGGTGTTGAATCCACTTCAGCCCCCGTCTCAAATTTCCATTTCAAAGTACCGTCAGGATTCAGTGCATAGAGGTGCTTGTCCTGCGATCCGAAATATATAGTACCGTCTATGCCTATTACGGGAGAGGATGATATTGGCGCCCCGGTCTGAAACTCCCATTTTATGTCGTTTGTCTCAGCTCCCGCGTAAGGACTACGTCCCGTATGGTGCAGGTCATGACGGTGCATGGGCCATGGTGTATGTGCAACTCTTTCCCCAAAGTATTGTGGTGAAACGTCCTTCGCCTGCTCATCCGACCATGCAGGCTGACCGGAAACGTATAAAAGAAAACCAATAATCAGAACCGCAAAAGGCAGTGTTTGAACATACCTCAATACAGATTTATTGTATATTGTCACAGAGAAATCCCCTTTCGATTATATAATTGTTTGTGTATACAGAAGAAATGATGAAAGTATGCAGATGGCCGTTACTTACAGAACACCCTTTGTCGATGGAACCTCATCAGTTCGTCCATCGATTCTGGTTGCCCTGTCAAGGGCCTTTGCTAAACCTTTGAAAATCGCTTCTGCGATGTGATGTGCATTTTCACCGTACGGAACATCCACATGAAGGTTCAGTCCTGCGTTTACTGTAAATGCCTCCAGAAATTCCTTGATGAGTTCAGAATCAAAATCACCAATCTTTTTTGAGTCCAGCTTTGCATTGAAGACAAGTGCCGAACGCCCGCTGATGTCAATAGCTATATTTGCCAGTGATTCCTGCATTGGCACACTGACGTTGGAAAAACGGACTATGCCCGCCTTATCACCTAAAGCCTCTTTCACAGCCTGACCAAGACAAATACCAACATCCTCAACCGTATGATGGTAGTCAACATTGGTATCGCCTTCTGCCTTAATCTCCAGATCAAATAGTGCGTGTTTTGCAAATAGATCCAGCATGTGATCAAAGAAGCCTATACCGGTTGATACAGAGCGCTTACCTTCACCGTCCAGATTAAGCGACAGGCTGATACTGGTTTCACTCGTCTTTCTGTCTATGTTTGAGGTTCTCTTTCCCATAAATCCCTCTTATAATATTGCAAAAAATACTAAAGCCTGGTTTGACAAATTCGAGATTCGAATATCGAAATCCGAGACAAAACAGAATACCAAATGACAGAAATTCAAAACATAGTTTGAATCATTTGTATTTATAATTTTGAAATTGTTTCGTATTTCGTATTTAGAGCTTCGTGTTTATTTAATTTTGGTCAACTCATCAATTAAGGCATCTATTTCTTCGTCTGTTCCAACAGTAATCCTCAGGCAGTCATCCAGCCCTGGTTGTTCTATATACCGGATTAGTATCTTTCTTTTCTTCAGTTCCTGATAAATATTTCTTGCCTTATCGGCATCCCGGCACCTGATCATAACAAAGTTTGCCTGGGATGGGTATACAAAAAATCCCGCCTTTTTAAGTGAATCTATCAGGCGCTCCCGCGTATTCTTAATCCGGGTAACGTTTTCCCTGAATGTTTCCTGATCGCCCAGCGCTGCAACCGCAGATGCCATGCTGAGCCTGTCAACGTTATACGAATCCTTGACCTTAATCATGCCGTTTATCAGGCATTCCTGAGCCACGGCAAAACCCAGACGTATTCCGGCCAGGGAATATGATTTGGAAAGTGTGCGCAGAACAATGAGGTTTGGATGCTTATCCACAAGTCTCATACAGTTGTCATCGGCAAAATCAACATACGCCTCATCAACCACTATTATACCTTCTATCTTCCCTGCAATTCCCGACACCTCTTCAACCGGTATCATTGTCCCGGATGGTGAGTTTGGATTGCATATAAAAGTAACGGCAGCGTCTTTAACTATAATTTTTTCCGGTAAAGAATAATCTTCAAGAAAATCTATAATACACTCTTCGGCATCCTGAATCTCTGATAGAGTTTTGTACAAAAGATACGAAGGATACGGGTAAACCACCTTGTCACCCTCTCCAACAAAACTCCTGATTATTATGGTCAAAAGTTCATCAGATCCGTTGCCGATCATAACCCTTTCAGGCCTTGTACCAAAAACCTCTGCAACCTTTTTTCTTGCACTTGTGGCGCTTGGGTCAGGATACAACCTCAATTTTTCATTTACCTCATCCTTCAATGCGGCAATAACCTTTGCGGAGGGAGGGTATGGATTCTCATTTGTATTGAGTTTGATGTACTGGCCGTCCTGCGGCTGTTCGCCGGGAACATACCCGCTCATCTTATCAATATTTTTCCTGAAATAATTTGATTGTGCCTTAGTTTCCATTTCTTTGAAGAGTAGGGGCGAACGGCCGTTCGCCCCTACATCTTGTACAATTCATTTATCTACCCTTATGCGTACCGAATTAGCATGGGCCTGCAGGCCTTCCGACTCTGCAATCGTAATTATATCATTGGCTGATGTTCTCAGAACCTCTTCTGAATATGAAATTATGCTTGTCCTTTTCAGGAAATCATTTACAGACAGTCCTGAGCAAAATCTCGCCGTTCCGCCTGTTGGCAGGACGTGCGAAGGCCCGGCAATGTAGTCCCCAACTGCTACCGGTGTGAATGGTCCGACAAATATAGCGCCCGCATGTATCAACCCCGACAATATTTCTTCTTCGTTTTTCACTATTACCTGAAGGTGTTCCGGAGCCAGTGTGTTCGAAATATCAACTGCCTCATTCAAATCTTTTGTAAGTATGATAAAACCAAATTTATCTAAAGACTCTTTAATCAGATCACTGCGAGGCAGGGTACCAATTTGTCTGGATATCTCCTGCAACACTCCATTAGCAAGTACCTCTGAACAGGTAACCAGGATCGAAATACCGGGAGCATGTTCTGCCTGCGACAGCAGATCAGAGGCGACATACTCATGATTAGCGGTCTCGTCCGCTATTATGAGCACCTCACTCGGCCCTGCCAGCATGTCTATGCCGACATGCCCATACGCCTCCCTCTTGGCAAGCGTCACAAATACATTACCTGGCCCGACTATCTTGTCCACCTTCGGGACGGTCTTTGTACCAAACGTGAGAGCGGCTATTGAATGTACGCCGCCAATCATATAAACCTCGTCTACATTTGCCTCCCTGCACGCAACCAGTCTCTCAGGGGAGATCTTTCCATCCCTGCCGGGTGGAGTTACTACTACAATTTTTTTCACCCCTGCTACCCTCGCAGGTATAGCATTCATTAATACCGTGGACGGATATGAGGCGGAACCACCGGGTACATAAATTCCGACGTTTTCAATGGCGTCATATTTCACCGTTATCCTGGTTCCTTTAGAATGAAATGGCTTGAGCTCACGCACACGAATGTACTCCTGAAAGACACGTATATTTTCCCTGGCATTCTTCATGGCACTGAGAAATTCCGGAGAAACCTTTTTGTAGGCGTCCTCTATCTCAGATTCCTTGATTCTGAAATCCTTTGCAGACAGACTCAAACCCTCAAACTTCTCTGAATAAAACTCCAGGGCTTCATCACCTTTTTCTTTTACGTCTTTAATGACACGCTTGACACTTTCTGCCGGAGACAACGATTCGCCAAAGACCTCTTTCGTTTTTGCTTCCATACCTTCGGTAACCGTATCTGAGAAAATGCTCATCCCCTGCTTGAGCAATTCAATTTCCTGCGTGATATTACATTCCTGTGATCTTAAGATTTTCATATATTTTTCTCATCCTGGATTTCAGACATTGTTTCAATTCTTTTTCATCAATGTTCGGGTTTTTATATTTAAGACCTGCTTTCATAACTTCAAATTGGTCATTAATCAATTGACTCATTAATAAGAATCTGTCAGAAGGACTTCTTTTCTTAAGAAGATCTAATTGTTGTATTTCAGAATGAGTCAAGTACATTTAATTGTTCTCTTTGGAAAAATCAATAATTCTTTTACACTACTGCTTCCCCAGGTAAAATATCCACTGGAACAGAAATAGTTTTATCCCATTTCTCTTTCGTCTGAATTCTATGTTCAATCTCTTTGGCTACTTTTGCAATGAGAGTTTTTTCTCCACATTGCTGACAAACCCCAGCTGGCACATTTTGGAAGATAAATAACTTTCCTTTATAACGATAGTCCAATTCAACATTATCTGCCTTCACTTCTCCGCCACAGAAGTAACAATCTCCATATTCATACATCTTTCTTACCACCTTTTTGCCTTGTTCTTTCATCAATCCATTTTGGTAGTTTTGGTACATATACTGTTATTATTCACTTATCTCAACAGCACGTACCATGTCGCCTACCGATATCGGACCTAATTGTGGTACACCCGTAACCTGAGAGGTATTAACGTTTAATTTCTCAGAACTGATTTTGCCTCCCCCCGGTCTTGCCGTCATGGACTCGGCCATCATAGCCCCGCTGAGTGTCTGTGCGCCATTAGACTCAGCTTCTCTGGACGATGCTTCTTTCTCTCCGGCAACACAGGTGGAAAACTTATCCTGAACATGAGATACAAAGATATAATCCTTCACGTGTTCCAGTTTTCCCAGGACTTCACCGCTATCCGGATCCTTTACCTCGTCATCGCTCTGCACAAAGACCACAAAGACCATACCATTCACCACACCATTATCTCTACCAACATTAATTACTATACTGTATTCATCAAGTATTTTAGCAACTTTACCTTCTATTTTTTCCATATTCATAAATCAACTCCTTTCTTTTGCCAATCTGCCTCATTATATTTTACCCCCCTTCTTTGTCAAGGAGAATTGAATTGGCACACTCAATCATAAATGGTTTCTTGACCACATTATGCCCATGCGTTATAATCCTGTATTATTTCATATTTTATACGATATTCATCAATTTTTAGAAACTACTTAATCTTAAAAAATGACAATAGTTGCAGGTATTGATGAAGCCGGTTACGGTCCCACATTAGGCCCATTTGTATTATCGAAGGTCGTGATGGAAATACCTGACAAATATCATCATGAGACAAACATCTGGCATGTCCTTAAAGATGCTGTTTCTGAGAAAATACAAAAGCGGGGAAATCGTATAGTTGTTGGCGACAGCAAAAAACTATACCAGCAGAAAACCGGATTAAAAATGCTGGAGGAGGCGGTTTTATCTTTTATCTGGCACACAAAAGGCCCGGTAACAAAATTCACAGATTTACTGAAACTATTATCGGACTACGATGAAAACGTTTTTGACAAATACCCATGGTATAAGGGAAAAGACCTGGACCTGCCCACTGCATCAAATGTATCCGCAATCATGAATTATGCAGACAACTTTAAACACACTACAGCCTTGCAGGATGTAAGCATACTTGATATTAAGAGCCATTTTCTTTGTGTGTCCGAGATAAACAGGCAAATAGCGCTTGACGGCAACAAATCTCTGCTCCTCTTCAAAAGCTGTATGAGGCATCTTAAAGAAACCTTTGAACATTATGGGAAACACAAACCAAAAGTCTTAATAGACAAGCATGGAGGAAGAAACTATTACGAGAACTTGCTGTCACAGAATTTTGAAGGGTGTAAGGTAGACTCAATTACAGAAGGGAATCCGTTGTCAACCTATAATATTAACAATGAGAATAGAAAGATGGATGTCTCTTTTATTGTAGGCGCAGACTCAAAGTATTTCCCAACTGCACTTGCATCGATGTTCAGTAAATACATCCGTGAACTGTTTATAAAATTATTCAACTCATTCTGGCAGGAAAAGGTACAGGATATTAAGCCAACTGCCGGTTATCCGGAAGACGCCAGGAGGTTTTTGTCTCAGATCCATGATATAAGAAGCAAGTTGAATATCAGTGATGACATCTTAATAAGGATTAAATAGACAGAAAGGCACAGCCGGGCATACAACCAAGTTTGAAGTGTCTAAAGTGAACTAAAGTGCCTAAAGTTAAAAAATAAAAGATTTCTTTTACCACAACTTTAGCTCACTTCAAACTTTAGGCACTTTTAACTTTTTAAGACACGAAAAAACCCTTCTAAAAAAGAAGGTCTTACAGAATAATAATATAAGGAGTGTGATAGATATGGGAGTTAATGTTGCAGTCGTAGGTGTTACCGGAGCTGTAGGAACGGAAATGCTCAGAGTGCTGGAAAGAAGAGACTTCCCTGTTGACGAATTAAGGCCGCTTGCCTCAAGCCGTTCGGCAGGAAAGAATATAATCTTCCGTGGCAAAGAGGTGCTGATACAGGAATTGACTGCAGATTCATTTGAAGGGATGAACATCGGGCTATTCAGCGCCGGAGGCGGTATAAGCAGGAAGTTTGTGCCTTATGCAATAGAAGCAAATTGCGTTGTCGTGGACAACACCAGCGCATTCAGAATGGACAAGGATGTACCGCTGGTTATACCGGAAGTAAACGCAAACAGAATCGCAGAACATAAGGGCATTATCGCAAATCCGAATTGCTCAACCATACAACTCGTCTTGGTTTTAAAACCGATACATGATGCCGTGAAAATCAAGAGGGTAGTAGTTTCAACCTATCAGGCGGTATCCGGGGCAGGACTAAAGGCCTTGGAGGAATTAAAGAAGGAATCCCAACATATACTTTCTGATAAGGGTGAATTTAATCGCAATATATTTCCCCATCAGATGGCATTTAATGTCCTGCCTCAAATACCACAGAGTGATGCCTTCCTGCCAAATGGATACACAGACGAAGAGATGAAAATGATTAACGAAACCAGGAAAATTCTGGAGGACAGTTCCTTCAGCATAACCACAACCACCGTAAGGGTACCCGTATTCAGGGGACACAGCGAGTCGGTCAACATAGAAACCCGGGAGAAGTTGAGCGCCGATCAAGCAAGGGACTTATTAAGCAAGGCAGAAGGAATCGTGATACTTGACGATCCGTCAAGGCAATTATATCCACTGGCAACTGATGCTGCCGGCAAAGACGGGACATTCGTCGGAAGAATAAGGGAAGACGAGTCTGTTGAGAACGGATTGAACATGTGGATCGTGAGCGATAATCTGCTGAAAGGCGCCGCCCTGAACGCAGTTCAGATCGCTGAGAAGTTGATATAGGAATGTTGATAACTATTCACCGCAGAATTATCTAAAGAATATCAGGCAGTATTAGAAAAGGTGGAACAATAAAATAAGGAGAATCCCGGGTAGTCTTTTCTATAGTTTCTACCTCGCTATTCTCCTTATTAGATTTTATGCTTTATCCCGCAAGTCCTGCAAGAAATTAATCTTCAATAGCTATACATTCAACAGGGCATTCCTCGGCGGCCTGTCTACAGGTTTCTTCTGCGTCGCCTGGAACGGAAGCACCCTTTACGACGGCTAGATCGTCTTCCATCTCAAAAACTTCCGGACATGTTTGCGTACAAAGTTCACAACCGGTACATTCATCAGCATCTACTATTGCCTTCATTACTTCCTCCTTCTATTAAAAAAATAATAAATTGGTTTCTTTACCAGCAAAACCCGACTCGATTCCTTAAGCAAATATACTAGAATAATACGTGATTCAATATAATTAATCCTCATTAATTGTCAAGTTTTTTTATATAGTAAAATTGAAAAGCGGGATACACATCGTATTTCCTTACCTTATTCAGCATTTTAATACCACTTACTACCTAAGCCGCAGCATAGGATACTTTATCGTTATTGAGAAATGACAAGATAAGCCTCTTTTTGTTTTTAATAGATTTTTAGTGACTCAATATTTCCAGCGCCTGTACATGCCCCTGCTCGGCTGCCTTTCGATACCATATTTCCGCCTCTTCATAATCTTCCTCTACTCCCCGGCCTTCTGTATACATCACACCGAGATTGAATTGTGCCTGTGAGTATCCCTGTTCAGCAGCCTTACGGTACCATCTAACCGCCTTTTTGTAATTTTGTTTTTTCCCCTGACCCCTGGAGTACATTAAACCCAGAATGGTTTGTGCCTGTGCATATCCCTGATTAGCGGCCTCACGATACCAGTGCGCCGCCTCTATAAAATCCTGCACTGTTCCCAGACCTTTGAAGTACATTGTTCCAAGGTTATATTGAGCCTGTATATGTCCACCTTCAGCGGCCTTGCGGCACCATTTCACCGCCTCTTTATAATCCTGTTCTACTCCCTGGCCTTTAGAGTACACAAAACCCAGACTGTTTTGTGCTTCCGCATACCCATTGGCAGCAGCTCTGCGATACCAGTTTACGGCCTCTTTGTAATCCCGCTCCACCCCCTGACCATTTGAATACAAAAGACCTACTTGATACTGAGCGGCAGTATGTCCATTAGCAGCACACTTACGGTAGGCTTCCATTGCATCCTTGTAATGCCCCTGTTTGTAATTGTTTAAACCTCCCGTATACTGCTCATCAATACTCTTTCCTTCTTCAGGAACAGCTCCGGGCGAGCCAGTCTCCGGAGAAGCAGTCTTTCCCTGAGTCAGTAAAGACTGAAGCTGTCTTACCTGTGACTCAAGTTTTTCTGCATCTTTTTCATTACCTGCCTTTCTGTAAAACTCTTTCATACCATCCAGCATTACTGCTGTCTCGGGATTGCCCAGCCCGAATAACTTCACAATCTTAAAGGTTAGCGCATGATAATGTTCCGGTTTGATAGGCGAACTTATTGCAAAGACCATTAATACCCAGAAGAGCACACCAATAACTACGGCCACAATATTCCCTCCGCCAAATTTTTTATTAATCTGTATATCTGGAATTACTTTTACATTTAGTAAGTTTATGACACTCTGTGCAGGAATGAGTACCAACACTGCCATGACCATCGCTGGGATGGATATATATGTGGGAATGTTAGGTATGAAAAAAGTAACAGACAGGAAAATATATCCTGCTGTAAGTGTTCCGGGATTATATTTCACCTCTATACCATTCGACTCCGCACATTCCCTTACCTTTTTGAACAGACTATAACAGAAAACAGGTGTAAAGAATGTGCGCCAGAACGGTAGAATCTCCAGACCCTGATTTATTTTCAAGATCTGCCAGTTCTTATAGAACCAGTAAAATTGATATATACCGAATGTACAGACAGACAGTACTATCAGCTTTGTCTTTGATGTCGGGAAAAACAGCTGATTTATGTCTTCTTCTGCTTTTAACTCCCCGGATTCAGAATCAGCACCCTCAACCGTAGTCTTCCCCTTAATGTCATCATAGAATCGTGCAAAACTGACAGTCATATAGGGGAATAACCATAAAATGCCTATGCCAAATGTCAAAACACACAAAAGTCCCCAGCCAAGAAAACGGAAGAACAGGCAAAACAACTTCCATTTATTGCCACGCATCATCTCTTTGCTTTTCTTAATGGCCTGTAAGGGACCAATTGAGTCATCTTCCGCAATAATATAAAATATTTGTGAATACGCCAGGGATGCGATAATACCCGGAACAATTAAGAGAAGAGACCAGAGAAAGATGAAAATGATATATAAGATATACGCGCCCAGGGCAACACCAAATCTTCTGAACCCTTCAAATATCAGTGACAGTCGTGTGTCCTGCCTCCTTGAAAGAGAGAGGGAAAAGATCGCCATTCCGACAGACATAGGTCCTCCAATGAGCAATGAAATGATCCCACCGGCCTTAGGAATCTCTTCGGCACCGACCACTACCAGGAAATAGACAACAGCGGCCCCGATTGCCAATCCCCACTTACCTTTTAGAGATTTACGTGCCCCACTCATGAGAACACGGTTTTCAGTTATAGAAATCGAGCTCATTGCTTCTCCTTTCTATCTAATATTACAGAACGACGGAAATGAAGAGTTCAGAAGGACGGATATGTAGCATATACTTTTCGACTCAACGTAGCCTTCTACTCTGGTATAATCTGATCCAGGGGCACATCCTTAATCCTCTTCAGACAATCTTGCAAGGCTTCTTCTATAGAATTACCCAGGCCAACGTAGTCGGTATTGCTGCATTCCTGAGTAATAAGACCGGGAACGGCAATGAAGGCTCCCTTATCGGAATTGACCAGAGGCTCTCTGACGTTTATAAATATTCTCTCTTCATCTCTCTCAAGTTCAAATTGATGTACTCGCGATAAAACGTCATCCTGGTTTAAGAATTCTTTCGTATTTTCCATATCATCTCCTTTATTCTGATTGACCGGAATAGTAAAATGGCGAAGCAATGGTTTTCTCTTTTAAGTAATCGCTGTTGCATTATTTCCAATTGATTATAATAGTATAAGGTTAAAAAGTAAAATCAAGAGGAAAAACCCACTTTAATCCAACCGGTTCAAACCTGAAGGAAACCTCCGCATATTGAGAATTAACTGGTTTACCTAAAAAAGATAGTTGACCGTTTGTTGAAATTTAATAGAATTCTTAATATGAATATCTCAAACAATCCTGAACGCCCTGAACCTGAAACACAGAGAAGATATGAGTTTAAACTACACGGCTGGATAGGCATCTTCATGATCGCAATTGCGGAGTCTGCAGTTATTCTTCAACACGATTTCTACATAGCATACCGTATAGGTGTGTGGACAACTCCCTTATGTTGGTGGGGCTATATCTTTTTGATAGATGCCATAATTTTCAGACTAAAGGGAAACTCACTTATCTGCAACAGAAGGAGAAATTTTCTGCTCCAACTCCCGCTCTCTATATTGATCTGGCTGATGTTTGAGGTCTACAACCTGCACCTTGCTAACTGGAAATATATCGGCCTCCCGACTAATCCGGTAGAACTTTATTTAGGTATGGGATTATCGTTTGCAACAATAATGCCCGGTATGTTTCTAACAGCGGAACTTCTGGATACACTTCGTATCTTCGATAGATTTCATATAGCAAAACTTAAGGTAACAAACAGAACAATTTACGGAGGAATTATACTCGGCTTCCTATTTGTAATGACACCATTATTACTACCGGAAAATTCTGCCAAGTACCTGTTTGCCCTCGTATGGACGGGCTTTGTAATGCTGATAGAACCTATTGTATACTCAAGCAGGGGCGACTCCCTGTTAATGGATTTAGAAAAAGGAACTTTAAAAAGAATCCTCTCTCTTTTTACGGCTGGATTTATCTGTGGATTACTGTGGGAGTTCTGGAACTTCTGGGCACCGTCAAAATGGGTTTACACAGCGCCATTCATGCAGGACCTGAAGATATTTGAAATGCCTGTTGCAGGTTTTCTGGGCTTCGGCCCTTTTGCCTGGGAATATTTCGTAATGTATAACTTCGCCAGATTATTGTTGAGAAGAGATTTAGATAAATAACGAGATTATAATCCAAGAAATCTGATCGCTATTCCACAAAGACATATCGTAGCCCCTGCCAGGGCATGTGTGTACCGTTCTAATCGTCCCATAGGCAGAAGGTTTGTACCCAAAGATAGAAGTATGACGATACTCAGCATAGTCACAATCGTTACTATGCCGAAGACACCCGTTATCAGCACCAGACCAAAGACACTACTCTTTGCCGCCGGGTAAATCAGCAACGGGATCAAGGGCTCACAAGGCCCGAATACAAAGATTGTAAAGAGTATCCATGGCGTCAGGTTCTTTGCCTTTTCCCCCTCATGAACATGTAATTGATCTTCGTTATGTTTGTGTGTATGTTTGTGTATCGGCATACTCGCGTCTCCATGAGCATGCCAGTGAATGTGAGGCCTATTTCTTCGTGCCAGGAATACTCCCCAGATAAAATATCCTACTCCAAATGATATGAGTAACCATGCCGCAAGTCCGCCGCGGAATGATTCTATTGCACCTAATTTGTTGATAGAAACCCCCAGAGCAATACCTATAATACCTAATACAATAGAACTAAGTACATGACCTGCGCCACACAATGCGGTTATGCATGTTGTTTTGGCCAGAGACCATTTCCTTGCCCGGGCCATCACAATAAACGGCAGATAATGGTCAGGCCCAAGCAGTGTATGGAACAAGCCTATAGATGCAGCGGTAATGGTGATAACGGTTAATTCGTGCAATTCTTATAATTCCTTCAGTAGCATATAAATAATTTTAGTAACACTTTCCGGTAAAAAAAATTCAACTCAAATCTTTACCCAGAGTAGTGGTTGTCAGCTTCCCGTGCTTTACGCCTTTTGTGCCGATAAGCCTGTCGGCTATTGTCTTAATTTCCCTGGCCTTTCCCTTAACGACCAGAACCTCCAGGCAGTTATGAGCGTCGAGGTGAACGTGTAAGGTAGAAATCATAGAGGTATGGTATTTATGTTGAATACTTGTAAGATTATCTGTCAACTCTCGCTTATGATGGTTATACACGATTGTAATGGTTCCGACAGTTTCTCTTGTCCCAACCTTCCATTCTTTTTCAACCAGATTATTTCTTATCAGGTCTCTGATAGCCTCTGACCTGTTTGCGTAGCCCTTTTCTATAATATACTTGTCAAATTGATTGAGAAGCCCGGAGTCCATTGAAACCCCAAACCTGACGATATCATCCATAATTCAAACCCATTTTCAGCGTGTTACAATCTCTTGATTTGTAACACTTATTTGAATAAAAATCAATAAATTTTTTGCTATTCCCATCTCATTCTACGGTATGAGAAATATAGCAGTTTTCAATAGGTTGAGGAAAACTTATAAATTGTTGGACCACCCCATCTCCCCTCCTTGCGAAGGAGGGGATTAAAGTCCTCGGCGGTTTTTGTCCGGGGAAGGGGTGGTTTTCCTCAACCTATTGAAAACCTTCAAAATATAAAATAAATGATATTACCTGAATTTAGTCTTGTTCGGCATTTTTGGCTTGATGTTTCTCTGGATTGTATCTATATTGTTTACATACTTAAAAATACTCTCGGGAGGCACTAATATGGCAGACACACATTCACTTGATATTGTATGCAAAGTAGAAATGCACGAGGTTAAAAACGCTGTCGATCAAGCCAGAAAGCAACTGGCGGTAAGATACGATTTCAAGGGAAGTAAGTCATCGATTACCTTAAACAAAGAGGATTCTATAACTTTAATTGCAGATGATGATTATAAACTTCAAAGCCTGACGGAAATCTTGAAAGAAAAACTTGTAAAAAGGGAGATTCCCTCAAAGGCCCTTATCTTCGGAAAAACCGAAAATGCCCTGGGAAATACCCTGAGACAGGTAATTACGTTTCAGTCAGGGATTCCAATGGATAGAGCTAAAGAGATCACCAAATTTATTAAAGGCATGAAATTGAAAGTACAGTCACAAATCCAGGAAGATAAAATCCGGATATCAGGAAAAAAGATAGACGATCTACAGACAGTTATGCAGTCTATCAAAGATCAGGATTACGACTTCGCTGTACAATTCGAGAATTACAAATAAAACACTAATTCCACGAATTAACTTTGATTTAATGCTGGGCTCTAAGTCGACAATAGACGGTTTTGCAACTTAGTTGTTCTTAATACTGATAACGGAAACATTCTAGACATCAATTCGCGCTAATTCGTGTAATTTGTGTCTAGATCCTGACCCCCACCTTTTTAAATTCTCTCTCACTGTATAACATTACGTAATCATTCAGACCGGTTTTCTGTTTTATACTTTCTATAACGTTCTCACACTCTTCATCTGTGTAACCGTGGATCATGGTAAAGACGTTATACTCCCATCCTGGAAATGTCGGACGTTCATAGCAATGTGTGACCTCTTCAAATGCCGCCATAATCGGCCCGCACTCGTCCACCCTTTCACTTGGCACCTTCCATACTGTCATTGCATTGGAGTTTATGCCTATCTTCCTGTGTGCAATAGAGGCTGCAAGGCGCCTTATCTTTCCGTTTTCCAGCAACACCTTTAACCTGTCTATAACTTCTTTCTCTGACATATCCAGTCCATCAGCTATGTCTTTGTATGGGGTCTTTGTCAGAGGTATACCGTCCTGCATATGTTTTATCAGTTTAATATCTAAATCTTCTGTCATAAATTAGCCTCTTTAAGCCTAACCGTTACCCTCGATTAGTTTCAAAATTAATAAATATTTTGCCATTTTTGATCAAAATTTAAGAAATAATCATCGTTGCCCGGTTAGGTTTTTGCATGTAACACGTAGGGCAATCCTTTAGATTTGCTTTCATACATTAAGCGCAAGGCTAAAGCCTCGCCCTACGTATCTTCCGACAGATCGGGTATAAAAAACCGTACATGCAAAAACCTAACCGGACACTACTGAGAAATAATGTACTAAATATTATATTCAGAGAGTCTATACCCATTTAAAAGGTAATTCACATTTTGCTTTCGCAAAATGCCATAAGTTAAGCCTTCGGCAGAATCTTTACGTCTTCATTCTGTCTGATAATTAATGTCGGGTAAGAAACCCGACCTACGCATAAAAAAATAATATTTTTGTAGGGAGGGTTTCTTACCCGCCGACTTTTGACACGGTAGGAGCCGTCTCCTGACGGCGATCGCCAACGGGAGTTGGCTCCTACCAAAACATTGAAATTCCTCATACATTAAATTAGCGAATGAAGTGCGCTAATTTATTAGTATATTTTAAATTTTACACCTATCTTAAATTTCTTTGTTGTCGGCAGCATGCGGACATCAAAACCTGTACGATCCTCTATATCTTTAATGTTTTCTTCAAGTTTTTCCTGTGATGGCGCCGACATCGTAAACCAGATATTGAGAGGAAGTTCTTTGTTCTTACCTTTCCTCAAATAATTATGGGAAACGCCGCTGTACCCGTTTATTACCTCAGCTACATCATCAATTCTGTCATCCGGTACCTGCATCGCCGCAAGTGTCGCAGAGTTTCCAACGGCCTGGGTATTTATGATAGGAGCAAGACGGCGAACGTATTTCTCCTCAACCATAAACTTGACCCTCTCAATAATCAGGTCTTCATCAAGTTCCAGTTCTTTGGCAAGATCAAGAAACGGCCTGTGTGTCAACGGAAGATTTGATTGAAGCCTTTGTAGTATTTTTTTATCAATTTTGCTTAATGCCATTTTGTTATTTAACCTCAATTATTTATTCCGGAATGTACTGCCTCTTCATTATTTACGTTTTTCTGTGAAATATTATTTTTATCCCTCAGCCTTTTTTTGAATTCTTCAATACCAATCTTTTTCACCAATTCTCCAAAACGCTTTTCTCTCTTCTCATTTAGTATTGCTTCCACGCAGACATCAAGGGCATTGAGTACTTCAGACTCATCTGCAAAGTTGATTAGATCTTCTGCAAATATGGGATGCCTGCCCAGCTTTCCGCCAATCATTACACGGAAACATTTCTTCTCCGTCTTTATAGTACCGGTAGGACAGACCTCGGCACAAAGACCGCAGTGTACACAGCGATCGTAATTGATCGTGACAACTCTTTCCTTGTTTTCAGGTTGTCCGGAATTTCCCTCACTGGCCTCCACCTTACTTTCATTTGACATTCCAGTAATCCTGATTGCACCCTCCTTACAGGCCCTTAAGCAATTTCCACATCCATTGCATGCAAAATTCTCATCGACATATACCTTTGCCCTCACGTGTAAACCAAAATCCCTGATCTGAGGCATGGAACAGCAATTCGGGCAACTGGCGATTGCAATCTTCAGTCTCTGGTGAGGCAGGATCTTGCCATCAATTCTC
The DNA here is from genome assembly GCA_021776915.1 of Candidatus Scalindua sp. GTDB lineage: Bacteria > Planctomycetota > Brocadiia > Brocadiales > Scalinduaceae > Scalindua. The sequence goes on along the minus strand of JAIQZU010000001.1, from coordinate 21,979 downwards.
TTTATCAGCTTCTTACTGAATTCCACCTCCCTGAGTCTGTCCTTTATTTTCTGTGAAACCCCCTTGATTTCTGCTATCAAAAACGGGCAATCAACATCCTCTCCACGGCATATATCGATATGGTACATCGCAGGATATCCATCTTCCTCTTCATATTCATCAGACCTCTTCAGGATTTCAAACTTATCTTCACCTGCCTTCGTATCTAAAGAAAACGGATTTGCATTTATTGTACTTTTGTCGCTTCCGGTTCCCATAAAGCTTGCCTTTGCACCCTCTACATCTTCTACAGCAACAACACTCTTTCCCTTTGCACTTGCGTGCTTCTCTATCTTTGAACGAGCAAGCCTCCGTACGAATACGGGTATTTTCTCAAGTCTCAAACTCGCCTCTTTATCCCACTCCATAAATCTACAGCTCCCTTAAGAAAACAGAAAATTACAGAAATAATATCTTTTGTGTTCCGTGTAGCAAAAAAATCAAAACCTTAATTATATTTTAAACAGAATTTTAGTCAAACAAAAACTAAAACACATTTATTTGAGAATTTCTTCAAGATAGGAAATAATGTTTTTTGCTATTGCTTTTTTGCCTTTTAACGGTTTCGGCATTTTGTGGTCGCCATTAACCATGTATGCAATATGACGATTGCGGGAGATGTATTTGTAATCATTAGCCACAATCAGATTGGCCTTGCTTTTTGTTAGAAATCTTCGGGCTATTTTTATTATCTCATCTTTTGTTCTGTTTACCTCCAACTTGAATCCCACTAGAAACGCTTCCGGCCATGAAGACCTTATAATGTTTATAACCTTGGGGGTCTTTACCAGTTTTACCAACCATTCTTCCTTTTGCGAAGACGTCTTGCTCTGTTTAGCCCTGGCAGGCACATAATCTGCCACAGCCATTGCATGAATAATTGCATCAAATTTTCTATTCTTCAGTTTTTCCTGAAGAACCTTTACCAGGTCGTTATTAGTTTCAATCTCGATCAGCTTAAGCTGTGAGGCCTTCATGTCACTACGGTCATGGATTACAGGAAACAAGCTGTCAGTTCCATATATATACGTAACAACCGCTCCGCGACCCATTGCTTCGAGAGCTATCTCACTGCCAAGCCTCCCTGTTGAGGTATTCGTTATGTAACGAACAGCATCCAGATAGCCGCGTGTTGAACCTGCAGTAATAAGAATGTTTTTATTTGACAGGACAAGCATAGTAAGGTATTAATATTGCCTTGCATGGAGAACTGAAATGCCAATAACCAGTGAACTCGATAATTTAAAAAAATTAGAATCAGTCGGCTTTGACCACAAACAGGCAGAGACCCTGGCAGACGTTATTGAAAAATCACATGTTGAAAGCCAGGAAAGCTTAAAGGAATTTATACGCAACGAAAACACTAAGCTCGAAAACAAGCTGAGCAATAAGATTGGCGATCTTGATAACAAACTGAGCAATAAGATTGGCGACCTTGACAGCAAACTGAACAATAAGATTAGCGACCTTGATAACAAACTGAGTGGTAAGATCAACGGTCTCGACAAAGAAATAAGCAATCTTCACATCGAAATAAGCAGGGAACTCAAAGACCTGCTTATTAAAATCTTTGGCATCATTGTAGGAACAGTAGGTATTGCCGTTACAATTCTAAAATTGTTTCCATAAAATGCATAGGTTTACAACAAATCAAGATGCTCCCTTCCTGTTCAGTCCAACTCAATAGTATTCACTTCACCAAATTCCGTCAACGGTTTATCAAACTGTTTCATATCTCCGATAACGAGTAATTTTATCTTGTCAGGATGCAAATACTCTTTTGCCACACGCGCTATATCTTCTCTGGTTATAACCTTTATGTTGTCGACATAAGTCTCAAGATAGTCTAAAGGCAAGCCCTCATATTCTATTTCAACCATCTGGCCAACGATGCTTGCACTTGAAGTAAACTGAAAGATAAACTGGTTAATAAAAGTATCCTTTGCCAGCTCTAATTCATCATCGTCAACATACCCTTCTCTGATTTTCCTTACCTCATCCAGTGCAAGGCTTATGGCTTTTACGGTCGACTCACTCTTCGTCTGACACGATACGAAGAAGAAGCCAATATCTCTTGGTGTATGAAATCCACTGTACGCCGAATATGCCAACCCTTCGTCTGAACGAACCTTACTTGGTATTCTGGAGGTAAAACCTCCACTTCCGAGTATAAAGCTTAATATCTTAATCGGGAAATAATCCTTACTCAATCTATGTATACCATGATGTCCAAAAACTACATGTGCCTGGTTAACATCCTTGTAAATGTAGTTTGTTGATTTTTGAAATTCCTTTTCCACCGATAACACCTTTGGAAAATCTATCTCAACTTTTTCCCATTTTGCAAAAACGGTCTTTATTTTTTTTATTATTTCTTGAGTATCAAAATCACCTGAAATACCCATAATGATATTGTTTGGGTTGAAATATTTTTCGTGAAAAGCCACCATGTCTTCTCTGGTTATTTTTTCAATAGTATCTTTATACCCTACTGTTTTTCTACTATACGGATGATCTGCCTTATACAATAGCTTTCTGAATTCTCTGAATATAATCTGTCCGGGATTATCATTTTCCCTTCTGATCTCTTCCAGTATCTCATCCTTTTCCTTCCTGATCATCACCTCAGGAAAAGCAGGATTCATCAGCACATCGGCGAAAATCTCCAGACCCTTATCAATATCCTTCTTCATTGTAGAAAGGGAAGCGCCGCCCGATTCTCTTCCAATCTGCGTCTCAACAGATGCCGCAATAAATTCCAACTCTTCATTCATCTGTTCCGGCGTTCTTGTCTTTGTACCGCCCCTTCTCATTACGCTGCCAACCAGATTCGCAAGTCCTGCTTTTTCTTTTGGCTCGTAAACGGCGCCAGTCCTGAAGCTGGCAGTAATTCTAAAAACCGGCAAGTCGTAGTCTTCGAGAAGGTAAAGGATCATGCCATTGTCCAAAACCAGCCTTTCAGGTTTTGGCGGAGTAAACTCAATTGGTTTGTATTTAAATTTAGAAACTATCCTGGCTCCCTCCGATTGAGGTTCGGTTATCACCGGTTCAATCGTCTGTCCACTATGTTCATCATACGCAAAGAGCGCTTTTGTCTGCACAATAGAGAGACTTGACAGTATGAGAATTAAAACAAATAGATTTCTTAGTGAAAATTCAGCTTTTATTGTTTTCATCAGTGAGTTCCTTTCCTTCGTTTTTATTCACTAAGATTGCAACCGTTCTGTTGGTCTTTGTAAAATATTTGTTTGCAACACGCATAATGTCCTCCGGGGTTACGGCTATTGTCTTTTCAACCAGAGTGTTAATGTATCTCCATCCGGAAATCGCCTCATAAGAAGATATTTCGCTTGCCAGTCCTGATGCGGATTCCAGGCTTCTTATGAAACTGGCTTCCAGTTGGTTCTTTATCTTTTGTAATTCACTGGCAGTTACTGGAGTCGTTTTCAGTTTTTCCAGTTCTTCGTATATTGCTTCTTCGACATCCTCTGCCGTATTGGGATGTCGCGGCGAACAGAAGAAGATAAAGGAATCTGCATATTTGGAAGGCCCTCCATACGCATGTGCCATTACTGCAATACGCTTTTCTTCTATCAAGCTTTTATATAACCTCGAAGTTCTTCCATTTGAAAGAATTGCCGATATAACATCAAAAACATACTGATCCGGGTGGCCGACTTCAGGTTTGTGGTAAGCTATAGACAGTACGGGATTGGCATCGTATTCTACATAAACCCTACGCTCTCCTCTTTGCTCGGGTTCGACAGTCGTAACCTCCGGTGGAGGTGGCTGGCGTTGAATATCACCAAAATACTTTTCTATGAGTTTAATAACTTCATCCGGATTTATATCTCCAACAACAACTATAACTGCGTTATTCGGTGAATAGTATTGCTGAAAATATTTAGCAACCTCTGCTTTCTTCATATTTGCAATATCTGACATCCAGCCTATAACAGGCCAGCCATAAGGATGGGCCGTAAAGGTGGCAGCATTAAGTTGCTCTATCAACAGGCCAAACGGGCTATTTTCCGTACGAAGACGCCTCTCTTCCATTACAACATCCCTTTCGGAATAGAACTCTCTCAGGACAAGATTTTTCATACGGTCTGATTCCATAAATGCCCATAACTCAAGCTTGTTTGCAGGCAGGTTACAATAATAATACGTTGCATCATTACCGGTAGATGCATTGAGACCGGTAGCGCCATTCTTGAGATAAATTGACCACATTTCATCCTTAACTATCAACTCCTTTTGTTTTCTCCAGACTTCTTCCAATTCCTCTTCTAGTTGCTTTATCTTTTCTTTGCCGGTATCCGTACCTTTTGCCTTTTCAACTGCAATTCCAGAAACCAGCTCATCCTCCATTTCCAGAAGAGGTTTTTCGCTCTCATAATCCTTAATCCCGAAAATCTCAGTACCCTTGAACATCATATGTTCAAACAAATGAGAGGCGCCTGTGATTCCCGGATGCTCATTCACGGAACCAACCTTGTAAACAATACGGAGCGAGACTATGGGAACATCGTGTTTCTCCAACATCAATAATTTTATACCATTGTCGAGTGTGTGTTCCCTTACATCAAGTTTTAACTTTTGACCATACGCAGTTGCACAAAAAAAGAGTATTATGGAGATTAATAAAAATCTCACTCTAAGAATCTTCATCAAAAAGCCCCTCTCTATTGATTTTAGACTAAGCTAAGCCAAAGCTGAATTTAGTCAGTTTTGCAGGATGAACAAGAGTATACATGAATTACCACTTCTTTCATCTCTTCTATACAGTAATCATTGCTACAATAATTTCACAAAAATAGTTCCTGGAAATACCTTGGTGTAATACCACTTTGATTTTCATTCTAATAACTTTGTTGGTTAAATCAAATGAAAATTGCAAACCCTATTGGAGTCATTCCTGAAATGTAAAATTTAGAGCCATAACTCGGCGACATTCTTAGGTATAAATAAAAAAACTAATAATAATATTGACAATTCTTAAAAACTATGATAAATAACATGTTTCTAAAATTATGCATACTAACACGTTATAGTCATGTTAAAGACCTTTATTGCAAAAAAAGAAACAGTTCAAAGAGATTGGTATTTAATTGATGCCAAAGACAAAATCCTGGGGAGAATGGCAAGCCGTATTGCCATGATACTTCAGGGAAAAACAAAGCCTATATATACTCCACATGTTGATACCGGTGACTTTGTGATAGTTACTAATGCCGAAAAAATAAAATTGACCGGAAACAAGATGAATGATAAGGTTTTCTATACTCATTCAGGTTACCCGGGAGGCTTTAAGGAGCATTCAGTTAAAACCTTATTGGAAAAGCATCCGGACAGAGTAATAAAAATGGCGGTTAAAAGAATGATGCCGAAGACAAAACTCGGAAGCGCCATGTTAAAGAAATTAAAGATTTTTTCAGGTCCAGACCATTCTCATGAGGCTCAACAGCCTAAGGTTCTGGAAATCTAATTTAAGAAAGCAACAAAATGGCTGACGATACAAAATTTATATGGGGCACTGGCAGACGCAAGTCATCTGTGGCAAGGGCCAGAATAAGAAAAGGCACCGGAAAGTTTCTCGTAAACCGTAGAGAACTGGATGAATACTTTGGCAGAGACCGAGACTCGTTTATAGCACGATTACCATTAAAGACCACAAAAACCATAGGTAAATATGATGTGTTCATAAATGTACAAGGCGGCGGCCTGACAGGCCAGGCAGGGGCAATATCCCTGGGGGTTGCAAGAGCTCTTTACAAAGCAGATGAGGCACTTGCAGAAGACTTAAGGGGCGCAAGCCTCTTGACTAGAGACAGCAGGATGAAGGAGCGGAAGAAATACGGCCGAAAAGGCGCAAGGGCTGGCTTCCAATGGACGAAGAGGTAATAAATTGATCTTTACCAGCGTAAGCCCCTTCAATTCAGGCCAATTGCTGTCTTCTTTCCTTATAGAAATTTGTTGTTAATTTAATACCTTCCTGAAGCTTCACTTTTGGACTCCAATCCAACCCCTTTCCAGCTTTCGTACTATCAATGCAAATGCGGTCAATCTCCCCCGGTCGTTTCTTATCAAAAATCGGTTTTATGCTAAGTCCCAAAGCATCTCTAACCGATTCAAAAATCTCTATATCTTTTATTTCCTTGCCCCAACCAATGTTATAAATCTCATCTTGTGAGCTTATTGACTTAAACATAACATTAATGTTTGCAGTTATAATATCATCTACATAAACGTAATCCCTTGTCTTTGTCCCATCACCGAAAATTGTTGGTTGTTTGCCATCAAGCATCTGTTCGGTAAAGATGGCAACAACTCCGGCTTCTCCATGTGGGTCCTGTCTGGGACCGTAAACATTTGGATATCTCAAAACTGCATAATCCAGGTTGTTGGTTTGCCTGAAGACAAATAAATAGTGTTCAACAGTATGCTTACTTACGCCATACTGCGATTGAGGATCTATGGGATGTTTTTCATCTACCGGCAGATACCTGGGCTCTCCGTACACAGCACCACCGGTAGAGGCGTATACAAACTTCTTTATATTATGCTTATTCGATAAATTTATCAGGTTTAAGGAACCCAGTATATTTATCTGCGCATCATATAAGGGCTCCCTCACAGATCTTCGCAAGTCCACTTGAGCAGCATGATGGTTGACAATATCAGGTTTTTCTTCTGAAAATATTTTATCCAGACCCTCTTCATTACATATATCCTCTTTAAAGAAGGTTGCTCTTGGATTAATATTTTCTTGCTTACCTGTTACAAGATTATCAATTATTACGACATCATGCCCCTGAGATATTAAATTATCAACAAGATTGGATGCAATAAATCCGGCGCCACCAGTAACCAGTATCTTCATAATCAGACCTAATTATCACCCGGTTCTCTGCCTTTATAAAACTTGTCCATTGCCACACCAAAATCTGTCTCCATATTCATTCTGTCCCACTCTTTACGAGTCAAACGGTGGCAGTAACTGCATGTTTTTTTGAACAAGTCTAATTGAACATCTGCCTTATCGTGGTCTTTTTCCCGGCATACCTGCAACATCTTTACCAGGGAATCATTAAACCTGCCTTTAAGTTCATAAAATTCTTTCGGGATTTCATCACTGGCAAGGTTAAGTGCATTAAAAGTCTTCTCTATCTTGATACATAACTCCTCCGCGTCAGCCCAATCACCCTCTCCCAGTCTGCGCGTCATAAGCTGTGTATCCTCCTTCATCTGCTTCATATCTTCTTTAAATCCAAGTTTTTCATACCATTCAAGAGGTTCACCTTCCTGCACCCCTACCTGCTCTTCTGTCTTTCCACAAGACAAGATAAAAATTAAACCAATTAATGAAAACTTCAGAAAATTTCTTGTAAATCTAATACTGTATATTCCCATAATATAAAAATCCTTCCTGCTAAAATAAATCCAGTTCTTTGCTATGTCTCTTAAACTTTTATAGACTATCTTGAAAGAGGGGCTATATTTTGTTGATTACAAAATATAGCCCCTCACTTTTGGTCGTTTCCTAATACTGCTTTACCATAACGGAGAAAGCATTCCTGCTTAGAAAAGTCCCTTTACCTTGCCGGTTTCCACATCCACATCCACACGTCTGTAAGCAGGATCGGAGCAGGTTCCCGGCATGAGCTTCACTGTTCCGGCAAATGGAACTACAAATCCGGCTCCTTTGAATGTTAATACATCTTGAATATTCAATTTCCAATCCTTCGGAGCACCCTTGAGCATTGGGTTATCGGTAAGGGAAAGATGCGTCTTCGCCATGCATATCCCCAGTTTGGCAACTTCCGGATCAGCTTCCATCGCCTTGAGCTTTGCCAGAGCGTTCGGAGCATAATCGACTCCGTCAGCGCCGTAAACCTGCTCAGCAATCAATTCTATACGCGTCCTTAATGGAGCGTCCAACTCATAGAGAAACTTGAAGTTGTTATCTTCGTTACATGCATCGACCACAGCATCAGCCAGTTCCAAGGCTCCTTCGCCACCCTTTTCCCAATGCTTGGAAAGAGCGACACGGGCTCCGGCATCTTCTACCACCTTTCGCACTGCATTTATCTCATCGTCCGTATCCGTGTAGAAATTATTTATACAAACTACAGGGTTGATACCGGCCATCTTTACCACATTAATAAGGTGGAGCAGATTCGATTCCGCCCCTTTCACAGCCCATTCAACGTTCTCTTCCTTGTAAATTGGGTCCAGAGGATGTCCTGGAACAGGAATCGGAGCGCCGCCATGGCATTTGAGAGCCCTGATAGTGGCAACCAGAACGGCCGCATTGGGCTTATTTCCTGAGAAACGGCATTTCAGGTTCCAGAATTTTTCAAATCCTATATCCGCCCCAAAACCGGATTCAGTTACATTATAATCACCCATCTTCAGCCCCAACCGGTCCGCAATAATAGAGGATTGGCCAATGGCAATATTAGCAAAAGGCCCGGCATGTACCAATACCGGCTGCCCCTCAATGGTCTGCATCAGATTCGGATTAAGCGCATCTACCATCCACGCAGTCATTGCTCCATCAACTTCTATATCAGCAGTTGTTACAGGCTTACCGGATTTATCATAGGCCAGCACAATTTTACCCATCCTCTCACGCATATCTTTCAGGTTTTTTGCAACTGAGAGTATAGCCATAATCTCGGAAGAGACGGCAATGGCAAATCCGGACTGCATCATGAACCCATCCATTTTGCCACCTATGCCGATAGTGATCTCCCGAAGCGACTGGGCACAAAAATCTATAATCCACTTGAAAGCAACATTATTTGGATCAATATTAAGACGTTTCAGATTTCTTTTAGCAAGTTGTTCGTCGTTGTAATTGAACTCATGTTGTATTCTGGAGGTAAGAGCCACCATGCCCAGGTTGTGTGCGTTCATTATTGCATTAATGTCTCCTGTCAGTCCAAGAGAGAAAGGAGTCAAGGGGATACATTGAGAAAGCCCACCACCTGCAGCAGAGCCTTTGATGTTCATAGTAGGTCCACCAGATGGTTGACGAATGGCGCCTACAACATTTTTGTTTCTTTTTCCCAGACCTTGTACCAGGCCCATAGTTGTAGTAGATTTTCCTTCACCAAGTGGGGTCGGGGTGATTGCAGTTACATCAACGTATTTTCCATCCGGCTTACTTCCAAGCCGGTTAATCGCCTTGTTAAAATCAATCTTTGCCACATAGTGCCCGTGAGGAAGCAGTTCGTCTTTCTCTATACCCAACTCCTCGGCTAGCTGATAAACCGTCTTCATCCTGGCTTCAGAATCTTCTGCTATCTCCCAATCCGCATGTTTGGTGGGATCCAATGCCATAATACCTATCCTCCTTTCAATATATTCGACAAATTACTTCTTATAATGGTAAATTTTATAATACACTCATTTGTTGAGCCGAAAGATTTCTGATAGTATTTTCAAAATACGCAAAATCCCTCTATGCGTGCAGACAACAAACTTTTTAATTATATTGATAAAATTTCCAAGGTCAAGGAAAATGACAGGAAAATGATTTATGGGTTTATTGTGATGTTGCAATTTGTTAAAACGTCATAGGTTTAGTACCCATATTGTTTAATATTTTTTTTATGAAGTAAATCAGATTCGTATACAGTGCCGGTAACGTACAAAAGTGGTGCATCTGTCAGGTTGATAACCTTCTTTTTTGGAAGTTTGCGGCCTTGTGAATCAAATAGTATCTCTACTGTTGGGCGTAAGGGTGAATCTTCATTTATCCCTACCACCTTGCATATTGCCTTTGAATTTAATTTTACATAACTACCCAATGGAAAGCATGATAGTTTAGTAAGCAACAACCTCTTAACCTCATTAGAAAAAAGTTCTTTTTGAGTGCCTAATATCAATTTCACTGCCTCATGAGGCATATAGCCCTTTCTCTGAGGCCTACGATGGGTTAAGGCTTCGTATACATCAACTACTCCTATAATCTTGGCATAGTCATGTATTTCATCTCCTTTAAGTCCTCTTGGATACCCCTGGCCACCTTCTCTTTCCTGTTCCTGGTAAGCCACCCTGGCAATCCACGAATATTTCTCTCCAAGGGTTTGGAGTATCTTATATGTATAATACGGATGCTTTCTAATCTTCTCAATCTCAGATCCTGTCAGTTTCCCGTCTTTTTCTACGATTTCCTGTGGTATAAACGCCATGCCAATGTCATGCAGGAGAGCTGTTATCCCTAATTCAATCAGTTGCTTAGGTGAGTAGTTAACCCCTATTCCCAACATTAAAGCGTAAATGCAGACGTTTACAGAATGTGCTGCAAGGTTATCAGGTATATCTTTACCACCCTGTACAGCCTTTCCATAGAGAATACTGGCGGCTTTCTCTGTATTTACTATTTCACTAACAATTTCTATTCCTTTTTCTATAGTAAATCTCTGCTTCCTTTTTAAACTACTAAGGATGCCTTCCATAAAGTTGTAACTGCTTGTATATAAACCCTCTATTCGTTTCTGTTTTTCCAGTTCATCTGAAGATGGAGCCGATAATTCTTCTTCGCTGGGCAAAGAAATATTTTCAAGTGATTTAACATCAGGCGTTACAACAGATTCTCCTTCTTTGGCCTCAGTAGGCAGATCAAACTCGCTTATTTCTTCAGGACCAGTCTCCCCTTCTTGCGTTATTTTTACAACTTCTTCCTTATCTTCCTTGAGACTTGCCAAATCCCTTATTTTAACTTCTTCCTTCTGCTTTTTTTCAGGAATTTTGCCTTGTTTAATTAGATCTGATAGTCTGGCCATAACTTACTGTCTCTTATTTTTTTGTATCGTCGATTAATTTTTGAATTATTTTGGAGTCGATTAATTCTGCCTTAGTACCGAATCCGTCGAGAAGGGCAAGATCGCAAATATTATTTATCTCTCTCGGCACCCCTCCAGTATAGGAATAAATCTTCTCAATAGCCTCTTTTGTAATTATATTTTTCTTCAAACCGGCAACCTTTAATCGAAATATTATATATTTTATCGTGTCGTTAAGATCCAGTTGTTGTAAATGGTATCTTATAGATATCCTGGAGTCGAGTTGTTTTATCTTTTTAACCTTCACCCGAAGTTCGGGTTGTCCTATGAGGATTAATGTTACGAGAAATTTCTCATTCAGTTGGAAGTTTAAGAGCAATCTCAATTCCTCAAGGGTTGTATCACTTTCTATGGCCTGAGCTTCATCAATTACAACTATGGTTTTTTTCCCTTCATTTAGATTTTCCAACATCTTCTCATTAAGGGCGCGAAGCATGCCAGCCTTGTCGTCAACTGTTTTTTCAACACCTAATTGAAAAAGGATTTCTTTAAGAAAGTCAATAGGAGAAAGGCACGGATTAGCAATAAGTCCAATTTCAAATTTATCACTTGCGAGTTCTTGAATAAAAGCCCGACTAAGAGTTGTTTTTCCACAACCAATCTCGCCTGTTAACATTGCAGCCCCTTTCTGAGATTTTGTTGCGTATAAAAGCCTCATTAGCGCCTCTTCATGTTGTGACGAACGGTATAAAAAGCGAGGATCGGGAACATTCTCAAAGGGAAGGGTATGAAGTCCCCAATATTCTTCGTACAAGTGAACGGTCTCCTTAATTTTGCCCTTATATAACCCAATATTTAGGAAATTTAAATATTAAGGCTTTATTATGGACTTAATCAAATAAAACTATATTAACAGATTTCGACATCTAAATTCTGTTATTGTCATTGTAAAGATAGCAAATTTGTTAACTTTAACCAGTCTTTAGATTAATACGAATATGCGGTGAGAAATCTAATTGGTAGCTGATAAGACGTTTTGATTTAATCATAAATGGCATACCTTGTCAAACAATTTTAATCAGTAAGCCCTTTGTTTTATTATAGATAGCTAAAACAATATGGTTAATAAAGAATATCTAAAATTTGAAGAAGTTTGGGTATATCTGAAGTAAATAACAGTTAATTTTGGATTTGACGTTTTTACGAAGGATTGCTATTATTCAAAAGTGATGATATCTTAACAAGTTATGGTGCTTTAATCTTGAAAAACGGAGAATATTGTTGATAAAAGTTGGAATTATCGGGGCGACAGCCTATACAAGCTTGGAGTTGATAAAGATTCTACTACGTCACCCTGAGGTGGATTTAGCGTATCTTGGTTCCAGAAGAGAAGAAAATACAAGGATTTCTGACATCTTTCCGGTTTTAGCAGGTATATTTGATAAGCCTTGTTCGCGAATGGCACAGAAGGTTGTACCAAAAGGTATAGATATGGTTTTTGTTACACTTCCTCCTGTGATCTCCATGCAATATGTTCCGGGATTCCTGGATGCAGGTATGAAGGTTGTAGATTTGAGTGCAGACTACCGATTTCAGGAGAAATCTATATATGAAAAATGGTACAAAACTAAACATACAGATCCTTCGGGGTTGGAAGCCGCAGTCTATGGCCTTCCAGAGATATTCAGAGAGGAAATCAAAAAGGCAACTTTAGTGGCAAATCCAGGATGTTATCCCACCTCTGCAATCATTGGTCTAGCTCCCTTGCTTATAAAGGGTTATGTTCACACCGATGATATAATCATTGATGCCAAATCCGGAATCTCCGGTCGGGGGCGTGAGTCTAATGAGAATACCCATTATTGTGAATGTAATGAGAATATCGAGGCTTATAATGTGGGAGAACACCGGCATACACCAGAGATTGAAAATATACTTTCTGTAATTGGAAAGTCAGAAACGACAGTTTGTTTCACTCCGCATTTAGTTCCAATGGACAGGGGCATTCTCTGTACAACATATGTTAAAATGAAAAAGGAAATCTCTAGTAAAGAAATCATAACTCTATATAATGATTTTTATTCAAAAGAACCTTTTGTTCGAATCAAGACAGACGGTAAACTTCCGAGGACCAAGGATGTTGTTAATACAAATCTTTGTGAGATAGCAATCAGAATAGTTGGCACACGTGCTGTAATTTTATCCAGTATAGACAACTTAATAAAAGGCGCTTCCGGGCAGGCAGTTCAAAATATGAATATAATGTACCGTTTTAATGAAACAACCGGACTTTTGTAAAATATATTTTTCCATTCCTATTCCGGCGTAAGTATATAGTTTAAGCAAGAGACAGAATAAATGACTTCAAAAGTAAAAGTAAGGTTTCCTCCAAGTCCAACAGGTTTCCTGCATATTGGAGGGGCAAGAACGGCTCTTTATAACTGGCTTTTCGCCAGACACAATAACGGTAAGTTGGTACTCAGGATCGAAGATACTGACAGGCAGCGTTCCACTGAAGAAGCAACTCAAGCGATCCTGGACAGTCTGACATGGCTGGGTTTGGACTGGGATGAAGGTCCGTATCATCAGAGCGAGAGGCTTGAGATTTACGGGGAATACGTGGAGAAATTGCTGAAAAATGGCAAAGCTTTTCATGTGGATGATCCTGAGAAAGGCAGAGCGGTACGTTTTAAGCTGACAGGTGAGCTTACAGGTTTTGATGATCTGGTGCATGGAAACATAAGGTCAGACACCTCCCTTATTGAAGACTTTGTTATCCAGAAAGCGGATGGTTTTCCTACATATAATTTTGCCTGCGTTGTTGATGATGGAGTAATGGGAATAACACACGTGATTCGGGGTGATGATCATTTGTCGAATACGCCAAGGCAGATTGCCCTTTACAAAGCTTTGGGTTTTGAATTGCCGAAGTTTGCACACATCCCGATGATTCTCGGAGAGGATGGCTCCCGTATGAGCAAACGTCATGGGGCAACATCTGTAACGGAATATCGCGAAAATGGTTATCTGCCGGACGCCCTGGTTAATTTTATTGCGCTTCTTGGCTGGTCACCCGGGCATGATCAGGAGTTATTAACCAGGCAGGAGATGATAGAGAAGTTTACTCTGAAACGAGTCAATAAAACCAGCGCACGCTTTGACTATACAAAGCTTGACTGGATGAACGGTAAATATATTCAGGACTTACCGATTGAAGACCTTATCAGTAAATTACGCCCATATATAAAAGATGCAAATTTGGATAATGGAGTATTTACCGATGAATGGTTGTTCAAGTTGGTAGAATTATATAAGGAAAGGTTTAGAACATTGCCAGAGTTTGTAACGCTGGCGTCCCCATTTTTTACTGATGAAATTGAATATGAAGATGCTGCAGTACAGAAACATCTGAAAAAAAGCAATCCTTCTTTGATAAAAGATGCGTACAAGAAGCTCAAAGAGGTCAATGATTTTTCATCAATTACAGAATTAGAAGATTGTTTACGGACAATAACAACAGAACACAGTGTTGGCTTTGGCAAATTGGCACAGCCGATAAGAGTTGCGGTTATAGGCAAAAGTGCAAGCGCTGGAATCTTTGAAACTTTAGAACTGTTAGGCAAAGAAAAGACACTAAAGCGACTGGAATATACAATAAATACTTTTTTGTAACGGTAAGGGCGTATTGTTCGCCACGGCGAATCTGCCTATGGCATGACAATACGCCCTTACTCACGGTGAATTATTACGAAAAATGACAATCAGGGCCTTCATTGCAATAGAAATTGATAACGGGATTAAAGACAGGCTATCTGAATACCTGAATCAGTTAAAGAAAACAGGTGCTTCCGTTAAGTGGGTTACTCCTGAAAATATCCACTTGACTTTGAAGTTTATTGGATATATAGAGGAGGAAACCCTTCCGGACTTGAATAAAATCATTAGCGATGCCGTCTCTTGTCTGGGCCCATTCAATATTAGTATAGAAAATGTTGGTGCATTCCCAAATGTCAAGAGACCGCGTGTAGTTTTTGTTTGTGTACAGGACAAAAAAAATAATCTTTTAAAAATCTATGAAAGTCTCGACAAGGGTATTGAAGAACTTGGAATAAAAAGGGAATCCAAAAAGTATGTCGGACATATTACACTTGGAAGGATTAAATCACAGAAAAATATATCCAAACTTACAAGTGTTTTGATTTCCGGAACAAAATGTTCCTTTGGCCTTGAAAAGGTAAGTTATATCTCTCTGATGCAAAGTAAGTTAACTCCAACAGGACCAATTTATACGAGATTAAACAATTTTATGCTAAATTAAAATGAAAAAAGAAAAATTAAAATATTCCCTAGATCACAACTGGGTTGAGCTTAAGAGAAAAGTTGTAACAATTGGTGTAACTGATTATTTTATAGATGAACTTGGAGATCTGATAGACATTTGCTTGCCAAAAGTTAATGAGAATACTCTTCTTGGTATTGCTTATGGTGAAATTGAATCCATCAACGTTCTTCATGATTTAATGGCACCTTTAAATGGTGAGATTGTAAAGGTAAACTCAGATTTGGTTACCACTTTAAAGGTGTTGCAGAAAAATCCATTTGATGATGGCTGGCTCATCAAGGTTAGGATAGAAGACCCTGAGCAACTTGATGCTCTTATGGATGAAGATGAATATGAAGAGTACAAGAAAAGTATAAAGAAAAAGGGGGAAAAAGCTGTAAAGAAAAAAGTAAAGGTAAAAGAGAAGGCAAAAGCAAAAAAGGGGAAGGATAAGGCAGTGAGGAAGAAAAAAACAGAGCAGAAAAAGAAAGCAGTGAGTAAGAGTAAGAGCAAGAAGCGGTGAATGAACTTAATTAAAAAAAAGAAATATTACCTCCATCTACAGAATGTGCTTGACTTAAAAATGCCTGATAACAAACGTTGGAATATAGGAGATATATTTAAGGTTTTCCTGTTATATTTCTTCATGATGCTTGTTGGAATACCTGTTTTTTTAAGAGTATCAAAACAAATATTCAGACTTGATTTAATAGAAGTTTTTGGGCAGAACACTACACTCCTTAGCCTGTCTCTAGTTGTAAATATTTTGACCTGTCTTTATGTTTTCTATATTATTCGGATAGGATATGGTTTGCCTGTTACGTCATTAGGTTTTACAACACACAACTGGAAACGTGATGTGAAAATTGGCCTTAAACATTATCTGATAGTTCTTCCTGTTATAATTCTAGCCGGCTTTGTAGTAGATTTTGTTCTAAGAATATTTGGTATAGTACCTGAACAGCAGGACATTATTAATAAAATCCTGAATGAGGACTCTTTGGGGGTTCTTGCTTTCATGTTTTTTTTTGGCATGTTAGCGGCGCCTGTTATTGAGGAGCTTCTTTTCAGAGGATTTCTTCAGTCTGCGGTAAGAACTACTTTCGGCAAGCTAAAAGCCATCTTAATTAGTGGATTCCTGTTTGCTTTGGTACATTTAAATGCCCATGTGTTCTTGCAGATATTTATCCTGGGACTTCTGCTAGCTTATCTATTTGAAAAGACTGAATCGTTAATAGCGCCAATAACTGTCCATATCTGCCACAATACTGCCACATTAGCTTTTTTGATTTCTTTTAAACACATTCTGAAAAGTCATGTTTAAGGGCATTGATGAACAACTGAATATTATTAAACGCGGAACTGTAGAAATCGTCCGCGAAGAAGAACTCATCGAAAAACTGCAGAGATCAATAAAGACCAAAACCCCCCTGCGAGCTAAATTAGGCCTTGATCCTACCGCACCAGATATTCATATTGGAAATGCTGTCCCGATTCATAAGCTGCGTAATTTCCAGGAACTTGGCCATACGGCGGTATTAATAATTGGAGACTATACTGCAATTGTAGGCGATCCGTCTGGAGTTAATAAAACACGGCCTCAACTTACACGCGAAGACATAAAGAAGAATACGAGAACATACTTAGATCAAATAGGAAAGATACTGGATATAGACAAGACTGAAATCCGTTACAATAGTGAATGGTTTAAGGAGATGAAATTTACTGATGTAATTACATTAGCCTCAAAGATGACAGTTGCCAGAATGATGGAGAGAGATGATTTTTCGAAAAGATATAGTTCCGGAGTTCCCATAAGCCTCCATGAATTTATTTATCCATTAATGCAAGGATATGATTCGATAATGGTGAGAAGTGATATTGAAATCGGTGGTACAGATCAGATATTCAGTCTGCTTGTTGGCCGTGATCTCCAAAGGGATAAGAATATGGAGCCTCAGGTAGCGCTCACTACTCCATTACTGGAGGGAATCGACGGGAACAAAAAGATGAGTAAAAGCCTGGGCAATTATATAGGCATATATGAAGAGCCGAAAGAAATCTTTGGCAAAACAATGAGGATTGGTGACGATCTTATGCGCAAGTATTTTGAGTTGGCAACTGACATGGCTATGGAAGAAATAGATAGTACATTAAAGGAGCATCCACGCCAGGCAAAGATTGTATTGGGGAAGGCTATTGTAAACCGGTATTACAATGAGGAGATAGCCCGGGAAGTGGCGGAAGAATTCGACAGAATCCATAGAGACCATGAACAACCGGCAAACATTCCAAGCCTGGAAATAAAACTTCCGCCGCTTGAAGTATCTGCGACCGGAAATACAACTCATAAAATATGGTTAGTAAAATTATTGGTTGACCATGGCTTTGCATCTACTAACGGAGAAGCAAGGAGATTGATTTCTCAAGGGGGAGTAAGTATTGATAATAAAAAGTATACAGATCCGGCACAAGAAGTTGATATAAAAAGCGGGATGGTATTAAAAGTAGGAAAACGCAGATTTGCAAAAATTGTTATAACTCAATAATATCTTTTAATTACCACATCTTTTCTCAGTTTTTTTAAGTATTCTTTTTTCTTCTTAACAAATTCGTCTCTAAAGAGCATATTGCGAATTTCACTTTGTGCCTGCTGAAAAGTCAATGTTTGAGAGGGAGTAATCTCTTCTATCTTAAAGATATGGTGGCCTAACGAAGAGTCTATTATTGGACTTACTTCACCTTCTTTTAATTTAGAAATTTTAGCAACCAGATCTTTTCTAAAGTCCCTTACTTCATCAGACTCCCACAAACCCCCTTCATCAGAATGAGGACCTCGCGAATATTCTTTTGCCAGGTCTCCGAATTCTTCTCCATTCTTTAATCTATTTAAAATATCTTCCGCCGTAGATTTCGCATCTTCTTTAGTTTTATATTTGGAAAACATTAACAATATATGTCTGAAACTCAAACTACCCTCTCGTGAAAATTCATCTGTGTGTTCCTGATAATAGCGCTTAATTCCTTTTGGTGTGATTACTATCCTTCTATAAACATTATCACGCATAATTTCTTCGATTAACAGATCATCCTTTAATTCTGCTCTCTTTTTAAGAGGGTTAATTCCCTGTTTGTGGGCCAGTTCATAAAATTTATAAACAGAACCAACTTCTTCTACAGCGCCCTTGACAAATGCATCAAGGTTCTTTTCAATCTCTTCTGCCCTTTCCGGGTCGGTAAGCACAACTTTCTTTGCCTCCTGCACAAGTATTTTTCTATCAATTAATTCATCAATACCCTTAGAAAGTATTTCACGTTCTTTCTGCTGGAGTCCTATGTCCCCGTACTTTTCTCTGGCAATATGTACGGCTTCAGCGACCTGTCTTCTAATATCAAATTCCGTAATTATTTCACCATTTACGATAACTCGTACGGCATTTAAATTGTCAGCACTTGTTTGATATAAATAAAACAGTTGTAGTATGGAAAAAATTAAGCTTAATTTGAAAACCTTCAAATTTTTAGATTCCTCCTGCACCGTAAATGTAAGTTTTAGCAGAATATAGTATACAAACCCGTATATGATCTGTCATCTATCATTTTGAGTATTAATCTGCATATCCCTGTGGTTAAGGTTTCTGGTTTAATAAATTTTTTATGAAATCTGCTGAACTATGAGGCGACATCTTCTTTCCGGGCAAGGTAAGGTGTAATTCGTTATTAGCCACTACTTTTACCAGTTTCTTTGCATTTCTAAAGAGTGATTCTGCTTTCTTCAAATTTTCTACATGAAATATAACAGTACCATTTGTGCGTACGAGTGAACGGATATTAGAAGCCTGTGCCGCTACTCTTACCTCACATTCTATTAACAGGTTTTCAACCTGCTGCGGTATTTGACCGAATCTATCTGCAAGCTCTTTTCCCATTCTCTTTATCTCACCCTTAGAAGATAAACGATTTATCTTCCTGTATACTTCTATTTTCAGCTTCATATCAGGTATGTAGTCATCAGGGAGATACGATTCCAGGTTTAAGTTTATGTGGACATCGTGGTAATTCGGAATTGGCTCATTCTTCCCCTTGCATATTACGATTTTAAGTAGTCTGCAAAACATTTCATAACCGACCGCTTCAATATGTCCGTGTTGTTCTATACCTAAAATATTCCCGGTTCCCCTGATCTCAAGATCCCGCATCGCAATCTTAAAACCTGCGCCAAGTTCCGAGAAGTCAACAATGGCCTTTAATCTCTTCTCGGCTTCCGGTGTAACCGGCCTGTTTCCTGGTAACAAAAGGTAGGCATAGGCACGGTGCTTGTAACGTCCCACCCTGCCACGCAACTGATGCAAATCTGCCAAACCAAACATATCCGCCTGATTAATAAATATAGTGTTTACATTTGGAATATCAAGACCGGATTCTATTATTGTTGTTGATACAAGAATGTCGAATTTGCCATTAACAAAATCTGACGTTTTCTTCTCCAGGAGTCTTTCCGGCATTTGCCCATGGGCTACAGCAATCCTTGCTTTCGGGACTATCTTCGCAATAGTATTTGCAATATGGTTTATGTTCTTTACACGATTGTGTACAAAGTAAATTTGTCCATCACGATTTAATTCATGAATTATTGCGCTCCTTATTACATCACTGTTAAAACGCAATAAACTTGTCTGTATGGATTGCCTGTCTTGTGGAGGAGTATTCAGAGACGATATATCCTTTATGCCCAGGAGAGATAAATGCAGGGTACGCGGGATTGGAGTTGCCGTTAACGTGAGAACGTCAACCGATTCTCTAAACTTCTTTAGTTTTTCTTTATGTTCGACACCAAACCTCTGTTCTTCATCTACGATTATCAGCCCGATATCTTTGAATGCAACATCTTTCTGAATCAACCGGTGTGTTCCGATAACAATGTCGACCTTTCCCTCTTTTAAGTTCTCCAATACTTCCTTTTGTTCTTTTCGGGTCTTAAATCTGCTCAATACATCAATATTAATGGGATAGTCTGCCATTCTTTCAGTAACGGTTCTATAATGCTGTTGCGCCAGTAAAGTTGTCGGTACCAGAACGGCTACCTGTTTACCATACATTACAGCCTTAAATGCAGCCCTGATCGCAATCTCAGTCTTACCATATCCCACGTCTCCACAAATAAGCCTGTCCATAGGTTTTAATGATTCCATGTCATTCTTAATATCCATGACAACCTGTAACTGATCTTCAGTTTCCTGGTATATGAATTCTGACTCAAACTTTCTCTGCCATTCAGAGTCCTTCGGGTAAGCTATGCCCCGTTTTGCCGCTCTCATTGCCTGCATGGAAAGGAGCTCACTTGCCATATCCCGAACGGCCTCTTCTGCCATCTGTTTTTTTCTTTCCCATGTTCGGTTGCCAAGCTTGCTGAGTTTTGGCTTGTGTTCTGAACCGCATACGTATTTTTGTACTAACTCAATCTTTGTGGCAGGCACATAAACCTTTGCACCTTCATCGAATTCGAGTACAAGGAATTCACCATAACTGCCAGACTCATTATCATTATTAAGCAGTTGCATGCCCAGAAACCTTGCTATGCCATGACTGACGTGCACCACATAGTCTCCCTTTCTTACATCAAGAAAAGAATCTATAGCCTTTGTCGGTATTAATTTCTTCGGTTCCCTCCTCAGCCTGTAGCGTTGGAATATTTCATGATGTGTAAGAAACGCCGTGGAGATATCTTCAAATAAGAAACCATGGTTGAGATGCCCTATTTGATTTTCTGTGTGATTGAAGGGTGAACGGTTGCCTGTAATTTCCTTAGTAGTTCTATCTCTATTTGAAGCAGCCTTACGGGAGGTAGGTTGGGAATTAATATCTGATAGCAGTTCGCTCAATCTCTGCTCTTCGGCCTGGTTGCTGCAAAAGATTATGGTGCTCTGGTACGAAGTCTTTATATCCTCGATCTTTTTAATTGAGTTATGGATATCATGATCAAAATAGTCAGGGGCCTTTATATTAAATGAAAATATATTTTTGCGTTTAAGCGTTAAATTAGAAAGATATATCTTTCTAAAGTCCTTGCACGATTTTATTATATGATTAAAAGAAAAAATCTTACTATGAGACTCTAAGTTGACGCTTATGTTTTCTGCCTTATTCTCTATATTTTCATACTCCTTAAAAACAACCCACGAGTCTTCTGGTATATAGTCAATGAGAGAGCTGTACCTGCCTTTATGCCTGTTCGCTTTTGGATGAACAGCCGTGTTGATTTGTTCATCTTGTACGCCTAGTATTTTACACTCTTGTACTTGTCTCTCTGACAATTGAGTCTCCGCGTTAAACATGCGGATAGAGTCGATCTCATCGCCGAAAAATTCGACACGGTAAGGCATTTCACCGGTACCGCTACTTACTGTATTTCCTGATTGATGTTCTTGCAGGAAAGAAAATGGAAAGACATCTATAATCCCTCCCCTCAAGCTGAATTCTCCGGGCAGCTCAACTATGCTCGTTCGTTCAAAACCACCGTTTATCAGCCAGTCTACAAGAAATTCCTGTTCGTATTCCTGTCCTGTCCTGATTGTAAGAATATTTTTTTCTATTGCATCAGGCGGTGGCACATGTTGTAAGAGCGACTGGATCGGGGTTATGATAATTCGGTTAGTAGATTTACCATTACTTGTTAACAGCTTATATAAAACATTAATCTGTTGTACATAAGTGCTATTGTCAGGTTGTAACGCCGCAGAGATTGCATCTTCTGAGACTGGAAAAACTGTGGCACTTCCAGGAAGAAAAACGTTTATATCCTCAAAAATTTCTTCCGCCTCAT